>NZ_JBEZFY010000048.1:0-1049 GCF_040649765.1 Micromonospora sp. NPDC048894 | reverse complement strand
CGACTTTCCGACTCCGGTGTTGGTGGCGGAGCGGTTGGTGGGTTTGGTGGTGGGTGGGGTTTCGGGTGTGGGTGTTGCGGGTGTGGGTGTGGGTGAGGCGGTGGCGATTGTGGGGATGGGGTGTCGTTTTGGTGGTGGGGTGGGTTCGCCGGGGGATTTGTGGGATGTGGTGTTGGGTGGGGTTGATGTGGTGGGTGGGTGGCCGGTGGATCGTGGGTGGGATGTGGAGGGTTTGGTGGGTGGTGGGGTGCCGGGGTGGGGTGGGTTTTTGGAGGGTGCGGGGGTTTTTGATGCGGAGTTTTTTGGGGTGTCTCCGCGTGAGGCTGTGGTGATGGATCCGCAGCAGCGGTTGGTGTTGGAGGTGGTGTGGGAGGCGTTGGAGGGTGCGGGTTTGGGTGTTGGTTTGGATGGTGTTGGGGTGGGGGTGTTTTTGGGGGTGATGGGTTTGGAGTATGGGCCGCGGTTGTGGGAGGCGGGGGAGGGTGTTGGTGGGTATGTGTTGACGGGTTCGGCGGGGAGTGTGGTGTCGGGTCGGGTGGCGTATGTGTTGGGTTTGGGTGGTCCGGCGGTGTCGGTGGATACGGCGTGTTCGTCGTCGTTGGTGGCGGTGCATCAGGCGGTGGGGGCGTTGCGGTCGGGTGAGGTGTCGTTGGCGGTGGCGGGTGGGGTTGCGGTGATGGGGTCGCCGGGGATGTTTGTGGAGTTTGCGCGTCAGGGTGGGTTGTCGGGGGATGGTCGGTGTAAGGCGTTTTCGTCGTCGGCGGATGGTACGGGGTGGGGTGAGGGTGTTGGTGTGGTGGTGTTGGAGCGGTTGTCGGATGCGCGGCGTAATGGGCATCGGGTGTTGGCGGTGGTGCGGGGTAGTGCGGTTAATTCGGATGGTGCGTCGAATGGTTTGACGGCTCCGCATGGTCCGTCGCAGGAGCGGGTGATTCGTCAGGCGTTGGCGAATGGGGGGTTGTCGGCGGGTGAGGTGGATGTGGTGGAGGCGCATGGTACGGGGACGAGGTTGGGTGATCCGATTGAGGCGCAGGCGTTGTTGGCGACGT
>NZ_JBEZFY010000047.1:0-1083 GCF_040649765.1 Micromonospora sp. NPDC048894 | reverse complement strand
CACCACGCTGCGCGCCGCGCTCAACCTCGCCGTCCGCGAGGGGCTGATCGACGGCAACCCCGCCCGACACATCGAGGTCAGCGGCTACCAGCAACCCCACGCGAAGGTATGGACCGACGCCCGCGTCGAACAATGGGAACGCACCGGTGACCGGCCACCGGTGGCGGTCTGGACCGCCGACCAACTCGCCGAGTTCCTCGGCGGCGTGACCGACGACTCACTGTTCGCATTCTGGTGGCTCACGGCTCTGCGCGGCCTGCGCCGCGGCGAGATGTGCGGACTGCGATGGACCGGCGTCGACCTCGACCAGGGCGTGCTCACCATCGAGCGCAACCGCACCACCGCCGGTTACACCATCGTCGAAGGCGACCCCAAGACCCCCGCCGGCCGCCGCGCCGTCGCCCTCGACAAACGCACCGTCCAGGTCCTGCGCGCACACCGTCGCCGCCAACTCGACCAGAAGACCGCAGCCGCCGAGAACGGCAAGGCATGGACCGACACCGCGTATGTGTTCACCCGCGCCGACGGCCTGCCGATCAACCCGAACTACGCCACGACCCGGTTCCGCAAACTCGTCCAACGCGCCGGACTGCCCCCGGTACGGCTGCACGACCTGCGCCACGGCGCCGCGTCCCTCGCCCACCAGGCCGGCGCCGACCTGAAGACCCTCCAAGATCTGCTCGGCCACTCCAGCATCGTGATCACCGCCGACACCTACACCAGCGTCCTACCCGACGTACAACGGCACTGTGCCGACGCCACCGCCCACCTCGTCCTCGCCGCAGCCCGCCGCACCCGGAAAAAGATCAAGAACAAAGCCCGAGAGAATCGACCCACCCGCCGACCGAAAACAGGCGCTCCGATCCCCAGCGCCCCCGGCACGGCGGCGAAGCCACAGGCCAGAACCGCAAAGCGCGAGAAGAACTCAAAATCAAGGGTGGCACCCACATCGCACCCACGTGACACCCACCATCCACACAGGCCGAAAAGCAAGAAGGGTCTGACCGCCGTTTCGGCAGGCCAGACCCCTCATGATCTTGTGCGCCCGAAGGGACTCGAACCCCTAACCTTCTGATCCGTAGT
>NZ_JBEZFY010000046.1:0-1100 GCF_040649765.1 Micromonospora sp. NPDC048894 | reverse complement strand
AGAGGACGTCTGATTCACGTATTTTGTGTGTTTTGTGGTTGTGGGGTTTCTCGCCAGGTTGGGGTGGTTTCGGTGGTGAGGCGTTTGGCGAGGTTGTCGATCATGGCGAGGGTGATCATGCTGGCGGAGTTGTCGGGTCGGGTTTCGTAGTCGCGGACGAGTCGGCGGTGGTGCATGAGCCAGCCGATGGTGCGTTCGACGACCCATCGGCGTTTGACGACGCTGAAGCCCTTGATCTGTGGGTCTTTGGTGACGATCTCGACGTCGACTCCGAGGTGGGCGCCGTGTTCGATGACGCGGTTTTTGAAGCCGGCGTCGACCCAGGTTTTGGTGAGGGTGGGGTAGGTGGTGGTGGCCTGGTCGAGTAGGTCCATGCCGATGGTGTTGTCGCTGGCGCTGGCGGCGCAGACGGTGACGGCGAGGAGGAGGCCGAGGGTGTCGGTGATGATGCCGCGTTTGCGGCCGACGATCTTCTTGCCGGCGTCGGTGCCCTGTGTGGACAGTGGCACGTTGGTGGAGGTCTTGACGCTCTGGCTGTCCATGATGGACGCGGTGGGGGCGATGGTGCGGCCGTGGTGGTCGCGGACGAGGCCGGTGAGTTGGTAGTTGAGTGCGGTGAAGATGCCTTCCTTGCTCCAAGCGGCGAAGTAGCCGTAGACCGTCGGGTGGGGTGGGAAGTCGTGGGGCAGGTAGCGCCAGGCGATGCCGGTGCGGTTGACGTAGAGGATCGCGTTGAAGATCTCGCGTAGGTCGTGGGTGGGGGTCCGGCCGCTGACGCCGGCATCGGTGCGGGCCTGTCGCCATGCGGTCAGCCGGGGTGCGATGAGGGCCCACCGGGCGTCGGACAGGTCGGACGGGTAGGGGCGTCGTGCGGTCATGCAGTAGGCGTACGGTGTCGGGGCGACGGCTGGGCGGACGTCATGTCCGTCGATGTATAGCCGAATGTGAACCAGACGCCATTCCGGGGTGAAATGCTGCGTTTCTGGTCAGGGTTGAGCCGGGCGGGATGAGGCTATTCTACCCGGAGTGGGACATGTTGCCCGGCCAAGGCCGGGGCGCTAATCGGTCACACTGGCGTGAAGGTGAAGGAAACGTCCAGT
>NZ_JBEZFY010000045.1:0-1271 GCF_040649765.1 Micromonospora sp. NPDC048894 | reverse complement strand
CGGGTCTGCTGCACCGATAGGTGACAGGTGTAGTCACGCGGCCTGACTGGCCGGTGGGGTCATGATGGTCTCGTACTCGATGGGGGTCAACCGGGACAGGGATCGTTGGCGTCGGCGGCGGTGGTAGGTCCGCTCGATCCAGGTCACGATCGCGGTCCTCAACTGCTGCCGGGTGGTCCAGGTTCGCCGGTCGAGGACGTTGTTCTGGAGCAGGCCGAAGAAGGATTCCATGGCGGCGTTGTCGCCGGCGGCGCCGACCCTGCCCATCGACCCGATCATGTGGTGCTGGTTGAGGGCGTGGACGAATTTCCGGCTTCGGAATTGCGACCCGCGGTCGGTGTGCAGCACGCAGCCGGCCACGTCACCACGGCGGGCTACGGCGTTGTGCAGGGCGTTGACGGCCAGCCTCGACTTCATCCGTGAGTCGATGGAGTAGCCGACGATCCGGTGGGACCACACGTCCTTGATCGCGCACAGGTAGAGCTTGCCCTCGCCGGTGCGGTGCTCGGTGATGTCGGCCAGCCACAACCGGTTCGGGCCGTCCGTGGTGAAGTTGCGGCGCACCAGATCGTCGTGCACCGGCGGACCGACCCTGCCGCCCTTGCCCCGACGCTTCTTTTTGCTGAACGCGCTCCGCCAGCCCATGCCAGAGCAGATTCTCCAGGCGGTGCGCTCGACCATCGGCTGGCCGGCAGCGCGGGCCTCATCGGCCAGGAACCGGTAGCCGAACTCCGGGTCGTCGCGATGTGCGTCGAACAACGCGTCCGCCCGGTACGCCGCAGCCAGTTCAGCGTCGCCGACGGGCTGGGCGAGCCACCGGTAGTAGGGCTGACGAGCGATGTTCAATACCCGGCACGTCACCGCGACGGGGATCCCGTCGGCGGCCAGCTCGCTCACGAGCGGGTAGAGCCTTTTCCCGGCAGATTCGCCTGCGACAGGTAGGCCGCGGCCCGACGCAGGACCTCGTTCTCCTGCTCGAGGAGCTTGATCCGCTTACGGGCCTCCCGCAGCTCGGCCGACTCGCCGCCGCTGACACCCGGTCTGGTTCCGGCGTCAACGTCAGCCTGGCGCATCCACTTGAACAACGTCATCGGGTGGACTCCGAAGTCCTTCGCGATCTGCTCGACGGTCACGCCCGGATCACGGTCACGGGCCACCCGCACGACGTCATCGCGGAACTCACGAGGGTAGGGCTTGGGCACAGCAACATCCTTCCAGCTCACCGTCAGGGCAAGCCATCTCAGATGTCACCTATCGGTGCAGCAGACCCA
>NZ_JBEZFY010000044.1:0-1326 GCF_040649765.1 Micromonospora sp. NPDC048894 | reverse complement strand
CTGACTGTGAGCATGGCGGGGTCGGTTCATCAGTGGTGAGCTGATGGTCGGCAGTAGCAGGTGTGACCCTTCGCCTGACTGGTTTCGTGCCTTCGGCCGGACTTGTCCGTCTGCTACTGCCGGCGTCCGACCCGGCGGGAGACGTTTGGCCTGATCAGGAGCTTGACCGCCAGTTAGCGGCTGGCGTGTCTCATCACAGTCCTGCCATCTCCGCACCGGACCGGACCCTTGCGTCCCCACGGTTTGGAGAGAACGCATGTCCATGCTGGCAGATCTGGTCGAGGTCGTCATCGGCGTCGACACCCACAAAGACACCCACACCGCCGCCGTGCTCGACACCCGCACCGGCGGGGTCCTGGCCAGGGTCACGGTGAGCACCGATCCCGACGGCTACGCTGAGCTGGTGGCCCTGGCCGATGGGCAGTCGGGGTTGCGGGCCTGGGCACTCGAAGGCACCGGCGGCTACGGCGCCGGCCTTCACCGCCACCTGGCCGATGCCGGTGAGCTGGTCATCGAGCTGGACCGCCCGAAGCGGCCCGCCCGCCGGGCCGGGGCGAAGTCCGACCCGATCGACGCCGAACGCGCCGCCCGCGACGCCCTGGCCCGCACCACACTGGCGCAGCCCAAAACCGGGCCTCAGCGGGCCGCGTTACAGATGCGACTGACCGCCCGCAGAGCGGCTGTCGAAGCCGCCACCGCCGCACAACGGCAGCTACACGCGATGGTCATCACCGCCCCGGAGGCAGTACGCACCCGCTTCCGCGGGCAGAGCACCCGCGCGATGATCACCACCGCCAGCCGGCTGCGACCCACCACCACCAGCGGTGACATTGAGGCCACCACCGCGCTGACAGTGCTGCGTGACCTCGCCCGACGCATCCGGACACTGGAAGCAGAAGCCGCCGGCCACGAAACGGCGATCCGCGCGATCGTGCGTTCCTGGCGGCCCGACCTGCTCGACCTCACCGGCGTCGGACCAATCGTCGCCGCTACCGTACTCACCGCCTGGTCCCACCCCAGACGCTGCCGCAACGACGCCGCGTTCGCCATGCTCGCCGGCACCGCCCCGATCCCCGCCTCCTCCGGCAAGACCACCCGTTACCGCCTCAACCGCTCAGGCGACCGGCAACTCAACCGCGCACTACACACCGTCGCACTGTCCCGACTGCGCTACGACGAACGCACCCGCGCCTACGCCGACCGCCGCCGAGCCCAAGGCAAAACCGACCGAGAGATCAAACGCTGCCTCAAGCGCTACATCGCCCGAGACCTCTACCGACGCCTCGAAAACCCACCCCACCCACTTGACACGCCATAGGAGCGTCC
>NZ_JBEZFY010000043.1:0-1333 GCF_040649765.1 Micromonospora sp. NPDC048894 | reverse complement strand
TTGAGTTCCCCCCGCTTTGATGGAGCGGTGGTTACCTGCTCCCGGCTGGTGCAGGGGCGGCGATAGGTGGTTCGGCTGGTTGCGTCTGGCGGGTGTGCCAGGCGGTCTCGTACTCGTTCGGGCTGAGGTAGCCCAGCTCGCGTTGGATGCGGCGGGTGTTGTACCAGCCGTCAATGTAGGCGAAGATCGCGTTCTCGGCCTCGTCGCGGGTCCGCCAGCTCGTGCGGTAGACGAGTTCGATCTTCAACGTTGACCAGAAGTTCTCCATCAGGGCGTTGTCGTAGCTGTCGCCGACGGAGCCCATCGAGGGCAGGATCCCGTTGTCCTGCAAGCGTTCGGAGAAGCGGAACGACGTGTAGTTCGACCCGCGGTCTGAGTGGTGTATCAGTTGGCCGTCGCGGACATCCCGGGACCAGATGCCGTATTCGAGGGCGGCGAGGATCAGATCGGTGTCGCAGCGGTCAGACGTCTTCCAGCCGACAATCCGGCGGGAGAACACATCCCGGACCGCGGCGAGCCAGAACACGCCCTCGCCGCAGGGGATGCGGGTGGCGTCGGCGACCCAGAGCCGGTTCGGCCCGTCGGCGGTGAACTGCCGGTTGACCAGATCCGGCGCCGGCGTGTGCCGCGGGTCCTGCTTCGTGGAGCCGCCGCGCCAGCCTCGACGCAGGAACGCACCCTGCCAACCCTGCTGCGTCATCAACCGCGCGACCCGTTTACGGCCCACCCGGATGCCGTCGCGGCGCAGCTGCCGGTGCACCCGGTCCGCGCCGTAGGTGCGCCCGGACGTCTCCCAGATCTCGTGAATGTTGGAGATCAGGCCCAGGTCGACCACGTTCCGGTCGCAGGGCTGCTCGGCCTGCTTGACCCACGCGTAGTAGGTCGACGCGCCGATGTTGAGGACCCGTAGCAGGAGCGCGACCGCGAACTGGTCACGGTGTTCATCAATGAACCTCATGACCGTCGCCGGGTCGGGTCGAGCTCCGCCGCGAAATACGCGCTCGCGGCCTTCAGGATCTCGTTCGCCCGCCGCAACTCGGTGACCTCGCGGCGCAGCCGCCGGTTCTCCTCGGCCATCTCACTGGTCGGCCGGTCATGACGCTCGTCGGCGTCAGCCTCGGCCTGGCGGATCCAGTTCCTGAGCGCCTCGTGATGAACGCCCAACTGCTCGGCCAGACGCCGGATCACCGGCTTCGGATCCGACTCGCGGTACAGGCGCACAGCGCGCTGACGTAGCTCGTCGGGGTACTTCTTCGGTGCAGCCACGGACTACTTCCTCCCCCACGGCCATCAGACCATGGTCAAGAAGCTCCATGAAAGCGGGGGTGGCTCA
>NZ_JBEZFY010000042.1:0-1503 GCF_040649765.1 Micromonospora sp. NPDC048894 | reverse complement strand
TCCCCGGCACCCCCGGCCTCGAACACCGCATCGGTGGACTGGAGAAAGCCGACAAGACCGGCGACATCTCCTACGACCCCGCCAACCACGACTACATGGTCCGCACCCGCGCCGCCCGCATCCAGGCCATCCCCGTGCCCGACCTCGACGTCGACGACCCCGACGGCACCGCCCGGACCCTCGTGCTCGGCTGGGGCTCCACCTACGGACCCATCGGCGCCGCCTGCCGCACCCTGCGCCACCACGGCCAACCCATCGCCCAAGCCCACCTGCGCCACCTCAACCCCCTACCGGCCAACCTCGGCGACGTCCTGGCCACCTACGACCGCGTCGTCATCCCCGAGATGAACCTCGGCCAACTCGCCCAGATCATCCGCGCCCGATACCTGATCGACGCGATCGCCTACAACCAGGTCCGCGGCCTACCCTTCACCGCCGCCGAACTGGAGACGATGCTGGAAGAGGTCTGCAAAAATGCCTGAACCCGTCGCCGTGAAACTCACCACCAAAGACTTCAAATCCGACCAGGAAGTCCGCTGGTGCCCCGGCTGCGGCGACTACGCCATCCTCGCCGCCATCCAACAATTCATGCCCGAACTCAACATCCCCCGCGAAAACACCGTCTTCATCTCCGGCATCGGCTGCTCATCCCGCTTCCCCTACTACATGAACACCTACGGGATGCACTCCATCCACGGCCGCGCCCCCGCCATCGCCACCGGACTGTCCGTCACCCGCCCCGACCTGTCCGTCTGGGTCGTCACCGGCGACGGCGACGCCCTCTCCATCGGCGGTAACCACCTCATCCACGCCCTACGCCGCAACGTCAACATCACCATCCTGCTATTCAACAACCGCATCTACGGCCTCACCAAAGGCCAATACTCCCCCACCAGCGAAACCGGCAAAATCACCAAATCCACCCCCGCCGGATCCGCCGACGCCCCCTTCAACCCCCTCTCCCTCGCCCTCGGAGCCGAAGCCACCTTCGTCGCCCGCACCATCGACTCCGACCGCAAACACCTCCAAACCGTCCTCCGCGCCGCCGCCCAACACCACGGCGCCGCCTTCGTCGAGATCTACCAAAACTGCAACATCTTCAACGACGGCGCCTTCGACCAACTCAAACAACCCGACACCCGCGACGACCACCTCATCCCCCTCGAACACGGCCAACCCATCACCTTCGGCCGCGACCGACAACACTGCGTCGTCCACCCACCCCACGGATTCGGCCTCGAAATCCGCGACACCGCCACCACCCCACCCGAAAACATCGTCATCCACGACACCACCATCACCGACCCCGCCTACGCCTTCGCCCTCACCCGCCTCCCCGAACACAACCACCGCAACACCCCCATCGGCGTCCTCCGCCAAATCAACCGCCCCTCCTACGACACCCTCGTCCAACACCAAATCACCACCGCCAAAAACACCACCACCGACACCCCCGAACAACAACTCACCAACCTCCTCCACACCGGCGACACCTGGACGATC
>NZ_JBEZFY010000041.1:0-1976 GCF_040649765.1 Micromonospora sp. NPDC048894 | reverse complement strand
ACCACCCCCACCCCCACCGGCCACCAAACCCTCACCATCCACACCCGCACCACCACCACCTGGACCACCCACGCCACCGCCACACTCAGCCCCGACGAGCCCACCGTCCCGGCAGAGATCGGCATCTGGCCCCCAGCCGGTGAACCGGTCGACATCGACGCGCTCTACCCGCTGCTCGCCGCGAAGGGCTACCACTACGGGCCCTCGTTCCAGAACCTGCGCCGTGCCTGGCGTGCCGGTTCCGACGTCTACGCCGAGGTCGAGCTGCCCGACGACCTGCGCCCCGACGGTCACGCCGTGCACCCGGCGCTCGCCGACGCGGCCCTGCACGCGCTGATCGCCGTCGCCGTCGACGACCTCGGCACCGCGCCCCGCGTGCCGTACAGCTTCTCCGGCGTCGCCGTGCACGCCAACCTGGCCACGTCGGTGCGGGCCCGGCTCACCGCGATCGGCGACGGTGCGTACCAGGTGCTGCTGGCGGACCCGGCCGGGCACCCCGTGCTCTCCATCGACCGCCTCGACCTGCGCGACCTGGACCCCGCCACGCTGCCCGTCGCCGCCGCGCCCGGCACCGAGCTGCTGCACCGCCTCGACTGGCAGGAACTACGCGCGGACGCCGCGCCGCCGGCCGACCCGGCGGGCTGGGCCGTCCTCGGTACGCCCGGACCGGCGCTGCACGGCGCGCTGCCCGGCCTGCGCCAGGTGCCGGACCTCGCCGCCCTGCTCTACGATGAGCTGCCCGACGTGGTCTTCCTGTCCTGCCGCACCCCACGCCCGGACGAGACGCCCGCCGACGCCCCGGCCGCCACCACCGACGATCCGGTCGCCGCCGCACACGAGTTGACCGAGGCGCTGCTGCACAGCCTCCAGCAGTGGCTCGCCGAGGAACGGTTGGCCGGCACCCGACTGGTGATCACCACCGAAGGTGGGGTCGCCGCGCACCTCGCCGACCAGATCGCCGACCTGGCCGCCGCCGCGTGCTGGGGGCTCACCCGCTCCGCGCAGGCCGAACACCCCGACCGGTTCGTGCTGCTCGACCTGGACGGACGCCCGACCGACCCGTCGGTGCTGGCCGCCGCGCTCGCAGCCGCCGAACCGCACCTCGCGGTGCGCTTCGGCGTGGCGTACGTCGACCGGCTGGTCCGCTGCGCCGACGACCCGGCGCGGCTGACGCCCCCGGACGAGAACTGGCGGTTCGGCACCACCTCCGCCGGCACCCTGGCCAACGTCGCCATGGTCCCGGCACCCGAGGCGCTGCGCCCGCTACGCGACGGCGAGGTGCGGGTACGCACCCACGCCACCGGCCTGAACTTCCGCGACGTGCTCATCGCGCTGGGCAGCTACCCCGGTGAGGCGCCACTGGGCAGCGAGGGCGCGGGCGTGGTCGTGGAGACCGGTCCCGGCGTGACCGGACTCGACCCGGGCGACCGGGTGATGGGCCTCTTCTCCGAGGGCACCGGCCCGCTCGCGGTCTGCGACCACCACCTGCTCACCCGTACCCCCGACCACCTCAGCGACAGCCAGGCCGCGGTGCTGCCGATCGCCTACCTCACCGCCATGTACGGCCTCGGCGACCTCGCCGGCCTGCGGGCCGGGCAGTCCGTCCTGATCCACACCGCCACCGGCGGGGTCGGGATGGCCGCCCTGCACTACGCCCGGCACCTCGGGGCCACCGTGCACACCACGGCCAGCATCGGCAAGCAACCCACCCTCAGCGCGCTCGGTGTGCCCGACTCCCACATCCACGACTCCCGCACCACCGCGTACCGGGAGGGGATAGCGGCGGTGGCCCCGCAGGGGGTCGACGTCGTGCTCAACAGCCTGACCCAGGCGCACGTCGACGCGGGACTGGCACTGCTGGCCCAGGGGGGCACCTTCCTGGAGATCGGCAAGACCGACATCCGCGACCCGCACACCGTCACCACCACCCACCCCCACCTCACCTACCAGCCCTACGACCTCCTCGACGCCGGACC
>NZ_JBEZFY010000040.1:0-2271 GCF_040649765.1 Micromonospora sp. NPDC048894 | reverse complement strand
CGAGGGTGTGGGTGTGGTGGTGGTGCAGCGGTTGTCCGACGCCCGCCGGGCCGGACGACCCGTCCTCGCGGTCATCCGGGGCAGCGCGGTCAACCAGGACGGCGCGTCCAACGGACTGACCGCACCCAACGGACCCGCCCAGGAACGCGTCATCCGCGCCGCCCTGGCCAACGCCCGCCTCACCGCCGCCGACATCGACGCCGTCGACGCCCACGGCACCGGCACCACCCTCGGCGACCCCATCGAAGCCCACGCCCTCCTAGCCACCTACGGCCAGGAACACCACCCCGACACCCCACTCTGGCTCGGCTCCATCAAATCCAACATCGGCCACACCCAAGCCGCCGCCGGCATCGCCAGCGTCATCAAAATGACCCACGCCATGCACCACGGACTCCTCCCCGCCACCCTCCACATCGACGAACCCACCCCCCACGTCGACTGGACCACCGGAAACGTCGCCCTCCTCACCACCACCCAACCCTGGCCCCACCACGACCGCCCCCGCCGCACCGCCATCTCCTCCTTCGGCATCAGCGGCACCAACGCCCACCTCATCCTCGAACAACCCGAACCCCAACCCACCACCCCCGACGAACCCACCCCCACCAACACCCTCCTCACCTGGACCATCACCGCCCACACCCCCGACGCCCTCCACGACCAAGCCCAACGCCTCCACGACCACCTCACCCACCACCCCCAACCACCCCACCACGTCAGCCACGCCCTCGCCACCACCCGCACCCGCCACCCCCACCGCGCCACCATCACCGGCCACACCCTCCACGACCTCCTCACCGGCCTCAACGCCATCACCACCAACACCCCCCACCCCGGCACCACCACCGGCCACGCCACCACCACCAAAACCCTCTTCCAATTCACCGGCCAAGGCTCCCAACGCCCCCACATGGGCGCCGAACTCCACACCCGACACCCCGCCTTCGCCGAAACCTTCGACGCCTGCGCCACCCACCTCAACCCCCACCTCGACATCCCCCTACACGACCTCGTCTTCACCAACCACCCCGCACTCCACCAAACCCAATACGCCCAACCCGCCCTCTTCGCCCTCCAAACCGCCCTCCACGCCCTCCTCACCCACCACAACATCCACCCCGACTACCTCATCGGCCACTCCGTCGGCGAAATCGCCGCCGCCCACGCCGCCGGCATCCTCACCCTCCCCGACGCCTGCACCCTCGTCGCCGCCCGCGGCCACCACATGCAAAACGCCACCCCCGGCGGCGCCATGATCGCCACCAACCTCACCGAAACCCAAGCCACCCAATGGCTCACCCAATACCCCCACCAACTCACCATCGCCGCCATCAACAGCCCCCACCACCTCGTCATCTCCGGCGACCACGACGCCATCGAACACCTCACCCACCAACTCAACACCCACCACCACAAAACCACCCGCCTCAACGTCAGCCACGCCTTCCACTCCCACCACATGGACCCCATCCTCACCCCCTTCCACACCACCGCCACCACCCTCACCTACCACCAACCCCACACCCCCATCCTCTCCACCCTCACCGGCCAACCCGCCGACCCCCACCACATCACCACCCCCGAATACTGGACCCAACACATCCGCCAACCCGTCCGCTACCACCACGCCCTCACCCACCTCACCAACACCCCCACCCACCACATCGAACTCGGCCCCGACACCACCCTCACCACCACCGCACCCCACACCCACACCACCGGCCACACCTTCACCCCCACCCTCCACCCCAAACACCCCGAACACCACACCCTCACCACCGCCATCGCCACCCACCACACCACCCACACCACCCCACCCACACCCACCACCACCAACCCCACCCACACCACCCTCCCCACCCACGCCTTCCAACACCACCACTACTGGCTCCACCCCCAACCCCACACCCACACCACCCACCCCCACCCCCTCCTCACCACCACCATCACCACCCCCGACCACACCACCCACCACACCGGCACCCTCACCACCACCACCCACCCCTGGCTCCACCACCACACCATCAACACCACCACCCTCCTGCCCGCCACCGCCCTACTCGACCTCACCCTCCACACCACCACCCCCCACACCCCCACCATCACCGACCTCACCCTCCACACCCCCATCACCCTCCACCCCACCACCCCCACCCACCTCCACCTCCACCTCACCACCCCCACCCCCACCGGCCACCAAACCCTCACCATCCACACCCGCACCACCACCACCTGGACCACCCACGCCACCGCCACACTCAGCCCCGA
>NZ_JBEZFY010000039.1:0-2564 GCF_040649765.1 Micromonospora sp. NPDC048894 | reverse complement strand
ACCACCCCCACCCCCACCGGCCACCAAACCCTCACCATCCACACCCGCACCACCACCACCTGGACCACCCACGCCACCGCCACACTCAGCCCCGAACCGGCACCCGACTCCACGCCCGCGGCGCCCGGCGTCTGGCCGCCGCCGGGGGCGCAGCCCGTCGACCTCTCCGGCCTGTACGCGCGACTGACCGACCACGGCTACGCCTACGGCCCGACCTTCCGTAACCTGCGGGCGCTCTGGCGGCACGGCGACGAGCTGTACGCGGAGGTCAGCCTCCCCGACGGGACCGAGATCGACGGGCACGTCGTACACCCGGCGTTGCTGGACGCGGCGCTGCACGCGCTGATCGCGACGCCGGCCGACCTCGACGGTCCGCTGCGGGTGCCGTTCTCCTGGGGTGGGGTGCGCGCGACCGGCCGCAGCACCGCCGCCCTGCGGGTGCGGTTGACCCGGCTCTCCGAGCACGCGGTACGGCTGGTCGCCACCGACCTCGACGACGCCGAGGTGATCACCGTGGAGGAGCTGACCACGAGGCCGCTCGCGGTAGACCAGTTGGCCGCCCCGTCGGCCCCGGTCACGCCGCTGCGGGTCGAGTGGGTGCCGCAGGAGGCCGATCCGGCCGCCGGGTCGACCGCCGTGCACGTGGTCGGCGTGGACCCGCTGAAGTTGGCCGACGCGCTCCGCTCAGCCGGCCGCGACGTCGCCGTCCACGCCGACCTGGACGCTCTCGCGGCGGCGATCGACGCCGGCACGGCGGTCGCCGCCGACACCCTGGTGACCTGCGTGACCGACGGTGGCCCGGGGCCGGCGATCGACCGGGCCGCCGCGCGCCCTTGCGACGAGGTCGTCGCCCTCGCCCACGAGGTCGCCGAACGGGCGCTGGGGTTGGCGCAGCGGTGGATCGGCGAACCCGCCTTCGGTGACCACCGGCTGGTGACGGTCACCCGGGGGGCGGTCGCCACCCGGACCGGGCCGGAGATCCAGGATCTGCCGGCGTCCACGGTGTGGGGGTTGATCCGGTCGGCGCGCGCCGAGTTCCCCGACCGGTTCGCGCTGCTGGACCTGCCGGGTCCGGCCGATGCGACGTTGTCGTCGGCGTTGGCCGGGCCGGAGCCGGAGGCGGCGGTGCGGGACGACACCACACTGGTCCCCCGGCTGGTCCCGGTCGCCGACTCCGCGGCCGTGCTACGGCCCCCGACCGGCGGCGGGAACTGGCGGCTGGACGTGACGAGCCGCGGCACGTTGGCGAACCTGGCGCTGGTGCCGTCGCCTGCGGGGGACCGCCCGTTGGCCGCCGGCGAGGTACGGGTCTCGATGCGCGCGGCGGGTCTGAACTTCCGGGACGTCATGATCGCGTTGGGGCTCTACCCGGGCGACGACGCGCAGATCGGTGGCGAGGGCGCCGGCGTCGTGGTCGAGGTCGGCTCCGAGGTCACCGGGCTGGCGGTCGGGGACCGGGTGATGGGGTTGTTCCCCGAGGGCTGTGCCGGCCCGGTGGCGGTCTCCGACCACCGTCATCTGGTGCGGACCCCGGCCCGGCTCAGCGACGTCGAGGCGGCGGTCCTGCCGATCGTCTACCTGACCGCCATGTACGGCCTGACCGACCTGGCCGACCTGCGGGCCGGTCAGCGGCTCCTCCTGCACACCGCCACCGGCGGGGTCGGGATGGCCGCCCTGCACTACGCCCGGCACCTCGGGGCCACCGTGCACACCACCGCGAGCGCGCCCAAGCAGGCCACCCTGGCGGCCCTCGGGGTCCCCGCCACCCACATCCACGACTCCCGGACGACGGCGTACGGCGAGCGCATCCGCGAGACCGATCCCGCCGGTGTCGACGTCGTGCTGAACACCCTGACCCACGCGCACGTCGACACCAGCCTCGCGCTGCTGGCCGAGGGGGGCACCTTCCTCGAGATCGGCAAGACCGACATCCGCGACCCGCACACCGTCACCACCACCCACCCCCACCTCACCTACCAGCCCTACGACCTCCTCGACGCCGGACCCACCCGCATCCACCAACTCCTCACCACCCTCACCCACCTGCTCACCACCGACGCCCTGCCCGCCCTGCCCGTCACGGGCTGGCACGTGACCAACGCCCCCGACGCCCTGCGGCACCTCAGTCAGGCCAGGCACACCGGCAAGATCGCGCTGGTCGTCCCCGCACCGCAGCCCGCGCGGGGCACCATCCTCATCACCGGCGCCACCGGCGCCCTCGCCACCCACACCGCACGACACCTCGCCACCACCCACCCCCACCACCACCTCCTCCTCACCACCCGAGGCAACCCCGACACCCTCACCCCCCTCACCACCGAACTCCACACCCACGGCACCACCACCCACACCGCCCAAATCGACCTCACCCAACCCCACCAACTCCACCAACTCCTCACCACCATCCCCACCACCCACCCCCTCACCACCGTCATCCACACCGCCGGCACCCTCCACGACACCCCCCTCACCACCCAAACCCCCCACACCCTCCACACCACCCTCACCGCCAAAATCGACACCACCCACACCCTCCACACCGCACTCCAACACCACCCCGACGT
>NZ_JBEZFY010000038.1:0-2717 GCF_040649765.1 Micromonospora sp. NPDC048894 | reverse complement strand
ACCACCCAAACCCCCCACACCCTCCACACCACCCTCACCGCCAAAATCGACACCACCCACACCCTCCACACCGCACTCCAACACCACCCCGACGTCACCCTCGTCACCTACAGCAGCGCCGCCGCGACCATGGGGAACCCGGGCCAGGCCAACTACGGCGCGGCCAACGCCTTCCAGGACGCCCTCGCCCACCACCGCCACCGCAACGGCCTGCGCGCCACCGCCATCGGGTGGGGGCTCTGGGACACCACCAGCGGAATGGCCGGCGGTCTCGGGCGGGCCGAACTCGATCGGATCGCCGCTGCCGGCGTCCTGCCGATCGAGGTGGAGCAGGGACTCGCCGCCCTCGACGCCGCCCTCGACATCGACCGCCCGACGGTCCTGCCGGTACGACTGAACCTGGGCGCGTTCGCCGCCCGGGACGCCGTACCGCCGATGCTGAGCAGGCTGGTCCGGCCCGCCCGGCGGCGGGCGGCGGCGGCGACCGACGCCACCGGCCACCTGGCCCAGCGGCTGGCCGGGCAGACCCCGCAGGAGCAGACCGCGTTCCTGTCCGACCTGGTACGTGCCGAGGTGGACGTGGTCCTCGGTCGCACCGACGGTGAACCGGTCGACCCGCAGCGGCCCTTCCGGGAGCTGGGTGTGGACTCGCTGACGGCCGTCGAACTGCGCAACCGGCTCGTCGCCGCGACCGGCATCACGCTCGCCGCGACCGCGGTCTTCGACCACCCCACCCCGGCCGCGCTGGCGGAACACCTGCGTACCGTCGTCGCCGGGCCGGACGGCGCGGCACCGGTGACGCCGACGACCCGCACCGCCGTCGCGGTAGCCGACGACCCGGTCGCCATCATCGCCATGTCCTGCCGGTTCCCGGGCGGCGTCGCCAGCCCGGAACACCTGTGGCGGGTGGTCGCCGACGGCGTCGACACCATCGGCGACTTCCCCACCGACCGGGGCTGGAACGTGGACGACCTGTACGACCCCGACCCGGCCGCCGTCGGCCGGACCTACACCCGGCAGGGCGGGTTCCTGCGCGACGCCGACACGTTCGACGCGGACTTCTTCGAGATCAGCCCCCGTGAGGCGGCGGCGATGGACCCGCAGCAGCGGCTGCTGCTGGAGACCTCGTGGGAGGCCATCGAGGCGGCTGGCGTCGACCCGGCGGAACTGCGCGGCAGCGACACCGGCGTATTCGTCGGCGTCATCACCAGCGACTACGTCACCCGGCTGGGCCACACCCCGGCCGGCGTCGAAGGGCACGTCTCCACCGGCACCACCACGAGCGTCGCCTCCGGCCGCATCGCCTACACCCTCGGCCTGGAGGGGCCGGCCATCACGGTCGACACCGCCTGCTCGTCGTCGCTGGTCGCCCTGCACCTCGCCGCCGGGTCACTGCGTACCGGCGAGTGCTCGCTGGCCCTGGTCGGCGGGGCCACCGTGATGGCCGGGCCGGTCAACTTCGTCGAGTTCAGCCGGCAGCGGGCGCTGTCGGTGGACGGCCGCTGCAAGGCGTTCTCATCCTCCGCCGACGGCACGGGCTGGGGCGAGGGCGTCGGCGTGATCATGTTGGAGCGGTTGTCGGACGCCCGGCGGAACGGGCACCCCGTCCTGGCTCTGGTGCGGGGTAGTGCGGTGAATCAGGACGGTGCGTCGAATGGTTTGACGGCTCCGCATGGTCCGTCGCAGGAGCGGGTGATTCGTCAGGCGTTGGCGAGTGCGGGGTTGTCGGCGGGTGAGGTGGATGTGGTGGAGGCGCATGGTACGGGGACGAGGTTGGGTG
This sequence comes from Micromonospora sp. NPDC048894, assembly GCF_040649765.1. NCBI lineage: Bacteria > Bacillati > Actinomycetota > Actinomycetes > Micromonosporales > Micromonosporaceae > Micromonospora > Micromonospora sp. NPDC048894. The sequence goes on along the minus strand of NZ_JBEZFY010000038.1, from coordinate 937 downwards.
ATCCGATCGAGGCGCAGGCGTTGTTGGCGACGTATGGTCGGGAGCATTCCGCGGAGCGTCCGCTGTTCCTCGGCTCCCTGAAGTCGAACGTCGGCCACACCCTCGCCGCCGCCGGAGTGGCCGGCGTGATCAAGATGGTGCTGGCGATGCGGGCCGGGGTGATGCCGAAGACGCTGCACGTCGACGAGCCGACCACGCACGTGGACTGGTCGTCGGGTGCGGTGGAGCTGCTCACCGAGGCGCGGCCGTGGGAGGGCGGGCGTCCCCGCCGGTCGGCCGTCTCCTCGTTCGGTATGAGCGGCACCAACGCGCACGTGATCCTGGAGTCGGTGCCGGAGCCGGTCGTGGTTACGGGCGACGAGCCGGTGGGGCCGGTGCCGTTGGTGTTGTCGGCGCGGTCGGTGGAGTCGTTGCGGGCGCAGGCGGTGCGGTTGGCGGGTTTTCTGGGTGGTGTTGGTGGTGGGGTGTCGTTGTCGGATGTGGCGTGGACGTTGGCGGGTCGTGCTGGGTTTGCGCATCGTGCGGTGGTGGTGGGTAATTCTCGGGCGGAGTTGGTTGCGGGTTTGACGGCGTTGGGTTCTGGCGCGGATTACGTGTCGTCTCCGATTCCGACTTCGACCACGTCTCCGGTTCCGACTGCGACTGCGTCTCCGTCTCCGAATGCGGCTCCGACTGCAACTTTGGCTTCGACTGCGGATTCGGTTCCTGCTTCGGGTTCGTCTTCGTCTTCGTCTTTGGTTCCGGTTCCGGTTTCTGTTCCGGGTTCGGGTTCGGGTTCTGTTCCGGGTTCGGGTGTGGTGTTGTCGTCGGGTGTGGTGTCGTCGGGTGTGGTGTCGGGTGGTGTGGTGTCGGGTGGGACGGTGTTTGTGTTTCCGGGTCAGGGGTCTCAGTGGTGGGGTATGGGTCGGGAGTTGTGGGAGTGTGATGCTGTTTTTCG
>NZ_JBEZFY010000037.1:0-3487 GCF_040649765.1 Micromonospora sp. NPDC048894 | reverse complement strand
GGTTGACCGCGCTGCCCCGGATGACCGCGAGGACGGGTCGTCCGGCCCGGCGGGCGTCGGACAACCGCTGCACCACCACCACACCCACACCCTCGGAGAACCCGGTCCCGTCGGCCCCGGCGGCGAAGGCCCGGCAGCGGCCGTCGCGGGACAGCCCGCGCTGCCGGCTGAACTCGATGAACAACCGCGGCGCGGACATCACCGTCACGCCGGCGGCCAGTGCCATCGAGCACTCCCCCCGGCGCAGGGACTGGACCGCCAGGTGCAACGCCACCAGCGACGACGAGCAGGCGGTGTCCACCGACAACGCCGGCCCCTCCAATCCGAGGGTGTAGGAGATCCGGCCGGAGGCCACGCTGGTCAGCACGCCGGAGCCGACGTACCCCTCGGCCTCGGCCGGCACGGCACGGACGTCGGGCGCGTAGTCCTGCGGGATCGCGCCGACGAAGACGCCGGTGTCGGTGCCGCGCAACGCGTCCGGCGCGATACCCGCCCGCTCCACCGCCTCCCACGACGTCTCCAACAACAACCGCTGCTGCGGATCCATCGCCAACGCCTCACGCGGCGAGATCCCGAAGAAATCCGCGTCGAACCCACCCGCCTCGTGCAGGAAACCACCCTGCCGCGTGTACGACCGACCCACCGCGTCCGGATCAGGATCGTAGAGACCCTCCAGATCCCACCCCCGACCCTGCGGAAAATCACCCACCGCGTCGCGACCCTCGACCACCAGATCCCACAACTGCTCCGGCGAGACCACCCCACCAGGAAAACGACACGCCATACCCACGATCGCGATCGGCTCCCGGTCGGCACCCTCGACCTCGGCCAGTCGGCGTCGGGTCTGCTGCAGGTCGGTGGTGACCCGCCTGAGGTACTCACGGAGCTTGTCTTCGTTTGCCATCGCGGGCCATCCCCCTGGGGGTCGCGGGTCTGAAGAGAGCAGACCCATCGGACTACACAGGACTGTCCGCGTACGTACTTAGATCGCCCTATCAGGGCTCTAAATCGCCTGCTCGGAGCGGGGAAACCGGGGGCTGACGGGCGCGGGTAAGGGTGAATTTAGAGTCCGTCCCTAGGTTCCCGGCATGACCGAAGACGGCGTTCCGGGCGCACCGGCATTCCCCATGCCCCGTACCTGCCCGTTCTCCCCACCACGCGAGTACGCCGAGCTGCGGGCCGCCCGGCCGCTGTCCCGGGTGACCCTCCAGGACGGCAACACGGCGTGGCTGGCCACCAGCCACGAGTACGTCCGCACGCTGCTCGGCCACCCCGCCACCAGTGCCAACCGGGCCCACCCCGGCTTCCCGGCGACCGTCGCCAACGTGCAGGCCTTCGCGCAGAAGGGCTTCCTGCTCTCGATGGACCAGCCGGAGCACTCGCTGCACCGGCGGATGGTGGCCGCGGAGTTCACCGTGCACCGGATCCGGCAGCTGCGGCCGCGCATCCAGCAGATCGTCGACGACCGGATCGACGTGCTGCTGGCGATCGGGACCCGCCCGGTGGACCTGGTACGGGAGCTGGCCCTGCCGGTCCCCTCCCTGGTCATCTGCGAGCTGCTCGGCGTCCCGTACGGCTCCCGCGAGGTCTTCCAGGGGCACACGGAGGTGTTGCTGGCCCGGGCCAGCACCCCGCAGCAGCGGCAGGAGTCGTTCGGTGCGCTCCGCGCCTTCCTCGGGGACCTGGTCAGCAGCAAGGACGGCAATCCGGACGACGACCTGCTGGGTCGCCTGTCGGTGAAGTACCGGGCGGCGGACTGCTACGACCACGAGCTGCTCACCGGGTTCGCGATGCTGCTGCTGCTCGCCGGGCACGAGACCACCGCGAGCATGATCTCGCTCGGCCTGCTCGCGCTGCTGCGGGACGAGCGGCTCGCGACGCAGCTGACCGACGATCCCACCCTGACCCCGAACGCCGTCGAGGAGCTGCTGCGTTACTTCAGCATCGTCGACTACCCCACCGCCCGGGTCGCGCTGGCCGACATCGACCTCGGCGCGGACCGGGTGCGCGCCGGTGAGGGCTTCGTCGCCTCCGCCGCCGCTGCCAACCACGACGGCGACGTCTTCGCCGACCCGGGCACCATCGACTTCCGGCGCGGCGTCCGCGGCCACGTCGCCTTCGGTTACGGCGTGCACCAGTGCCTCGGGCAGAACCTGGCCCGCGCCGAACTCGAGATCGTCTACGACACGGTGCTGGCCCGGCTGCCCGCCATGAAGCTGCTGACCTCCCCCGAGGAGCAGCCGTTCAAGGAGGCCACCGTCTACGGCCTGCACTCCCTGGAGGTGACCTGGTGAGTTTCCTGCGCCTGACCGTGGACGAGGAGCAGTGCTGCTGCTCGGGCCAGTGTGTGCTCGCCGCCCCCGACCTGTTCGACCAGCGCGAGGAGGACGGCATCGCCGTGGTGCTGGTCGTCGAGCCGACGGCGGACCGGTACGAGGAGGCCCGGACCGCCGCCCGGCACTGCCCGAGCAACGCCATCTCCGTGCACGAGCGGGACTGATTCCCGCTTCGCTCGACAGCCCGCCCACCGGGCGCGTGGGCCGGGTTCCCGCATCCCTGGCACCCGGAAAGGCCTGTCCCGTGTCGAACTCCGAAGACAAGTTCCGTGAGTACCTCAAGCGCGCCACCGTCGATCTGCGGCAGACCCGCGCCCGCCTCGCCGAGGTGGAGGAGCAGGATCGGGAGCCGATCGCGATCGTGGGTATGGCGTGTCGTTTTCCTGGTGGGGTGGTCTCGCCGGAGCAGTTGTGGGATCTGGTGGTCGAGGGTCGCGACGCGGTGGGTGATTTTCCGCAGGGTCGGGGGTGGGATCTGGAGGGTCTCTACGATCCTGATCCGGACGCGGTGGGTCGGTCGTACACGCGGCAGGGTGGTTTCCTGCACGAGGCGGGTGGGTTCGACGCGGAGTTCTTCGGGATCTCGCCGCGTGAGGCGTTGGCGATGGATCCGCAGCAGCGGTTGTTGTTGGAGACGTCGTGGGAGGCGGTGGAGCGGGCGGGTATCGCGCCGGACGCGTTGCGCGGCACCGACACCGGCGTCTTCGTCGGGGTGATGTACAACGACTACGGCTCCCGGTTACGACCGGCGCCGAAGAGCTTCGAGGGTTACGTCGCCAACGGCAGCCTCGCGAGCCTCGCCTCGGGCCGGATCGCCTACACGCTCGGCCTGGAGGGGCCGGCCCTGTCGGTGGACACCGCCTGCTCGTCGTCGCTGGTCGCGTTGCACCTGGCCGCCCAGTCGCTGCGTAAGCGGGAGTGCTCGACGGCGCTCGTGGGTGGGGTCGCGGTGATGGCCACCCCGACCACCTTCGTGGAGTTCAGCCGCCAGCGTGGCCTGGCGCCCGACGGCCGGTGCAAGGCGTTCTCCTCGTCCGCGGACGGCACCGGTTGGGGCGAGGGTGTGGGTGTGGTGGTGGTGCAGCGGTTGTCCGACGCCCGCCGGGCCGGACGACCCGTCCTCGCGGTCATCCGGGGCAGCGCGGTCAACC
>NZ_JBEZFY010000036.1:0-4430 GCF_040649765.1 Micromonospora sp. NPDC048894 | reverse complement strand
GAGTGCAGTGCGCACCCGGTGCTGACCATGGGGGTGGAGGAGACCGCCGCCGACGCGGGTGTCGAGGTGGCCGCCGTCGGGTCGCTGCGCCGGGGTGAGGGTGGGCTGCGTCGTTGGCTCACCTCGCTCGGTGAGGCGTTCGCCCGGGGCGTCACCGTCGACTGGTCGTCGGCGCTGCCGGCGCGTCCGCGCGTCGAGGTGCCGCTGCCGACGTACCCGTTCCAGCGCCGCCGCTACTGGATCGACGCGACCAGCGGGGCGGCCGACGTGGCATCGGTCGGCCTCGGTGCGGCCGGGCACCCGCTGTGGGGGGCGTCGGTGTCGATGGCCGAGTCGGGTGAGGTGCTGTTCACCGGCCGGATCTCGCTGGACACCCACCCGTGGCTGGCCGACCACGCCGTCAACGGCACCGTCCTGCTGCCCGGGGCGGCCTTCGTCGAGCTGGTGCTGCACGCCGGTGACCACGTCGGCCTCGCCCACCTGGAGGAGCTGACCCTGCACGCCCCGCTGCTGCTCGCCGAGCGGGCGGCCGTGCAGGTGCAGCTGCTGATGACCGCCGCCGACGAGTCCACCCGGCGTACCGTCAGGGTGCACTCCCGGGCCGAGCACGCCGAGGTGGACCTGCCGTGGACCCGGCACGCCACCGGCGTGCTCGCCGACACCCCGGCCGCCGCCGACTTCGACCTGGTGGCGTGGCCGCCGTCGGGTGCGGTGCCGGTGCCGACGTCGGGGTTGTATGACGAGCTGGTGGTGCAGGGGTACGAGTATGGTCCGGTGTTCCAGGGGGTGCAGGCTGCCTGGCGGGTTGGTGAGGTGGTGTTTGCTGAGGTTGCGCTTCCGGAGGAGGCGCATGGTGAGGCGTCGCGGTTCGGGGTGCATCCGGCGTTGTTGGATGCGGCGTTGCAGGTGGTGGGGATCGGTGAGGCGGTGCCGGTGGGTCGTCCGCCGTATCTGCCGTTTGCCTGGACGGATGTGACGCTGCACGCGACGGGTGCCACCGCCCTGCGGGTGAAGGTCACCCCGACCGGCCCGGATGCGGTCACCCTGCACCTGACCGACCCGACCGGTGCGCCGGTCGCCGAGATCGGTTCCCTGGTGTCCCGGCCGGTGCAGCTCACCACCGCCCCCACCGAGGGCAACCTCTACCGGATCGACTGGACCGCCGTGCCGGTGGCCGCGGCCCCGGCCCCTTCCTGGGCCCACCTGGAGGACCTCGCCGACGACGTACCGGAGCTGGTGCTCGCCCGACTCACCCACCAGGACGCCGCCCTCGACCCGGCCACCACGGCGGAGCCGGTAGGGGACGTCGAGGTGGCCGGGCGGGCTGCGGTCGGTGCGGCGCTCGCGCTGCTCCAGCGCTGGCTGGCCGACCCCCGGTTGGCCGAGTCCCGGCTGGTGGTGCTCACCGACGGTGCGGCCGACCAGGTCACCGACCTGGCCCACGCCCCGGTCTGGGGCCTGGTCCGCGCCGCGCAGGCGGAGAACCCCGGTCAGTTCGTGCTGGTGGATGCCGTCCCGGAGACTCCGGTGGAGGAGATTCTGGCGGCGGTGGGGACTGGTGAGCCGGAGTTGTCGCTGCGGGACGGTCAGGTGCGGGTGCCGCGTCTGGCGCGCGCGAGCACCACGGCGCAGCCGTGGCGGGCCGACGGCACCGTGCTGGTGACCGGTGGCACCGGTGTGCTGGGCGCGCTGGTGGCCCGGCACCTGGTGGAGGTGCACGGGGTGCGGGACCTGGTGCTGACCTCGCGGCGTGGGTTGACCGCGCCGGGCGCGGTGGAGTTGCGGGACGAGTTGGTGGCGTTGGGTGCCTCCGTCGAGGTGGTGGCCGCCGACCTGGCCGACCGGGACGCCGTCGCCGCCCTGCTGGACGGCATCCCGGCGTTGACCGCCGTCGCGCACACCACCGGCGCGTTGGACGACGGCACCGTCGCGGCGTTCACCGACGCGCAGCTCGACACCGTGTGGCGGGCCAAGGCCACCCCGGCCTGGCACCTGCACGACCTCACCCGGGACCGCGAGCTGTCCGCGTTCGTGCTGTTCTCCTCGGCCGCCGGCGTGGTCGACGGCTCCGGGCAGGGCAACTATGCCGCCGCGAACGTCTTCGTCGACGCCCTGGCCGCGCACCGGCGGGCGCTCGGCCTGCCGGCGGTCTCCCTGGCCTGGGGTTTCTGGGAGGAACGCAGCGGGATGACCGCGCACCTCGGCGACGCCGACGTGGCCCGGATGGCCCGTTCCGGCGTGCTCGGGATCAGCACCGACCAGGGTCTCGCCCTGCTCGACGCGGCGGTCGCCACCGACGAGCCGCTGCTGGTGCCGATCCGGCTGGACACCGCCGCGCTGCGCGCCCAGGGTCAGCAGCTCCCGGCCCTGTTCCGGGGCCTGGTCCGGCTCCCGGCCCGCCGCGCCGCCGGCACCGGCCCGACGCCGGTCGGCGGTTCGGCACTGCACCGGCAACTGCTCGGCCTCGCCGACGCCGACCAGCGGCGGCTCCTGCTCGACCTGGTCCGGGGCAACGTGGCCGGGGTGCTCGGCCACGACAGCCCGGCCACCGTCGAGCCGTCCCGGGCGTTCCGGGAACTCGGCTTCGACTCGCTGGCCGCCGTGGAGCTGCGCAACAAGCTCAACACCGCCACCGGGCTGCGGCTGCCGGCGACCCTGGTCTTCGACTACCCCAACCCGACCGCGCTCGCCGACTACCTGCACACCAGGATCCTCGGCGCGGCCACCCCGCAGGCCCCGACCGTGGCCACCCCCGTCGCCGACGACGAACCCGTCGCCATCGTGGCGATGAGCTGCCGCTTCCCCGGCGGGGTCCGCACCCCCGAGGACCTGTGGCGACTGCTTGCCGACGGCACCGACGCGATCACCCCGTTCCCCACCGACCGGGGCTGGGACCTCGCCGGCATGTACGACCCGGAGCCCGGCCGGACCGGCAAGACGTACGCCATGGAGGGTGGTTTCCTCTACGACGCGGCCGACTTCGACCCCGACTTCTTCGGGATCAGCCCGCGTGAGGCGGTCGCGATGGACCCGCAGCAGCGGTTGCTGCTGGAAACCTCGTGGGAGGCGCTGGAGCGGGCCGGCATCGACCCGAACTCGCTGCGCGGCAGCCTCACCGGTGTCTTCGCCGGGGTCATGTACCACGACTACGCCAGCCGGCTGCCCGAGGTGCCCGAGGAACTCGCCGGTTACCTGGGCAACGGCAGCATGGCAAGCGTCGCGTCCGGCCGCATCGCCTACACCCTCGGCCTGGAGGGGCCGGCGGTCAGCGTCGACACCGCGTGCTCGTCGTCGCTGGTCGCGATCCACCTGGCCGTGCAGGCGCTGCGCTCCGGCGAGTGCACGCTCGCACTGGCCGGTGGCGTCACCGTCATGTCCACCCCGGACACGTTCATCGAGTTCAGCCTCCAGCGGGGCCTGGCCACCGACCACCGGTGCAAGTCCTTCGCAGCCGGCGCGGACGGCACGGCGATGTCCGAGGGTGTCGGCATGCTGCTGCTGGAGCGCCTCTCCGACGCCGAACGCAACGGTCACCACGTCCTCGCCGTGGTACGGGGTTCGGCGATCAACCAGGACGGCGCGTCCAACGGGTTGACCGCGCCGAACGGCCCCTCGCAGCAGCGGGTGATCCGGCAGGCCCTGGCGGCGGCCGGTGGCATCCCGGCGACCGAGGTGGACGCCGTCGAGGCGCACGGCACCGGCACCACCCTCGGTGACCCGATCGAGGCGCAGGCGCTGCTGGCCACCTACGGGCAGGAACGGCCCGGGGACCGGCCGCTCTGGCTCGGCTCGGTGAAGTCGAACATCGGCCACACCCAGGGCGCGGCCGGCGTCGCCGGTGTGATCAAGATGGTGCTGGCGATGCGCAACGGGGTGCTGCCCCGCACCCTGCACGTGGACGAGCCCACCCCGCAGGTGGACTGGTCGGCCGGGGCGGTCCGGCTGCTCACCGAGACGCAGCCGTGGCCGGCACTGGAGCGGCCGCGTCGGGCGGGCGTGTCGTCGTTCGGCATCAGCGGCACCAACGCCCACGTCATCCTCGAACAGGCGCCCCCGGCCGACGAGCCCCCGGTCGACGCTCCCGAGCCGGAGCTGCTGCCCTGGGTGCTGTCGGCCCGCACCGACCAGGCCCTGCGGGAGCAGGCCGCCCGGGTGGCCGACGTCGCGGGCGACGAGTCCGTCAAGGCCGGTGACCTCGCGTACGCGCTGGCGACCGGGCGGGCGCTGCTCGACCGGCGCACGGTGATCGTCGGCGACCGGCGCGACTTCGTCGCCGGGGCGCGGGCGTTCGCCGGCAACGGCACCGCCCCCGGCGTGCTCCAGGGCGGCACGGTGTTCGTGTTCCCGGGGCAGGGTTCGCAGTGGGTGGGGATGGCGGTGGAGTTGTTGGATTCGTCTCCGGTGTTTGCGGAGCGGGTCAATGAGTGTGG
>NZ_JBEZFY010000035.1:0-4628 GCF_040649765.1 Micromonospora sp. NPDC048894 | reverse complement strand
AGATGGTGTTGGCGATGCGGTACGGGGTGGTGCCGCGGACGTTGCACGTGGATGCGCCGAGTCCGCACGTGGACTGGTCGGCGGGTGAGGTGCGGTTGGCGACTGAGGCGGTCGAGTGGCCCGCCGACGGTCGTCCGCGTCGGGCGGCGGTGTCGTCGTTCGGCATCAGCGGCACCAACGCCCACCTGATCCTGGAGCAGGCCCCCGCCGCCGCGCCGGCGGCCGTACCGTCCGCCACGACGGTGACCGCCCTGGCGGACGCTCCGGTGTCGCTCTGGCCGGTCTCCGGCCGTTCCGCCACCGGCCTCGCCGCCCAGGCGGCCCGCCTCGCCGACTTCCTCACCACCGCCGACCTGCACCCCGCCGACGTCGCGTTGACCCTCGGCACCGGCCGGGCGGCGCTGGAACACCGGGGCGTGGCCGTCGCGGACGGTGTCGCCGGTCTCCGCGCGCTCGCCGCCGGCCAGGGCGTGCACGGCCACCTCACCACCGGACGCACCGCCGTGCTGTTCACCGGTCAGGGTGCGCAGCGGGTGGGGATGGGTCGTGACCTGGCGGCGGCTTTCCCGGTGTTCGCGCAGGCTCTGGATGAGGTGTGTGTGGCGTTCGGGCCGTTGCTGGGTGGTGATCTGCGGGAGGTGATGTTCACCGACCCGGACGGTCTCCTGGACCAGACCGGCTGGACGCAGCCGGCGTTGTTCGCGGTTGAGGTGGCGTTGTTCCGTCTGGCGGAGTCGTGGGGTCTCAAGCCGGACTTCGTGGCGGGTCATTCGATCGGTGAACTTGCCGCCGCGCATGTCGCGGGGGTGTGGTCGCTGGCGGATGCGTGTCGGGTGGTGGCGGCGCGTGGTGGTCTGATGCAGGCCCTTCCGGCCGGTGGGGCGATGTTGGCGATCGCCGCCCCGTTGGCGGAGTTGGATCTGGGTGACGTGGACGTGGCGGCGGTGAACGGTCCTCGTGCGGTGGTCGTGTCGGGGACGGAGGAGCAGGTCGCGGCGTTGGAAGCCTCCCTTGAGGTGAAGACGCGTCGGTTGCGGGTGTCGCATGCGTTCCATTCGCATCTGATGGACCCGATGCTCGCCGAGTACGGGCAGGTCCTCGACGGGGTCACCGCCAGTCCGGCGACCGTTCCGTTGGTGTCGACCGCGACCGGTGATCTTGCCACCGACGAGGAGTTGGGTTCGGTCGGGTACTGGCAGGGTCAGGTGCGGGGGACCGTGCGGTTCGCTGACGCGGTGGCCGCTCTGGCGGCCCGTGGGGTGACGCGGTTCGTGGAGATCGGGCCGGACAGTGTGCTGACCGCGATGGTCGCCGACTGCGTCGAGGACGCCACCGCGATCCCGCTCCAGCGCCGCAAGCGTGAGCAGGTCGAGGCGTACGCGGCCGGGATGGCGCAGGCGTGGACCACCGGCGTCGACCTCGACTGGGCGGCCATCCACCCCACCGCCCGGCAGGTCGACCTGCCCACCTACGCCTTCCAACGCCAGCACTACTGGCTCTACGACCCGGCCCTGGTCGGTGCCGGCCTGCTCGCCGCCACCCACCCGCTGCTCGACGCCGCCGTGCCGCTGGCCAACACCGACGGTGTCGTCTTCACCGGCCGCTGGTCGCTGCACACCCACCCGTGGCTGGCCGACCACGCCGTCGGCGGCACTGCCGTGTTCCCCGGCACCGGCCTGGTCGAACTCGCCATCCACGCCGGTGACCAGGTCGGCGTCGGCCTGCTCGACGAGTTGACCCTGCACGCGCCGCTCGTCGTCCCCGCCGCCGGCAGCGTCGAGGTACAGGTAGCCGTGGAGACGCCCGACCCGACCGGCCGCCGCGCCGTCCTGGTGCACTCCCGGGACCGCGACGACGCCCCCTGGACCCGGCACGCCACCGGCGTCCTCACCACCGGGGACACCCCCGGCGTCGCGCTCACCGCGTGGCCCCCCGCCGATGCCGAACCGCTGCCGCTGGCCGGCCTCTACGACGACCTCGCCAGTGGCGGGCTCGACTACGGCCCGGTCTTCCAGGGTCTGCGCCGCGCCTGGCGGGCCGGCGACGAACTCTTCGCCGAGGTCGACCTCCCCGACGGTACGCAGACCGACGGCTACGGCCTGCACCCGGCCCTCTTCGACGCCGGCCTGCACGTCCTCACCCGCGCCGACGGCGACACCCCCCGGGGACTGCCGTTCGCCTGGTCGGGAGTGGCACTGCACGCCACCGGCGCGACCAGCCTCCGGGTCCGGCTCACCCCCGCCGGCACCGGGGTACGGATCGCGGTCGCCGACGCGGTCGGCGCACCCGTGGCCACCGTACGGTCGCTGGTGCTCCGCCCGGTGCAGGTCACCGCCGGGACCGGCGTCGCCGACGCGCTGTTCGGCCTCGACTGGCAGCCCGTCGCCGTCACCCCGACGGACACCGCCCCCGCCTGGGCGTGGCACCCCGACACCGCCCGTGCCGGCGACGCCACCTCCGCGACCGCCGCCGGGGGAACCGGTGACAGGCACACCCCGACCGCCCTACCGGGTGGTGGCACGGCGACCGCCGACGGCGCGGCCGAGCTGGTGGTGCTGCGCGCCGGAGGCACCGACGACGTACACGCCGAGGTGCACCGGGTGCTGGGGATCGCCCAGCGCTGGCTGGCCGGGGAGGACCGCGCCCCGCTCGTCGTCCTTACCCGGCACGCCGTCGGTGACGACGTGACCGACCTGGCGGGCGCGGCGGTCTGGGGGTTGCTGCGCTCCGCGCAGGCGGAGAACCCCGACCGCATCCTCCTCGTCGACGCGGACACCGACCGGCTCGACGACATCCTCCCGGCGGCCCTGGCTGCCGGCGACCCGCAGGTGTCGATCCGCGACGGCATCGTCCGGGTGCCCCGGATCGTCAGGCGTCCCTTGCCGGTGACGCCGTCGGACGCCCCGCTCTACGGCACCGGCACGGTGCTGGTCACCGGTGCGACAGGTGCGCTCGGCGCGGCGGTGGCCCGGCACCTGGTCACGGCACACGGGGTGTCCCGGTTGTTGCTGCTGTCGCGCAGCGGTACGGCGGCGGCCGGCGCCGACGACCTCGTCGCCGAACTGACTGGTTCCGGTGCCCGGGTCGACCTGGTCGCCTGCGACGTGGCCGACCGTGACCAGCTGACCGCCGCCCTGGCCGACGTGCCGGACCTGTCGGCGGTGGTGCACACCGCCGGGGTGCTCGACGACGGCGTGGTGTCGTCGTTGACCCCGGACCGGGTCTCGGCGGTGCTGCGGCCCAAGGTGGACGCCGCGACGCTGCTCGACGAGCTGACCCGGGGTCGGGACCTGTCGGCGTTCGTGCTGTTCTCCTCGCTGTCCGGGGTGCTGGGTGCGCCGGGGCAGGGCAACTACGCGGCGGCGAACGCCCACCTCGACGCGCTCGCGGTCACCCGGCGGGCCGCCGGGCTGCCAGGGGTGTCGTTGGCCTGGGGACTGTGGGGCGAAGGCTCCACGATGACCGAAGGACTCGCCGACACCGACCGGGAGCGGATGTCCCGGGGTGGGGTGCTGCCGTTGTCCACCGCCGACGGGTTGGCCCTGCTCGACGCCGCGGTAGCCGGCGGGTCGGCCACCCTCGTCCCGGCCCGGCTCGACGTGCCGACGCTGCGTACCCTCGGCGACCGGTTGCCCCCGGTGCTGCGCGCCCTGACCGGGCCGACCCGGCGCACGGCCACCGCCGCCAGCACCGTCGACCGGTCGGGCAGCGACTGGTTGACCGGCCTGCCGGAGCAGGAGCGCGCCGGTGCCGTCCGGCACCTGGTGCACACCCACGTCGCCGCCGTGCTCGGTCTCGCCGGGCCGGACGCGGTCGAGGCGGACCGCACCTTCCAGAGCCTCGGCTTCGACTCGCTCACCGCCGTCGAGCTGCGCAACGCGCTCTCCACTGCGGCGGGCCTGCGGCTCCCGGCCACCCTGATCTTCGACTACCCGACGCCCGTCGCCCTCGCCGAGTTCCTGCACGGTGAGCTGAGCGGCGCACTCGACGTACCGCAGGCCCGGCAGACCGCCACCACCACGATCGGTGACGACCCGGTGGCGATCGTCGGGATGGCCTGCCGCTACCCCGGCGGGGTGTCCTCCCCGGAGGACCTGTGGCGGCTAGTCGCGGACGGCGTCGACGCCATCGACGGCTTCCCGACCGACCGGGGTTGGGACCTGGCCCGGCTCTACGACCCGACCGGCGTCCGCCCCGACACCAGCTACGCCGACCAGGGTGGGTTCCTGCCCGGCGCGGCCGGCTTCGACCCGGCCTTCTTCGGCATCTCACCCCGCGAGGCCGTGCTGATGGACCCGCAGCAGCGGCAACTGCTGGAGGTCTCCTGGGAGGCGTTCGAGCGGGCCGGCATCGACCCCTCCTCGGTACGCGGCTCCGCCACCGGCGTCTTCGCCGGCCTGATGTACCACGACTATGTGACCGGGCACAGCGCCGGCAGCGTCGTCTCCGGGCGGATCGCCTACACCCTCGGCCTCGAAGGCCCCGCCGTCACCGTGGACACCGCGTGTTCGTCGTCGTTGGTGGCGATGCACTTGGCGGGTCAGGCGTTGCGGTCGGGTGAGTGTGATCTGGCGTTGGCTGGTGGGGTGACGGTGATGGCGACGCCGGAGACGTTTGTGGAGTTTTCG
>NZ_JBEZFY010000034.1:0-3223 GCF_040649765.1 Micromonospora sp. NPDC048894 | reverse complement strand
TGTGGGTTGTGGGTTGGTTGTTTGTTGAGAATTGCACAGTGGACGCGAGCATCTTTGTGGTCAAGTTGTCAAGGGCGAACGGTGGATGCCTTGGCACCAGGAGCCGATGAAGGACGTGGGAGGCCGCGATAGGCCTGGGGGAGCTGTCAACCAAGCTGTGATCCCAGGGTGTCCGAATGGGGAAACCTGGCACCAGTCATGTGGTGTCACCTGCACCTGAACACATAGGGTGTATGGGGGGAACGCGGGGAAGTGAAACATCTCAGTACCCGTAGGAAGAGAAAACAATTTAGTGATTCCGTGAGTAGTGGCGAGCGAAAGCGGATTGAGGCTAAACCGGTTGCGTGTGATACCTGTCAGGGGTTGCGTGGTCGGGGTTGTGGGACCCTGCTGAACAAGCTGACACTTGTTCGAGAAGTTATCAAGTCAGTGGCTAGTCGAACAGTCTGGAATGGCTGACCGTAGACGGTGAGAGTCCGGTAGGTGAAAGTTGCTGACCTTCTGTGGGTGTTCCCGAGTAGCGGCGGACCCCTGAAATCTGCCGTGAATCTGCCAGGACCACCTGGTAAGCCTAAATACTTCCTGGTGACCGATAGCGGACGAGTACCGTGAGGGAATGGTGAAAAGTACCCCGGGAGGGGAGTGAAATAGTACCTGAAACCGTTCGCCTACAATCCGTCGGAGCCTTGCGGGGTGACGGCGTGCCTTTTGAAGAATGAGCCTGCGAGTTAGTGGCATGTGGCGAGGTTAACCCGTGTGGGGGAGCCGTAGCGAAAGCGAGTCTGAATAGGGCGTCGTAGTCGCATGTTCTAGACCCGAAGCGGAGTGATCTAGCCATGGGCAGGCTGAAGCGCGGGTAAGACCGCGTGGAGGGCCGAACCCACCAACGTTGAAAAGTTGGGGGATGACCTGTGGTTAGGGGTGAAAGGCCAATCAAACTCCGTGATAGCTGGTTCTCCCCGAAATGCATTTAGGTGCAGCGTCGCGTGTTTCTTGCCGGAGGTAGAGCACTGGATGGTCTAGGGGGCCCACAAGCTTACCGAAATCAGCCAAACTCCGAATGCCGGTAAGTGAGAGCGCGGCAGTGAGACTGCGGGGGATAAGCTTCGTAGTCGAGAGGGAAACAGCCCAGATCACCAGCTAAGGCCCCTAAGCGTGTGCTAAGTGGAAAAGGATGTGGGGTCGCATAGACAACCAGGAGGTTGGCTTAGAAGCAGCCACCCTTTAAAGAGTGCGTAATAGCTCACTGGTCAAGTGGTTCCGCGCCGACAATGTAGCGGGGCTCAAGCACACCGCCGAAGCTGTGGCACTCACATTTTACTTCGCATCTCCTTGATGGGGTGTGCAGGTGTGTGGGTGGGTAGGGGAGCGTCGTGCCGGGGGTGAAGCAGCGGGGTGACCCAGTTGTGGACGCGGCACGAGTGAGAATGCAGGCATGAGTAGCGAAAGAAGGGTGAGAAACCCTTCCGCCGGATGACCAAGGGTTCCAGGGCCAGGCTAATCCGCCCTGGGTGAGTCGGGACCTAAGGCGAGGCCGAGAGGCGTAGTCGATGGACAACGGGTTGATATTCCCGTACCCGCGAAAGAGCGCCCGTGATGAACCTTATTGTGCTAACTGCCCGAACTGTTGGAGGTCTTCGGACTGAGAACGGGGAGCGCAGGAACCTGGTGGGTAGTAGTCAAGCGATGGGGTGACGCAGGAAGGTAGCTGAGCCCGGCCGGTGGTTGTGCCGGGGTAAGCGTGTAGGCCGTGTTGTAGGCAAATCCGCGACACATGAGGGCTGAGACGTGATGCCGAGCCGATTCAGGTGAAGTCAGTGATCCTATGCTGCCGAGAAAAGCCTCTAGCGAGTTCTTAGCGGCCCGTACCCCAAACCGACACAGGTGGTCAGGTAGAGAATACCGAGGCGATCGGGCGAACTGTGGTTAAGGAACTCGGCAAATTGCCCCCGTAACTTAGGGAGAAGGGGGGCCGGAGACGTGAAGCCCCGTGCGGGTGGAGCGTTGTATGGCCGCAGAGAGCAGGGGGAAGCGACTGTTTACTAAAAACACAGGTCCATGCGAAGAAGTAATTCGATGTATATGGACTGACGCCTGCCCGGTGCTGGAACGTTAAGGGGACCTGTTAGCTCTTCGGGGCGAAGCGGAGAACTTAAGCGCCAGTAAACGGCGGTGGTAACTATAACCATCCTAAGGTAGCGAAATTCCTTGTCGGGTAAGTTCCGACCTGCACGAATGGCGTAACGACTTCCCCACTGTCTCAACCACAGGCCCGGCGAAATTGCATTACGAGTAAAGATGCTCGTTACGCGCGGCAGGACGGAAAGACCCCGGGACCTTTACTATAGCTTGACATTGGTATCTGAATGGGCTTGTGTAGGATAGGTGGGAGCCGGTGAAACCTGTACGCCAGTATGGGTGGAGGCAATCTTGAAATACCACTCTGGTTGATTTGGGTATCTAACTTCGGACCGTTATCCGGTTCAGGGACAGTGTCTGGTGGGTAGTTTAACTGGGGCGGTTGCCTCCTAAAGGGTAACGGAGGCGCCCAAAGGTTCCCTCAGCCTGGTTGGCAATCAGGTGTTGAGTGCAAGTACACAAGGGAGCTTGACTGTGAGACTGACAGGTCGAGCAGGGACGAAAGTCGGGACTAGTGATCCGGCACTTGCGAGTGGAAGCGGTGTCGCTCAACGGATAAAAGGTACCCCGGGGATAACAGGCTGATCTTCCCCAAGAGTCCATATCGACGGGATGGTTTGGCACCTCGATGTCGGCTCGTCGCATCCTGGGGCTGTAGCAGGTCCCAAGGGTTGGGCTGTTCGCCCATTAAAGCGGTACGCGAGCTGGGTTTAGAACGTCGTGAGACAGTTCGGTCCCTATCCGCCGTGCGCGTAGGATACTTGAGAAGGGCTGTCCCTAGTACGAGAGGACCGGGACGGACGAACCTCTGGTGTGCCAGTTGTCCCGCCAGGGGCACGGCTGGTTAGCTACGTTCGGAAGGGATAACCGCTGAAAGCATCTAAGCGGGAAGCCTGCTTCAAGATGAGGTATCCCACCCCACTTTGTGGGGGTAAGGCCCCCAGCTAGACGACTGGGTTGATAGGCCGGAAATGTAAGCCCGGTAACGGGTTCAGTTGACCGGTACTAATAGGCCGAGGACTTGCTTACAAGGCTGCTACGCGTCCACTGTGCAACTCTGAACAAACACCAAACAACCCCCCAC
>NZ_JBEZFY010000033.1:0-5380 GCF_040649765.1 Micromonospora sp. NPDC048894 | reverse complement strand
CGTTGGGTGAGGCGTTTGTTGCGGGGGTGGAGGTTGATTGGGGTCGGGTCGTTCCGGAGGCTGTCCGGGTCGACCTGCCCACCTACCCCTTCCAGGGCCGCCACTACTGGCTGAACCCGACCGCACCCGGCGGGGCCGACGTCTCGCACGCCGGTCTGACCGCCGTCACCCACCCGCTGCTCGGCGCGGTCGTCGAGCTGGCCGGCAGCGCCGTCACCGGGCTCACCGGCACCCTCTCCCTCGCCGCCCAGCCCTGGCTGGCCGAGCACGCCGTCGGCGACACCGTGCTGCTGCCCGGCACCGCGTTCGTCGAGATGGCGCTGCGTGCGGGCGACGAGGTCGGCTGCGACCACGTCGACGAGCTGACCCTCCAGGCGCCCCTGGTGCTGACCGACCGCACGCCGGTGCACGTCCGGGTGGAGATCGACGAGCCGGCCGGGGACGGTCGCCGCGAGATGAGCATCCACTCCCGGGCCGCCGACGTCGATCTTGGTACCGCCTGGACCTGCCACGCCACCGGCACGCTGGCCCCCGAATCCCCCGACCCCGACGCCCCGGCGCACCCTGCGGTGTGGCCGCCCCAGGGAGCCACCGCCGTGGACGTGCGCGACGCGTACGACGAACTGGCCGACGGCGGCTACCGCTACGGTCCCACCTTCCAGGGGCTGACCGCGATGTGGCAGCGCGGTGACGAGGTGTTCGCCGACGTGCTGCTCCCGGAGGCGGCCCACGCCGACGCCGCCTGCTTCGGCCTGCACCCGGCGCTGCTGGACGCGGCGCTGCACGCGGTGCTCATCCGTGACCGGCTGGCCGGCAGGGACGACCTGCGGTTGCCGTTCGCCTGGCAGGGCGTCACGCTCGCCGCCGCCGGGGCCTCGATGCTGCGGCTGTCGCTGCGTCCCACCACGACCGGGGCGATCACCCTGACCGCCGCCGACGGCGCCGGCCAGCCGGTGCTCACCGTCGAGTCGTTGACCTTCCGCGAGGTCGACCCGGCCCGACTCGGCACGGCCGCCCGGCCCGACGCGCCCCCGTTGTACGGCCTCGACTGGGTCACCGAGCCCACCGGTGGCACCGTCGACCCGTCGCCGCTGCGGTGCGCCCTGCTCGGGCCGGACCCGTTCGGTCTGGGCGCGGTGCTGACCGACGCCGACCACTACGCCGATCTGCCCGCCCTGGTGGCCGCCGGACGGCAGGTCGACGTCGTCGTGGTGACCCGGCCCGACGCCCCGCAGGGCCCGGCCGTCGACGCGGCGCACGGTGCCGCCAGCTGGGCGCTCACCCTGGCCCAGGAGTGGCTCGCCACCGAGGACCTGGCCGACGCCCGGCTCGCCGTGGTGAGCCGGTACGCGGTCACCACCGACGCGGGCACGACCGCGTCCCCGCCGGCCCAGGCCACCGCCTGGGGGCTGCTGCGCTCGGCGCGGACCGAGAACCCGGGCCGGTTCCTCCTGCTCGACCTGGACGACGACCCCCGTTCGCTGGCCGCGCTGCCGGCCGCCCTCGCCACCGACCGGTCCGAACTGGCCGTCCGCGGCGGGGAGCTGCGGGTGCCCCGGCTGGCCCCGGTGCGCCCCGGCGTGCTGCCGGTGTCCGGGGGCGACTGGCGACTGGACGGCACCGGGTCGGGCAGCGTGGACGGTCTCACCATCGTGGCGGGGCAGACCCCGGTCACCGGGTCGGCCGCCCTCGCCCCGCACGAGGTCCGGATCGCGGTACGGGCCGCCGGCCTGAACTTCCGTGACGTCCTGATCACCCTCGGCGTCTACCCCGGCGAGGCCCGGATGGGCATCGAGGGTGCCGGTGTGGTGACCGAGACCGGCACGGCGGTCACCGACCTGCGGCCCGGGGACCGGGTGATGGGCATGGTGGCGGAGTCGTTCGCCGGCACCGCCACCGTGGACCACCGGCTGCTCGTGCCGATCCCGGCCGGTTGGTCGTACGCCCAGGCCGCCGCGGTACCGATCGTCTTCGCGACCGCCTACTACGGACTCGTCCACCTGGGCGGCCTACGCGCCGGGGAGTCGGTGCTGATCCACGCCGCAGCCGGTGGCGTCGGGATGGCCGCCGTGCAGTTGGCCCACCAGCTCGGCGCAACGGTGTACGCCACGGCCAGCCCCGCCAAATGGGCGGCGGTACGGGCCCTCGGCGTCCCCGCCGACCGGATCGCCTCGTCGCGTACCGACGGGTTCGAGGCGACCTTCCGGGCCGCTGCCCCGGGTGGCGTCGACGTCGTGTTGAACAGCCTGGCCGGCGACCTGCTCGACGCGTCGTTGCGCCTGCTCGCCGACGGCGGCCGGTTCGTCGAGATGGGCAAGACCGACCTGCGTGACCCGGACCGGGTCGCCGTGGACCACCCCGGCCGCCGTTACCAGGCGTTCGACCTGATCGAGGTCGGTCGCCAGGACCCGGACCTGATCCAGCACATCCTGACCGAGATCGTCGACCGCTTCGCCCGGGGGACGCTGACCCACCTGCCGTCGAGGTGCTGGGACGTCCGGTCGGCCGCCGACGCGTTCCGCCAGCTCAGCCAGGCCCGCCAGATCGGCAAGGCGGTGCTGACCGTACCGGCCGCCTGGGACCCCGACGGCACCGTCCTGATCACCGGGGGCACCGGTACGCTCGGCGGCCTGCTCGCCCGCCACCTGGTCACCCGCCACGGCATGCGGCACCTGCTGCTGGCCAGCCGCCGTGGCCCGGCGGCCCCCGGTGCCGCCGAGCTGGTCGGCGAACTCACCGGACTCGGGGCGACGGTCGAGGTCGCCGCCGTCGACGTGGCCGACCGGGACGCCCTGGACGCCCTGCTGGCCGGTGTCCCGGCGGCGCACCCGTTGACGGCCGTGGTGCACACCGCCGGGGTGCTCGACGACGCCCTGGTCCCCGCGTTGACCGACGAGCGGGTCGCGGCGGTGCTGCGTGCCAAGGCCGACGCCGCGTGGCACCTGCACGAGGCCACCCGCCACCGTGACCTGGCCGGGTTCGTCCTCTTCTCCTCCATCATGGGTCTGCTCGGCAACGCCAGCCAGGCCAACTACGCCGCGGCGAACGTGTTCCTGGACGAGCTGGCCCACGCCCGCCGTGCCGAGGGCCTCCCGGCGACGGCCCTGGCCTGGGGCTTCTGGGACCAGCGCAGTGAGATGACCGGGCAGCTCGGTGACATCGACGTGGCCCGGATCGCCCGCCTCGGCCTGGCCCCGCTGACCGTCGAGGACGGCCTGGCCCTGTTCGACGCCGCGCTCACCGCCGACCGGCCGACGGCCGTCCCGGCCCGGCTCGCCCTCGACGCCCTGCGCTCGCCGGCGGCCGGTGCCGTCCCGGAGCTGCTCACCAGCCTGGTGGGTCGGCGTGAGCGTCGGGTCGCGGCGGCCCGGGTGACGGGCAACGCCCTGGCCGAACAGCTCATCGCGCTGCCCACCGCGGAAGGCGACCAGTTGCTGGTCGAGCTGGTCCGGCAGACCGCCGCCGCGGTGCTCGGTCACGCCTCCGCCGCCCAGGTCCCGGCCCCGGCGAAGTTCAAGGACCTCGGCTTCGACTCGCTCTCCTCGGTGGAGCTGCGTAACCGGCTGAGCGCGGCCACCGGCAGCCGGCTCTCCGCAACCATGGTGTTCGACCACCCCACCCCGACCGCAGTGGCGGCGTACCTCAGGGACGAACTGCTCGGCGGCCGGCCGGCGGTGACGGACGCGCCGCTGCCCACCCGGACCGCGACCGACGACGACCACGTCGCGATCGTCGGCATGGCCTGCCGGCTGCCCGGCGGCGTGGGTTCACCGGACGAGCTGTGGGAGTTGCTGACCACCGGCGGCGACGCGATCGGCGAACCGCCCAACGACCGCGGCTGGGACCTCGTCGACCTCTTCGACGCCGACCCGGACCGCCCTGGCAAGACCTACGTGCTCGACGGCGGGTTCCTGCCGGAGGCGGGGGAGTTCGACGCCGGCTTCTTCGGCATCTCGCCCCGCGAGGCGCTGGCGATGGACCCGCAGCAGCGGCTGCTGCTGGAGACCTCGTGGGAGGCGCTCGAGCGGGCCGGGATCGTGCCGGAGGCCCTGAGTGGCTCGGCCACGGGGGTCTTCGTCGGCGCGCTCGCCCAGGACTACGGCTCACCGCTGCACGAGGTGTCCGAGGGCCTGGACGGGCTGCGGCTCACCGGGAGGTCCACGAGCGTCATCTCCGGGCGCGTCGCCTACGCGCTGGGCCTGCAGGGCCCGGCGGTGACTGTGGACACGGCGTGTTCGTCGTCGTTGGTGGCGTTGCACCAGGCGGTGGGGGCGTTGCGGTCGGGTGAGGTGTCGTTGGCGCTGGCCGGTGGGGTGTCGGTGATGGCGACCCCCGGCATGTTCGTCGAGTTCTCGCGGCAGCGCGGTCTGTCGGTGGACGGCCGCTGCAAGGCGTTCTCGTCGTCGGCGGACGGCACGGGCTGGGGTGAGGGTGTCGGGGTCGTCGTGTTGGAGCGGTTGTCGGACGCGCGTCGGAACGGGCACCGGGTGTTGGCTCTGGTGCGGGGTAGTGCGGTGAATCAGGACGGTGCGTCGAATGGTCTGACGGCTCCGCATGGTCCGTCGCAGGAGCGGGTGATTCGTCAGGCGTTGGCGAGTGCGGGGTTGTCGGCGGGTGAGGTGGATGTGGTGGAGGCGCATGGTACGGGGACGAGGTTGGGTGATCCGATTGAGGCGCAGGCGTTGTTGGCGACGTATGGTCGGGAGCATTCCGCGGAGCGTCCGCTGTTCCTCGGCTCCCTGAAGTCGAACATCGGTCACACGATGGCGGCGGCGGGGATCACCGGCGTCATCAAGACCGTCCTGGCCATGCGAGCCGGGGTGATGCCGAAGACGCTGCACGTCGACGAGCCGACCACGCACGTGGACTGGTCGTCGGGAACGGTGGAGCTGCTCACCGAGGCGCGGATGTGGGACGGTGACGGGCCGCGTCGGGCGGGCGTGTCGTCGTTCGGGATCAGCGGCACCAACGCGCACGTGATCCTGGAGTCGGTGCCGGAGCCGGTCGTGGTTACGGGCGACGAGCCGGCGGGGCCGGTGCCGTTGGTGTTGTCGGCGCGGTCGGCGGAGGCGTTGCGGGCCCAGGCGGTGCGGTTGGCCGGGCTCGTCGAGCGCGGCGAATCGCTGGCCGGAATTGCTTCCGGACTGGTGCGGGAACGTTCCCGGTGGGAGCACCGAGCAGTGGTCGTCGGCAATTCGCGCGCCGAGTTGGTCTCCGGTCTGGCGGCCGTGGGATCGGGTTCCGGCGCGGCGTTGGCCGCTGCGGGGAGTTCCGTTTCCGGTCGGGTGGTGTCGGGTGGGACGGTGTTTGTGTTTCCGGGTCAGGGGTCTCAGTGGTGGGGTATGGGTCGGGAGTTGTGGGAGTGTGATGCTGTTTTTCG
>NZ_JBEZFY010000032.1:0-7454 GCF_040649765.1 Micromonospora sp. NPDC048894 | reverse complement strand
TTCGGGTGGTGTGGTGGTGCCGACGTTGCGTCGGGGTGAGGGTGGTGTGGGTCGGGTGTTGTTGTCGTTGGGTGAGGCGTTTGTTGCGGGGGTGGAGGTTGATTGGGGTCGGGTCGTTCCGGAGGCTGTCCGGGTCGACCTGCCCACCTACCCCTTCCAGCACGAGCACTACTGGCTCAAGACCACCCCGTCCGGCGTCACCACCGATCGTGGCGACCATGCGCTGCTCGGCGCCCCGGTGGAACTGCCCGGCTCCGGCGGGGTGGTGCTGACCGGCACCGTCTCCCTGGCCGGCCTGCCCTGGCTGGCCGCCCACACCGTCGGGGACACCGTCGTACTGCCCGGCACCGCCCTGCTCGACCTGGCGCTGAAGGCCGGCGACGACGTCGGGCTCGACCACGTCGACGCCCTGACCCTGCACGAGCCGTTGACCGTGCCGGCCCGGGCGGCTGTCCACCTGCGGGTGGAGATCGGCGCACCGGGGGACGACGCCCGCCGGCCGCTGAGCATCCACGCCCGACGGGCGGACACCCCGGCCGGAGCGCCCTGGCGCTGCCACGCCTCCGGCACGCTCGCCGCCGGCGTACCGTCGCCGGGTGTCGACCTGACGGTGTGGCCGCCGCCGGCCGCGACCGGAGAGCCCGCCGCCGACGGTGTCGCGCGCTGGCGGCGCGACGGTGAGGTCTTCGCCGAGGTCCGGCTGCCCGACCGGCAGCGCGCCGAGGCGGACCAATTCGGACTGCACCCGGTCCTGCTGGACGCCGCACTGCGGGCCGTCGACGACCCGGCCGACGCGCCGTCCCGGCTGGCCGAGTTGCGCGGCGTGACCCTGCGGGCGGTGGGCGCGACCGTGCTGCGGGTGCACCGTGCCGCGTCGGGGCAGGTCACCGTCGCCGACACGACCGGTTCCCCGGTGGCGACGATCGCCGCCGTCACCACCCGCCCCTGCCCGACCGGTGAGGTCCGGACCGCGAGCGCCGCCGCCCAGGACGGCCTGTTCCGGGTGGAGTGGGTCCCGGTGTCCACGCCGGCCACCCCGCCGTCGCCGCCGACGATGGTCGTCGTCGGCGCCGATCCCCTGCGGGCCCGCGCCGGGCTGATGTCGGCGGACACCTACGCCGAGGCGTACCCCGACCTGGCCGCGCTCACCGCCGCGGTCGAAGCCGGCGCGGCCCGTCCGGACGTCATCCTGCTCAGCGACACCGACCCCGCGCCGTCGGCCGACAGCCCCTGGGAGACCAGTCGCCTCGTCACCCTGCGCCCGGACCCGACCGCCGCGGCCCCCCGCCGCCGTGGCCGGGCGGGCACCACCGGAACCGCCGCGGTGCCGGCCACCGCGGTGCCGGCCACCGCGGTGCCGGCCACCGCCGTGCCGGCCACCGCCGTGCCGGCCACCGCCGTGCCGGCCACCGCCGTGCCGGCCGGTGCCGTGCCGGCCGGTGCGACGCCCGCCCATGGCGACACCGTCGTGGTGGACGGCGTCAAGGCGTCCTGGCGGGCACTGACGACGGCGCTCGCCCTGGCCGAACCGCACCTGGTCGTCCGTCGCGGGACGGTGCTGACGCCCCGCCTGGCCCGGGTCACCGTCCCGGTGGACGACGCGACGCCGCCCGACGTCACCGGGCCGGTGCTGGTCACCGGCGGCGCGTCGGCGGCGCGCGGGGCGACCGTGGCCTTCCTGCGCGGGTGCGGGATCGAGGCCGGCGACGGCAGCGGGGACGCAGCCACCACCGTGGTCCGGCTGGACCACCCCGACGCGACGGTCACCAGCGCCACCCCGACCGTCGCGCTGCTGCGGGAACGGCCCGCCGGGGACCTGTCACCCGACGAGCTCGTCCTCGTCGAGGCGGCCTGCCGCGTCGGCGGGTCACTGGTCGTCGCGGCCGGGGCCGGCGCCTGGTCGCGGTCCCCCGACGCCCCGGCGCTGCTGCGGTCGTTGGCCCCGGCCGGCACCCGCCGCACCGCACGGGCCGTCGCCGACGCCCCGGCCGGCCTCAAGCAGCGGCTGGTGCTCGCGCCCGAGGGCGACCGGGACCAGATCCTGCTGGAGCTGGTACGCCGCAACGTCGCGGCGGTGCTCGGCCTGGCGTCGGCCGAAACCGTCGAACGGGACCGGCGGTTCCGGGACGCCGGGTTCGACTCGCTGTCCGCCCTGACGGTCCGCAACCTGATCAGCACGGAGACGGACCTGCGGCTCGCGCCCACGGTGGTCTTCGACCACTCCACCCCCGACGCCCTGGTGCGTCACCTCAGGCAGGAACTGCTCGGCTACTGACGATCCGCCGGCCTGCGGCGGAACACAGCTGAAGAATGGAGGGACCCCGTGCGAGTCGAAGGTGTCTATCTCGACGGGATCGGCCACCACCTACCCGACTGGGTGAGCGCCGAGGACGCGGTCGCGGACGGCCGGTACCGGGCGGAGGTCTTCGAGGCGAGCGGCCTGACCGGGACGCACATCTCGACGAAACTGCCCGCCCTCGACATGGCGGTGCTGGCCGCCCGGACCGCGCTGGAACGGTCCTCGGCCGGGACCGCCGACGTCGAGTCGCACATCCACGCGAGCGTCTACTACCAGGGGCCCGAGGGCTCCTACCCACCCGGCTACATCCTGCGTGAGCTGGGTGTCGCCGGCGCCGGCTCCCTGGAGATCCGGCAGGGCTGCAACGGGCTGCTCGCCGCGCTGGAGATCGCCGTCGGGCAGCTCACCGGCGTGGCCGAACTCGCCGTGGCTCTGCTGACCACCGCCCAGAACTTCGAGACGCCGCTGGTCGACAGGTGGCACGGCTTCGGCGACTCGTACATCCTCGCCGACGGTGCGGCGGCGGCCGTCGTCACCACCGAACCCGGCTTCGCCGAGGTCCGGTCGATCTGTTCCGGCACCCTGCCCGGGCTGGAACGGTGGCACCGCGGCGACGGCCCGTTGACCCCGCCGGTCGAGCAGAGCGCCGAACAGGTGTCGATGACCGCGCGGGCGGCCGCCTTCACCGACGACGAGATGCCGCTGGCCCGGGCCGTGGAGAGCCTCAGCGAGTTCGACGTCGGCATCATCCGCCGGGCGCTGGTCGACGCGGACCTCAACGTCGCCGACCTGGCCCGGGTGATCACCATCAACGAGGACGCCCGGATGACCGAGTTCACCACCCTCGGCCCGCTCGGCATCGACGTGTCTCTATCGACATGGGACTATGGCCGGTCGGTCGGCCACGTCGGCGCCGCCGACCTGGTCATCTCACTGGACCACCTGCTCGACACCGGGCAGGTCCACCCCGGCGACCACCTCCTGCTGGTCTCCCAGGGCCCGGGATGGCTCTGCTCCGCCGCCGTCCTCACCCTGCTGGAGAAGCCGACCTGGCTGGAGTGAAGTGCCGTTTTAGATGCGTTCTAGGCCCTCTGTCTAGCGTCGAACCGTCACACGTTCCGAGTGCGCAACGGAGGGGATTCAGTGGACGCGATCGTGGCCGACGATGTCGATGCCGGGACCTTTGGCGTACCCGGAGCACGTCTGTATTACGAGGTCCAGGGCCAGGGGCCGGTGTTGCTGGTCCTCCAGGCCGGTGAGGGTGACGCCGGCCGGACCAGCTATCTCGTACAGCAACTCGCCGACCGGTACACGGTGGTGACCTACGACCGGCGCGGCCTGTCCCGCAGCAAACTCGACGGGCCACCCGCAGCGTTGACCATGGAGACCCATGCCGACGACGCGAGCGCCCTGCTCGCCCACCTCACCGACCAGCCGGCCCACGTGCTCGGCTCCGGCTACGGTGCGGCGATCGGGCTCTATCTCTCGCTGCGCCACCCGGAGCAGGTCCGCACCCTGGTCGCCCACGAGGCCCCCACCCTGCGACTGCTGCCGGCGGCCACCCGCGAGCGGGTCGTACGGGGGGTGGCCGCGGCCGAACGCGCCTACCACAACGACGGTTGGGGCCCCGCCATGAAGCAGATGGCGGCACTCAGCGGCATCGACCTGACCACGCTGGAGATGGAACCGGGCGTCGACTTCCAACCGATGACGGTCGACCGGGCCGCGAACATCGAGTTCTTCGTCAAGTACGACGGCCCGGCCTTCCGCAACTGCCAGCTCGACGCCGACGACATCGCCCGGCTCAAGCAGACCGGCATCCGGGTGGTCCCGGCCGGCGGCTGCATCTCACAGGACATCTGGGCGTACGTCTGCGCGGAGGCACTCGCCGACGAACTCGGCACGGCGGTGGTGGAGTTCCCCGGTGGCCGCAACGGCCACACCACCCACCCCCGCGCCTTCTCGGCACGCCTGCACGAGGTGCTCGCCGCCGTCGCCTGACCTCCGCGCCCGACACCCAACCTCGAACAGGGACGGCCATCCATGGGAAGCACTGCCCCCGCGTACCAGGACGCCATCGCGGTCATCGGAATGTCCTGCCGATTCCCCGGCGCCGCCTCCCCGGACGAGTTCTGGGACCTGTTGGTACGCGGGGAGGAGGCGATCCGGGAAGCGCCGACCGACCGCTGGTCCGGCGACCCGGGCACGGTCCGTCGTGGCGGCTTCCTCGACGACGTGGCCGGCTTCGACGCCCCGTTCTTCGGGGTGTCGCCCCGCGAGGCCGCCGCGATGGACCCGCAGCAGCGGCTGATGCTGGAACTGGCCTGGGAGGCGCTGGAGCACGCCGGGGCCGACCCGACGCCGCTGCGCGGCTCGTCGACCGGGGTGTTCATCGGCACGATCCAGGACGACTACGCCACCCTCACCCGGCGCGGTGGCGGCGACCCCGGCCCGCACACGCTGACCGGGCTGCACCGCAGCGTCATCGCCAACCGGGTCTCCTACCGGCTGGGCCTGGCCGGGCCGAGCATGGTGGTCGACACCGGCCAGTCGTCGGCACTGGTGGCGGTGCACCGGGCGATCGAGTCGCTGCACGCCGGCGAGTGCACGATGGTGCTCGCCGGCGGAGTCAACCTGATCCTGACCGGGGAGAGCACCGACGCCGTACGCGGCTTCGGTGGCCTGTCACCCACCGGGCGTACCCACCTGTTCGACGCCCACGCCGACGGCTACGTCCGCGGTGAGGGCGGTGGCCTGGTCGTGCTGAAGCGGCTCGCCGACGCGGTCGCCGACGGCGACCGGATCTTCTGCGTTATCCACGGCGGTGCCGTCAACAACGACGGTGGCGGCGACGGGCTGACCACGCCCAGCCAGGCCGGCCAGGAGCAGGTCGTCCAGCTCGCGCACACCCGGGCCGGCACCGACCCGGCCGACACCGGCTACGTGGAACTGCACGGCACCGGAACCCCGGTGGGTGACCCGATCGAGGCCGCCGCACTCGGTGCGGTGGTCGGCACGGCACTGGCACCCGGTGACCGGTTGCTGGTCGGCTCGGCCAAGACCAATGTGGGCCACCTGGAGGGCGCCGCCGGGGTGGTGGGGCTGATCAAGACGGCGCTCGCCCTGCGGCACGGGCTGATTCCCGCCTCCCTGCACCATGAGACGCCCAACCCGGCGATCGACTTCGCGGCCACCCGACTGACCGTGCAGACCACCCTCGCGGTCTGGCCCGTCAACCGGCCCCTGGCCGGCGTCTCGTCGTTCGGCATGGGCGGCACCAACTGCCACCTGGTCCTCGGCCCGTGGCCCGCGCCGCCCGCCGCCGTTGACGCCCCGACGTCCGTCGACGGGCCCGGGACGCCGTCGGGCACCCAGGTGGCCGCACCCGCCGTCGCCCGGGTCGTCTGGCCGCTGTCCGGTCGTACCCCGGCGGCGCTGCGCGCCCAGGCGCACCGCCTGCACCGCCATCTCACCGACCGGCCCACGGTGCCGATCGGCGCTGTCGGCCGTTCGCTGGCCGGCCGCAGCGGCTTCGACCACCGGGCCGTCGTGGTCGGCCGCGACCGTGAGGAACTGCTCGCCGGGTTGGCCGACCTCGCCGACGGCCGTCGCCGGGCGGGACTGGTCACCGGTCGGGCCGACACCGGCACCCTGGGCTTCCTGTTCACCGGGCAGGGCGCGCAACGCCCCGGGATGGGACGCGACCTGTACGACGCCTCGCCGGTCTTCGCCGAGGCGTTCGACGAGGTGTGCGCGGAACTCGACAGGCACCTGGACCGGCCGCTGCGCGAGGTCGTCTGGGACGATCCGACCGCGCTGGACCAGACCGGCTACACGCAACCCGCGCTGTTCGCCCTCCAGACGGCGCTCCACCAGCTCACCGTCTCCTTCGGGGTACGCCCCGACTACCTGCTCGGTCACTCGATCGGTGAACTGTCCGCCGGGTACGCCGCCGGGGTCTGGTCCCTGCCCGACGCCTGTCTGCTCGTCGCCGCCCGTGGTCGACTGATGCAGGCCGCGCCGGCCGGCGGCGCGATGCTGGCGATCGCCGCGCCGGAGGACGTGGTGACCGCCCACCTCGCCGACTTCGCCGCACGGCTGGACCTCGCCGCCGTGAACGGCCCGAACGCGGTCGTCGTCTCCGGCGACGCCGACGCCGTCACCGACCTCGCCGCCCGCTTCGACCAACTCGCCGTCAAGACCCGACGGCTCCGGGTCAGCCACGCCTTCCACTCCGCCCACATGGACCCGGCGCTGGACGAGTTCACCCGCGTCGCGGCCGGCATACCCGCCCGGACGCCCCAGGTGCCGGTGGTGTCGAACGTGTCCGGGAAGCTGGTGCAGGCCGAATACACCGACCCGACGTACTGGGCGGCGCAGATCCGTCGACCCGTCCGTTTCCTCGACGGCCTGCGTACGCTGCGGTCGGCCGGGGTCACCGCGTTCCTGGAACTCGGCCCGGACCCGGTGCTGACCGGGCTGGCCGAGGCGGAGCACGACGCCGGCTCCGGCAGCTCCGACGACACGGCGTACGCCGTCCTGCTGCGGCGGGACCGCGACGAGCCGACGACGGCGTTGACCGCGCTGGCCCGGCTGCACTCCCACGGTGTGCCGGTGAACTGGTCCCCACTGTGGCCGGACGCGGACCGCGCCGACCTGCCGACCTACGCGTTCCAGCGGCGACCGTACTGGATCGACACCGCCGCCTCCTCCGCCGGCACCGCCTCCACCGCCACCGCCACCGCCTCCACCGCCGGCTCCGCCGTGCCGGTCGACGTGCCTCCGTCGACCGCGCCGGAGGCACCCGCGACCGGGGCGGCGGAGGTCGACCCGGCCAGCTGGGCTGGGCGGCTGTTGGCGCTGCCCGAGCACGAGCGCCGGCCCGCCGCCGAACTGCTCGTACGTCGCCTGGTGGCCGAGACGCTCGACTATGCCGACCTGGCCGACGTCGACGGCAGTCTCACCTTCAAGGAACTCGGCATCACGTCGCTCACCGCCGTGGAACTACGCAACCTCGTGACCGCCGAAACCGGCCAGTCGTTCTCCGCCTCCATGGTCTTCGACTTTCCGACTCCGGTGTTGGTGGCGGAGCGGTTGGTGGGTTTGGTGGTGGGTGGGGTTTCGGGTGTGGGTGTTGCGGGTGTGGGTGTGGGTG
>NZ_JBEZFY010000031.1:0-9127 GCF_040649765.1 Micromonospora sp. NPDC048894 | reverse complement strand
GTCGGGTGGTGGGTGCGGGTCGGTTGGTGGATGTGCCGACGTATGCGTTCCAGGGGGAGCGGTACTGGTTGGAGGCACCCCGCAACACCGGCGACCTGAGCGCCGCCGGTCTGGACCAGGCCGGCCACCCGATGCTCGGCGCCGCGGTCGTGCTCGCCGGTGACGCCGGGACCCTCTTCACCGGCCGGGTCTCGCTCACCACCCACCCGTGGCTCGCCGACCACCTGGTCGGCGGCACCGTCCTCCTGCCCGGCGCGGCCTTCGTCGACCTGGCCCTGCACTGCGCCGCGTACGCCGGACTGGCCATGGTCGACGACCTGACCCTGCACGCGCCGCTCGCACTGCCCGCGCACGGCATCGTGGACCTCCAGGTCGTCGCGTCCGCCCCGGACGACACCGGCCGCCGCCGGGTGACGATCCACGGCCGGTCGGCCGACACCGACTCCGGTCAGGACTGGACCCTGCACGCCAGCGGTGTGCTGACCCCGGTTGCCGACCCGGCCGGCACGGCGCTGACCAGTTGGCCGCCCGCCGACGTGGTGCCCGTCGACCTCACCGGCCTGTACGACCGGCTCGCCGAGCACGGCTACGGCTACGGCACCGCCTTCCGGGGCCTGACCGGGCTGTGGCGGGACCCGGACCACTGCTACGCCGAGATCACCCTGCCGGAGGGGACCGACCCCACCGGCCACCGGCTGCATCCGGCGCTGCTCGACGCGGCCCTGCACCCCCTGCTGGCGCTCGCGCTGGCCGACAACGACGGCCCGCTGCCGCTGCGGATCCCGTTCTCCTGGCAGGGGGTGACGGCCGCCGACGTGACGCCCGCCCGACTGCGGGTGCGGTGGGACGCCTCCGGCGGCGAGACCGTCCGGATGGACATCGCCGACGACACCGGCACCCCGGTCGGATCGGTACGCGCGCTGACCCTCCGCGAGATCGACCCGGCCCGGCTCGCCGCGCTGCGTACCGACCGGCTGCCGCTCTACGAGATCCGCTGGAACCCCGTCGAGACCCCGGCCGGGGCGGACGCCACCCAGGACCATGTCCTCGTCGGTGCGGACGGCCACCACCTGCGTGACCTGCCGGGTGTCGATCCGGCGGACTACCCGGACGTCGAGTCGCTGCGGGCGGCGGTCGCCGACGGCCGGCCGGCACCGTCCACCGTGCTGGTCTCCTGCGTGGGCTCGGCACCCGGTGCCGGGGTCGATCCGACCGCCACCGGGCTGCCCACCCGGCAGGTGCTCGACACGGTGCAGGGCTGGCTCGCCTGCGGTGAACTGGCGCAGTCGAAGCTGGTCGTCGTGACCAGCGGCGCGTTGCCGCTGCCCGGTGACACCGACGTCGACCTGGCCATGGCACCGGTCGCCGGCCTGCTGCGTACCGCGCGGGCGGAGAACCCCGGCGCGGTGGTGCACATCGACGTCGACGCCGATTCGGGCCCGGCCCTGTCCGGCGCGTTGGCCACCGGGGAGTCGGAGATCGCGCTGCGAAACGGCGTCGGCCTCGTACCACGGTTGGTGGTACGCCGCTCGGCGGAGCCTGCCGCGCCGCCGAGGCTCGACCCGGACGGCACCGTCCTGATCACCGGGGCCACCGGGGCGCTCGGCGCTCTCGTCGCCCGGCACCTGGTGGCGACCTACGGCGTGCGGCACCTGCTGTTGCTGAGCCGGCGCGGCGCGGACGCCCCCGGCGCCGGTGACCTGCTCGCCGACCTCACCGCGCAGGGGGCGACGGCCCGGCTGGTCGCCTGCGACGTCGGGGACCGCGAATCCGTCGCCGCGGCGCTCGCCACGGTGCCGGCCGACCACCCGCTCACCGCGGTCGTGCACGCCGCCGGGGTCATCGACGACGGGGTGCTGCCCAGCCTCACCCCGCACCGCCTCGACGTCGTCTGGCGGCCGAAGGTGCAGGCCGCCCTGCACCTGCACGAGCTGACCGCGGACGCCGACCTGGCCGCGTTCGTGCTGTTCTCCTCGGTGGCGGGTCAACTCGGCAACCTCGGTCAGGGCAACTATGCGGCGGCCAACGTCGCCCTCGACGCGCTCGCCGAACACCGCCGGGCCGCCGGCCTGGCCGGCACCTCCCTGGTCTGGGGGTTGTGGGGCGAGACCGACGGCACCGGGGCCGGCGCGGCGGCGAAACTCGACCGGGCGGCGCTGGACCGGGTCAGCCGGGGCGGCCTGCTGCCGCTGTCGCTCGACGAGGGGCTAGCCCTCTTCGACGACGCGCTGGCCGCCGGCCCGGCGGTGCTGGTCACCGCCCGCTTCGACATCGCCGGCCTCAGCGCCCGCACCGAGACCGACAACGTGCCACCCCGGCTGTCCGGGCTGACCCGCACGGCCCGCCGCCCCGCCGGTGGCCAACAGGCGTCCCAACCGCTGGTCACCCGGCTCGCCGGGCTGCCGGTCGGCGAACAACAGAAGATCGTGCTGGACCTGGTACGCAGGAACGTCGTCGCCGTCCTCGGCGGCGACCGGGTGGCGCGCGTCGACGACGACCGGTCCTTCAAGGAACTCGGCTTCGAGTCGCTGTCCGCGGTCGAGTTGCGCAACCGGCTCAGCGCCGCCACCGGTCTGCAACTGCCCGCCACGATGGTCTTCGACCATCCACGGCCCACCTCGCTGGCCGAGTTCATCCGGGAGACCGCCGCGCCGGCCGACGCCGAGGGCCCGGTCCTCGCCGAACTCGACCGGCTGTCCGCCGCCATGGCGGCGGCCTCCTCCGACCGGGGGCTGCGCCGGCTGGTCGCCGCCCGGCTGGAGAGCATGCTCGCCGACTGGAAGACCACCCCGGCGGACCGGTCGGCCGGCCCGGAAGCCAACGCGCGCATCGAGTCCGCGTCCGTGGACGAGATCTTCGACCTGATCGACCAGGAGTTCGGCACGGTGCCGCAGTGAGCGGCCACCGGCCGCAGGAGTCAACGAGAGCGGGTGTCCAGCGCATGTCAGGTGACGAGGCGAAGCTCCTCAACTACCTCAAGCGGATGACCATTGAGCTGCGCGACGCCCAGGAACGCATCCGGGATCTCGAAGAGAGCCGCCACGAGCCGATCGCGCTCGTCGGGATGAGCTGCCAGTACCCCGGCGGGGTGCAGACCCCGGACGAGTTGTGGGACCTGGTCGCCGGTGAGGTCGACGCCGTGGCCGGGTTCCCCACCGACCGGGGGTGGGACCTCGACGGGCTCTACGACCCGGACCCGGACACCGTCGGCACCAGCTACGCCCGCGAGGGTGGTTTCCTCTACGACGCGGCCGAGTTCGACGCCGGGCTGTTCGCCATCACCCCCCGCGAGGCGCTGTCCATCGACCCCCAGCAGCGCCTACTGCTCGAACACGCCTGGCAGTCGATCGAGCGGGGCGGCGTCGACCCCCGGTCGCTGCGCGGCAGCGACACCGGCGTGTTCGTCGGGGTGATGTACAACGACTACGGGTCGCGGCTGATGCCGGCACCGGAGGGCTTCGAGGGGTACGTCGGCAACGGCAGCGCGGCGAGCATCGCCTCCGGCCGGATCGCCTACTCGTTGGGCTTCGAAGGGCCGGCGATCACCGTCGACACCGCCTGCTCGTCGTCGCTGGTGGCGATCCACCTGGCCTGCCAGTCGCTGCGCTGGGGCGAGTGCTCCCTGGCCCTGGCCGGAGGCGTCACGGTGATGGCGACACCGGGGGTGTTCATCGAGTTCTCCCGGCAGCGCGGCCTGTCGCCCGGCGGCCGGTGCCGGTCCTTCTCCGCCGGGGCCGACGGCGCCGGCTGGGCCGAGGGCGTCGGAGTGGTCATGTTGGAGCGGTACTCCGACGCGCTGCGCAACGGGCACCCGGTGCTCGGTCTGATCCGGGGCAGCGCGGTCAACCAGGACGGCGCCAGCAACGGCCTCACCGCCCCGAGCGGGCCCGCCCAGGAACGTGTCATCTTCAACGCCCTCGCCGACGCCCGGCTCACCCCCGCCGACCTCGACGCGGTGGAGGGGCACGGCACCGGCACCACCCTCGGCGACCCGATCGAGGTACGCGCCCTGCAAGCCGTGTACGGCGCCGGCCGGGACGCGCAACGCCCCCTCTGGCTGGGCTCGCTCAAGTCCAACATCGGGCACAGCCAGGCCGCGGCCGGAGTCGGCGGCCTGATCAAGATGGTGCAGGCGATGCGGAACGAGGTGCTGCCCCGGTCCCTGCACGCCGACCCACCGACCCCCCACGTGGACTGGTCGTCGGGCGCGGTACGCCTGCTGCGTGAGGCCGTGGCCTGGCCGGTCGCCGATCGGCCACGTCGCGTCGGCATCTCCTCCTTCGGGATCAGCGGCACGAACGCCCACCTGATCCTGGAGGAGTCGCCACCCCCGCCCGCCGGGGAACACGGGTCCGCGCCGGTGGTGACACCCGACCGCCCGACCGCCTGGCCACTGTCGGGTAACTCGCCCAAGGCACTGCGGGACCAGGCACGACGGCTCGCCGCCCACCTGCGGCGTCGACCGCTGCGGCCGGTCGACGTGGCGTACACCCTGAATCGTCGTCCGCTGTTCGCCCACCGTGCCGTTCTGCTCGGCACCGACCCGGCCGAGCTGCTCACCGGTCTGGACCGGTTGGCCGGCGGCTCGGGCTCCGCCCAGGTGGTGCGGGGCCGCCCCGCCCCGCCCGGCGGTCGTACCCTCGCCATGATCTTCTCGGGTCAGGGTTCGCAGCACGCGGGCATGGGCCGCGACCTCTACCCGGCGTTCCCGGCCTTCGCCGCGGCCCTCGACGCGGCGTGTGCGGCCCTCGACGCGCACCTGCCGGTGGTGCTGCGCGACGTGCTCTTCGCCCCGGCGGGCACCGCCCTCGCCGCGCTGCTCGACCAGACCCGGTTCGCCCAACCTGCCATCTTCGCCGTGGAGGTGGCGCTGTTCCGGCTCCTCGAACGGTTCGGCATCCGGCCCCAACGGCTCGTCGGGCACTCGGTCGGCGAGTTCGCCGCCGCCCACGTCGCCGGAGTGCTCACGCTGGCCGACGCGGCGACCCTGGTCACCGCACGCGGACGACTCATGCAGGAACTGCCGGCCGGCGGCGCGATGGTGGCGGTGCAGGCCACCGAGGCCGAGGTGACACCGATGCTGGTGGACCGGGCCGCCGAGGTCGCCGTCGCCGCCGTGAACGGACCGTCCTCCGTCGTGGTCGCCGGTGACGAGCCGGCGGTCGCCGAGATCGAGGCGGCCTGGGCCGCCCAGGGCCGGCGGACCAGCCGACTGCGGGTCAGCCACGCCTTCCACTCCCCCCGGATGGAGCCCATGCTCGACGAGTTCCGGCGGGTGGCGGCGAGCCTGACCTACCGGCCGCCGACCGTCGAGCTGGTGTCCACCGTGACCGGTCGACCGGTCGGCCCGGGTGAACTGGAGGACCCGGAATACTGGGTGGCGCACGCCCGCCGGCCGGTCCGCTTCGCCGACGCCGTCCGGGCGCTGGCCGCCGCCGAGGTCACCGAGTACCTCGAAGTCGGCCCGGACAGTGTGCTGAGCGCGGTGGTCACCGAGAACCTCGGCGTCGCCGGCACGACCGGTGCGGTGCTGCCGCTGCTGCGCCGCGACGTCGACGAGCCGGTGGCGTTCCTGACCGGGGTCGCGAACTGGTACTGCCGGGGTGGCGGCGTCGACTGGGACGCGCTGACCGACGGGCTGGCCCCGACCACCGTCGACCTGCCCACCTACGCGTTTCAGCGCAAGCACTACTGGCTGGACGCGGTCGCACCGATGGTGGCCACCCGCCGGGCACCCACGCCGCCCGACTCGCTCACCGACGGCAGTGACGAGGCGGAGCCGTCGCTGGCCGTCACCCTGCTGCGGCTACCGGCCGCCGAACGCCGGGCGACCCTGCTGATGGCCCTGCGCGGGCTGGCCGCCGAGGTGATGCGGCTCGACCGGGCCGACGACGTCGCCGCCGACGTCCCCCTGCTCGAACTCGGGTTCACCTCGCTGATGGCGATCGACCTGCGCAACCGGGCCGCCGCCGCCACCGGAGTGGACCTGCCCGCCGCGCTGGTCTACGAGCACCCGACGTTCGAGGCGATCGTCGACTACGTCGACACCCTGATCACCGTCTAGACCCTCCGCCCCACCCCCTGATGGCCCGCGATCGACGCAGAATGAGGTCAGTTGTCATGCCGCAGACCCGTGACTTTTCCGAGGACGCGATCGCTGTCGTCGGCATGTCCTGCCGCCTGCCCGGCGCGGCGAACCCGGCCGCGTTCTGGGCCCTGCTCGCCAGCGGGGGCAACGCGATCGGCGCGGCACCC
Source organism: Micromonospora sp. NPDC048894 (assembly GCF_040649765.1). Classification (NCBI taxonomy): domain Bacteria; kingdom Bacillati; phylum Actinomycetota; class Actinomycetes; order Micromonosporales; family Micromonosporaceae; genus Micromonospora; species Micromonospora sp. NPDC048894. Next base: position 2,872 of record NZ_JBEZFY010000031.1, on the reverse strand, counting down.
ACCGACCGGTCGGGGCCGACCGCCCCACCCGGCGGCTTCCTCGACGACGTCGCCGGGTTCGACGCCGCCTTCTTCGGCATCTCCCCGCGCGAGGCCACCGCGATGGACCCGCAGCAGCGGCTGATGCTGGAGCTGGCGTGGGAGGCGTTCGAGGACGCCCGGCTGGCACCCGACCAGCTGGCCGGGCGGCCTGCGGCGGTCTACGTCGGCGCCATCCAGGACGACTACGCCCAACTGGCCGGCCGGGTGCCCGCCACCGTCCACACCCTCACCGGGCTGCACCGCAGCGTCGTGGCCAACCGGATCTCCTACACACTCGGCCTGACCGGGCCCAGCGTGGTCGTCGACTCCGGGCAGTCGTCGGCGCTGGTCGCCGTGCACCAGGCCTGCGAGAGCCTGCGCGCCGGGACCGTCTCGCTGGCCCTGGCCGGCGGCGTGAACCTCATCCTGGAACCGGGGAGCACCGCCCGGGTCGGCGAGTTCGGCGGTCTCTCCCCGGACGGCACGGCCTGGGTCTTCGACGCGCGCGCCAACGGCTACGTACGCGGTGAGGGCGGCGGCCTGGTCGTGCTCAAGCGGCTCGCCGACGCGGTGGCCGACGGCGACGACATCTCCTGCGTGATCCTCGGCGGGGCCGTCAACAACGACGGTGGCGGTGCCGGCCTGACCGTCCCGGACGGCGACGGGCAGGCCGACGTGATCCGGCGGGCGCACCGGCAGGCGGGCACCGACCCGGCCCACGTCGGCTACGTCGAGCTGCACGGCACGGGCACGCCCGTCGGCGACCCGGTCGAGGCAGGCGCGCTGGGTGCGACGATCGGCGTGCACCGGCCGGCGGACGCTCCGCTGGCCGTCGGTTCGGCCAAGACCAACGTCGGGCACCTCGAAGGGGCCGCCGGTCTGGTCGGTCTGCTCAAGCTCGCGTTGAGCGCCCGGCACGGGCAGATCCCGGCGAGTCTGAACTTCAGCACCGTCAACCCGCGCATCGACCTGGCCGCGCTGAACCTGCAGGTGCAGTGCGCGCTCGGGCCGTGGCCGGCGGACGCCGCCGGTGACGGCGACGCCCTGGCCGGCATCTCGTCGTTCGGAATGGGCGGCACCAACGCCCACCTCGTCGTCGGGCGGGCGCCCCGGCCCACCGGCGACCGGACCGACGCGCCGACGCCCCCGCACACCGCCCCCTGGGTGGTGTCCGCTCAGAACCCCGCCGCACTGCGCGCCCAGGCGGCCACGCTGCACCGGTTCCTCACCACCGGTGGCGACGTCGCGGGCGTCGACCTCGGCTACTCGCTCGCGACGACCCGGGCCGCCCTGCGGCACCGGGCGGCGATCCGCGCCGGTGACCGCGCCGACATGCTCGCCGCGCTCGCCGCGCTCGCCGCCGGTGACGACCGACCCGACCTGGTCGTCGGCCGCGCCCAGCCCGGCCGGGTGGTCTTCGTCTTCCCCGGCCAGGGCTCGCAGTGGGAGGCGATGGCCCGTGGCCTGTACGCCGACTCCGCGGTGTTCCGCGACCGCCTCGACGAATGTGCCGACGCGCTGGCCGCGTACACCGACTGGGACCTGCGCGACGTCCTGCTCGGCGGGGACGCCGACCAGTTGGCGCGGGTCGACGTGGTCCAGCCGGTGTTGTTCGCCGTGATGGTGTCGTTGGCGGCACTGTGGCGGGCGCACGGGGTGGAACCCGACGCGGTGGTGGGGCACTCCCAGGGTGAGATCGCCGCCGCGTGCGTGGCCGGCGCGCTGACCCTGCCGGACGCGGCCCGGGTGGTGGCCCTGCGCAGTCGGGCGATCCGGGCCCTGGCCGGCACGGGCGCGATGGCGTCTGTGGCGGCGTCGGCCGAGCGGCTGCTGCCGGTGCTGGAGCAGTGGAGCGACCAGGTGGCGATCGGGGCGATCAACGGCCCCGACTCGACCGTCCTGTCCGGAGCGGTGGACGTGCTGCCGCAGGTGCTCGCCGAGCTGACCGCGCAGGGGGTGCGGTGCCGGGCCATCCCGGTGGACTACGCCTCCCACTCCCCGCAGGTCGAGACGGTCCGCGACGAGGTGCTCGCCCAGCTCACCCCGATCACGCCCACCAGTGCCCCGGTCACCTTCTACTCGTCGGTGACCGGAACGCCCGTCGACACGGCCGGTCTGGACGCCGCCTACTGGTACCGCAACCTACGGCAGACCGTCCGGTTCGAGCCGGCCGCCACGGCGTTGCTCGACGACGGGTACACCACGTTCATCGAGTGCAGCCCGCACCCGGTGCTGGCCGTCGGCCTGCGGGAGACCTTCGCCGCAGCCGGGCAGCCGGCGTCCGTCGTGCCCAGCCTGCGGCGCGACGAGGGCGGCCTCGACCGCTTCCGGCAGGCCGTCGGCCATGCGTACGTCGTGGGTGTCCCGGTCGACTGGACCACGTCCTTCCCGGGCGCACAGCGGATCTCCCTGCCCACCTACGCGTTCCAGCGCAGGCCCTTCTGGATCGACGCGCCCGCAACGGACCCGGGCACGACGACCGTACGGCCCGACGCCGACGCGCCGGTGGCCGAGGAGCCCGTCGGCGACGGGGCCTGGGCGACTGACCTGCGGGAGCTGCCGGCGGAGCGGCGCCTCGACGTCGCCCTGGAGTTGGTCCGGCGGCGGGCCGCCGGCATCCTCGGTCATTCGAACGCCACCGACGTGGACCCGGAGACGACGTTCAAGGAACTCGGCTTCTCCTCGCTCACCGTCGTGGAACTACGCGACCGGCTGGTCGCCGACACCGCCCTGCCGCTGCCGTCCTCGCTCGCCTACGACTTTCCGACTCCGGTGTTGGTGGCGGAGCGGTTGGTGGGTTTGGTGGTGGGTGGGGTTTCGGGTGTGGGTGTTGCGGGTGTGGGTGTGGGTG
>NZ_JBEZFY010000030.1:0-11088 GCF_040649765.1 Micromonospora sp. NPDC048894 | reverse complement strand
GGCGATGCGGCACGCGATGGTGCCGGGGTCGTTGCATGTGGGTGAGCCGTCGGGGTTGGTGGATTGGTCGTCGGGTGCGGTGGAGGTGGTGCGGGGGTCGCGGGAGTGGGTGGTGGCTGAGGGGGGTCGTCGGCGGGCGGGGGTGTCGTCGTTCGGGATCAGTGGGACGAACGCGCACGTGATCGTGGAGGAAGCGCCGGACGAGCCGGAGATGCCGGCCGGCGGCGGTTCGCCCGTGTCGTCGGGACACACCCCGGGGGTGGGTACGCCGGTCGGCGGCGTGGGGTCGTCCGCCGAGGTGGTGGCCGCGCCGTCGAGGGTGACGCCGTGGCCGGTGTCGGCGCGGTCGGTCGCCGGGGTGTGGGAGTTGGTCGGGCGGCTCGGCGGGTTGGCTGTGGGTTCGGGTGACGGGGCGGGGGTGGTCGGTGGTTCGTCGGCGGTGGATGTGGGGTGGTCGTTGGCGTCGACGCGGTCGGTGTTCGACGAGCGGGCGGTGCTGCTCGACGGTGTGGTGATCGCGGACGGGGCGTCGCTGGCTCCGGGGGTCCGGGCGTTGGCGTCGGGTGGGTTGGGTGTGGTGTTCGGGGGTCAGGGTGGTCAGCGGGTGGGGATGGGCTCGGGTCTGTATCGGGCGTTTCCGGTGTTCGCGTCGGTTTTCGATGAGGTGTGCGACCTGTTGGGTGGGGAGGTGCGGGAGGCGGTGACCTCCGGGGTGGGTTTGGACGACACGGGTGTGGCGCAGCGGGCGTTGTTCGCGGTGGAGGTGGCGCTGTTCCGGCTGGTCGAGTCGTGGGGTGTGCGTCCGGCGGTTCTGGTGGGTCATTCGATCGGGGAGATCGCGGCGGCGCATGTGTCGGGGGTGTTGTCGTTGCCGGATGCGGTGACGTTGGTGTCGGCGCGGGCTCGTTTGATGGCGGCGTTGCCGGCGGGTGGGGTGATGGTGTCCTTGCGGGCCTCCGCTGATGCGGTGCAACCGTTTCTGTCCGACGACGTGGTCATCGCGGCGGTGAATGGTCCGTCGGCGGTGGTGATCGCCGGCCCGGAGCAGCAGACGTTGCGAGCGGCGGATGCGGTGGCGGCTGTGTTGGGTGTGCGGCAGCGGCGGCTGTCAGTCAGCCACGCGTTCCATTCGCCGTTGATGGAGCCGATGCTCGACGAGTTCCGCACGGTGGTCGAGGGTCTGTCGTTCCACCCTGCACAGATCCCGGTGGTGTCGACGGTGACGGGTCAGGTCGGTGGTCTGGGGGAGCCGGACTACTGGGTGCGGCAGGTGCGTGAGCCGGTGCGGTTTCATGACGCGATCGAGGCGGCTGGTCCTCGCTCGTGGTGGGAGTTGAGCGCGGATGGTGGTTTGTCGTCTCTGTTGGCCGACGGTGTCCCGATGCTGCGGCCGGGCGTGGACGAGGCCAGGTCGGCGGTGAGCGGGTTGGCGCAGGTGTGGGTGCGGGGGCACGAGGTCGACTGGCGGGGGTACTACGGCGGCGGCAAGACCGTCGACCTGCCCACGTACCCGTTCCAACGGCAGCGGTACTGGCTCGACAACCAGCCGGCGGTCGGGACCACCGGCACCCGGCACGGTCTGCTGTCCACCTCGGTCGACCTCGCCGACGACGCGGGAGTGCTGCTGACCGGCCGCGTCTCCACCCGCAGCCACCGCTGGCTCGCCGACCACGTCGTCGACGGGCGGACGCTGCTGCCGGGCACCGCGTTCCTCGAGGCCGCGCTGCGTGCCGGCGTCGAATGCGGCTGCCCCCGCGTCCAGGACCTCACGCTGCTCACCCCCCTCCCGGTCGGCCCCACCGCCGTCACCCTCCAGGTGAGCGTCGGGCCGCCGACGGACGACGGCCACCGCACCGTCACCGTGTACGCCCGCGCGGCCGACTCGACCGACTGGACCCGGCACGCCGTCGGCACCCTGACACCCGACCGGCCGGCGTCGGCCGTCCCCCGGCTGCCGGCCGACGCGCAGGAACTGGACCTGACCGGGGTCTACGAGTCCGTCGCCGCACACGGCTACCACTACGGCCCGGCGTTCCAGGGACTCCGCCGCCTATGGCGCACCCCCGACGGTCTGTTCGCCGAGGTGGCCCTCGACGCGGGCGAGCCGGTGGAGCCGTACCTGCTGCATCCCGCCCTGCTCGACGGCGCGCTGCACCCGGCGCTGCCCGGCGTGGCCGACGACGCCCGCCCGGCCGCGTTGCCGTTCGCCTGGTCCGGTGTCCAGGTGCACGCCACCGGCGTCCGCCGGCTCCGGGTGGCGTACACCTGGACGGGGCCGCAGACGCTGTCGATGACGGCCGTGGCCGACGACGGCACGCTGGTCGCCGAGGTCGCCTCCCTGGTCTGGCGGCCGGTGGGCGCGGTACGGCGCGGTGAGGTGCTGACCCGGGGCTGGGTGCCGGCAGCCGCCCCCACCGGCACGTCCCGCCCGGTCACCGCCGTGGCGCTGGCCGCCCGGGGCACGGACCAGGCCGCCGCCGCACACGCCGTCGCCGAGGACGTCCTCGACGAGATCCACGCCGCGCTCGCCACCGACGACGGACCCACCGTGGTCTTCACCGTCGCCGACGACGCACCGGCCCTGGCCGTCGCCGCCGGGCTCGTCCGCTGCGCCCGCACCGAACACCCGGGCCGGTTCGTCCTCCTGCACCACGACACCGAGGTCGACGCGGCGGACCTGGCGCGGGTGGCCGCCCTCGACGAACCGGAGGTACGCCTCGCCGGTGGCGCGCTGACCGTCCCCCGGCTGCGCCGCGACGACCACACCCCGAGCGCCCCGGTCGACCTCGGCGACGGCACCGTCCTGATCACCGGCGCCAGTGGCGCGCTCGGCACCGGACTCGCCCGCCACCTGGTACGCGACCTGGGCGTACGGGGACTGCTGCTGCTCAGCCGCCGGGGCGCGGACGCCCCCGGCGCCGACGAACTCGCCGACGAACTGCGGGCGTACGGCGCGGTGGTGACCGTGGCCGCCGGCGACGCGGCCGACCCGGAGCAGTTGGCCGCCGCGTTCTCCCTGATTCCCGCCGACCTGCCGCTCACCGCCGTGGTGCACGCGGCCGGTGTGCTCGACGACGGTCTCGTCGCCACCCTCACCCCGCAGGCGTTGCACACCGTGCTGCGGCCCAAGGTGGACGCGGCGTGGCACCTGCACCGGCTCACTGCCGACCTCGACCTGGTCGCGTTCGTGCTGTACTCGTCGATCTCCCAGCAGATCGGCGCGGCCGGCCAGGCCAGTTACGCCGCCGGCAACGCCTTCCTCGACGCGCTCGCCGCCCACCGGCACGCCGCCGGCCTGCCCGCCACCTCGCTGGCCTGGGGGCTGTGGGCCGCCGAGGGTGGCATGGCCGAAACGCTCGGCACGGCCGACCTGGCCCGGATGGCCCGTAACGGGGTGGCCCCGCTGCGGCACGACGACGGCCTGGCCCTGTTCGACCGGGCCCTCGGGTTGCCCGGCCCGCTACTGGTCCCGATGCTGCTGGACACCGCCGCACTGGCCACGACGAACGACCCGGCCGCCCTGCCCGCCGTGTGGCGCGGCCTGGTCCGCCCCCGGGCCGCCCACCCCCGGCCGGTCACCGACGGCCCGTCGCACCGGGACCTGGTGGAGGTGGTCCGTGCCGAGGTGGCGGCCGTCCTCGGTCACACCGACCGGACGAAGGTCGGGGCGCGGGCCGCGCTCACCGACCTCGGTGTCGACTCGCTCACCTCCGTCGAGCTGCGCAACCGGCTCGTCTCGGTCACCGGGCTGGCGTTGTCGGCGACGGTGGTGTTCGACCATCCCACGGTCACGGCGCTCGCCGACCATCTGCGGGAGCTGACCGGCGAGACCGACCCGGACGGCCCGGCGACCGGCACCGGCACCGTCACCGACGCCCACGACCCGATCGCCGTCATCGGCATGGCCTGCCGCTACCCCGGCGGGGTCGACTCCCCGCAGGACCTGTGGCGGCTGGTGGCCGAGGGGCGGGACGCGATCTCCGAGTTCCCGGTCAACCGCGACTGGCCGGAGGACCTCTACGACCCCGACCCGGGCCGCCCCGGGCACAGCTACGTCCGGGAGGGTGGCTTCCTGCACCGGGCGGACGAGTTCGACCCGGCGTTCTTCGGCATCTCGCCCCGCGAGGCGCTGGCGATGGACCCCCAGCAGCGGCTGCTGCTGGAGACGGCGTGGGAGGCGGTGGAACGCGCCCGCATCGACCCGTACTCGCTGCGCGGCAGCACCACCGGTGTGTTCGCCGGGCAGATGTACCACGACTACGCGCCGCCGGTCGACGCGATGCCCGGCGATCTGGAGGGCATCCTGCTCACCGGCAACACCGGCAGCGTGCTCAGCGGCCGGCTGGCGTACGTGCTCGGGCTCACCGGTCCCGCCGTCACCGTCGACACGGCGTGCTCGTCGTCGCTGGTCGCCACCCACCTGGCCGTCCGGGCGCTGCGCGCCGGTGAGTGCTCGCTGGCCCTCGCCGGTGGGGTCACCGTCATGTCGACGCCCGGCACGTTCGTCGAGTTCAGCAGGCAGCGGGGCCTGTCGCCGGACGGGCGGTGCAAGTCCTTCTCGGCGGACGCCGACGGCACCGGCTGGGGCGAGGGCGTGGGCGTGCTGCTGCTGGAACGGCTCTCCGACGCCCGCCGGTACGGGCACCCGGTGCTGGCCGTGCTGCGCGGGACCGCCGTCAACTCCGACGGCGCGTCCAACGGGCTGACCGCCCCCAACGGCGGCTCCCAGCGGGCGGTGATCCGAGCGGCGCTCGCCGACGCCGGACTGACCCCCGGCGACGTCGACGCGGTGGAGGCGCACGGCACCGGCACCCGCCTCGGCGATCCGATCGAGGCGGAGGCCGTCCTGGCCACCTACGGCCACGACCGGGTCGAACCGCTCTACCTCGGGTCCCTGAAATCCAACGTCGGGCACACCCAGGCCGCCGCCGGCGTCGGCGGCATCATCAAGATGATCGAGGCGATGCGTCACGGCACACTGCCGGCGACCCTGCACGTCTGCGCGCCGTCGCCGTTCGTGGACTGGTCCGCGGGCGCGGTGCGGCTGCTCACCGAACCCCGGGACTGGCCCGACACCGGCCGGGTACGCCGCGCCGCCGTCTCCTCGTTCGGGATCAGCGGCACCAACGCGCACGTCGTCATCGAGGCCGCCCCACCGGAGCCGACGCCCACCGCGCCCGACCCCGGCACCGCACCGGCCATCGTGCCGCTGGTGCTCTCCGCCGTCACCGCCGCCGGGCTGCGGGCCCGCGCCGACCAGCTCGCCGACCTCCTCGACGGCAACGCCCCGAGCGCCGACCTGGGCTGGTCACTCGCGGCCACCCGCGCCGACCTGCCCGAACGTGCGGTCGTGCTGGCCGACCACGCCATCGCCCTGCGCGCCCTCGCCGGCCACGACCCGCAGCCCGGACCGGGCGGTGACGCCGAATCCGCCCTGGTGGTCGGCACCGCCGGCGACCACGGTGGCGTCGTGTTCGTCTTCCCCGGCCAGGGCGGCCAGTGGACGGGGATGGCCGCGCCGCTGATGGCACAGTCACCGGTCTTCGCCGCGTCGATGCGGGCCTGCGCCACCGCCCTGGCCCCGTACCTCGACGTCGACGTCACCGACCCGGACCTGGCCCTCGACCGGGTCGACGTGGTGCAGCCCGCGCTGTGGGCGGTGATGGTGTCGTTGGCCGCGCTGTGGCGCTCGCTGGGGGTGGAACCCGACGCCGTCGTCGGACACTCGCAGGGCGAGATCGCCGCCGCCGTCGTCGCCGGGGCGCTCACCCTCGACGACGGGGCAAGGGTGGTGGCGCTGCGCAGCCGGGCCCTGCGCGACATCGCCGGCGGCGGGGGGATGCTCTCCGTCGCCCTGCCGGCCGAGGACGTCGCCGACCGGCTCGCCGGCCATGGTGGACGGCTGTCCATCGCCGCGCTCAACGGGCCACGCTCCACCGTGGTCTCCGGCGACGCCGACGCGCTCGCCGACCTGCACGCCCGCTTCGCCGCCGAGGACGTCCGCTCCCGCATGGTCAACGTGGACTACGCCTCCCACTCCGCGCACATCGAACCCCTCGCCGGGTCGCTCACCGCGCTCCTCGCCGACGTGACACCGCAGCCGCCCCGGGTGCCGCTGTACTCCACCGTCACCGGCCGTCCGCTGACCGAACCGATGGACGCCGACTACTGGTACCGCAACCTGCGGCACACCGTGCTGTTCCACGACGCCGTCACCGAACTGACCGGCCACGGGCACGGCGTCTTCGTCGAGATCAGCCCGCACCCCGTGCTCGCCGTCGGGCTCACCGAGACGGCACCGGACGCCCGCGTCGCCGGCTCGCTGCGCCGCGACCGGGGCGGCCTCGACCAGTTCCTCACCGCCGCCGCGACCGCCTACACCTGGGGGGTGCCGGTGGACCTCACCGCGCTGTTCCCCGGGGCCCGGAGCGTGGACCTGCCCACCTACCCGTTCCGACGCGACAGGTACTGGCTGACCCGGCAACCCCGCGGCGAGGTCTCCGGAGCCGGCCTCGACCCGGCCGCGCACCCGCTGCTCGGCGCGGTGACCGCCCTGCCCGACGGCACGGTCCTGCTCACCGGCAGCGTGTCCCACCGCACCCAGCCCTGGCTGGCCGACCACGTCTTCTCCGGCACGGTCCTGGTGCCCGGCACCGCCCTGGTGGAGCTGGCGCTACGCGCCGGTGACGAGGTCGGCTGCGGTGAGGTGCGCGAACTGACCCTGGTGGCCCCGCTCGCGGTGCCCGACCGGACGCCGGTGCGGGTGCAGGTCCGGGTCGGCACGCCGGAGGCCGACGGCGTCCGGCAGGTCACCGTGCACGGCCGGGCCGCCGAGGACGACCCGTGGACCCTGCACGCCACCGGCAGCGTCGCGCCCGCCACCCCGGACACCCCACCGTTCCCGCTGGTGTGGCCGCCGGCCGGCACGCAACCGGTCGACCTGGACGGCGTGTACGACCGGCTCGCCGCGCACGGCTACGACTACGGGCCGTCGTTCCGTGGCCTGCGCGCCGCGTGGACCGGACCCGACGGTGACGTCTACGCCGAGGTGGCGCTCCCCACCGCCGACGACGACCGGTTCCTCGTCCACCCGGCACTGCTCGACGCGGCGCTGCACCCGATGCTGCCGGGGGTGGTCGGCGACCGGCCGGCGGGTCTGCCGTTCAGCCTGTCGGGCGTGCGGGTGACCGCCACCGGGGCGACCGCGCTGCGCGTACACCTGTCGACGGGCAACCCGGCGGACGGCACCGCGCGGGTCGTCGCCGCCGACCCCGGCGGCACCGTCGTCGCCGTCCTCGACACGGTCGTGCTGCGGCCGGCCGCCGCCCCCGCACCGTCCCGCGACCCCCTGTACCGGGTGGAGTGGACACCCCTCGACCTGCCCGCCGCCGCACCCGTCCCGGCCGGCACCGAGGTGCTCGTGGTCCGCCCGGCCACCACCGGGGACGTCCCCGCCGACATCCGGGCCACCCTGAGCCGGGTCCGCGACGACGTCCGGACCTGGCTCGCCGCCGACCACCCGGACGACGCGCGCCTGGTCGTGGTCACCACCGGCGCCGGCCCCACCGGCACCGACCTGCCGGCCGCCGCCGTCTGGGGTCTGCTGCGCACCGCCCAGACCGAGAACCCCGACCAGGTCGTCCTGCTCGACGTCGACGCCACCGCGGTGCTCGACGACCTGCTCGGCCCGGTACTGGCCAGCGGGGAACCGCAGGTGGCGGTCCGGGCCGCGACGGCGTCCGTGCCCCGGCTCGCCGCCGCCTGGCCCGACCTGGTGCCACTGCCCACCGACGAGGCGCACCGGATGGTCGTCACCCGCCCCGGCACCCTGGACAGCCTGGCCTTCGAACCCTGCCCGCAGGTGTGGCAGCCACTCGGCCCCACCGAGGTCCGGCTCGCCGTGCGGGCCGGTGGCCTGAACTTCCGCGACGTGCTCATCGCCCTCGGGCTGGTCCCGCAGCAGCACGCGCTGATGGGCGCCGAGGGCGCGGGCGAGGTCCTCGCCGTCGGGTCCGCCGTCACCGACCTCACCCCCGGCGACCGCGTGTTCGGCTACTTCGACGGCGCGTTCGCCCCGGTCGCCGTCGCCGACCGGCGGCTGCTGGCCCGGATGCCCGACGACTGGCCGTACGCCCGCGCGGCCACCGTGCCGGTGGTGTTCCTGACCGCCTACTACGGCCTGGTGGACCTCGGCCGCGTCCGCCCCGGTGACCGGGTGCTCGTCCACGCCGCCGCCGGTGGGGTCGGCATCGCCGCCGTGCAGCTCGCCCGCCACCTCGGGGCCGAGGTGTTCGGCACCGCCAGCCCCGGCAAGTGGGACACGCTGCGCGCGCTCGGCCTCGACGACGACCACATCGCCAACTCGCGCACCCTCGACTTCGCGACGGCGTTCCGCGCCACCACCGGCGGACGAGGGATGGACGTGGTGCTCAACTCGCTTGCCGACGACTTCGTCGACGCCTCACTCGGCCTGCTCGCCGACGGGGGACGCTTCCTGGAGATGGGCAAGACCGACATCCGGGACCGCGCCGAGGTGCACGCCGCGTACCCCACCGTCGACTACCGGCCGTACGACCTCACGGCCCTGGCGGTCACCGCACCCGACGCCGAAGGGGCCGAACCGGAGCGGCTGCGGACGATCCTCGCCGAGGTGCTGGACCTCTTCGCCGCCGGGGTGCTCGCCCCACTGCCCGTCACCACCTGGGACGTGCGCCGCGCCCGGGAGGCGTTCCGGGCCCTGCAACAGGCCCGCACCATCGGCAAGGTCGTACTCACCGTGCCGAGGCCGCTGGACCCGGCGGGCACCGTCCTGGTGACCGGGGCCACCGGCACCCTCGGCGGGCTCACCGCCCGGCACCTGGCCGCCACCCACGGCGTACGCGAACTGCTGCTGGTCAGCCGGCGCGGACCGGACGCCCCCGGCGCGGCCGACCTGGTCGCCGACCTGGCCGACCTCGGCGCGCGGGCCCGGGTGGTCGCCTGCGACGTCGCCGACCGCGACGCCCTCGCCGCGCTGCTCGCCGACATCCCCGCCGCGCACCCGCTGACCGCCGTGTTCCACACCGCCGGGGTCCTCGACGACGGGCTGTTCACCGCCCTGACCACCGCCCAGTTCGACACCGTCCTGGCGGCCAAGGTGGACGCCGCCTGGCACCTGCACGAGCTGACCGCACACCGGGACCTGTCCGCGTTCGTGCTGTTCTCCTCGTTCGCCGGGCTGCTGGGCACCCCGGGACAAGCCAACTACGCCGCCGCCAACGGTTTCCTCGACGGCCTCGCCGCGCTGCGCCGCGCCGCCGGGCTGCCCGCCGTCTCCCTGGCCTGGGGACTGTGGGCGCAGGCCAGCGGCATGACCGGGCACCTGTCGGAGACGGACCTGGCCCGGATGGCCCGCGAAGGGCTGCGCCCCCTGGAGGCAGGGGAGGGGATGAGCCTGCTCGACGACAGTCTGGCCGCCGGCCTGCCCGTGGTCGCGCCTACCAAACTCGGCCTGCCCGCGCTGCGCGCCCAGGGTGACGCGCTGCCCGCCCTGCTCCGCGGCCTGGTCACCCGGACCTCCCGCCGGCAGACCGCCACCGGCCAGGCGACGGCCGGCACCCTCGCCGACCGGCTCGCCCCGCTCACCGAGGCGGACCGGACGACCGCCCTGACCGACCTGGTCCGCGCCCAGGTGACCGCGGTGCTCGGCCACGGCGGCGACGGCGTCGTCGACCCCGACCGGGCCTTCCGCGACCTCGGCTTCGACTCGCTCACCGCCCTCGAACTGCGCAACCGGCTCGGCACCGCCACCGGGCTGCGCCTGGCCGCCGGGGTGGTCTTCGACCATCCCACCCTGACCGAACTGGTCACCCACCTGCGCGGCCAGTTGACCCTGGACGCCCCGCCCCGACCGGACGGCAGTCCCACCGGCGTCCTGGCCGAACTGGACCGGCTGGAACAGGCGATGCGTCAACTCACCGACCGACCCACCGGTGCCGTCGCCGACCGGCTGCGGGACCTGCTGGCGATGTGTGGTCCGACCCCGGCGGCCGTTCCCGACGTGGATCTGGACACCGCGACCGACGACGAACTGTTCGCGCTCGTCGACGAACAGAACTGACACCCGACCCTGCCTGACTGGGAGTGGACTGACGTGGCGGACGAGGACAAACTGCGCGAGTACCTCCGACGGGCCATCGCCGACGCCCGCGAGGCGCGCGGCCGGCTGCGCGAATGGGAGGAACGCGCCACCGAGCCGATCGCCATCGTGGGCATGGCCTGCCGGTTCCCCGGCGGCGTACGCAGCCCGGAGGACCTGTGGCGGGTGGTCGCCGACGGGGTGGACGTGACGTCCCCGCTGCCCACCGACCGGGGCTGGGACGTCGACCGGCTCTACCACCCCGACCCGGACCACCCCGGCACCACGTACACCCGCACCGGTGGTTTCCTGCACGACGCGGGGGACTTCGACGCCGAGTTCTTCGGCATCTCACCCCGTGAGGCGCTCGGCATGGACCCGCAGCAGCGGCTGCTGCTCGAACTGTCCTGGGAGGCGGTGGAACGGGCCGGCATCGACCCGTCGACGCTGCGTGGCACCCCGACCGGCGTGTTCGTCGGGGCCACCGACCAGGACTACGGCCCCCGCCTGCACGAGGCCCCGCCCGAGGTGCAGGGTCACCTGCTCACCGGTAACACCGCGAGCGTCGCCTCCGGACGCGTCGCCTACCAGCTCGGGCTCACCGGCCCGGCGGTCACCATCGACACCGCCTGCTCGTCGTCGCTGGTCGCCCTGCATCTGGCGGTCCGCTCGCTGCTCACCGGGGAGAGCGACCTCGCCCTCGCCGGTGGGGTGATGGTCATGTCCACCCCGGGCACGTTCGTCGAGTTCAGCCGGCAGCGGGGGATCGCCCCGGACGGCCGGTGCAAGGCGTTCTCGGCCGACGCCGACGGTGTCGGCTGGGGCGAGGGCGCCGGCATGCTCCTGGTCGAGCGCCTGTCGGACGCCCGCCGCCACGGTCACCGGGTGTTGGCGGTGGTGCGGGGTAGTGCGGTGAATTCGGATGGTGCGTCGAATGGTTTGACGGCGCCGAGTGGTCCGTCGCAGGAGCG
>NZ_JBEZFY010000029.1:0-15890 GCF_040649765.1 Micromonospora sp. NPDC048894 | reverse complement strand
GATGAGGCTATTCTACCCGGAGTGGGACATGTTGCCCGGCCAAGGCCGGGGCGCTAATCGGTCACACTGGCGTGAAGGTGAAGGAAACGTCCAGTAAGACAACCAAGATGGCCGCCCTGTACCGGCCCCACGCGGTTCCCGTGCTCGACGGACACGTCGCGGAAGTGTTCGGCTTCAACCGCGAGGGCTTCTCGAACAGTGCGCGCCAGCACGGCCTGGACCGCTACGAACGCATCGACAAGGTCGTTCGGGCCCTGGCGATCTGGACTCGCATCCACCGCGCCGAGATAGCGGCCCTGCGGGATGCCGTAACACCGACTGTCCCCGAGATCCACGACCTACCAGACCTTCAGTTGATCGACATCGTCCTATGGACCTCGCAGGACGACAAGCCGACATACCGGCGGCCCGGCCAAGGTGATCGATGGATCAACCGGCCAGTCGGCCAACATGTCACAACCGAGGAGCTACGGCCTGAACCAATCCCCGCAGCAACGGTCACTCGCTGATGGATCCCCCTGCCGGCACGTCCGCATTGCGCCTGATCCACCACCTCACGTAAGAGCCGCGCGATGGGCGTGATCCTGATTCACTACAAAGGCGACAAGATCGCATGCGCCCAAAGGATGTCTCGTAACTCGGTGAAGGCGTTGCCCGCCGGCACGACGTCGAAGCCACAGGTCAGAATCACATATCACGGGCGGCGCCCATGTGAAACCCACATCCACACAGGCCGGAAACAAGAACGGCCCTACCCACGTTTCGGCAGGCCACACCCCCTCATGGTCTTGTGTGCCCGAAGGGACTCGGACCACTAACCTTCTGATCCGTAGGGCACGGTCCAGCCTGTTCACCCCTGGTACCCCGGACGTCCGAGCACCCGGGGAGCACCCATGCTTCACCCTGCCGCCTGAGCCCCGCTGCCGGCCGACGACGGGGGTTCAGCGCGATTCCGGCTAGCAGCGATGATCGTGGCAGCCACTTCATCCGCGCGGGTGTGGCGCCCGGTCCATTTCGCGAGGTTGGACTTCTGTACTGCCCACGCTGTCAGGTGCTCACCGGTCAGGGTCGTGATCGTCAGACCGCCATACCCGGTGCCGACCGTCGCCACGTCGGGCAACCTGACCTGTCGCTTTCCTCCAGGGTTCCGCACAATCACGTCCGTCGCCGTGAGTACGACCTCGGGGAGAAAGGCATATCGGAACCAGATGAGCACCCCTGCAAGCATCGTCAATAGCGACGGGATGAGGCCGCCGCGAATGAAATAAGTGACCATGCCCACCATCGGCACGAGCAGAAGTACGCCGATCCGCCCGAGCGGCGACACCTTCCAAACGCGCGGTACAAACGGGTCGGTCACTGAGGCCCCTCCCGATCCCGGCTGCGGCGACTTGTTGCCCACTCCCAGATGGCCTTCCTCGCCACCGAGCTGAACTCACCGGTCGTGGGCTCCGAGAAGAGCAACCTCTCCAGCTCCTCCGACGGCCCCCGCTCTGCCAGCACCCACCCACGTGCCATCCATGCCGCGGACGAGAGAAAATCGGGAGGACTCCCCAGCAGGACGTCCCGGTCGAGCGCCGGGAGCAGCATCGGCAGGGTCTCGTCCAGCCGACTTCGGATCAGGGCCGACACCTCAGCCGCGCTCGCCTCATCCGTGACCCGCCACTGATCGCCACCGGAGAAGCCGGAGAAACCGATCCGGTGCCGCCAGAGGCCGTGCACGTGCTCAGGCCGCGCCGACTCCGGGAGCCTGTAGCACAGGCGATCCCGCTCCCACTTGGGTGCCAGCACCAACGCCACGTTGACGTAAAACACCTTCCCGGCACTACTTGAGTGGTCGGACGCCTGGAACCCGATGATCAATACATCGCCCTCGGGTGACGAACGACGGAATATCATCTTGTCGCGTTCGAAGCCGTACCCTGCGAGTTGATCCGCGACGTCCTTGACTAGCCTGCCGAACAACGCCTGCGCAGACACGCGTACTACCCCCTCTCATCCAACAGCAACCCCCGCCCCCGGGGAGAGGCAGCCACACGCGTAATCTCGCTGGGCTTGGAAGCCATGGAGCGGCATGGCCGCATGTCTTCCAAGCCCAGCCGGCACGGGAAAGTCATACGCCGGGTCACCCCGAGGATGCCACCGTACCGCCGACTGCCCCGACGCCGATCGCCACACCGCACGCGCCAGCGGTGGCGACAATACAGACCCCCGCCACGGTAACCACGCCGACGGTGACGAGGGTCCCGACGACCCATGGATTGACCACCGGTTTAGGTGCCTCGATCGGTCGGGGTGCCTCCACCGGTACCGGTACAGGCTTCGGAGGGGGTGGCGCCTGGGGAGTCCGCCAGCGGAAGGCACGATATAAAACTGCGCCCTCGGTGGGGCCATTGTAGACGACGACACTCTCTCTGCTACCCGGTACTGCGGCAAAGAGGAGCGAGGTCAACGCAAAACCCGGTCGAGCGTCATATTCTCCCTGTGCCTTGATTTTTCGAATGTAGTGCTTGACGTCAGCCTCTGCCTCGAGCGGCCGGTGGGCGATCTTTACTTCCCATACGTAGATTGTCTTGTTCTCTTCGTCTATATAGACAATATCCGCCTTACCGCTGTCGCCACACTCCCCCTTGTGGCTCTTCGTCTTGCAGGCATCTGGTATCGAGTATTCGATAACAACCTGCTCAGGGTCGCCCCCCAAGTCCGCCACCTGCTTCCGAATGCGATCCCGAGCCGCGATTTGAGCCGCATTGTGGCGAACGTTATTCAAGTACTTGATAAAATTATCTGCCCTCTTTTTCTCTTCCGCCTTCTGCTTGGCTCGATGCTTAAGTAGTCGCTTGTTGTATTCTGCGCCACTCTCCTCCTCGAACTTCAGACCAGAGGGATCGGAGAGCGTAACTGGACTATTGTTGCTGTAGGTGTACCCGTTGGATTGCTGCGGATCGAGCAAGTCCATGACCGGGTCGAGAGAGATGAACTTCCCGAGAGTTGGGTCATATTCTCTCGCGCCGAGATGGGTAAGGCCCGTATTGTCGATCGTGCCGCCTACAAACCCTTTATCATTCGGCCAGGATGGTGCACTTCCCCGCAGTGTGCCGTATGGAGTCTGCCGACGTATTGTCACCTGTTGCGAATTGGCCTGAATGGCGATCAGCGCAGTGCCTTGGTGGTCTGCGCCCAGCCAGGTGAGGTTGCTGGCAGTACGAGAAGCTACGATAGAGCCGGCGAACGAGTAGTAGCGGGTACACGAATTCGTGGCGGTGCTGTTGTTATAGCGGATTTCTTGGCCTGGCAGATACAGCGTTCTACCAGTTGGGTCGCGGCGGACGAGCCGGTTTCCGTCGGCGTCATAAATGTACCGGGTTTCACCGGTCGCGTCTGTCGACGTCTCCAGTTGACCCTCGGCGTTCCAGGTGAGGGTTTGGGTTCCCGCCGATGGCGTCGGTCGGGTCGTCATATTGCCGGTCGCGTCATACGTGTAGCTGCCGCCGCGGGCGCCGGAGAGGCTACTCACCGCGTGCGGACGGACGCTCCCGCTTCCCGACGCAGGATAATGGTAGTCCGTAGTGGAATTACCCGTGCTTGTGTGCGCCACCTCGGCGGTGCGGTTGCCAAGTAGGTCGAAACGCCACGAATGCCAGTAGGGGGCAGGGCCGCCGAGTGCTGTTGTAGGGTCGGCAGCGCAGTCGCCGGAGGCGGGAGTCCACGCTTCGGTGAGCCGGCGAAGGTGGTCGTAGTCGAAGCATTGGATATCGTCGGCCGGATCGGGAGCAACATCGGCCGCCTTGGTGATATTGCCAAAGTCGTCGAAGGTATACCGCGTGTCTGCGACGATGTTCGGTGTTACTGAATCGCGCTCAGTACGC
This sequence comes from Micromonospora sp. NPDC048894, assembly GCF_040649765.1. Classification (NCBI taxonomy): domain Bacteria; kingdom Bacillati; phylum Actinomycetota; class Actinomycetes; order Micromonosporales; family Micromonosporaceae; genus Micromonospora; species Micromonospora sp. NPDC048894. Next base: position 12,021 of record NZ_JBEZFY010000029.1, on the reverse strand, counting down.
ACGCCGGTCAGTCGGCCTGTCTCCAGCTCGCGCGTATACTTTTGGAAGACGTGGCCGCCGGAACCCGTGTATAGTTCGATTTGGTCAATATCACCCAGAGCGTTGTAGTCCGTGTCGGCGACGTATGAGGAATCGACGTTGCCATACAGTGTGGTGAGCGCGGTTGGCAGGCCTAATGAATTGTAGTCGTAGTTCAGCACCTCGGCGGGCAGCCCCGTGTTAGTCGATGGGAGGCTGGTCGAGGCCGTTGTGTCGTCGAGGTTGTAGGTGTTGTTGTAATTGTATGTGCCGGCGAGACCAACTTCGCTGGCAGGGATGACGACCTGGGTGTTGCCAGGGTGATAGCTATCGGTGTAGTCGAGAATCTTGACCTGGTACGAGGCAGAGCCCACTATGCGCGTTGACTGCGATAGATAGCCCTTCGCAATGGTGTCGTAGATCCATTGCGCGCGCATCGTCCCGCCGATTTGGTCATCGTACGTGGCTCGTTTGCGTCCCAGTTGGTCGTACAGGTAGGCGAGCTTCTTATCGCGTGCGTCGGTAACCGTTGTGATCCGGTCGGCGTTGTCGTAGGTCGAGGTGGTGTGACCTTTATCGGGGTCGTCGGAATCGGTCTGTCGTCCACGGATGTCGTATTGATACGTCCATTCATTTTCTTGCGCGTCAAGGACCTTGATTAGGTGGCCCCTACGATCGTAGGTGTAGTGCGTCGCGTCCCAACTGCCGGGAGTCGCAGGGGTAGGGTTGGCGGTGTGGTACTCCCGCAACTCGACAGTGCGATCCCGGACGTCGGTGACTTTCGAGGTTGCCGTGCCTCCATCTGGAGGGGTGACGTCGGTACGGTCTCCGGAGTAGTAGGTGGTAGTACGCCAGCGCTCTTCCCCGTAGGGTTGGAAGACTAAGCCGGTGGTCCGGCCCGCGCCGTCGTAAATGCTGCGAGTCTGCTTCGGGACGAAGGCCTTGTCTTCTGCAGTCCGCAACGTGTCTGTTGGTGCGCCGCTTGCGTGGTACGCCTCGAATCCCAGCACAGACCGCCCGGCGGAGTCGTAGAAGGCCTCGGTGATGATCCGCCCCCCGGACGGTGAGGGCTTCTGCGTTTGACGGCCGCGGAGCAGTCCGTCGAAAAATTCATAGGTAGTGATGTAGCTGCCAGCGCCATTCAGCCGAGAAGAGGCGATCGCTGACGGCGCGTCTGCGCGGATTTGGTAGCTGAAGGTACTGTTCGCCGTCTGGGTCGTCTTGTCTCGGCCGGGCATCCAGACCGCAGTCAGACGGCCGAGTGGATCATAGTTCAGGTCCGTTCGCTTGCCGTTCGGATCGACAATCGAGATCGGCAGCCCCCAAGCAGGGGCGATCGTCGTCGTCGTCTGATGCAATAAGGGGTTCTTCGTCAGCGTCGAGTTGACGACTCCGTCGGTGGCGGGGGTGAAGGCAACTGTGGTCTGCTTGTCCATCGCGTCCCAGGAGGACGTGACACGCCCGTGGATGTCGTATGCGTTCCTCTTGACTGTTGTGAACGTCGGTGATCCACCACTCCAGGACGCCATCTCCTCGGTGTGGGTCGCGAGGCCCTTGGTTGGCGCGGTTTCGAATGCGTGGTTGTCGTAGCGGGTCCGCGTCTCACCGATGATGTCGGCTTCGGTGAGGCTGGCGGCATTGTTCGTGTCCGTACACTTGACCGCGTAGGTTTGGACCCGGTGCACCCGATTGATAATCCACTTGCCGGTATTGCGGGGGGTAAAGTCGTTTTTCGTGCACTGCTCGTCGCCAGCGACGCCATCGAGGCCGAAATCATCGATAGTGTTCGGCATGCCGTATTCATCGTACGTGGTCACAGTTTTGTTGACTCGTTCGCCACGGCCCGCGTCCAGTGTGGTGTGACGGGTCACTGTACCTACCCGCGTGAAGCGTGCAGTGACTGTATCGCCGTTGATGGTGCGGGTGGCAGTTGGTGCAGAGGCCCAGGGAGTGTCCAACTCGCGTTGAACGACCGGCCCACTGGGGCCGTTGAATACCTTGGTCTCCCGGAGTAGTCCGGCGTACCAGTCCTCGTCGTTGATTCCGTCGATGGTAGTGGTTCGGGTGCCACCGCTCGGCGCCAATTTGTCGCCGTGCATCCCACGGAAGTAGCGTGTTTCGGTGTACGTCTGCTCTCCCGCATCACCGACAGTGAGGCCGACCCTGCCGTACCCTCGATAATCCGACCAGGTTTTGTGCTTCTTTTCAACTAGCCCGTCGTCATCGTTGTAATGCCAGGCAGCACCGTCGAAGTAGTTGTACGAATAAACCGTACGAGGACTCCCTTGCGGCGGAATACCCCCTGTGTTGTCGTTCTCATAAATGGTGGTCACGACATACTTATGAAACCAGTCGGTGACCGCGCTGCTGTACCCTTCCGGCTCCCAGATGACCGGGTAGCAGCGACGCGTGTTGGTGTGCGGTGTCGGCATCACCTGTCCGGCCTTGCAGTCCTGATCGGAATAGTTGACGCTGATCGTGCCGCCGGTTTCGTTGCGGATCTTAGTGATCCGCATCCAGTTCATTGAGGCGGCAAAGTCGGTCGTGTCGACGCGGTTGGACAGTTGTACCGGGGTGAAGAGTACGTCTGGGACGGAGGCGCTCCCGGCGACAAGGCCGACGTGGGACAGCTTGTCCAGCCACAGCCCGGCCCGAGTGGTGTCCCCGGGATCGGGGAAGGTATGCGCGAGAGTCCATCGCTCCACATCACTGTATCCGGCGCCATTGCGGACTTGAGTGGTCACCGTCGAGAGCCGCTTCGTCGACCAGAATGTGGGGTAGAACTTGTCCGGGCACGAGGTGCCGGTGCATGCCATTTCCCAGGGGGTGTCCGGCCAGTGCGCCTCGTCATGTGTCCCGCAGTCGCTCAGACAGCGGTCAGCGACGCCGAGATCCACCCGAAGGGGTGCCGCTGTGCTGAGCACCGAGTCGACGCCGTTGATCCGTCGGGTGCCATAGTCGATTCGGCTCAGCCAACCGCCTCGGTCGTAGGTGGCATCGTCCTCGGGGTCCAAATTGCGGCCATACTTGTTGGTTTCCTGCTGGTACCAGTAGGACGCCGAGTTGCCGGCGGTGTCGTCGCCGTTGTCGAGGCTGCCGGCAGTGTCAACGACGTAGTCGAGGTTCCACCGCCATGCCTGCTTGCAGACAGATGCGGCGAAAATCGTGGTGTTGCAGGGCTCGTCTGGATCGTTGCCAAAGACTGGAACAGTGAACGTCGAGTTAGTTTCGGGCTTGCCGGACGTCCAGCCTGGAAGATGATTCCGGCCGAACCAGTACTGGATGCCGTCGTTGGTGGTGATGACCCAGTGCTCGCCGTTGTTGTCGCCATTGCTGGCGCCAGTCTTATGTTCGATGCGGGACCCGTCATCGTTGCGGAGATGCCAACGGTCTTCAGCAGTGTTATAGATTAGCTCACCGGAGTGGCCGGCGAGAGACAGGACGGCATTGTTGGTTTCCCAGCAGAGATCGCCGGTCTTCTTGTCATTGTTGGCCGATCCGTCCATGTCTCGCGCGCAGCCCTGGTATCGACGTTCGATGAAGCCGCCGATTGACGGCTCGAAGCCTTCCCCGATCCAGGACGGCTGGTTGTTGGAGGCTGCGTGCTGGCCGTCAACCGACTGTGATGAGTAGGCCAGGCCGATCTGAGGTGCAGGACCGCCTAGCGCTGGCGGTGTGCGCATCGGATAGGACCATGTGAAAGCGCCTGTGTTGCCGCCAGCCGCCCATGTCGCCGATGGGTTCAGTGGAGACGCCGCATAGTCCCCGGCGGGTCCGGAAGGCCCGGCAGCAGCAGCCAAGAGGGTCGGTACGCCGCTCACCGGGACGTCGGCTGACACGGACTTGGTGGCGAGGTCGTTGCGCGAGGATAGCGAGGATCCGGCGCACCGCTTCTTCTCCGGGGTGCTCAGGGCGCAGGCGGGTAGCGCCACGAGGCGGAGTCGGCTTGCCCAGTCGGCCCCGTAAGCTGTACCGAACTTTCGGTAGTCAATTGTGAGTCTCGCCTGGCTGGCGGCGGCAACACCATCGGCGCGGCTGAGCCGTATTATCAGACCGCGCACTCCGGCCCGTTCGGTCGCTGCCCGGTCGAGAACCTCGACTCTCACCCGCTGCGGGTCCCCGGTTGAACGCACCGCGCCCGCCACCGCAGACAACGTCACCGGCAGGCCGCCTACGTTAACCCTGCCAGTGCCGGCTGTTGCCAGGCCGACCACTTCGGTTGTCGGCTGTGGCCAGACCGCAGCCGGCTTATCTGCGGCCTGCGGCGGCATGTTGGGCGGCACGGCGGTCTTCTGCAGCCCGAGCGGTTTCACCGGTACGGTCGGCACCGGCTTGGCTGGCGAGGGGGTGTAGTTCCCCTTCAGCGCCGCTTCGACCGGGGGCACATGGAGCAGAGCGGCCACCACGGTGGCGGCCAACGGTGTGGCAATCCAGGAGGGTCTCGGTGATGTAAATCTCCGTATCAGTTTCGTGACTGTAGCGATTGACTGCGACAGCGGTGACGCCACTAGTGGCCTCCGAAGCTTCGACCTTGCAGGGTTAAGGACTGGGCGTTGCTGCTTCAGGAGACGGGCGGAGTGAACCGCAGTCCGAGTCCTGGGCGGAGGACCGGTTGCCGGTAGGTGTATTGGATGGCGGTGGTGCCGTCGCTGTTCTCGATGCCGATGGTGGCGGCGCCGCCGCGTTCGAGGAAGGTGCCGTCGTTGTCGGTGTAGGTGAAGCTGTAGCCGCCGGTTTCGTCGAGGATGGCTTGGAAGGTGATTCGGGTGAGGGGGTCTTCGTAGGAGTGGACGTTGCGCCATTCGATGACGAACTGTCGGCTTCCTGTGCTGCCGCGGACGGTGGTGCGGATGCTGGCGTTGCTGTCGACGACCCAGTCGTGCCAGAAGGGGTAGAGGGCGGCGTTGGGTTCTTCGGGGCTGTCCGGTGAGGGGATCGGCCAGGCGTCGGGTGAGGGTTCGCCGGGGTCGATGAAGCTGATTACGCCGTTGATGTCGACCCAGCCGGTGTTGTAGGTCTGGCCGTAGAGGTTCACGGGGAAGGGCAGGGTGACGGGGGTGTAGGCGTCGTCTCCGGTGAGTGGCAGCACTGTGGTGTTGGCGGGGATGTATGGCACGGCCTGTTCGGTCAGCGTGTAGCCACCGCCTGTGGGCGTGGCCGCCAGGGTGAAGTCGGCGAGCGCCTGGGTGCTGGTGCCGACCGCGACCTGTCTCACGTCGGAGCCCTTGCAGGCACCGGCGGTCACGGTGCTGATCGCCGCCCAGGTCCCGGCGGGTACGGCGTCGACCTGGTAGGTGCCGTCCGTTGCGGTTGTCGCGGTCTTGCCGGCCACCGCGATGGTCGCTGCGGCGATGGGGGTGCCCTGGCAGGTGACGGTCCCGGCGACGCTGCCCTGTCCTGGCGGGTTGGGCTTGAAGGTCACGCCTTGGCCGCTGGCCAGCCAGTTTTCTCGGTGCAGGTATTGGAAGCCGATGGACCCGTCGGCGTTCTCGATTCCGACGGTGGACTCGCCGCCCCGCTCGATCGGTTTGGTGGGGTCGATGCCGTTGTAGGCGAGGGTGATGTCGCCGCCTTCGGTGAAGATGACTTCGAAGGTGGTTCGGGTGGTGGTGTCGCCGTGGGCGTGGACGTTGCGCCATTCCACGATCCACTGCCGGTTGGGCGCGGTGCCGCTGATCTTGGTGGCGATCGCTGCCTGGGAGTCGATGACCCAGTCGTCCCAGTGGACGTAGACGGCGGCGTTCGGGGAGCCTTCGGCGGCCGGTGAGGGGATGGTGCCCGGTGCGGAGCCGATCCAGCCGAAGTACGCCGGGTCTTTGAAGCTGACCAGACCGTTGGCGCTGATCCAGGCCGAGGTGTATGACTCGCCGTAGAGCTTGACCGGGAACGGCGGGTTCTTTTGCCATACGGTGTCGTCGCCGCTCCAGCCCTCGGTGACGTCACCGGGGACGAATGTCTGTGTGCCGGTGGTGCACTTGTAGCCGAACTCGTCGCCGTCGACCATGACCGACAGGTCGACGTCGGAGGTGCCGCCGGGGTGGTTGATGGTTTCCTTGGCGTACTGGCCGGCGCAGCGGTTGTCACCGGTCGAGGCGGCGACCACGTATTCGCCCACCGGTACGGCGGTGAACTGGTAGCTGCCGTCCGCGCCGGTGGTGATGCTGCGGTTGCCGGGGTTCATGGTGATCGTGGCGCCAGCGACCGGTTGGCCGGTCACGGCGGTGGTGAGCAGGCCGGTGACGGTCCCAGCGAGGGCGGGGGTGTAGGTGATCGAGGTATTGCCGGTCAGCGCCGCTTCCTGGAAGGAGTAGAGCGCCGCCACGGTGCCGGAGGCGTTCTCCAGGCCGACCGTCGCGCCTGCGCCCTGCTGAGTCGGGGTCGACATGGCGCCGTAGTGGAACGCGATCCGTCCGTCCTCGTGGAAGATGACCTCGAAGGTCAGCCGCTCCGTCTTGGTGGGGCGGAATCCGACGTTGCGCCACTCCACCACGTAGGTCCGGTTCGGGGTGGTGCCGAAGGTCTGCGTGCGCACGCTCGCGGAGGCGTCGACTTCGAAGTCGTCCCAGAACGGGGCCACCACCGCGTTGGGTGCGGTCGCCGTCGGCATGGTCGGGTTGGCCCAGGTTTCCGGCAGGCCGGAGGCAGCGCCGAAGCTGACCAGGCCGTTAGTGTGCACCAGGCCGGTGGTGTACGACTGGCCGTGGAATTGCACCGGGAAGGGCATCGTCACCGATGTCGCCGCGTCGTCGCCGGTCAGGGCGAGCATCGTCGACGCCGCCTGGTAGCCGGAGGCCCCGGTTGTGCAGGCGTACCCCAGGCCTCCGTAGTCGGGGCCGAGTTGGAGGTTACGGACGGTGTCGGCGGAGAGCTCCACCTGGTTGCGGGCCGTGACGCCGCACCGGCCGGCGAGCTTGGCCGATACGGTGTAGCTGTCGGCGACCAGGCCGGTGAAGCTGTACGCCCCGCCCGCGCCGGTGGTGGCGGTCAGGCCGCTCGGGTCGAGCGAGACCGTGGCGCCCACGACCGGGTTGCCCGCCGTGTCGGTCAGCGCTCCGGAGAGGTTGTGCGTCTCCAGACCGCCGGCGACGTCCGGGCGGACGAAGGTGATCGACCGGGCGTTCGCCAGGGCCGGTTCATTCGCGGAGTACGTCAGGCCGTCCTCGCCGGCGTCCGCTTCGATGCCGACGATCGCGTTGGCGCCTTTCTCGGCGGCGTTGTCGAGTTGGTCGTAGTTGGTGGTCACCGTGCCGTCCGGGGCGAGGATCGCCTCGAACGACAGGCGCTGGGTGGTGTCGCCCTTGCGGTGCACGTTGCGCCACTCGACGATGAACCGCTGGGAGCTGCCGGTGCCGGTGGTCGCCGTCCGGACGCTGGCGGAGCCATCGACCACCAGGTCGTCCCAGAACGGGGCGACCACGGTGTTCGGTTCCGCCGGGGCGGGCAGCTGACCACCACCGGTGTACGGGTGCGAGCCGCTGGGGTCGGTGAACGAGAGCAGGCCGTTGGTGTCGACCCAGGCGCTGCGGTACGCCCCGCCGTAGAACGGAAAGGCGAAGGGCAGTTGCACCGTGGTGACGGCGTCGTCGCCGGTCAGTGGCAGAACGCTGTTGGCGGCGGTGAAGGCGGTGCTCTGTTCGGTGCAGGTGCTACCGAGGTCGTCGCTGATCGCGGCGAGGAAGATGTCGAGGGTGAGGCCTTGGCCGTCGATGTCGATCGGCTGGCTGAATGCCGCGCCACACCTTCCGCCGACGGTGGCGGTGATGATGTATGAGCCGGTAGGGAAGTTGGTCAGCAAGTAGCTGCCGTCAGTGCTGGAGGTGGCCTGGTGGCCGCCGGGCTGGAGTTGGATGACCGCCCCGGCCTGGGGCAGGAAGTTCGGGTCCCACACCGTGCCGGACAGGCTCGCCGCGGACGTCACGGTGAACTCACTCTGGTTCAGGTCGCTGATCCGGTTGCCGTCGTCGACTGCGGCGGCGTAGACCGGTCGTGTACCGGTAGTGGCGCCGATGTTGATCGTGACGGTTGCCGTGCCGCCCGCCGTGGTGGCGTCTATCGTGCTGCCCAGGCTGGTGCCGTCGATGCTGTACTTGAACTTCGTGACGTTGGTGTCGCCGCCGGCGTCGAACGTGACGGCGAGGTTTCCGCCGGGGGTGACGTCGCCGCCGTTCGGGAAGGTGATCTTCGGCTGTAGGGGCACCGCCAGCTTCGCCAGGTTCGTCGGCGTCTCGATGAAGTGGTAGAACCTGGCGTCGTCGACCGATCCGGTGAGAAAGCTGTCGGCGCCGCCGTTCCACATGCGTCTGCCGATGGCCACCTCGGTGGTGGCGTTGAAGCCGCCGGAGAGAGTCGCGGTGGCGGTCTGGGCCACCCCGTTGACGTAGAGCGTCAGCTTCTTGGTCGACGCGTCGTACACGCCGGCGAGGTGGGTCCACTTGCCCGCCGTGGGCGCCACGTCGGAGGAGACGCTGTACAGACCGGCGTTGTCGGTGTCGGCGGCGGCCATCGCGAACCGCCAGCGTTGGTTGCTACCGGCGTAGCCGAGGTGATAGGCGGACATGCGGGATCCACTGGCACTCATCACTGTCTGGACCCCGGTGCCCGAGATCGAGTTGATCTTCACCCAGGCCGTGACCGTGAAGCTTGAGTCCGTCCGCGCGGGCGTGGAGACCCCGGTGTCCGGGTGGGGATAGGTGACGGCGCCGGTCTTGGTCACCGCGGTGGTCCCCGGCAGCGACAGGGCCATGCCGACGCCGGAGCGACCCGCGACCCGGGTAGCGGGCGTGCCGAGGGTCAAAGTGTTGCCGTGACCCGAGACATCGGTGCCGGTGGTGCCGGTTTCCTCGAAGGTCCACTCCGCGGCCGGGCCAGAGCCGGCACGGACGCTGAAGGTGTACGTCACCGGGGATGAGAACCGGGTGGCGTGGTCCTTCGACCACACGTAGAGCGTGTTGATCCCGTCGTGCAGTGGCGCAAGCGTGATCGACGCCCCGTAGTCCGTGGTGCGCGCCGGCACGGTCTTGGCCGCGGTCAGCACCCCGGAGTCGAGGCTGTACGCGTACTCCTTCACCTCGTGCGGGCGGGTGGCCGGGGCGGCGACGCTGAAGGTCCCGCTGAGGCCGACACCGCCGCGCGGCACTCCATCGTTGGTGTAGTTGGTCGACGAGACGCTCGCGGGCGCAGGCGGCGCTGTCGCGTCGACGGTGAACTCACACGTGCCCGACCAGGGTCCGTAGTGTGAACCGTCCCAGGTTCGGGCCTGCCACACGTAACTCGCGCCATCGGTCAGCTTGCCCGCGGGTATCGCTTTCGACGTGGTGGACGGGTTGCCCGCGGCCTGCGAGATCTTGTTGGTCTCGTTCCGCGTGCCGCCTACCGGCCACCAGTAGAAGTAGGTGGTCAACGACTGTTGCGAGCTGTCCGGGTCGGAGTGCTTGGCGGCCAGGACCGGTGTGGGGGTCAGCACGTACGGCCGGGAAGCGCCGGTGGCGCAGGCCTTGCCATCGGACTTGCGGTCGCCCGGCGCGTTCGGATCGCTGTTGAAGGTGATCGCCAGCTTCGGTGAGGCGTGGTTGAACCGCTTCCACTGGTCCTTGGTGCCCTCGTCGACCGCCCGCAGCCCCACGGTCAGGTTCGGCCACTTGCTCGCCGCCGCTTTCGCCACCATCGAGGTCACGTTGAACTCGATCGTGCCGGTTCCGAGGCAACCGTGCGCGGAGCCGTACTTGCGGTTGCCAACGCTCTGCGCCGTGTAGGTGCTGTGCCAGGTCGGCTGGTTGTTCCACGTCGTGCCCGACGAGATCGACCCGGTCATCCACAGCTTCGCGTTCGACTTCGGGCTGCACGTCCACGACCACCGCTGCTCCACCCGGAACTGCGCGCTCAGGATGTGCTTGCCCGCCACCGCCGAGGTGTTCATGCGGAACAATGACCGGATGATGTGATCGGCGCAGCCCGAGCAGTCCTCGGTGCGTCCCGCACCCGCCGAGCCGATGATCTTCCCGTTGTACAGCGCCGTGGTGTTCTGCCAGAAGGAACTCGACTTGTGCTTGCTCCATACCGAGGTCCAGGCGTTGCTGGCGATTCCCCCGGTCCATGACGGGTCGATGTAGATCGGCAACCTCGTCCGCTGATCGGTCAACATGGCCTTGTCCGGAACCACCGTCACCGATTTGCCATCGACCCTTACCGGCATCACCGCCCTACGGGCAGCCTCCGGCACCTCATCCCGGCCTGCCGCACCGCCGACCCTGGCACCGGCGGCGCCAGCCTCGGCCGCTGTCGGCTTGCGCGACGGGCTGACGGCAGGCTGCCCCTTGTCCTTCTCAATCGCTCCGCCGGCAGGTTCCCCGGCTTCGGACGAGTCCCACATCAGGGGCGCCGGCGCGGCGAAGACGATGCCACCCTTTCTATCCCGCGCGGCGAGCCCGCCACCGGCGGACGGGCCGACCGTGACGCCCTTCGTCTCGATGCCGAACGTCAGCGTCGTTAGTTTCGGGTTCGCGGCAGCGGCGCGGGTCTTGACGACCAACACCTGCGAGAAGCCGAGGGGCTGAGCGGTGACCTGAAGATCCACATCCGGAAGCACGTTCCGGTAGGTCGCCGTCGAACCGCTAAGCACCGGAGCCGGCAGCTTCCCAGGCCAGGACACGCCCAGCTCGCGACTATCGTCACGCAACCGTGCGAACGGACCGCTGCCCTTGCCGGAGAAGACGATCGGCAGGACCGTGGCCCGCGGCACAACCCCCTGGGAGGTCAACTTCAGCGTCGTGTCGACGGGCACCCACGACCCGCCCTTACGCACCCGGGTCGGCTCGATCGTCTGCTCCAACGTCTGTGATCCGTCGACGTTCAGGAACGTCTGCGACCACTCCGTTCGAGCCGAGATGTCCTCCACCCGCCGACCGCAGACCACCAACATGCGTCGGGCCGCGGTCGCGTCCGGCTGCTCATCGACGCAGGAACCCTTCGGTGGTGTGACAGCCGCAGCAGCGGCGATGGCGGGGACCGAAAGCCCTGCAACGGTCGTGGCCAAGACCACCACTGCCGCACACCAGCGCCGCGGGGAGAGAGACCGTCTCTGTGACGCACGCGCATGCAAGACCAAACCAGCCACGCTGACCCCCGTGCCCACGACCGACAGTGGACACGACCCTAGAGATAAAGGATGCTCTATGTAAAGACTCAACTACTGAAGGTGACCACAAGTCGGGCATCGCACTGTCAAATCCAGGAGCCCATCACGCAACGTCGATCAGGCTCTCCAGACAACCGAGCTGGTTTGCAACGGCCCCCGCGCCGATGCCGAGAAGATCACCCAGCCCAACTCAGACACCAACGGCGCAGCCCTGGAAGCAGACAGTCCTGCTTCCAGCCATCGCACGTCCATATCCCACATCCTGATGACGTACGCCGGTGACGAGGGGAGCGCGACGATGAGCGAACCAGGGGTGATCTTCAAACGGTGCGGATGCCGAGACAATCACCGACGGCGACTTGAACAGTCCTGTCCCCGCCTGGTGGAGCGTGGGCATGGCAGCTGGTACTTCCACTGCTCCGCGACGAATCTGCTCGGGCGCCGCGAGCGCGTCCGTCGTGGTGGCTACCGGTCGCAGGCCGCCGCTCGTCGGGCCCGCGACCAGTGGCTGGCAGGCACTGCTGCTGGCCGCACCGCCGCCGGCTGGACCGTCGAGCGGTGGCTGCGGCACTGGCTCGACACCCGCACGAAGATCCGACCCACCACCCGATTCCACTACACCCGCGACGTCGACACCGCCCTCATCCCCCGTCTCGGCCGCTATCAGCTGGCCGACCTCGACGCACCACTCCTACGGACGGCCTTCGCGCAGATCGCCGCCACGACCAACAGCAAGGGCCGACCACAGTCGGCCTCGGCGATGCAGCACCTGCGCACCACGCTGCGCGCCGCGCTCAACCTCGCCGTCCGCGAGGGGCTGATCGACGGCAACCCCGCCCGACACATCGAGGTCAGCGGCTACCAGCAAC
>NZ_JBEZFY010000028.1:0-24139 GCF_040649765.1 Micromonospora sp. NPDC048894 | reverse complement strand
AGATGGTGTTGGCGATGCGGTACGGGGTGGTGCCGCGGACGTTGCACGTGGATGCGCCGAGTCCGCACGTGGACTGGTCGGCGGGTGAGGTGCGGCTTGCGACTGAGGCGGTCGAGTGGCCCGCCGACGGTCGTCCGCGTCGGGCGGCGGTGTCGTCGTTCGGCATCAGCGGCACCAACGCCCACGTCATCGTCGAGGAGTACCCGCAGCCCGTCGCGGCACCCGAGTCGACGCCGGCACCCGCCGTGGTGCTCTGGCCGCTGGGCAGCCGCTCCACCGCCGGCCTCACCGCCCAGGCGGCCCGGCTGCGCGACTTCCTCACCGACGAACGACCTGTCGACATCGGACACTCCCTGGCCGCCGCTCGGGCCGCCCTGGACCACCGGGGTGTCGTCCTCGGCAGCTCCGCCGACGACCTCGCCACCGGCCTGGAGGCCCTGACCACCGGGGCCGGCCTGTCCGGCCGGATCACCACCGGTCGCACCGCCGTGCTGTTCACCGGTCAGGGTGCGCAGCGGGTGGGGATGGGTCGTGACCTGGCGGCGGCTTTCCCGGTGTTCGCGCAGGCTCTGGATGAGGTGTGTGCGGCGTTCGGGCCGTTGCTGGGTGGTGATCTGCGGGAGGTGATGTTCACCGACCCGGACGGTCTCCTGGACCAGACCGGCTGGACGCAGCCGGCGTTGTTCGCGGTTGAGGTGGCGTTGTTCCGTCTGGCGGAGTCGTGGGGTCTCAAGCCGGACTTCGTGGCGGGTCATTCGATCGGTGAACTTGCCGCCGCGCATGTCGCGGGGGTGTGGTCGTTGGCGGATGCGTGTCGGGTGGTGGCGGCGCGTGGTGGGTTGATGCAGGCCCTTCCGGCCGGTGGGGCGATGTTGGCGATCGCCGCCCCGTTGGCGGAGTTGGATCTGGGTGACGTGGACGTGGCGGCGGTGAACGGTCCTCGTGCGGTGGTCGTGTCCGGCACGGAGGAGCAGGTCGCCGCGTTGGAAGCCTCCCTTGAGGTGAAGACGCGTCGGCTTCGGGTCTCGCATGCGTTCCACTCGCACCTGATGGACCCGATGCTCGCCGACTACGGGCAGGTCCTCGACGGGGTCACCGCCAGTCCGGCGGGCATCCCGCTGGTGTCGACCGCGACCGGTGATCTCGTCACCGACGAGGAGTTGGGTTCGGTCGGGTACTGGCAGGGTCAGGTGCGGGGCACGGTCAGGTTCGCCGACGCGGTGGCCGCTCTCGCGGCCCGTGGGGTGACCCGGTTCGTGGAGATCGGGCCGGACAGTGTGCTGACCGCGATGGTGGCCGACAGCGTCGACGACGCGGTGACCATCGCGTTGCAGCGCCGTGACCGGGACCAGGTCACCGCGTACGCCACCGGGATGGCGCAGGCGTGGATCAGCGGTGTCGACCTCGACTGGGCGGCCGTCAACCCCGGCGGCCGGACCGTCGACCTGCCCACCTACGCCTTCCAACACCAGCACTACTGGATGCAGGACACCGGGGCGGAGCGGGACGTCACCGCCGCCGGGCTGCTCGACGCCGAGCACCCGCTGCTGTCGGCCGTCACCACCCTGCCCGACACCGACGGGCTGATCGCCACCGGACTGCTGTCCCGGCGTACCCAGCCGTGGCTGGCCGAGCACATGTTGGGCGACACGATCGTGCTGCCCGGCACCGGGCTGGTCGAACTCGCCCTCCGGGCCGGGGACCAGGTCGGCTGTGGCCGGCTTGCCGAACTCACCCTCCAGGCCCCGCTGGTCGTCCCCGACGACGACGGCGTGCAGGTGCAGGTGGCCGTCGGCGGGCCCGGCGACGACGGCGGCCGACAGGTCACCGTCTACTCCCGGCACCGGGACGCACCGTGGACCCGGCACGCCACCGGCCTGCTCACCCCGGCCCCCGCCGACCCACCGGCCGACCCGGCGACCGCCTGGCCGCCGGCCGCCGCCACCCCCGTCGACGTCGACGGGCTCTACGAGCGGATGGCCGACGCCGGACTGGTCTACGGACCGGTCTTCCAGGGCCTGCGGGCCGCCTGGCGGCACGGTGACGAGGTGTACGCCGAGATCGCGCTCCCCGCCGACGTGCTCGACGCCGACCGGTTCCACCTGCACCCGGCCCTGTTCGACGCGGCGCTGCACGCCATCGGGCTGAGCCGGGGCGAGGGGCGGCCCGGCGTCCCGTTCTCCTGGAGCGGGATCACCGTCCACGCCACCGGTGCCGCCGCGCTGCGGCTCACCGTCACCCCGGCCGGCCCCGACGAGGTCGCCCTCACCCTCACCGACGAGACCGGCGCACCCGTCGCCCGGGTCGACTCGCTGGTGCTGCGGGAGATCGACGCGGGTCAGCTCGCCGCCGCCCGCACCGGCCGGCAGGAACACCTCTACCGGATCGACTGGACCCCGGTGCCGCTGCCCACCACCCCGGCCGACGGTCGCTGGGCACTGGTCGGCGTCGACGAGTTCAAGGTGGCCGCCGCGCTCGACACCGTCGGCCTGCTCGCCGAGACCCACCCCGACCTGACCGCCCTCACCGCCACCCTCGACGCGGGCGGGACCGTACCGGACGTGGTGCTGGTCGCCAGCGTGCAACCCGACTCCCGGGACCTCGCGGCCGGTGCCCGGCACACCACCGGTCAACTGCTCACCCTGCTCCAGGGCTGGCTCGCCGACGAACGGCTGGCGTCGTCCCGGCTGCTGGTGCTCACCCACGGCGCGCAGGGTGACCGGGTCACCGAGCCCGCCGCCGCGGCGGCCTGGGGTCTGGTCCGGTCCGCCCAGTCGGAGAACCCGGGTCGGATCGTCCTGGTCGACCTCGACGACCACGACGGGTCCGCCCAGCTCCTCCCGGCGGTGCTGGCCGGTGGCGAACCGCAGCTGGTGGTCCGCGAGGGCGTCGCGCACGCCGCCCGGCTGGTGCCCGCCGCCGGGCCCGACGGCACCCCCGGCAGCGCCTTCACCGACGGTGGCACCGTGCTGCTCACCGGTGCCGGCGGCACCCTCGGCCGGCTCGTCGCCCGACACCTGGTCGACGCGTACGGGGTGCGGCACCTGCTGCTGGCCAGCCGGCGCGGCCCCGACGCCGACGGGATGGCCGCGCTGCGCGACGACCTCACCGCCCGCGGGGCGGAGGTCACCGTGGCCGCCTGCGACCTGGCCGACCGGGACGCGGTCGCCAGGTTGCTCGCCGCAGTGCCCGCCGGGCACCCGCTGACCGGGGTGGTGCACGCCGCCGGGGTGCTCGACGACGGGATCATCCCGGCGCTGACCCGGGACCGCCTCGACGCGGTGCTGCGCCCCAAGGTCGACGCGGCCACCCACCTGCACGAGCTGACCCGGGACGCGGGGCTCACCGCGTTCGTGTTGTTCTCCTCGGCGGCCGGCGTGCTCGGCGGGCCGGGGCAGGGCAACTACGCGGCGGCGAACGCGTTCCTCGACGCGCTGGCGAGCGCCCGCCGGGCCGCCGGGCTGCCCGCCCAGTCCCTGGCCTGGGGGCCGTGGGCCGGCGGCGGGATGGCCGACGACCTCGGCGGCACCAACCGGGCCCGGATGTCGCGGGGCGGGGTGCAACCGGTGTCCGCCGCGGAGGGACTGGCGCTGCTCGACGCGGCGCTGGCCCGTACCGAGGCGGTGCTCGTCCCGGTCAAGGCCGACCTGCGCACCCCGGCGGGGGACGAGGTGCCGCCGATCCTGCGCGCCCTGGTCACCCCGGCCCGGCGTAGCACCCCGGGGACGAACCGACCCGACCCGGCGGCGCTGCGGCGTACCCTCGGCGGGCTGGACGGCGACGGCCAGCAGGCGCTGCTGGCCGACCTGGTGCGCTCGCGCGCCGCGACCGTGCTCGGGCACGGCCGCCCCGACGACCTCGACCCGGCGCTGCGCTTCGTCGAGCTGGGCTTCGACTCGCTCACCGCGATGGAGCTGCGCAACGCCCTCAACGAGGCGACCGGGCTGCGGCTGGCCACCGGGGTGGTCTTCGACCACGGCAGCGTCGACGAACTCGCCGCGCTGCTGCGCACCGAACTGGCCGCGCCACCGGCCGAGGAACGGGCCGGCACGCCCGACGCCGCCGCCGACACGATGAGCGCGCTGTTCCGCACCGCCGTCAAGAGCGGCCGGGTACAGCAGGGCCTGTCCCTGCTGTACGCGGTGGCCGACATCCGGCCCACCTTCGACGGGCCGGCCGACCTGCCGCAGGTCCCCGCCCCGCGCCGGCTCGCCCGGGGCGACCAGGGGCCGGCGATCATCTGCTTCCCGTCGCCGATGGCGCTCGGCGGCGACCAGCAGTACGCCCGGTTCACCGCCGAGTTCGGTGGCACCCGGGACGTGTGGACCCTGCCGGTGCCCGGTTTCGGCCGGGACGAGAGCCTGCCCGCCTCCGCCGACGCGGCGGTACGGGTCTTCGCCGAGATGGTCCGCCCGATCGCCGAGCAGGGGCCGTACGTCATCGTCGGATACTCCTCCGGCGGCCTGTTCGCCCACGCCACCGCCGGTGAGCTGGAGCGGCAGGGGCACGGCCCGGCCGGGGTGGTGCTGCTCGACACCTACCTCACCACCGGCAGCACCACGGCGACGTTCTTCACCCACATGCTCGACTCGCTGCTGGACCGGGAGGCCACCTTCGGCGAGTTCAGCAGCGCCCGGCTGTCGGCGATGGGCCGCTACGTCCGGCTGCTGCAGAGCTGCCCGGTGGAGGCGATCGACACGCCGGTGCTCTTCGTCCGGCCGCAGGAGTCCATCGTGGCCGGCGGCGACGACGACGGGTGGCGGGCCACCTGGGAAACCCCGCACACGCTCCGGGAGGTGCCCGGCGACCACTTCACCATGATGGAGGGTCGGGTCGGCACGACCGCCGAGGTGGTACGGGACTGGATCGCGCAGTGACGCGCGCCGTGACGACAGCGGGAGTGGACGACATGACACTGGCACCGACCACCAAGGGCACCGTCGAGTTCGGCGAGCACCGGACCTGGTACCGGGTGACCGGCGAGCTGCACGGCGACCGGCCACCGCTGGTGGTGCTGCACGGCGGCCCCGGCAGCACCCACGACTACCTGCTCAACCTGGCCGAGCTGAGCCGCTCCGGCCGGCCGGTGGTGCACTACGACCAGCTCGGCAACGGCGGCTCCACCCACCTGCGGGGCCGGGGCGCCGACTTCTGGACCGTGGAGCTGTTCCTCGCCGAACTGGACAACCTGCTGCGCCGGCTCGGCATCGCCGAGGAGTACGTGCTGTTCGGGCAGTCCTGGGGCGGGGTGCTGGCGGCGGCCCACGCCGCCGACCGGCCCGCCGGGCTGCGCGGCGTGGTGATCGCCAACGCGCCCGCGTCGTACCCGCTGTGGCTGCCGGAACTGGACGTGCTGCGGGCCGCGCTGCCGCCCGGCGTGGACGCGACGCTGCGCCGGCACGAGGCCGCCGGCACCACCGGCAGCCAGGCGTACACGGCCGCGATGATGGTCTTCTACCAGCGGCACGTGTGTCGGCGTAAGCCGCTGCCGCCGGAGCTGATGGCCACCTTCATGGAGATCAACGGCGATCCGACCGTCTACCACGCGATGAACGGGCCCAGCGAGTTCCACATCACCGGTACGCTGCGCGACTACTCGCTGCTCGACCGGCTGCCGCAGATCGACACCCCGACCCTGGTCATCAGCGGCGAGTACGACGAGGTCACCCCGGCCGCGGTGCGCCCCTTCCACGACCTCGTCCCCGGCGCCCACTGGGAGATCATCGAGGGGGCCAGCCACCTGCCCCACCTGGAGACCCCGGAGCGGTTCACCGAGGTCCTCACCCAGTTCCTCGACAAGCTCTGAACCGGCCCGGGACGACCGGCGGCGCATGCTCGACGACGTCCGGCCGACCCGGGTCGATCCGGGCCGATCCGACCCGGGCCGGGCCGCCGGTCCGGTCGGGGCGGCGTCCGGCTCAGGCGGGCCGGGCGTCGTACGTCGCGCGGTGGGCGTGCACCTCGTCCAGATGCGTTTCGGCCCAGCTCTTGAGGGCCCGCATCGTCTCGTGCAGGGAGAAGCCGAGGTCGGTCAGCTCGTAGGTGACCGTGACCGGCACGGTCGCCGTCGCGGTACGGCTGACCAGGCCGTCGCGTTCCAGGGTGCGCAGCGTCTGGGTGAGCATCTTCTGGCTGACCCCGGCCAGCAGGCGGGACAGCTCCGAGTAGCGCATCGGCCGGGGAGTGCCGGCGCAGTCCGCGCCGAACCGGTGCGACCCGTCGGTGCGCAGCGCGGCCAGCACCAGCGCGACCCACTTGTCGGAGATCCGGGCGAGCAGCTCCCGGCTGGGACACTGCGCCACGAACGCGTCGTACGCCACCGCCGTCTCCGCCCGGCGCTCGGCCGCCGTCCTCGTGGTCATCGCCGGTCCTCCCGCAGTCGGTTTGCTACGCACTTTCAGGTGCCTACTTCCCTCCAGAAAGCTACCTCACCGATAGTGGTCGGGTACCACTCCGTTGACCATGAAGGCCGAGGTAACCACATGCTCACCCGCTCTCTGCCCGGCGGCACCTGGACGCTGGGCGACCTGACCGTCACCCGGTTCGGCTACGGCGCCATGCAACTCGCCGGCCCCGGGGTGATGGGACCGCCCGCCGACCCGGACGCGGCGCTGGCCGTCCTGCGGGAAGTCGTCGCCCTCGGCATCACGCACATCGACACCAGCGACGCCTACGGGCCGCACGTGACCAACCGGCTGATCCGCGAGGCCCTGCACCCGTACCCCGAAAGGCTGCACCTGGTGACCAAGGTCGGCGCGACCCGGGACGCGCAGGGCGGCTGGCCTGCCGCGCGGGAGCCGGAGCAACTGCGCCGGGCCGTCGAGGAGAACCTGGACAACCTCGGCGTCGAGGCCCTGGACCTGGTCAACCTCCGGCTCGGTGACGCCACGGGGCCCCGGGCCGGCTCCCTCGCCGAGCCGCTCGAGGCGCTCGTCGCACTCCAGCACAAGGGCCTGATCCGGCACCTGGGGGTGAGCAACGTGACGCCCGAGCAGGTCACCGAGGCACAGTCGATCGCCCCGATCGTGTGCGTGCAGAACCTCTACAACCTGGCCTACCGGCAGGACGACGCGCTGATCGACCGGCTCGCCGGACAGGGGGTGGCCTACGTGCCGTACTTCCCGCTGGGTGGGTTCAGCCCGTTGCAGTCCGCGGCGCTGTCGGCCGTGGCCGCCCGCCGGGACGCGACGCCGATGGCCGTCGCCCTGGCCTGGCTGTTGCAGCGCTCACCCAACATCCTGCTCATCCCCGGCACCTCGTCGGTGGCGCACCTGCGGGAGAACGTCGCCGGGGCGGGGCTGACGCTCACCGCCGACGACCTCGCCGCACTGGACGCGATCGGACGCTGACCGGAGAACCACGAAAAGTGCCCGTGACCAGACCGGTCACGGGCACTGTCCGGAACGGGTGCCGCTCACACGGGAGCGGGCACGCCACGCATGTCGGTCAGCACACTCCACAGCGTCTGCGGGGTGGCGAACGTCTCCATCGACATCGCCTCGTCGACGAAGCGCACGTCGTACTCGCTCTCCAGGGTGGCCAGCAGTTCGACCATGGCGAGGGAGTCCAGGCCGGAGTCGCGCAGGCTGGTGCCGGCCAGCAGCGTCTCCTCGGGGTCGAGGAAGGGCAGGTGCTGGCGCAGGATGGCCTCGAACCGTTGATCCCACATGTCCGCGATTCCTTCCGGTGCAGGGTGAGAAGACGCTAACAACGCCCCCCGGGGGCTGACGACCCGGCAATTCCCCAGCCGCCGGCCGGCCCGGGTAAGGGGTCGTTAGGGGGGTCGATGCGGGTGGGGGCCGGCAGGGCCGCCGATACGCTCCGGCCATGAGTCGAGAGAACTTCGCGCGCACGCACGCCTCCGTGGAGACGCTGCACGAGTTCCTGTTGGCGGGTGCCCGGCTGACGCCCGACAAGCCGGCCGTCATCCAGGCCGTCGGCGGCGAGGTCGGCTCCATCTCGTACCGTCAGCTCGCCCAGCGGGTGGACGGCTACGCCGCCGCCCTCGACGAACTCGGCCTCGACATCGGCGACCGGGTGATCCTGGAGTCGGACACCACCCCGACCGCCATCGCGGCCTTCCTGGCCTGCTCCTCGCTGGGCCTGACGTTCATCCCGGTCAGCCCGGAGACCCCCGCCCAGCGGCTCGCGCTGATCGCCGAGAGCACCGCCGCCGCGCTGCACCTGCAACCCGTCGACGGCCGCCGCGACGGCGTACCCGCGTCGCTGGGCACCGCCCGGTTCGGCCCGGACGGCATCCAGGTCGAGCGGACGCCCGCGCCGCGCACCCGGCACCGCCGGGAACTGGTGCCCACCGACCCGGCCTACATGATCTTCACGTCGGGCACCACCGGACGACCCAAGGGCGTGGTGATGAGCCACCGGGGCGTGCTCGCCTTCTTCCGGGGGATGCTGCGGCACGGCATCGTCTCCGCCGAGGACCGGGTCGCCACCACCTCGCCGTTGCAGTTCGACTTCTCGCTGCTCGACATCGGCCTGGCGCTGGGCAGTGGCGCGGCCGTGGTGCCGGTGCCCCGCTCGCTGCTGCGCTGGCCGCGCCGCTTCGTGCAGTTCCTCGCCGACAGCGGCGCCACCCAGGTCAACGGGGTGCCGTCGATCTGGCGGGGGGTGCTGCGGCACGAGTTCGCCGGGCTGGCCGCGCTCGGCGAGCAGATCCGCGGGGTGCTCTACTCAGGCGAGAACTTCCCCCTGCCCGAGATGCGGGAGCTGCAACGTGCCCTGCCGCACGCCCGGGTGGTCAACTGCTTCGGCAGCAGCGAGTCCATCGCCGCGTCCTTCACCGACGTGCCGAACCCGCTGCCCGACGACGCCGACCGGATCTCCATCGGCCACGCCCACCCGGGCGCGGAGATGCTGCTGATCGACGAGGACGGCCGGCCGGTCGACTCCCCGGGTGTCATCGGCCAGATCCACCTGCGCAGCGCCGCCCTGTTCCACGGCTACTGGAACGACCCGGAGGCGACCGCCGCCGCGCTGGTGCCCGACCCGCTCAACCCGGCCACCGGGCAGGTGGTCTTCCGCACCGGCGACCTGGCCTACCGGGGCGAGGGTGGCGAACTCTACTTCACCGGCCGGGCCGACTCCCTGGTCAAGGTGCGCGGCAACCGGGTCGAGCTGGGCGAGGTGGAGCGCCGGGTCCGGGAGTTCCCGGGCATCACCGGGGCCGCCGCGCTGATGCTGCCGCAGGAGGGCAAGGACCCGGTGCTGGCCGCGTTCGTGGTGCTCGACGAGGGCGTCACCGGCGTGGAGGAGATGGAGCTGGGCGCGTTCTGCCTGGAGGCGCTGCCCGACTACATGGTGCCGCAACAGGTCCGGGTCATCGACGAGCTGCCGGTCAACGCCAACGGCAAGATCGACCGGCGGGCCCTCGCCGAGCGAGCCGGACAGCCCGCCCAGCGCTGACCCGCACCCCGACGACCCCTGGCCGGTCCCTTCAGGAGGGGGACCGGCCAGGGGTTTCCCACGCCGGTTTCCTGCGCCGCCGCCCTGCCGCCCGCCGGCCGCCGCCCTGCCGCCCGCCGCCCGCTGCCGTCGCTGCGCGCGCAGTTTCATGGCTGTAGTGGCATCCGAGCGTTCCGATGCCACTACAACCACGAAACTGTGTCGATCATGGAGATCCCCGGCCCGGAGTGGTCCGGGCCGGGGAGGGTGGGTGAAGGCAGGGAGGGTAAGTGAAGGCAGAGAGAGTGGGGGAGGTGGGTGCGGATCAGTGTTCGGCGGCCTCGCGGGCCAGCCGGGCCCGGTCCACCTTGCGGTTGGAGTTCAACGGGAACTCCGGCACGTGCCGATACGAACGCGGCAGCATCCCCTTGGGCAGGATCTGCCGCAGCTGCCGGGACAGCTCGGCCGGGGCGGTCCGCTCCCCGGTGTAGAAGACCACCAGCTCGGTGCCGCCGGCCCCGGAACGGGCCACGGTCACCGCGTCCTCGATGCCGGGGCAGCCGCGCAGGGCGTGCTCGATCTCGGCCAGCTCCACCCGCCACCCGTGCACCTGCACCTGCGAGTCGAGCCGCCCCAGATAGATCAGCTCCTTGTTCTCCAACCGCCGGACCCGGTCCCCGGTGCGGTACCAGCGCCGCCCGTCACGGACCAGGAACCGGCCCTCGTCGTCGGCCGGATCGAGATAACCGGGGGTGAGCTGCGGGCCGGTGATGCAGAGTTCCCCCTCCACCTCACTGGCCGCGCCGTCGGCGTCGAGCAGCACCCCGTCGTGCCCGTCGTGCAGCGTCCCGATCGGGACCAGGCCGTTGACGCAGAGCCCCGGCGAGGTCTCCGGCGACCAGCGGTGCCCGGTGATCGTCACGGTCAGCTCGGTCGGGCCGTAGATGTTCTCCAACGTCGACCCGGGGGCCGCCGCCTGCCAGTCCACCGCGTCGGCGGCGTGCAGCGCCTCCCCGGCGAAGAAGCTCCACCGCAGCGACGGCATCGCCGCCGCACCGAGGCGACCGGTCCGCCGGACCAGGGTGATCGCGCTCGGGGTGGAGAACCACACGGTCAGGCCCCGCTCGGCGACGAACGCCGGCACGTCCCGGTAGGCCGCCGGCGGCACCGGGTGCACGCTCGCCCCCGCGCCCCAGGCGCAGAACAGGTCGAACATCGCGCAGTCGAAGTTCAGGTCGAACGACTGGGAGAACCGGTCGTCCGGCCCGAAGTCGTACCGGTCGTCCAGCACGGAGAAGTAGTGCCGCAGGTTGCCGTGGGTGATCGGCACCCCCTTGGGCCGCCCCGTCGAGCCGGAGGTGAACAGCACGTAGGCCACGTTGTCCGGGCGGGCGGGGCGGGGCGCGGCCAGTGGCGTCGCCCCGACCACCGGCAGCCGCAGCCCGGTGCCGCTGCCGCGCGGGTCCACCACCGGCGCGAACACCGGCACCCCGGCGACCGCGTCACCCATCTCCGCCCGGACCGCCAGCCCGGCGTCGTCGAGCAGCAGGACGGAGACCCCGCACGCGGTGAGCATCCCCGCCGTCCGGGCCGCCGGGAACTCCGGGTGCAGCGGCACGGCGGTCGCGCCGAGGTACAGGGTGGCGAGCAGCCCGGCGTACGACTCCAGGGTCTTGCCGGCGAGGATGCCGACCACCCGGGGCGGCCCGTCCGGGCCGGCGGCCAACGCCCCGGCCCAGCGCAGCGCGGTGGTGTGCAGCTCCTCGTAGCTGACCGGACCGGTCGGCAGGTGCAGGGCGGTGGCCCGGGGTGCGGCGGCCAGCCCCTGGAGGAACCGGCCGTGCAGGGCGTAGTCGGTGTGCTGGGTCATCTCGTCCTCCGTGCTCTGCCGGCGCTCAGGCGGCCACGGCGCGACGGATCGGCCGCATCGCCCGCCGCGGGTCCACGATGGTGGTCCGGAAGTTGCGGACGGTCGCGCCAACCCGGCCCCAGAGCCGGTCCGGCCCGCAGACGTGCACCGTCTGCACCCCGGACTGCTGGAACGTGGCGACCACCGCCGGCCAGCGCACCGGGGTGACGATCCCGTCGAGCAGCATGGTCCGTACGCCGTCGGCGGTGGTGCGTACCGTGCCGTCCTGGTCGGCGACGACCGGGATCTGCGGATCGGTGAAGTGCAGCGACCCGAACAGCTCCGCCTCCACCCGGTCGCGCAGCGGTTGGAACGCGGCGGCGTGCAGCGGCGGGTCCATCACGTACAACGGCAGCCCGCCGCCGGCCCGCAGCCGCTGCGCCAACCAGTCGGTGCGCCCCTCGTGCAGGGTCACCATCCAGAAGTCGGTGTCGACGTAGCAGGAGATCTCGTACCACTCGCCGGCCTCGTCCAGCTCGGCGAGGATCTCCCGCAGCCGCTCGGCCGGGGTACGGACGAACGACATCGTCACCACGCCCCGCTGCTCGGCGGTGAAGTACTCCGTCTCGATCCGGGACAGCCGCGCCGTCATCCGGACCGCCTCGGCGAAGTCCAGCGCGCCGCTGAACACGGCGGCGGCCTTGCCACCGAAGCTGGGCCCGGCGATCAGGTCCGGCCGTAGGTCCATGGTCCGTTCCGCCCAGCGGGCCAGCGCCACGCAGTTGACCAGGAAGGCCACCTGGGCGTACTCGGAGTAGTCGCTGTCGCTGTCGCGGTAGCGGGCGAACAGGTCGTAGTCCAGGGCGTCGCTGGCTGCGGCGAGCAACTCGCGGGCGTCCCGGTCGATGAGCATGAACTTCGCGACGTCGGCGAAGTCGCACGGGCCCATCCCGGGAAAGACGATGGCGCTGGTCATCTGGGGCGTCCTTGTCGTCGGGGGCCGACCGGCGCGGGCACGGTCGGCGGGGGAGCCGGGCGGGCAGGTCACCGGGGGAGCTTGGCCAAAGCCTGCTCGATGCGGACCAGCGCGTCGGCGACGTGCGGCACCGTCAGCGGGTCGGCGGCGGTCTGGGTCTGCCGCTGCTGCTCCGGGGTGTCGCCGTAGAGCATGCTGGTGGCGGCGCGGAACCGCAGCGCCTCCGGCCGGTCGCCGAAGTGGTGGCCGGACAGCACCGCCACGCCCAGCTCCTCCAGCAGGTGGCGCTGCAGGGTGGCGCCGTCGGTGATGCCCTGCTCGGCCAGCGGCTCGCGCAGCGGCGCGAAGTCCGGGTAGACGTAGAACGCGCCGGTCGGCGGCCGGCAGGTGGCACCCGCCTCCACCATGATCCGGTGCACCGCGCCGGCCACCGCGCCGTGCAGTGCGGCGTCCTCGGTGAGCCGCTCGCGGATCTCCGGCGGCTCGGCGAAGGCGTACCGGGTCACCGACTGCATCGGCCCGGCGAGGGTGGACCAGATCTCGCTGGCCACCGCCGCCACGTCGGCGCGGATCCGCTCACCCCACCCGCCGGCCGGGAACCGGGCCGCGCCGATCCGCCAACCGCCGAGCGCCAGGTTCTTGCTCAGCCCGGTGAGCACCACGGTCCGCCTCGGGGCGACCTCGGCGGGGGAGAGCAGGTCCGTGCCCGGGGTGTGCAGGATGTCCCGGTAGATCTCGTCCGAGACGATCAGCAGGTCCTCCTCCTCGGCGATCGCGCACAACTCCCGGACCAGGTCGTCCGGGGCGTGCGTGCCGGTCGGGTTGTCCGGCGAGGTGAGCACCAGGATGCGCGGGTCGTGGCCGAGCACCCGGGCGGCGTGGATCGTCTCCCGCAGCGCCGCCGGGTCGGGCACCCCACCGCACGACTCCGGGATCGGCACCCCCAGTACGGTCTTGCCGGCCAGCCGGGCCTGCGGGGCGTAGGTGACCCAGCTCGGCGCGGCGACGATGGTGTCCCCGCCGACTACCAGTTGCAGGGCCATCAGCAGCGGCTTGCTGCCCGGCGCGATGATCACCTGGTCCGCCTCGGTGGGCAGCCGGCGACGGGAGAAGTACCCGGCCACCGCGTCCCGGGTGTCCGGGTCACCCACCACCGGCCCGTACGCGTTGCGGTCGGCGCCCTCGGTCAGCGCCCGCCGCAGCGGCGCGAACACCGGCAGCCGGGACTCGCCGAAGCCCAGGTGCACGATGGACTCGCCTGCGGCGATGCGCTGCGCGACCAACTGGTCGAGTGCGAGGTTGGGCGAGATCTTCCGGCCGGCCATCGCCAGCTCCCTTCGGGTCGGTGGGTGTTCAGGCGGTGACGGCCGCGCCGGGGCGGGCCGCGCTGGGGCTGACGGCGGCGAGGATGTCCGCCGGGGCAGCCGGGTCGATCTCCAGGTCGCTCAGCCAGGCCGCGTCGGCCGACCAGCGGGCCCGGAACGGCCGGCCGACCAGCCGCCGGTCGCGGGCCTGGATCAACCGGAGCTGGAAGAAGTCGCCGTCCGGGGTCCGTTCGACGCCGTCGACCAGCACCTTGCCGGGGGTGGCCGACATGACCGGCCCGCGCACCGTCCGGGCCAGCCCGGGCAGATCCTGGTACGCGGTGCGGAAGATGTCGGCGGCCCGGGTCAGCGGCACCTGGAAGTAGTCGCGGGGACCGGTGTCCCGCTCGACGAACATGTAGTAGGGCACCGCGCCGACGGCCAGTTCGGCCCGCCACATCTCGCTCCAGGCGCGGGCGTCGTCGTTGACGTAGCGGATCAGCGGGGCCTGGCAGTAGACCACCGCCCCGGTCGACCGGATCCGGGCGATGGCCCGGGTGGCGACCTCGGTGGCCAACTCCCGGGGGTGGCTGAAGTGCGCCATCACCGCGACGTTGCGACCCGACGCGACGACCTGCTCGAACAGCCGCAGCAGGTCGTCGGCGTCGCTGTCGGAGACGAACCGGTACGGCCAGTAGGCGACCGCCTTGGTGCCGAACCGGATGGTGCGCACCGTGTCCACCGCCAGCAGCGGCTCCACGTGGCTGCGCAGCCGCTCCGTCGACATGATCATCGGGTCGCCGCCGGTGACCAGCACGTCGGTCACCGCCGGGTGCCGGTGCAGGTAGCGCACCAACTGCTCCGGGCCGGGCGCGGCGAACCGCAGGTCGGCGTCCCCGACGAACTGCGCCCACCGGAAGCAGTAGGTGCAGTACGCGTGGCAGGTCTGCCCCTGCTGCGGGAAGTACAGCACCGTCTCCCGGTACTTGTGCTGCATGCCCGGCAACTCCTGACCGTCCAGGCTGGGCACGTTGTGCTGCTGCTGCCCGGACGGGTGCGGGTTGAGCCCGGCCCTGATCCGGGCCACCTCACCGCGCAGCCCCTTGCGGTCACCGGCGCGCAGCAGGTCGCCGACGACCCGCTCGTCGTCGGCGGCGAGCATGCCGCGCTGCGGGAACACCAGCCGGAAGATCGGGTCGTCCGGGATGCGGTCCCAGTCGATCAGGTGCGACAGGACGTACTCGTTGACCCGGAAGGGCAGCACCTGGGAAATGGTGCGGACCGCGTGCAGATTGTCGGCCGACAATCCGTACCGGGCGCCCAGCTCATCGATGTGGTGCGGCCCGAAGGAGTGGAACCGCCCCGGATCGGCGGTCGTGGAAACGAGCAGGGACATCAACCATCCTCCATGGGGGGTTGCGCCCACCGACGTGGCGTGACTCAATCACCGG
This sequence comes from Micromonospora sp. NPDC048894, assembly GCF_040649765.1. Lineage (NCBI taxonomy): Bacteria > Bacillati > Actinomycetota > Actinomycetes > Micromonosporales > Micromonosporaceae > Micromonospora > Micromonospora sp. NPDC048894. The sequence continues at coordinate 9,157 of NZ_JBEZFY010000028.1, read as the reverse complement.
TGCGCGCCCGCGAGAATCGCTCGACGGTCAACAGCGCGTTGCCTCGCCCCCACGCTAGTGGCGGCCCGTCCGCCGGGACCCCTAGCGGAACCCCAGAGCCGCCCCTTAGCGCCGCTGGTAGGGGGAGGCTAGGGGCGTCGCGGGGGTGTAGGTGGATTTCCTTTCCTGATTACGTATCCCTCGCCTGGTCCGGCCGGCGCCCGGCGTGTCGCCCGGATACGCCGTACCGCACCGAGCGGCCGTGCAGACATCGATGCCGGCGCCGGATCACGTGCGCCCGGTGCGACCCGAGGGAGTGCTCCGTGACGATCGATCAGGAGATCCGTAAATATCCGTTCAGCGAGGCGCCCGGGATCGACATCGACCCCGTCTACGGGCTGCTGCGCAGCACCGAGCCGCTGGCCCGGGTGCAACTGCCGTACGGCGAGGTGTCCTGGCTCGCCACCCGGTACGAGGACGTCAAGACCGTGCTGACCGACCCGCGGTTCAGCCGGGCCGCGGCGCAGGGCAAGGACCAGCCCCGTACCCGCGAGGAGATGACCTACGAGGGCATCATCGGCCTCGACCCGCCGGACCACACCCGGCTGCGCAAGCTCGCCGGCAAGGCGCTGACCGCGCGCCGGGTCAACGAGATGCGCGAGGGCGCCCAGCGCATCGCCAACGAGTACGTCGACGAGATGATCGCCAAGGGTTCCCCGGGTGACCTGGTCGAGCTGTTCGCCCTGCCGTACCCGATCACCGTCATCTGCGAGCTGCTCGGGGTGCCGTTCGAGGACCGGGCCCAGTTCCGGATCTGGACCGAGGGGCTGACCAGCACCAGCGAGCAGCTGATGGTCTATGCCGAGCAGCTGTTCGGCTACATGGGCAAGCTGGTCGCCCAGCGCCGTGAGCAGCCCACCGACGATCTGCTCGGCGCGCTGGTCAAGGCCCGCGACGAGGGCGACCGGCTGACCGAGCAGGAGCTGCTCTCGATCGCCGGGGTCGGGCTGCTGCTCACCGGCGTCGAGACGGTCTCCACCCACATCCCCAACTTCGTCTACGCGCTGCTCACCAACCCGGAGCTGATGGCGCAGCTGCGCGCCGACCGGAGCCTGGTGCCGGCGGCCGTGGAGGAACTGCTGCGGATGATCCCGCTGAACCCGGCCGCGATGTTCCCCCGCTACGCGGTGGAGGACATCGAGCTGAGCGGGATCACCGTCCGCGCCGGGGAGCCGGTGCTGGTCTCGCTGCCCGGCGCCAACCGGGACCCGGAGATCTTCGACAACCCGGAGACCTTCGACTTCACCCGCGAGCAGAACCCGCACGTCGCGTTCGGCCACGGCCCGCACCACTGCCTCGGCGCGCAGCTCGCCCGGATGGAACTCCAGGTGGCCCTGCACACGGTCCTGGACCGGTTCCCCGAGCTGAGCCTGGCCGACGGCGACGCGGGCGTGTCGTGGAAGTCCGGCCAGCTGGTCCGGGGCCCGAACAAGCTGCTGGTGGCCTGGTGACCACCGTGGACACCCGCTGGACGGTCACCGTCGACCGGGACGCCTGCATCGGTACCGGGGTCTGCGCCGGCGCGGCCCCCCGCCAGATCGAGATCCGGGCCGGCAAGGCGTCCGCCCTGGCCCCGGAGACCGCGCCCGACGAGGCGGTCATCGACGCCGCCGACATGTGCCCGATGTCGGCGATCACCGTGCGCGACGCCGCCTCCGGCGCGCTGCTCGCGCCCGAGGAGTAACCACCGCCCCGACCGGTGAACCCACCGGTCGCCGCGAGGCCGCCGCGACCGGTCCCCCCTACCGGTCGCGGCGGCCTTGCCGTGATCGGGCGCCGCAAGCCGACACACCGAGCCGGGCGTCGAACCCGGAGACCTAGTGGAGCGTGCCATGAGCGAGTCCGTGAACCCCACCGGTGCCGAGCCCGACGCGCTGTCGGCACTGCGGCGACGGCTGGAGGGCCGCACGGCCGAGGAGCAGGGCCGGGCGCTCACCGCCCTGGTCCGGGAGCAGGCCCGTGACGTGCTGCGGACCGTGCTGCCGGACGGCCCGGACGCCGTCGAGCCGGGCCGCCCGTTCCGCGACCTGGGCTTCGACTCGCTCGCCGCAGTGGAGCTGCACCGTCGCCTCACCGTCGCCACCGGCCTGGACCTGCCGGTCACCCTGGTCTTCGACCACCCGACGCCGCAGGCGGTCGGGCGGTTGCTGCGCACGCTGCTCGGTGGGGACGCCGCGCCCGCGCCGGTCGCCGCGCCGCTGCGCCGGCCCGCCGCCGACGACGAGCCGATCGCCGTGGTCGGCATCGGCTGCCGCTACCCGGGGCACAGCACCTCCGCCGACGACCTGTGGCGGCTGGTCTTCGAGGGCCGGCACGTGATCTCCGACTTCCCGACCGACCGGGGCTGGGACACCGACGGGCTCTACGACCCGGACCCGGGCAAGCCCGGCAAGACCTACGTGCGCCAGGGCGGTTTCCTGGAGGGCGCGGCCGAGTTCGACGCGGACTTCTTCGGCATCAGCCCCCGCGAGGCGATGACGATGGACCCGCAGCAGCGGCTGGTGCTGGAGACCGCCTGGGAGGCGTTGGAGGACGCCGGCATCGACTCGGCGTCGCTGCGCGGCAGCCAGACCGGTGTCTTCATCGGCGCCGAACCGCAGGAGTACGGCCCCCGGCTGCACGAGGCCCCGGAGGGCCTGGACGGCTACCTGCTCACCGGCAACGCGCCGAGCGTGGTGTCCGGCCGGCTCGCCTACACGTTCGGCTTCGAGGGCCCGACGTTGACCGTGGACACCGCCTGCTCGGGTTCGCTGGTCGCCCTGCACCTGGCCTGCCAGGCGGTGCAGCGTGGGGAGTGCACCACCGCGTTGGCCGGTGGCGTCGCGGTGATGGTGCACCCGGGCGCGTTCACCGCGTTCAGCCGGCAGCGTGGGCTCGCCCCGGACGGGCTGTGCAAGCCGTTCGCGGCGGCGGCCGACGGCACCGGCTGGGCCGAGGGCGTCGGCATCCTGGTGCTGGAGCGGCTCTCCGACGCCCGCCGCAACGGCCACCGGGTGCTCGGGGTGATCCGGGGCTCGGCGATCAACCAGGACGGCGCGTCCAACGGGTTGACCGCCCCGAACGGGCCGTCCCAGCAGCGGGTGATCATGTCCGCGCTGGCGTCGGCCGGCCTGGCCCCCGCCGACGTCGACCTGGTCGAGGCGCACGGCACCGGCACCCGGCTCGGCGACCCCATCGAGGCGCAGGCGATCATCGCCACCTACGGCCGGGAACGCCCCGCCGACCGGCCGCTGTGGCTCGGCTCGCTGAAGTCCAACATCGGTCACTCGCAGGCCGCCGCCGGGGTCGCCGGGGTGATCAAGGTGCTGATGGCGATGCGGCACCGGGTGCTGCCGCGTACCCTGCACGTCGACGCGCCCACCCCCAACGTGGACTGGTCCGCCGGCACCGTCGCGCTGCTCACCGAGGCCCGCGAGTGGGACGCCGCGGGCCGGCCGCGCCGCGCCGGGGTCTCCTCGTTCGGGGTCAGCGGCACCAACGCGCACGTCATCGTCGAGGAACCCCCCGCGGTCGACGACGAGACCGTCACCGACGTACCGCAGCTGCCCAGCGAGGTGCTGCCGGTGGTGTTCTCCGCCCGGAGCGGGACGGCGCTGCGCGACCAGGCCGCCGCGCTGCTGGCGGTCGTGGACACCGACGGGGACGCCCCGGAGCTGCTCGACGTCGCCTATTCGCTGGCCACCACCCGGACCGCCCTGGAGCACCGGGCGGTGCTGGTGGCCCGGGACCGGGCGGGTGTCGTCCGGGACCTGGCCGCCCTCGCCGCCGGCGGCAGCGTGCCCGGCGTACACCTGGGGCAGGCCGACGGCGGTGGACTCGGTTTCCTCTTCACCGGTCAGGGCAGTCAGCGGCTCGGCGCCGGACGGCAGTTGTACCGCAGCTACCCGGTCTACGCCGCCGCGTTCGACGACGCCTGCGGCTGGCTCGACCTGCAACTGGACGTGCCGCTGGCCGACGTGCTGTTCGCCGAGCCCGGCACCGCCGAGGCGGCCCTGCTCGACCAGACCGCCTACACCCAGTGCGCGCTGTTCGCGGTGGAGGTCGCCCAGTTCCGGCTGCTGGAGTCGTGGGGGGTCCGTCCGGACCTGCTCGCCGGGCACTCGATCGGTGAGCTGGCCGCCGCCCACGTCGCCGGGGTGCTCTCCCTGGAGGACGCCGCCCTGCTGGTCGCCGCCCGGGGCCGGCTCATGCAGCAACTCCCCGCCGAGGGCACGATGATCTCGGTGCAGGCCACCGAGGAGCAGCTCCGTCCGCTGCTGGCCGGCCGGGAGGCGCAGGTGGGCCTCGCCGCGGTGAACGGCCCCACCTCGATGGTGGTCTCCGGCGACGAGGACGCCGTGCTGGAGGTGGTCGCCGCCCTCGCCGCCGCCGGGCACAAGACCAAGCGGCTGAAGGTCAGTCACGCCTTCCACTCGCCGCTGATGACGCCGATGCTCGCCGAGTTCGGCCGGCTGGCGCACGTGCTCACGTACCGCCCGCCGACCATCCCGGTCGTCTCCACGGTCACCGGCCGGCCGGTGCTCGCCGGTGAACTGTGCGACCCCGACTACTGGGTGCGGCACGTGCGCGACAGCGTCCGGTTCGCCGACGCGGTCCGGGCGATGGCCGACGAGGGGGTCACCACCTTCCTCGAACTCGGTCCGGCCGGGGTGCTCTCCGCGATGGGTCCGGCCTGCCTCGACGACGACGCCGATGCGGTCTTCGCCCCGCTGCTGCGCGCCGACCACGACGAGGAGACCGACGTCGTCGCCGCCGTCGCCCGCGCCCACGTGCGGGGGGTGCCGGTGGACTGGACGGGCTTCTTCGCCGCGCGCGGGGCCCGCCGGGTCGCGCTGCCCACGTACCCGTTCCAGCGTCGCCGGTTCTGGATGGAATCCGGCGGTGGCAGCGCCGACGCGACCGGCTTCGGTCAGCTCGCCGCCGGGCACCCGCTGGTCAGCGCGGTCGTCGGTCTGGCCGGCGGCGACGGGGTGGTGCTCACCGGGCGGGTGTCGCTGCGCAGCCACCCGTGGCTGGCCGACCACACCATCTCCGGGGTGGCCCTGCTGCCCGGCACCGCCTTCGTGGAGCTGGCGATCCGCGCCGGCGACCAGGTCGGCTGCCCCACCGTGGAGGAGCTGACCCTGGAGGCTCCGCTGGCGCTCGACGAGCACGGCGTCGCCCTCCAGGTCGTCGTCGGCGCCGCCGACCCGGCCGGCCGCTGCCCGGTGGCCGTCTACTCGCGGCCCGACGGGTCCGACCCGGACGACCAGCTCTGGACCCGGCACGTCAGCGGTTTCCTCGCCCCGCAGGCCGCCGACGCCGGGCAGCCGCTGACCGAGTGGCCGCCGCGCGACGCCCGCCCGGTCGACCTGACCGGCGGTTACGCCGAGCTGGCCGGCCAGGGCTACGGCTACGGCCCGGTCTTCCAGGGCCTCAAGGCCGTCTGGCGACGCGGCCCCGAGGTGTACGCCGAGGTCGCGCTCCCCGCCGACAGCCGGGCCGACGCGGCCCGGTTCGGCCTGCACCCGGCGGTGCTGGACGCCGCCCTGCACGCCATCGACGCCGCCCGTCGCGGCGAGCCCACCGACGACGAGGTACGCATCCCGTTCGCGTGGAGCGACGTCACCCTGCACGCCGCCGGCGCGGCCGAGGTGCGGGTCCGGATCGCCCCCGCGGCCGGGGACAGCGTGTCGGTGGTCCTCGCCGACCCGACCGGCGCACCGGTCGCCACGGTACGGTCGTTCGTCTCCCGGCCGGTCTCCACCGCCCAGCTCACCGCCGCCCGGGGCGGCTACCACGAGCGGCTGTTCCGCCTGGAGTGGACGAAGCTGGGTCACCGGCCCGCCCCGGCCGGCACCCCCCGCTGGGTGGTGCTCGGCGACGAGCGGATCGGCGCGGCCACCCGGCACGCCGACCCGGCCGCGCTGGGTGCCGCGATCGACGCCGGTGCCACCGCCCCCGATTTCGCGTTCGTCGGCGTCGGCACCGGTGACGTCCGGGCCGCCACCGCCGGGGCGTTGACGCTGCTGCAGCAGTGGCTGGCCGACGCCCGGCTGGGCGGCACCCGGTTGGTCTTCGTCAGCCGGGTCGACGACCTCGCCACCGAGGCGGTCTGGGGTCTGCTGCGGGCCGCCCAGACGGAGAACCCGGACCGGTTCGTCACCGTCCGGCTCGCCGACGCCCCCACGTCACTGCTGGCCGCCGCCCTGGCCACCGGCGAACCGGAGCTGCGGCTGCGCGACGGGGAGATCAGTGTGCCCCGGCTGGCCCGGGTCGCCACCGCCCCGGCCGGCACCGACACCGACACCACCACCGGCAGCCGTTGGCCGACCGACGGCACGGTGCTGGTCACCGGTGGCACCGGTGGGCTCGGCGCGCACGTGGCCCGGCACCTGGCCGGCAACCACGGCGTACGCCATCTGCTGTTGACCAGTCGTCGTGGCCCGGCGGCGGCCGGTGTGGCGGAGCTGCGCGCGGAGCTGGAAGCGGCAGGCGCGAGCGTCGAGGTGGCCGCCTGTGACGCGGCCGACGCCGACGCCCTGGCCGCGCTGCTCGCCGCTGTCCCGGCCGACCGGCCGCTGCGGGCGGTGGTGCACGCCGCCGGCATCGTCGACGACGCGACGATCGGCTCGCTCACCCCGCAGCGCCTCGACGCGGTGCTCAAGGCCAAGCTGGACGGCGCGGTCAACCTCGACGCGTTGACCCGCGACGCCGACCTGACCGCGTTCGTGCTCTTCTCCTCCCTGGCGAGCCTGCTCGACTGCGCCGGGCAGGGCAACTACGCCGCCGCGAACGCCACCCTCAACGCGCTGGCCACCTCCCGCCGGGCCGAGGGCCGGCCCGTGGTCGCCCTCACCTGGGGGCTGTGGACCGGTGACAGCGGCATGGGCGGCCAGTTGGACGCCGCCGCGTTGCAGCGCATCGAACGTTCCGGCATGCCCGGCCTCAGCCCGGCCGAGAACCTGGCCCTGCTCGACGCGGCGCTCGGGGTCGACGAACCGGTCCTCGCCCCGATCCGGGTCGACCTGACCGCGCTGCGCAACCGGCCCGACGGGGTGCCGGCGCTGCTGCGCGGCCTGGTGCCGCTGCCGGCCCGCCGGTCCGCGCAGGCGGCCGGCGCGGCGGACGCCGCCCAGGGGCTGGCCCGGCAGTTCGCCGGCCTCACCCCCGCCGAACGGGACCGGGTCACCCTCGACCTGGTCCGCGCGCACGTCGCCGCCGTGCTCGGCCACGACGGCGCGGAGGCGATCGAGCCCCGCCGCGCCTTCAACGAGCTGGGCTTCGACTCGCTGGCCGCGGTGGAGCTGCGTAACCGGCTCAACGCCGCCACCGGGCTGCGACTGCCGGCGACCCTCGTCTTCGACTACCCGACCCCGGTGGCGCTCGCCGAGTTCGTGGTGTCCACCGTGCTCGGCACCGACGTGGACGTGGCGGTGCCCGAGCTGGCGTCGGCCTCGTTCACCCAGGAGCCGATCGCCATCGTGTCGATGAGCTGCCGCTTCCCCGGCGGGGTGGCCACCCCGGAGCAGCTGTGGGAGCTGCTGGAGGGCGGCGTTGACGCGGTCTCCCCGTTCCCCACCGACCGGGGCTGGGACCTGGTCGGCATGTACGACCCGGAGCCCGGCAAGCCCGGCAAGACGTACTCGATGGAGGGTGGTTTCCTCTACGACGCGGCCGACTTCGACGCGGACTTCTTCGGGATCAGCCCGCGTGAGGCGATCGCGATGGACCCGCAGCAGCGGTTGCTGTTGGAGACGTCGTGGGAGGTGCTGGAGCGGGCCGGGATCGACCCGACCTCGCTCAAGGGCAGCCCGACCGGTGTCTTCGCCGGCGTCATGTACCACGACTACGCGCTGCGCCTGCACCAGGTGCCCGACGAGCTGGCCGGCTACCTGGGCAACGGCAGCCTGGCCAGCATCGTCTCCGGCCGGGTCGCCTACACCCTCGGCCTGGAGGGGCCGGCCGTGTCGATCGACACCGCCTGTTCGTCGTCGCTGGTGGCGATCCACCTGGCCGTGCAGGCGCTGCGGGCCGGCGAGTGCTCGCTCGCGCTGGCCGGTGGCGTCACCGTGATGTCCACCCCGGACACGTTCATCGACTTCAGCCGTCAGCGTGGCCTGGCCAAGGACGGCCGGTCCAAGTCGTTCGCGGCCGGGGCCGACGGCACCGGCTGGGGTGAGGGCGCCGGCATGTTGCTGCTGGAACGCCTCTCCGACGCCCGGGCCAACGGCCACCAGGTGCTCGCGGTGATCCGGGGCTCGGCCACCAACCAGGACGGCGCGTCCAACGGGTTGACCGCCCCGAACGGCCCGTCGCAGCAGCGGGTGATCCGGCAGGCCCTGGCCTCCGCCGGTGGCATCCCGGCGACCGAGGTCGACGCGGTCGAGGCGCACGGCACCGGCACCGCCCTCGGCGACCCGATCGAGGCGCAGGCGCTGCTGGCCACGTACGGGCAGGGCCGGCCGGGTGAGCGTCCGCTCTGGCTCGGCTCGATCAAGTCGAACATCGGCCACACCCAGGGCGCGGCCGGCGTCGCCGGTGTGATCAAGATGGTGTTGGCGATGCGCAACGGGCTGCTGCCCCGCACCCTGCACGCCGACGAGCCGTCCCCGCAGATCGACTGGTCGGCCGGCGAGGTGCGGCTGCTCACCGAGGCGCAGCCGTGGCCGGCGCTGGACCGGCCGCGCCGGGCGGGCGTGTCGTCGTTCGGCATCAGCGGCACCAACGCCCACGTCATCGTCGAGGAGGCCCCGCCGGTCGAGCTGGAGGGCGAGATCGTCCCGCCGCCGGCCGTGCTGCCGTGGGTGCTCTCGGCCAAGACCGAGGAGGCGCTGCGCGCCCAGGCCGGCCAGCTCCGGGCGGCCGTCGCCGCCGCCACCACCGACCCGGGCGACCTCGCGTACGCCCTGGCGAAGGGGCGGGCGGCACTGGACCGGCGGGCCGTCGTCGTCGGTGACGTCACCGACTTCCTGACCGGCGCGGACGCCCTGGTCGCCGGGGCGGCGGTGCCGACCCTGTTGCAGGGCGGTTCCGGGGTGGTCTTCGTGTTCCCGGGGCAGGGTTCGCAGTGGGTGGGGATGGCGGTGGAGTTGTTGGATTCGTCTCCGGTGTTTGCGGAGCGGGTCAATGAGTGTGG
>NZ_JBEZFY010000027.1:0-24547 GCF_040649765.1 Micromonospora sp. NPDC048894 | reverse complement strand
GTTGCGGGATGGGGCGTTGGTGGTGGCGTTGCGGAGTTTGGCGATTGCGGAGGTGTTGGCGGGTCGGGGTGCGATGGCCTCCATCGGCCTGCCCGAGCGGGCGGCGGCCGAACGACTGACCGGCTACGCCGGCCGCATCTCGATCGCCACCGTCAACGGCACCTCCTCCGTCGTCGTCTCCGGTGACCCGGACGCCGTCGACGACCTGGTCGCCACGCTGACCGCCGAGGACGTGCGGGCCAAGCGGGTGAACGTGGACTACGCGTCGCACTCGGCGCAGGTGGAGCTGATCGAGCAGCGGCTGCGCGCCGACCTCGCCGAGGTCAGCCCGCGTGCCTCCACTGTCCCGTTCTACTCGACCGTCACCGGCCGGGTGTTCGACACCGCCGGGCTGGACGCCGGCTACTGGTACACCAACCTGCGGCAGACCGTCCGGTTCGAGGAGACCACCCGCGCCCTGCTCGACGCCGGGATGCGGGTGTTCCTGGAGTGCAGTGCGCACCCGGTGCTGACCATGGGGGTGGAGGAGACCGCCGCCGACGCGGGTGTCGAGGTGGCCGCCGTCGGGTCGCTGCGCCGGGGCGAGGGCGGGCTGCACCGCTGGCTCACCTCGCTCGGTGAGGCGTTCGCCCGGGGCGTCACCGTCGACTGGTCGCCGGTGCTGCCGGCGCGTCCGCGTGGTGAGGTGCCGCTGCCGACGTACCCGTTCCAGCGCCGCCGCTACTGGCTCAACGCCACCGGGGGCCGCGCCGACCTCACCTCCGCCGGTCTCGGCTCCGCCGGGCACCCGCTGTGGGGGGCGTCGGTGTCGATGGCCGAGTCGGGTGAGGTGTTGTTCACCGGCCGGATCTCGCTGGACACCCACCCGTGGCTGGCCGACCACGCCGTCAACGGCACCGTCCTGCTGCCCGGCACCGGTTTCGTCGAACTCGTCCTGCACGCCGGGGACGACGTCGGCCTCGGCCACCTCGACGAGTTGACCCTGCACGCCCCGCTGATCCTGCCCGAGCAGGGTGCCGTACAGGTGCAGTTGCTGCTCGCCGCCGCCGACGACACCGGCCGCCGGACGGTCACCGTGCACTCCAGGCCGGAACACACCGGCAGCTGGGTCCGGCACGCCACCGGCGTGCTCTCCGCCGACGTCACCGACCCCGACTTCGACCTGCGGGTCTGGCCGCCGTCGGGTGCGGTGCCGGTGCCGACGGCGGGGTTGTATGACGAGTTGGTGGTGCAGGGGTACGAGTATGGTCCGGTGTTCCAGGGGGTGCAGGCTGCCTGGCGGGTTGGTGAGGTGGTGTTTGCTGAGGTTGCGCTTCCGGAGGAGGCGCATGGTGAGGCGTCGCGGTTCGGGGTGCATCCGGCGTTGTTGGATGCGGCGTTGCAGGTGGTGGGGATCGGTGAGGCGGTGCCGGTGGGTCGTCCGCCGTATCTGCCGTTCGCCTGGACGGATGTGACGCTGCACGCGACGGGCGCCACCGCCCTGCGGGTGAAGGTCACCGCCAGTGGGCCGGAGTCCGCCACCCTGCACCTGGCCGACCCGGACGGCGAACCGGTCGCCGTGGTCGGCGCGCTGGTGTCCCGCCCGGTCCAGCTCACCACTGCCGCCCCGACCGACGGGGACCTCTACCACGTCGACTGGGTGAGCGTGCCCACCGGCACCGCGGCCGAGTCGTGGGGCTACCTGGAGGGGCTCGGCCTCGGCGTGCCCGACGTCGTGCTCGCCCCGCTGACCCCGCCCGCCGCCGACCTCGACCCGGCCACCGCCGCCCGGACGGCGGTGGGGGAGACCCTCACCCTGCTCCAGTCCTGGCTGGCCGACCCGACCCAGGCCGCCGCCCGGCTGGTCGTGATCACCGACGGTGCCGTCGACGGCGGCACCGACCTGGCCCACGCCCCGGTCTGGGGTCTGGTGCGGGCCGCGCAGGCGGAGAATCCGGGTCAGTTCGTGCTGGTGGATGCTGTCCCGGAGACTCCGGTGGAGGAGATTCTGGCGGCGGTGGGGACCGGTGAGCCGGAGTTGTCGCTGCGGGACGGTCAGGTGCGGGTGCCGCGTCTGGCGCGCGCGAGCACCACGGCGCAGCCGTGGCGGGCCGACGGCACCGTGCTGGTGACCGGTGGCACCGGTGTGCTGGGCGCGCTGGTGGCCCGGCACCTGGTGGAGGTGCACGGGGTGCGGGACCTGGTGCTGACCTCGCGGCGTGGGTTGACCGCGCCGGGCGCGGTGGAGCTGCGCGACGAGCTGACCGGCCTCGGGGCCACCGTCGAGGTGACGGCCGCCGACCTGGCCGACCGGGACGCCGTCGCCGCCCTGCTGGACGGCATCCCGGCGTTGACCGCCGTCGTGCACACCACCGGGGTTCTCGACGACGGCCTGCTCGCCGGGCTGACCCCGGCGCAGCTCGACACGGTGTGGCGGGCCAAGGCCGACCCGGCCTGGCACCTGCACGACCTGACCCGCGACCGTGACCTGTCGGCGTTCGTGCTGTTCTCCTCCGCCGCCGGGGTCCTCGACGGGGCGGGGCAGGCCAACTACGCCGCCGCGAACGTCTTCCTCGACGCCCTGGCCGCGCACCGGCGGGCCCTGGACCTGCCGGCCACGTCGCTGGCCTGGGGTTTCTGGGAGCAGCGCAGCGGGATGACCGCGCACCTCGGCGACGCCGACGTGGCCCGGATGGCCCGCTCCGGCGTGCTGCCGCTGGACTCCGACCGGGGGCTGGCGCTGCTGGACGCGGCGGTCGCCGCCGACCAGCCGCTGCTGGTGCCGGTCCGGCTGGACACCGCCGCGCTGCGCGCCCAGGGTCAGCAGCTCCCGGCCCTGTTCCGGGGCCTGGTCCGGCTCCCGGCCCGGCGGGCGGCGGGTGGTCCGGCGACCCCGGCCACCGGCTCCGGCCTGCACCGGCAGCTCGTCACCCTCGACGCGGACGACCAGCACCGGGTGCTGCTCGACCTGGTCCGGGCCAACGTCGCGGCCGTCCTCGGACACGACAGCGGCACCGCCGTCGAACCGGCGCGGGCGTTCAAGGAACTCGGCTTCGACTCGCTGGCCGCCGTGGAGCTGCGCAACCGGCTCAACACCGCCACCGGGCTGCGGCTGCCGGCGACCCTGGTCTTCGACTACCCCAACCCGACCGCGCTGGCCGGCTACCTGCACGGCACGATCCTCGGCGGGCCGGCGCAGGCGCAGCCGACCACGGTGGTCCGGCCGATGGTCGACGAACCCGTCGCCATCGTGGCGATGAGCTGCCGCTTCCCCGGCGGGGTCCGCACCCCCGAGGACCTGTGGCAGCTGCTGGTCGACGGCGCGGACGCCATCTCGCCGTTCCCCACCGACCGGGGCTGGGACCTCGACCACCTCTACGACCCGGAACCCGGCAAGCCCGGCCGGACGTCCTCGCTGGAAGGTGGCTTCCTCTACGACGCGGCCGACTTCGACCCCGACTTCTTCGGCATCGGCCCGCGTGAGGCGATCGCGATGGACCCGCAGCAGCGGTTGCTGCTGGAAACGTCGTGGGAGGTGCTGGAGCGGGCCGGGATCGATCCGACCTCGCTCAAGGGCAGCCCGACCGGGGTGTTCACCGGCGTGATGTACCACGACTACGGCAGCCGGCTGTCCGAGGTGCCCGAGGAGTTGGCGGGTTACCTGGGCAACGGCAGCATGGCAAGCGTCGCGTCCGGGCGGATCTCGTACACCCTGGGGTTGGAGGGGCCGGCGGTCAGCGTCGACACCGCGTGCTCGTCGTCGCTGGTGGCGATCCACCTGGCCGTGCAGGCGCTGCGTTCCGGGGAGTGCTCCCTGGCTCTGGCCGGCGGGGTCACGGTGATGTCCAAGCCGGACACCTTCCTGGACTTCAGCCTCCAGCGGGGGCTGGCCTCCGACGGCCGGTGCAAGTCCTTCTCCGCCGACGCCGACGGCACCGGCATGTCCGAGGGTGCGGGCATGCTGCTGCTGGAGCGGCTCTCCGACGCCGAACGGCACGGCCATCACGTCCTGGCGGTGGTGCGGGGTTCGGCGATCAACCAGGACGGCGCGTCCAACGGGCTGACCGCCCCCAACGGTCCCGCCCAGCAACGGGTTATCCGGCAGGCGCTGGCCGCCGCCGACGTCCGCCCCGACCAGGTCGACCTGGTCGAGGCGCACGGCACCGGCACCACCCTCGGTGACCCGATCGAGGCGCAGGCGGTCCTCGCCACCTACGGGCAGGACCGCCCGGACGACCGGCCGCTCTGGCTCGGCTCGATCAAGTCGAACATCGGTCACACCCAGGGCGCGGCCGGCGTCGCCGGTGTGATCAAGATGGTGTTGGCGATGCGCAACGGGCTGCTGCCCCGCACCCTGCACGCCGACCGGCCGTCACCGCAGGTGGACTGGTCGGCCGGGGCGGTGCGGCTGCTCACCGAGGCGCAGCAGTGGCCGGCCCTGGACCGGCCCCGCCGCGCCGGGGTGTCGTCGTTCGGCATCAGCGGCACCAACGCCCACGTCATCATCGAGCAGGCGCCGGCGATCGAGGCGACGCCGGCCGACGGGGACGCCCCGGCCACCCCGCCGGTGCTGCCCTGGCTGCTCTCCGCCCGCTCGGCGGAGGCGCTGCACGCCCAGGCCGGGCTGGTCGCCGACACCGGGGCCACCCTGGACGTGGCGTACTCGCTGGCCACCACCCGGGCGGTGCTGGAGCGTCGGGCCGTGGTGGTCGCCCCCGTCGGGGACGACGCGGTCCGCGCTCTGCGTGCCGCCGCCGAAGGCACCGACCCCGCCGAGTGGGTGCAGGGGACCCCGTCGGCCGGGAAGCTCGCCATGCTCTTCACCGGCCAGGGGGCGCAGCGCCTCGGCATGGGCCGTGAGCTGGCGGCGGCGTACCCGGCCTTCGCGGCGGCGTTCGCCGAGGTGTGCGCCCACCTGGACGCGCAGCTCGACCGGCCGCTGCGGGAGGTGCTCTACACCGAACCCGACGTCGCCGACGCCGCGCTGCTCGACCAGACCGTCTACAGCCAGAGCGCGCTGTTCGCCATCGAGGTGGCGCTCTACCGGCTGCTCGAATCCTGGGGCATCCGACCCGACCTGGTCGCCGGGCACTCCATCGGCGAGATCAGCGCCGCGCACGTCGCCGGGGTGCTGTCGCTGCCCGATGCGGCGGCCCTGGTCACCGCGCGTGGCCGGCTGATGCAGGCGATGCGGGAGGACGGCGCGATGGTCGCCGTCGAGGCGTCCGAGGAGGAGGTACGCCGGGAACTGGCCGGGCGGGAGACCGAAGTGGGCATCGCCGCGGTCAACGGGCCACGCGCGGTGGTGCTCTCCGGTGACCACGACGCCGTCGGTGCGCTCGCCGACGACTGGCGGGCCCGGGGACGCCGGATCAAGCGGCTGCGGGTCAGCCACGCGTTCCACTCCCCGCACATGGAGCCGATGCTGGCCGAGTTCCACCAGGTCGCCGCCGGGTTGACCTTCGCCCCGCCGAGGGTGCCGGTGGTGTCCAACCTGACCGGTCGGCTCGCCGACCCCGACGAGATCACCACCCCCGGCTACTGGGTGCGCCACGTCCGGGAGGCGGTCCGGTTCCACGACGGGATCGCCACCCTGGAAGCGGCCGGCGTCACCACGTTCCTGGAGGTCGGCCCGGACGCGGTGCTCACCGCGATGGGCCGGGACTGCGTCTCCGACACCGGCGGCCTCGCCCTGGTGCCGGTGCTGCGCGGCGGCCGGGACGAGGCGGCGAGCCTGCTGACCGCCGTCGCCACCCTGCACACCCGGGGTGTCCCGGTGGACTGGCGGGCCTGGTTCGCGCCCACCGGCGCCCGGGTCACCGACCTGCCGACCTACCCGTTCCAGCGGCGTCGGCTCTGGCTGGACGCCCCGGCGGGCGGCGGTGACGTGCCGGGTCTGGGTCAGCGCCCGGCCGCCCACCCGCTGCTCGGCGCGGTCGTCGGGTTGGCCGGGGCCGACGGCACCGTGCTGACCGGCCGGCTGTCGCTGCGGACCCACCCGTGGCTGGCCGAGCACGACCTCGCCGGCACGGTGCTGCTGCCCGGGACGGCCTTCGTCGAGCTGGCCTTCCGCGCCGGTGACCAGGTCGGCTGCGCCCTGGTCGAGGAGTTGACGTTGGAGGCTCCGCTGGTCGTACCGCCCCGGGGCGGCGTCGACCTCCAGGTGGTGGTCGGGGCACCGGACGGGACGGGACGCTGCCCGGTCACCGTGCACTCCCGGCCGGAGGACGGTGTCGACGGTTGGACCCGGCACGCCACCGGCGTACTGGCCCCGGCGGAGTCCACCGCACCGGCCTGGTCGGCGGGCGACGCCTGGCCACCGGTCGGGTCCACCCCGGTCGACCTGACCGGCCGGTACGACCGGCTGGCCGACGCCGGCTACCACTACGGCCCGCTGTTCCAGGGGCTGCGGGCCGCCTGGCGACACGGCGACGAGGTGTACGCCGAGGTGGCGCTCCCCGCGGAGGCGGTCGCCCCGGCGGACCGGTTCGGCCTGCACCCGGCGCTGTTCGACGCGGTGCTGCACACCCTCGACCTGACCGGTGCCGACGAGGACGACGACCGGCTGCGGTTGCCGTTCGCCTGGCGGGGGGTGGCCCTGCACGCCACCGGCGCGACCGCGCTGCGGGTACGGCTGCGCCCGACCGGCCCGCAGGAGGTCTCCTTCGACCTGGCCGACACCTCCGGTGCGCCGGTCGCCTCGGTGGCCTCGCTGGCGGTCCGGCCGCTCGCCGCCGACCAGCTGGGTGGGGCCCGGGCGGCTCACCGCACGTCGCTCTTCCAGGTCACCTGGGCTGCGGTGCCGACCCCGGCCACCGGCGGCGGCACGACCGTGGTCCTCGGCGACGACGACCTCGGCCTCGGGGTGCCCCGGTACGCCGACCTCGGCACGCTCGCGGCGGAGGTCGCCCGCACCGGTGACGCCCCGGGCACCGTCGCGGTGGCCTGGCGTACCACGTCGGACTCGCCCTCGGCGGCGACCACCGCGGCGCTGGCCCTGGTGCAGGGGTGGCTCGCCGACGAGCGGTTCACCGACACCCGGCTGGCGCTGGTGACGACCCGGGCGGTCGCCACCACCGACGGCGAGGACGTGCCCCGGCCGGTGGACGCCACCGTCTGGGGCCTGGTCCGGGCCGCTCAGGAGGAGAACCCGGGCCGGCTGGTCCTGATCGACGTCGACGACCCGGACCCGACCGGGCTGCGGTCGGCGCTGGCCGTCGACGCCGAACCGCAACTGGCGGTCCGGCGGGGTGGGCTGCTCGCGCCCCGGCTCGCGGCGCTGCCGGTGCCGGACGGTGAGCTGCCGGCCGGCCCGGACCCGACGGGCACGGTGCTGGTCACCGGCGGCACCGGCGGGCTGGGCCGGTTGGTCGCCGAGCACCTGGTGACCCGGCACGGCGTACGGCGGCTGCTGCTGGCCAGTCGACGCGGCCCGGCGGCCCCGGGGGTGGACGACCTGGTCGCGCGCCTGACGGCGGCCGGCGCGGAGGTGACCGTGGCGTCCTGCGACCTGGCCGACCGGGCGGCGGTGGCGGCCCTGCTCGACGGGGTGCCCGCCGGGCATCCGCTGACCGGGGTGGTGCACGCCGCCGGGGTGCTCGACGACGGGTTGCTGCCCACGCTGACGCCCGACCGGGTGGCGGCGGTGCTGGGTGCCAAGGCAGAGTCCGCGCGTCACCTGCACGAACTCACCCTGCACCGGCCGTTGCACTGGTTCGTGCTGTTCTCCTCGGCGGCGGCCACCCTCGGCGGCGCCGGTCAGGCCAGCTACACCGCGGCGAACGCCTACCTGGACGCCTTGGCCCAGCACCGGCGGGCGCACGGCCTGGCCGGCACCGCCCTGGCCTGGGGCCTGTGGGCGGAGTCGGGCAGCGGGATGACCGGCCACCTCGGCGAGGCCGACCTGCGCCGGATGGCCCGTTCCGGGGTCGCCGCGCTGTCCACCGGGGACGCGTTGGCGTTGTTCGACGCGACCCTGCACCCGGTGCCGGCACTGGCCCTGCCGGTCCGGCTGGACCTGGCCGCGATCCGGTCCCGGGCCGACGGGGTGCCGCCGCTGCTGCGGGGCTTGGTCCGTACGCCGACCCGCCGGTCGGCCGCCGGCACGCCGGGCCCGGTGGCGGGGGAGCGGCCGCTGGCCGAACGGTTGGCCGGGTTGCCGTCGGACGAGGCCGACCGGGCCGTGACCGAGCTGGTCCGGGCCCGGACGGCCGAGGTGCTGGGCCACGACCGGCCACAGTCGCTGGACGTGGAGCGGGGCTTCCTGGAGCTCGGCTTCGACTCCCTGGCGGCGGTGGAGTTCCGCAACAGCCTCGGTGCGGCGACCGGGCTCCGACTCCCGGCGACGCTCATCTACGACCACCCCAGCCCGGCGGCGGTGGCCCGGTTCGTCCGGTCGGAGCTGGCCGGTGACGCGCCGGCCGCTCCGTCGCTGGAGGCCGAGCTGGCCCGGTGGGAGACGCTGCTGGACGGCACCGTGCCGGACGAGGCGGAGCGGGGCCGGATCACCGTCCGGCTCCAGGCGCTGATGTCCCGGTGGAACGCGGCGTACGGGGGTGCCGCGGTGGAGCCGGCCGCCCGGGACCTGGCGTCGGTCACCGCGGACGAGCTGTTCGACATCCTCGACGACGAATTGGAGGCGTCGGACTGACCATCCGTCCGGGGACCCGAGGTCCGTCGATGCCCACGGGCGGTCGGCGGACCTCGGGCTTCCTCCCGGCGGACGGGTGGGCTTTTGTCCACCTTCGGCGTGGGTCCATGACCGTATCGCGTCACCACCCGACCGCATAACGTAGTGGCCGGGTCTGGTGGACGTTCACGGTTCGCCGGTAGGTGCCACCAGGGGTGGACACGGGAGAGGCAGGGAGAGTGCGGGTGCGACTCGAACAGGGAATCGTCGCCAAGGTCACCCGGAACGGGCAGCTTGAGCTGACCGCCGAGCGGAGCGGACTGCGATACCGGTTCGGGGCGACCGCCGCCGCGATGTGGATCGCGTTGCAGCAGCAGGGCGGTTCGCTGGAACGGGCGGCCGCTGTCCTGGCCCGGCAGTGGTCGGCTGATCCGGCGGCCACCCGACGGGACTTCGACGTCTGGCTGGAGGACATGCTCCGCGCCGGTCTGGTACGGGTGGAGTGACCGGTAAGGAGGGTCTGTCCGCCGCGTCCGACGGCTGTGCCGGACCGACCCCTATCCGGCCCCCCTGCACGCGGGCGGCATCCCGGTCGACGGTGCGTCGAACCCCTGTCCGGTGGGCCGGTGGGCGGGGGTCAGGCGTCGGCGGACGGGTGGGTGGTGTCGGTGGAGTCGTTGACCGCGCCGACGATCACCCGCAGCGCCTCGGCCAGTTCCTTACCGGACGGGGCGGCCTCGGGATCGAGCAACCGCTGCACCGTCAGTCCCGTCATCAACGCCAGCAGGAACGAGCCGACGGCCCTGCGGGTCTCCTCGGTGACGTGCTCACCGCCGTTGCGGATCACGAAGGTGGCCAGCGCCGGGCGGGCCCGGGTGTAGGTCTCGGCGAGTTGCTCCCGCAGCACCGGCAGGTGCTCGGCCAGCGCGAACGCCTCGATCCCGGCGACCCAGAGCGGCCGGTGGGTGCCGAACGACTCGACCAGGCCGGTCCACATCGACTCCAGCCGGTCCATCAGGTCGGGTTGGGTGCCGTCGCGCAGCACCCGGTCGATCTCGACGCCCCACTCCTCGAACGCCTGCACCAGGGCGGCGGTCAGCAGCGCCTCCTTGGAGCCGAAGTGGTACCCGATCGACGCCAGATTCGTGTCCGACGCGGCGACGATGTCGCGGGCGGTGGTGCGTGTGTAGCCGCGCTCGTAGAGGCAGACCCTGGCCCCTGCCAGCAGGCGTTCCCGATGACCCACGGCGTCACCCTACTCGGAACCACCCCCTAATTCATCCACCGGATGTATACGTGCGTATAAATTCGGTGGTAGCTTTCGGCCATGGCTACAGCGCAGGCAAAGGCCGGCCGCCGCGAGTGGATCGGTCTCGCGGTACTCGTCATGGTGACACTGATCATCAGCATGGACATGACCGTGCTGTCGTACGCTCTGCCGTTCATCACGGCGGACCTTGAGCCGACCAGCAGTCAGCTCCTCTGGATCACGGACGTCTACGCCTTCGTGCTGGCCGGCCTGCTGATTCCGATGGGGACCCTGGGGGACCGGATCGGGCGCCGCCGGTTGCTGATGATCGGTGCGGCGGTGTTCGGTGTGGCATCCGTGGCCACGGCCCTCTCCAACAGTCCCGGCATGCTGATCGGGACCCGGGCGGTGATGGGTGCCGCCGGCGCGACGCTCATGCCGTCGACCATGTCGTTGATCCGCAACATGTTCCACGACGAGAACGAACGCCGGGCCGCGATCGGGCTCTGGGCGGCCGGCTTCTCCGCCGGTGGCGTCATCGGCCTGGTGGCCGGCGGCGCGCTGCTCCAGTACTTCTCCTGGGGCACCGTCTTCGAGATCAACGTGCCGATCATGCTGCTGCTGCTGATCCTGGCCCCGTTGCTGCTGCCCGAGTTCCGCAACGCCGCAGCCGGCCGGCTCGACCTGATCAGTACGGTGCTGGCCTTCGTCGCCGTGCTGCCGATGATCTGGGGCATCAAGCAGTTCGCCGAGGACGGCGTGGACTGGCCGCCGGTGGCCGGTGTGGTCGGCGGGCTGGTCTTCCTGGCGGTGTTCGTGCTGCGTCAGCGGCGACTCGCCGACCCGGTGATCGACGTGCGGCTGTTCCGTGCTCCCGCGTTCAGCGCGGCGGTGGTGATGAACGTGCTCGCCAACTTCGCGCTGGTCGGGTTCATGTTCTTCATCAGCCAGTACCTCCAGCTGGTGCTCGGGCTACGCCCGTTCAGCGCCGGGCTGTGGTCGCTGCCCGCGGCGGGTGCGGCGGGTGTCGGCGCGGCGGTGCTGGCTCCGATGCTGGCGCAGCGCTTCCGGCGGGCCTACGTCGCCGCCGGTGGCCTGCTGGTGGGTGCCGCCGGTTGTCTGGTGCTCGCCCAGGTCGGCGACGAGTCGGGGCTGGCCCTGGTGGTGGTCGGCCAGGCGTTGATGACCGGCGGCATCGCGATGGTGCTGACGCTCAGCGCGGAGCTGATCGTGTCCACCGCGCCGCCCGAGCGGGCCGGTGCCGCCGCCGGGCTCTCCGAGACCGGCAGCCAGTTCGGTGCGGCGCTCGGTGTCGCGATCCTCGGCAGCATCGGCACGTTCGTCTACCGGCGGCAGCTGTCCGGCGACGCGCCCGACGGCGTGCCGGCGGACTCCTGGGCGACCGCCCGGGAGACCCTGGGCGGCGCCGTGCAGGAGAGCCGGACGCTCTCCGCCACCGCGGCGGACACGCTGGTCACGCTGGCCCGGGCCGCCTTCGCCACCGAGCTGCGGGCCGCCGCGCTCGCCTCGGCCGGCATCCTGGTGGTGACGGCGGTGCTGGCCGCGGTGCTGCTGCGCAACGTGGGGGCCTCGGTGCCCGGCCAGGGCCCGGCGGACGGTCCGACCGACCCCACCGCCGATGCCCCCGGTGCCCCGACGGGTCACGTCGACCCGGAGCGGACGGTCGACCCCCCGTCGTCCGGCG
Source organism: Micromonospora sp. NPDC048894 (assembly GCF_040649765.1). Classification (NCBI taxonomy): domain Bacteria; kingdom Bacillati; phylum Actinomycetota; class Actinomycetes; order Micromonosporales; family Micromonosporaceae; genus Micromonospora; species Micromonospora sp. NPDC048894. Next base: position 12,985 of record NZ_JBEZFY010000027.1, on the reverse strand, counting down.
CGGGTGCCGAGGACGCCGACCGTGGCGACACCGACCCGGGGCCGGCGGTCCGGATCGGACCCGGGTCCACCGGGCAACCCGTCCGGCCGGCGCACCCGGTGGCCTGACCACGTTCGACCACCCGGAGGTGGCGTTCCCGCTCGTCGGGAGCGCCGCCTCCGGGCATTCGACCTCCTGGCCCCCCACCCGTCCCGGCGGGCTAGGGGGCCACCGCTGTGCTTAGGGGTTGTCCCGGCGTTTCGGGCGTTCCTACGCTCGCTTCGACAGCGGGCACCGGCGTCGCAGGGAGGGCGTCAGCACCACGCGTGACGGCGGATCCGGGCACCGGCCGAGACGGCGGTCCGGCCCGGCCGGCCGGGTGCGCCCGTTGGAGACGTCCCACTGCGGGGCGCACCCGCAGTGTCGACCCGTAGAGGACCAGTGATGACGGCAACGCTCGAGAACGACCTCTGGGTGCGGCGGTTCCATCCGGCGCCGTCCAGCTCGATCCGGTTGGTGGCGATGCCGCACGCCGGGGGCTCGGCCAGCTACCTGTTTCCGGTGTCCCGGGCCCTCTCGCCCGCGGTGGACGTGCTGGCGATCCAGTACCCGGGTCGACAGGACCGCCGGCACGAGCCGGTCCTGGACTCCATCGCCGACCTGGCCGACGGGGTGTTCGAGGCGCTCACCCCGTGGCTGGACCGCCCGGTGGCGCTCTTCGGCCACAGCATGGGTGCGGTGCTCGGCTACGAGGTCGGGTTGCGCCTGCAACGGCACACGGGTCGGCCGCCGGTGCGGCTGTTCGCCTCGGGCCGTCGGGCCCCGTCCCGGGTCCGGGACGAGCGGTACGTGCACACCCGCGACGACGCCGGGGTGCTGCGGGAGCTGGCCCGGCTCAGCGGCTCGGACCCACGGGTGCTGGGCGATCCCGAGCTGCTGCCGATGATCCTGCCCGCCGTGCGGGGGGACTACAAGGCGGTGGAGACCTACCGGGCCGACCCGGATCAGCTGCTGGACGCCCCGATCACCGTGCTGACCGGTGACGCGGACCCGATGACCACCCTGGACGAGGCGCGGGACTGGGCCCGGCACACCACCGGCGAGTGCGACGTGCGGGTGTATCCGGGTGGGCACTTCTATCTCAACGACCACGCAGCCGACGTGATCCGGCTGATCGGTGCCGAGCTGGCGCAGGCGCAGCAGGGCGGACCGACCGGCTGACCCGACCGGGACCCGGTCACGTCCGACCGCGCCGGCGCGGTGGTGACGTCCGACCAGGACACTGGACCTGCGGGGGTGGTGACGTCCGACCGGGGCACCGTGCCGGCGGGGTGGTCACGGGCACCGGTACGACGACGGGCGGGTCACCGGTGACCCGCCCGTCGTGCCCGTCATTCGGCGATCTTGGTCCGCATGGTCCACTGGAAGACCACCACCCGCGAGGCGTCGTCATTGAGGCCGTCGTGGTCGCCCGAGCGTTCGAAGTGTTCGTAGCCGCCCAGATAGGGCACCTTGATCCGGCCGGTGCCGACCGGTGCGCTGTGGGCGCGATCGGTGGCCGGCAGGCCGACCGGTCCGCCCTCGAGCACGACGTCGAAGTGGTCACCGCCGCGAACGTCGCTGAACCGCCGCGCGCTGCTCACCCGGGTGAGATCGTCCACGCTTTCCTCCTCGGCTGGGGGCAGGGGCGCGGCGGACACCGTGTTCCGCGTCACTGCCCTCGGATGTCTCCAGCGTGGCGGCACCACTGGCCCGCGCATACCCGGAAGCGACCCCTAACCCGCCGGCCGACGCCCAGATTTCGGCGGCCGGCCAACCTGCGGTTACTTTGCGGCCCGGTGGGTCGCATTTGTGATAGCCCCGGCGATGTCGCAAGGGCGACAGCATTGACCAGAGCTTATGAATTGCATCCGTAATAGTGTCGTCTTCTCGCTGAAACTCAATTTTTGCTCAAGAGTAGATTGCCCGATTCGCTGCTTCTCGTCCGGTCGGTGGTGGTGTGCCGACGTGGGCGGGATCGGTGCGGGCCGGGAGAGTTGGCCCGAAAAATTCCGGTACGAACCCTCTGCCGGAGTCATTTCGCAGGTCAACGCGCTGTCCGACGGGCCGAATCTGCGGCTATCCGTGCAGGTCGGAGGGGGCGGGACGGTTGTTCGATCATGTAATTGCTACCGAGTGGTAATTTTTCGGCCGAGGCCAACAATCCGACATAACGCCATGGCCGTGCGTAATATCGATGACGAAGTATCACCACCCCACTACCGTCTTGTACGGGTGTCTATGTATGCTGTGCTCGCCGTCGGGACGCGGTGAAAGTCATCAATCAATTGGCAGTCATCATTGTATGACCTGGTTTGCCGGCTGACGTGGTCAGTGGCCGGGTGGGTCCCGGCGGCCCGCGTGGCATCGAGCCGAAGGGTCTCGCCGGGGGGCCCGTCCGTAGTCGGCGGCACCCTCGTTCGATGCGTCATCGCTGACCTGGGGGGAGACGGGTGGAATTTGTGGAGAGAAGCCGCGAGCTTGACATCTTGCGGGACCTTTACTCCGGAAGCGTCACGGGCAGGGGGCGGGTCGCGCTGATCAGCGGCCCCGGTGCCACGGGCAAGACCGAGTTGTTGCGGGCCTTCGCCGACCACGTCGGCGCAGCGGGCGGGCTGGTGCTGCGGGCCGCCTGCTCCCGGGCGGAACGCCTGCTGCCCGCCGCCGTGATGGGGCAACTGTTCCACAGCGTGCCGCTGCCGGACGAGGTGATGCGGCGCATCGGCGCGTTCGTCGACATCGAGGGCGTCACGACCGGAGGGGACGCCGAGATCAGGGCCGTGCACGCGATGTGTGTCGAGCTGATCGACATCGCCCGCGCCCGCCCCCTCGTCCTGCTCGTCGACGACGTCGAGTTCGCCGACGAGACGACCCTGCACACCCTGCTCTACCTGCAACGGCGCCTCACCGCCGCGCAGATCCTGGTGGTGCTCACCGAGTCGCCGCAGCCGCAGCCGTTCCACCCGGAGTTCCGGGCCGAGATCAGCCGGCAGGCGAGCTTCTGCAACATCCAGCTGTCGCCGTTGTCCGAGGCGGGCGTCGCCGAGCTGCTGCGCGGTTGGGTCGACGACGAGACGGCGGCGGCGCTCGCCCCGGCGTACCACGGGGTCAGCGGCGGCAATCCGCTGCTGCTGCACGCGCTCGGCCAGGACCGGCGGGTCGCCGGCTCGACGGAGGTCGCCGAGGTGGTCGTCGGCGACCAGTTCCGCCAGGCGGTCCTGGCCTGCCTGCGACGCTGGGACCCGACGATCCTGGAGACGGCCCACGGGCTCGCCCTGCTCGGTGACCTCGCCACCCCGGCGCTGCTGGCCCGGCTGCTGGACACCAAGCCGGCCCGGGTCCAGTGGGTACTCAACGCGCTGACGATGTCCGGCCTGCTGCACGCCGGGCGGTTCCGGCACCCGGCGGCACGGGCGGCGGTCCTGCACGACCTGACCCCGGAGGCGCTGGCCGAGATGCACGCCCGGGCGGCGGAACTGCTGCACGCCGAAGGTGCCCCGGCCCCGGCGATCGGTGGGCACCTGCTCGCCGCGGGCGGCCTGGCCGAGCCGTGGGCGATCACGGTGCTCCAGGACTCGGCGACCCACGCGCTGGCCGAGGACCGGGTCGACGACGCGGTGGAGTCACTGAAGCTGGCCCACGACATGTGCGACGACGTCCCCCGCCGGGCGGCGCTCACCGCGACGTTGGCCGCCTGCCAGTGGCGGATCAACCCGGCGGCGGTGAGCCAGCACCTCCAGTCCCAGCGTGACGCCCTGCGGGCCGGGCACCTCTCCGAGCGCCACGCCGCCGCGCTGCTGCGCTACCAGCTCTGGCACGGTCACCGGGCGGACGCCCAGGAGACCCTGCGGCACCTGCGGGACACCCGCCAGCAGCTCGACGCCACCACCGCCGCCGAGCTGGAGGGGTGCGCCGAGTGGCTGCGGCTGCACTTCCCGGTGGCGTTCGCCGAGCTCGACGCCGACGCCGGCCCGGCGGTCACGCCGGCCGGGACCCCGGCCCGTTCCGACGGCTCACTCGGGTCGGCCACCCCCTCCCTGACCGCCGTGCTCACCGACGGGGTGACCGACGAGGTGATCGCCCGCGCCGAACAGGTGCTCGGCAGCCATCTGCTCGTCGACGTCGGGCTGGAGTCGGCGCTGTGCGCGTTGCAGACGTTGGTCTACGCCGACCGGATGGACCGTGCCGTGCACTGGTGCGACGTGCTGGGCGCCGAGGCGGGCGCCCGGGGGGCCACCACCTGGCATGCCATCCTGTCCGACGTCCGGTCGCACATCGCGCTGCGCCAGGGTGACCTGCCGCTCAGCGAGCGGTTCGCCCGCGAGGCGCTGGATGCGATGTCGCCGCACAACTGGGGGGTGGCGATCGGCTCGCCGTTGTCCAACATGCTGCTCGCCATGATCGGCATGGACAAGCTCGACGAGGCCGAGGCGCAGCTCAAACACGTCATCCCGGACGCCATGCGGGACACCTGGTTCTGGCCGTTGTATCTGCGGGCCCGTGGCCACCTGCACCTGGCCGGGGGGCGGGTGCACGCGGCGTTGGCCGACTTCGAGACCTGCGGGCAGTTGGCCACCCAGTGGGGGATGGACCTGCCGGCCCTGCTGCCCTGGCGGGGCGACCTGGCCCAGGTCTACCTGCGTTCGGGCCGGCCCGAACGGGCCCGCGCCATGGTGACCGAGCAACTGTCCCGGCCCGGTGCCGAGAACGCCCGGACCAGGGGGGTCTCCCTGCGGCTGCTCGGTTCCGCGCTCGACGTCAAGCAACGGGTCAACACCCTGCGCCAGGCGGCCAACCTGCTCCAGGAATCCGGCGACCGCTACCAGCTCTTCCTCGCCCTGGCCGCGCTGAGCAGCGCCCACTACGGGCGGGGCGAGTTCAACACCTCACGGGTGGTGGCCCGCAGCGCGTTGCAGCTCGCCAAGGACATCCAGGCGCAGGCGCTGTGCCGGCGGCTGCTGCCCGGCGGCGACGCGGCCGGCGGCGACGACCCGGACGCCCCCCCGGAGCACGAGGAGATGTCCCGGCTCAGCGACGCCGAGCAGCGGGTCGCCACCCTGGCCGCGCTCGGCCACACCAACCGGGAGATCGGCAAGAAGCTCTACATCACGGTGAGCACGGTCGAACAGCACCTCACCCGGGTCTACCGGAAGCTGAACGTCCGGCGTCGCACCGAGCTGTCACTGGGACTGCCGATGGACGCGGCCGGGGCCGGGCTGCTGGCCGTCGGATCTGGCGGCAGCGAGCGGTCCTGGCCGCAGTGGGAGTCGGCGGTCCAGGCGAGCTGAGCCGCCGCAGGTGCCGATTCCGGGGTGGGCCTAGGCCCACCCCTTCGGGTCATTAGCTCCATTGAGCCGTATCGGCCCGATCCATACCGTGAACATGTACCCACCGCCGTTCGGCGACGTTCTTTTGCGGGGAGCATGAGGTGGACAGAAACAAGGACCGGCGCACGCCGACCAGCGGTGCCGATGCGGTGCGGCTGGACGATGTACGCAAGACGTACGGCCGCGGTGAGAACCGGGTCGACGCGCTGCGGGGCGTGACGATGAGCTTCCCCCGGGGCAGCTTCACCGCCGTGATGGGGCCCTCGGGCTCCGGCAAGAGCACGTTCCTGCACTGCGCGGCGGGGCTCGACGTGCCCTCGTCCGGCTCGGTGGTGCTGGACGGCAAGGAACTCAGTGGCATGAACGAGAACCAGCTGACCCGGCTGCGCCGGGAGCGGGTCGGCTTCATCTTCCAGGCGTTCAACCTGATGCCGGCGTTGAACGTGGAGCAGAACGTGGGCCTGCCGTTCCGGCTGGCCGGCCGCCGGCCCGACCGCCACTCCGTGGTGGAGGTGCTGGGTCGGGTGGGGCTGGCCGAGCGGCGCAAGCACCTGCCGAGCGAGCTGTCCGGCGGTCAGCAGCAGCGGGTCGCGATCGCGCGGGCGCTGATCATGCGACCGGCCGTGATCTTCGCCGACGAGCCGACCGGCGCGCTGGACACCCAGACCACCATCGAGGTGCTGCAACTGCTCCGTGAGACGGTGTCCAGCGGGGGACAGACCATCATCATGGTGACCCACGACCCGGTCGCCGCAGCCGCTGCGCACCGGGTGCTGTTCCTCGCCGACGGCCAGTTCATCGGGGAGCTGGAGGCGCCGACCGCCGACGTGGTGGCCGAGCGGATGACCCACCTGACCGCGTGGCAGCAGAACCGGGCGGCGCAGTCCACCGGCAGGGGTGGCTTCTGATGACGTACCTCGCGTGGCGCACCCTGCGCTACCGCAAGCTCGCGTTCATCGCGACGTTCATCGCGGTCTTCTTCGGTGTGGCGCTGATCGTCGCCTGCGGTGGTCTGATGGAGACCGGCATCCGGATGGCGGTCCCGCCGCAGCGGCTGGCGGCGGCCGACGTGGTGGTCAGCGGCAAGCAGACCTACGGCGTGCCCAAGAAGGACCCGCAGGACACCAAGAACATCAAGTCGGTGCCGCTGGCCGAGCGGTACTGGATCGATCCGGGCCTGGTCAGCAAGATCCAGGGGGTGCCCGGGGTCGAGCGGGCGGTGGCCGAGTCGTCCTTCGCCGCCACCGTCGTGCGCAACGGCGCACCCGTGATCGTCGGCACCCAGTCGCTGGGGCACGGGTGGGAGTCGGCGCAGCTCGGGCCGTACCGGCTCGACGGGCAGCCCCCCGCGCAGGCCGGGCAGGTCGTGTTGGACCGGGCGGTGGCCAAGCTCGCCCGGGTCAAGGTCGGTGACCGGGTCGACGTCGTGGTCGGTGGGGTGACCTCCGCCTTCCAGGTCAGCGGCATCGCCACCCCACCGGGTGAGGTGAGCCAGTCGGCGTTGTTCTTCTCCGGCGACGACGAGCGGCGGCTCAACCCGCACACCGGCACCTCCGACGCGATCGGGGTGCTGGCCAAGCCCGGCACCGACGTGGAGGCGCTGCGCGAGCGGATCGAGCGGACCCTCGCCGACCGTAAGCTCGTCGTGCTCACCGGCGACGACCGGGGCGCGGCCGAGTTCCCCGAGGCGGTGGGCGGCCAGGCGCAGCTCATCCCGCTCTCCGGTGTCTTCGCCGGCATGACGGTCTTCGTGGCGATCTTCGTGGTCGCCAGCACCCTGGGCCTGTCGGTGCAGCAGCGGCAGAAGGAGATCGCGCTGCTGCGCTCGATCGGTGCGACGCCCCGGCAGATCCGGACGATGGTGCGCCGTGAGGCGCTGGTGGTCGCCGTCGGCGCGGCGGTTCTCGGCTGCGCCCCCGGGGTGTTCCTCGGGCCGCTGCTCTATCACATCGTCTCCGACGCGGGGGTCATCTCGCCGGTGGTCGAGTTCCACCAGGGCTTCGTCCCCTACCTGGCGGCCCCCGCCATCGGGATCTTCGCCGCGATGGTGGCCGCCTACGTGGCCGGGCGACGCCCCTCCAAGATCCGGCCCACCGCCGGTATCGCCGAGGCCGCCGTCCAGCGCAAGTGGGTGAGCTGGCCCCGGGTGGTGTTCTCCATCCTGTTCTTCGCCGCCGGGTTCGCGCTGATCCTGGTGACGGCGATCGTCATGCAGGGCGCGGTGGCCTCCGCGACCGCCGGGCCGGCGGTGATGTGCTGGGCGATCTCGATCGCGTTGATCAGTCCGGGGCTGACCCGGCTGTTCGCCGCCGTGCTCAGCGTGCCGGTGCGGGCGTTCTTCGGGCTGGCCGGCTACCTCGGCACGGTCAACGTCCGGACCCGCGCCGTCCGGGTGGCCTCCGCGGTCACCCCGATCATGCTGGCGGTGGCGCTGGCGGTGGCCAACTTCTACCTCCAGACCACCCAGAACGAGGCCGCCGAGCGGTACTACTCCGACAACCTGCGGGCCGACCTGGTGCTCAGCTCCACCACCGGCGGTTTCCCCGCCGAGACGGTGGAGGCGCTGCGGTCCGCGCCGGGCGTCGAGGACGCTTCCGCGTACGTGACCAGCGCCGGGTGGATCAACAAGCCGTACGACGGGTCGCATGTGGAGTCGCCCTGGCCGTTGCAGGGGGTGAGCGGGGCCAGCGCCGCCAGCATCACCGGTGTGCGCACGAGCGCCGGCAACCTGGGTGACCTCAGGGGTGACACCGTCGCGCTGCCCGAGGTCGCCGGCAAGAACGTCGGCGTCGGCGTCGGCGACCAGATCACCCTGCGACTCGGTGACCGGTCGGCAGTCGACCTGCGGGTGGTGGCGCTCTACCCGGCCAAGAAGGGGTTCGAGACGATCCTGCTCCCGGCCGACCTGCTCGCCGCGCACAGCACCACCGGGCTGTCCCGGCAGATCCTGGTCACCGCCGAGCCCGGCACCAGCCGGGACGCGCTGACGGCCAGCCTGCGGGAGAAGGTCGCCGGTCACCCGGGCACCATGATCGAGGGCCGCGATGCGATCACCACGTTCGCCGAGCGCACCAAGACCCAGGCGTGGGTCAACTACCTGCTCGTGGCGCTGGTCGCCGGCTACACCATGATCTCGGTGGCGAACACCCTGATCGTGGCGACCGCCGGCCGACGCCGGGAGCTGGGCATGCAACGGCTCATCGGCGCCACCCGTAAGCAGGCACTCCAGATGCTCAGCGTGGAGGCGGGCATGGTCGCCGTCATCGGTGTGGTGCTCGGCACCATCGCCTCCGTCGCCACACTGCTGCCGTTCAGCATCGTGGTGCTCGGGCGACCGGTGCCCTCCGGGCCGATCTGGATCTACCTGGCCGTGGTGGCGGGTGCGGCGGTGCTGGCCTTCGCCGCCACCGTGCTGCCCGGTCGTCGGGTGATGCTCACCCGACCGGCGGAAGCAGCGGTCGCCGTCGAGTAGGAACGCGCCCCACAGCGCCGTTGGTGCCCCCGGTCGGGTGACCGGGGGCACCACCGTGTGTCCGGGTTCCCGGGGCGACCTACCGCTGGGACGATCGGCCGGTGGCGGTCCGGGACAGACGCGGCCGGCTGTCCGAAACGGACGGCCGGTGACGGCTCGGAACGGGCGGCCGGTGGCGGCCCGGAACGGACGGCGCGGCGTCAGGAGACGTCGGCGCGGGTGCCGTTGAGGTACGCCAGCACGGCCAACACCCGACGGTTGCTGTCGTCGGCCGGGGTCAGGTCGAGTTTGGTGAAGATGCTGGTGGTGTACTTGGCGACCGCGCCCTGGCTGACGATGAGGCGCTGCGCGATGGCCGTATTTGAACATCCTTCGGCCATCAGCTTCAACACCTCCCGCTCGCGGGGGGTGAGGGTCGACAGCGGCTCCCGGCGGGACCGGCCGGCCAGCAACTGCGAGATGACCTGCGGGTCCATCGCGGTGCCCCCGTCGGCGACCCGGCGGATGGCGTCCACGAACTGGTCGCTGTTGAGCACCCGGTCCTTGAGCAGGTAGCCGATGCCGCCGCTGGCGTCGGCGAGCAGCTCCTTGGCGTACAGCTGCTCGACGTGCTGGGAGAGCACCAGGATGGGCAGGCCGGGGCAGCGTCGCCGGGCTTCCAGAGCAGCCTGGAGGCCCTCGTCGGTGAACGTGGGCGGCAGTCGCACGTCGACCACCGCGACCTCCGGGCGGAGGGTCACCAGGGCGTCGAGCAGTGCCGGTCCGTTGTCGACGGCCGCGACGATCTCGAAGTCGTACGATTCGAGGAGCTGGACCATTCCCTGTCTCAGAAGGAAGAGGTCCTCGGCGAGTACAACGCGCACGGCAGCTCCAGGATCGCGACGGTCGGCCCACCTTCGGGACTGCTGAGGACGAGCGTCCCGTCGAACGTAGCACAGCGCCGTTCGATGCCCCGGAGTCCGGTGCCGAGCGAGGCGTCGGCCCCGCCCTGACCGTTGTCGATCACCACGGCCCGCAGCGCGCCGTCCTCGTGGCGCAGGTCGATGCTGGCCCGGTCGGCGTTGGCGTGCTTGACGATGTTGGTCAGCAACTCGGACAGGGCGAAGTAGACGGCGGACTCCGCCGGGGCGGCCAACCGGCCGGGCACGTCGGCGGTGACGTCGACGTCGATCGGGCTCTCCAGCGCGATGGCCCGGATGGCGTCCTCCAATCCCCGCTCGGCGAGCACCGGGGGGTGGATGCCCCGGATCAGGCAACGCAGCTCCTCCAGCGCGGAGGCGGTGGCGTTGCGCGCGTCGACCAGCAGGGTCTCCGCGACGTCCGGATTGGTCCGCAGCTGCCGGGTGGCCGCGCCGAGTTTCATGCCGATCGCGACCAGCCGTGCCTGTGCCCCGTCGTGCAGGTCCCGTTCGATCCGGCGCAGCTCGGTGGCCTGGATGTTGATCACATCCGAGCGGGTCTCGGAGAGGTGCCGCATCCGGGAGGCGATCTCCGCCCGTTCGCTCGGGCCGAGCAGCGTACGGGCGAAGTAGGCGTGCCCGGCCACCACACCCGGGGAAGCGGCCACCCAGATCGCGAACACCACGAGGCTGACCAGCGCCCCGAGCACCGCGTGCGGCCAGGTGTCCATCGGGGTGAAGCCGTACCAGAAGTCCACCCCGGACTCGCGCATCAGCATCCAGAACCCGGCGGAGAGCACCAACCCCTCCACCGAGTAGACCAGCAGGGTCACCGGCAGCAGGCCGAGCACGAAGCCGACGAACACGTTGAGCAGGAGGAACAGCAGGTCACGCCAGGTCGCCGGGTCGGTGAGGATGGACCGGCAGCGCTGCACCCAGCCGACCACGCCCCGCTCGGTGGGCGGCGCGGGGAGGTAGGGCGTGGGGATCGGCACCCCGGCCCGGCCGGCGAGATCCCGGCACAGCCCGGTGACCCGGCGGACCAGCGGGGTGACCAGGGGCAGCAGCAGCACTCCGACGCCGAGCGAGATGAACGCCGTGGCGAGCACGGTGGCGACGAGCAGGGCCAGGCTGAGCGCGGCGCTGGCGACGAGCAGCACACCGCGCCCGGTGGCGTACAGCGCCCGCGACAGGGCCCGCCCGGTGAGTCCCGTGGTGGTGGCGACGTCCATGTCCTGCGGCTCCCCGGTCACGGCAGATCGATGGTGGTGCCCGCACTCAGTGGTGTGTCGTGGACGACCAGTTGGCGCAGCTCGGTGCCGACCGGCGTGTCGTAGACCAGTGATCCGCTGACCGTCGCGCCGGGCTTGATGTTCTTCGTCAACCGCTGCGTGTCCGGATAGTAGAGCAGCGATCGGGTGTCCGGTGTGTAACCACGCCCGTCGACGTCGACCAGCCGTTGGCTGAGCGGCCAGACAATGGTGCCCTTGGACCCCTTGTTGACCACGTCGACGTCGACCATGCAGAACACGCCGTCCGCCTTCTGGGTCAGCGGCCAGAACCCGATCTCCCGCGACCCGCAGTGCACCCCCCGTACGGTGAATTCCAACGACCCGTCCTGACCGCTCGCGGTGGCGGGGGTGGGGCTCGGGGTGGGCGACGGGCTCGGGGTGGGGCTCGGCGTGACGCTGACCGGCGCGGACGGGTCCGGCCCGGCGGCCGGTGCGCCCCGCTGGTCGGCCTGGCGCAGCGCGACCACGCCCAGCACGACGGCGGCCACCACCGCCACCACCCCGGTCAACACCGCCGGCCAGGACGGCGGCGACCGGTGCGGCGGCGGCGGAGCGACCAGGGTGGCCGGCTGACCGACGACCGGATACCACCGGGTGCCGTCGAGCTGCTCGGTGGTCGCGGCGACCGGCTCCACCGCCGACCGGATGCTCGCCGTGTCGGCGCTGCCGACCAGGATCAGCATCGCCTCCCGGGCGGTGGGCCGCTGTCGGGGGTCGGTATGCAGCGCCCGGGCGACCACCGCGGCCAGGCCGGCGGGCAGTCCACTCAGGTCGGGCCCGCCGGCCTGGTGGACCCGGGGGTCGACCGGCAGCCGACCGGTGGCGGCCCAACCGACGAGGATGCCCCAGGCGTAGACGTCGGCGGGCTGGGCCGGGGGGAAGCCGGCGAGCCGTTCCGGGGCCAACCAGCCCGGGGTGCCGTACGAGGGACCGGTGGTCGGGTCGAGGACCTCGATCAGGCTCGCCAACCCGAAGTCGATGACCTTCGGCCCGAACGGGGACAGCAGCACGTTGCGGGGGGTCAGGTCACCGTGGGCCAGCCCGGCGGCGTGGATCGCGGTGAGCCCGGCGGCCACGCCGACGGCCAGCGCCTCGGCCTGGGGCCCGGAGAGCGAGCCGTGCCGGGTCACGTGCTCGTGCAGGGACGACCCGGTCACGTACTCCGTGACGAGGTAGGGGACCGGCCCCTGCGGGTCGGCGTCGAGCACCCGGGCGGTGCAGAAGTCGGCCACCCGGCCGGCGGCGGCGACCTCCCGGGTGAACCGTCGCCGGAACTCCGGCCGGGACCGCAGTTCGTCGTGGACGACCTTGACCGCCACCCGGCTCCCGCCCGGCGCCTCGGCCAGGAAGACCACCCCCATGCCGCCGGACCCGAGCAGGCGGCGTAGCCGGTAGGGTCCGACATGGTCCGGATCACCCGGCCGAAGCGGCGACCCCGGCTCGGCCACTGCGCCGCTGGTCAGCTCGCCCATGTAGACAAGTGTCCCATGGCGGGTCGAGGCCCGCGCCCCCTCAGCCGTCCCCGCTGGACGCCCCGCGGGGACGCCGTGCGGGCCTGCGCTGGGGACGCCTGGTAGGGGATCGCTAAGGGTTGGCAGGGTCGGGGGCGGACCCTAGCGTGTGGTCGCACGCGCTCGCCGGCGCTTGATGCGGTCGGCGACCCCGCCGGCTGACGACGGGGTCGCCGATCCCGGTGGTAGGGGCTGCCGCCGATGCGGCACCGACAACCGATGGTCGCGCCGGCGTCGCCGGGGACCACCGCGCCGGCCACCGCGCCGTCGTCGTGGTGCGCGCCGCCCGGACTAGAGAGGGACGTGAGCACCCATGACCCCGACGACACGGTACGACGATGTGCAGCCGCCGGGCGGCGGGACCCCCGGCCCCAAGCAGATCCGTCAGTTGGACCGGGTGGTGATCCGGTTTGCGGGTGACTCGGGTGATGGGATGCAGTTGACGGGGGACAGGTTCACCTCGGAG
>NZ_JBEZFY010000026.1:0-30987 GCF_040649765.1 Micromonospora sp. NPDC048894 | reverse complement strand
GCCCGGGCGCCCCTCCCCCCCCCTCGCCCGCCCGGTTTTATATTGTGTTTTCTTACCCCCCGCCCGCTATTTTTCATTAAAACATTTCAACCCCGGGGGGGGGGGGTGGGGTGGGGGGGTGGGGGGGTGGGGGGTGGGGGGAAAGTTTCATATTGGGGTGGGTGGGCGCAAGGGGTGGCGGGTGGGGGTGGGGGGGGTTGGGTGATGGGGGGTGGGGTGACCGAAAGTGGTCGTTGGGGGACACGGGGTTGATGTTTTGGTGGTGGGGAGGGGGCGATTGGTGGTCGGTGTGGGTGGGTAGCAACGCGCGGCACCGGTCGCCAGCAGGGCGGTCGCGGTGGTGGGAGGGGTGAGTACGGTGTCTGTGCTGCGAACCAAACCGATCAAGGATGTGGTTGCCCAGGGCAACGCGGACGGCAGCGACGGCAGCCCCGGTCTCAAACGCCGGCTCGGTGCCCGCGACCTCACCGGCTTCGGCATCGGCATCGTGATCGGCACCGGCATCTTCACCCTCACCGGCATCGAGGCACGCGACAGCGCCGGGCCGGGCGTGGTGATCTCGTTCGCCATCGCCGGGGTGGTCGCCCTGCTCGCGGCCCTCTGCTACGCCGAGTTGGCGTCCAGCGTGCCGACCGCCGGCAGCGCGTACACCTACGCGTACGCCACGATGGGTGAGATCGTCGCGTGGATCATCGGGTGGGACCTGCTGCTGGAGTTCGCGCTCGGCGCGGCGGTGGTGGCCCGGGGCTGGTCCGGTTACCTGGCCGAGCTGTTCGGCCTGCCGAGCACCTGGTTCGCCGAAGAGGGCAGCGTGGTCAACCTCGGCGCGATCGGCATCGTGCTGCTGCTCGGTGTGGTCGCCATCATCGGCATCCGCGAGTCCGCCCGGATCACCAACATCCTGGTGCTGGTAAAGGTCGCCATCTGCATCTTCGTCGTGGTCGCCGGGCTGTTCTTCGTCAAGTCCGCCAACCTCAGCCCGTTCATCCCGCCGGCCGAGCCGGCCGGTGCCGGTGACGACGGCATCAAGCAGCCGGTCGTGCAGGCGTTCTTCGGGCTGGAGCCGTCCGTCTTCGGTTTCGTCGGGGTGCTCAGCGCCGCCGCCGTGGTCTTCTTCGCGTACACCGGGTTCGAGGCGGTGGCGAACCTGGGTGAGGAGACCAGGCGGCCCAAGCGGGACCTGACCCTGGGGTTGTTCGGCACGCTGTTGATCTCCACCGCGCTCTACGTCGGCGTCTCGCTGGTCGTGGTCGGCATGGTGCCGTACGGCGAGATCGACCGGGGTGCCCCGATCGCCGCAGCCTTCAACGCGGTCGGTGCGAGCTGGGCCGGGGTGCTGGTCTCCATCGCGGCCGTGGCCGGCCTGACCAGCGTGATCCTGGTCGACCTGGTGGCCATGGGTCGGATCGGGTTCGCCATCTCCCGGGACGGGTTGATCCCGCCCGCCGTCGCCAAGATCCACCCGCGTTGGGGGACCCCGTACCGGATCTCCGCCGTGATGACGGTGGTGGTGGCGCTGCTCGCCGGGTTCCTGCCGCTGTCCGCGTTGGCCGATCTGGTCAGCATCGGCGCGCTCTGCGCCTTCATGATCGTCGCCATCGCGGTGCCGATCCTGCGCCGTAAGCGCCCCGACCTGGAGCGGCCGTTCCGGGTCCCGTTCTCCCCGGTGCTGCCGATCTTCACCGCGCTGGCCTGCCTGTACCTCACGCTCAACCTGTCGATCGAGACCTGGATCAGGTTCCTCATCTGGATGGCGCTCGGCGGGATCATCTACTTCGGCTACGGCTACCGCCGCAACCGTCTCGCCACCGGCGAAGCCGAGGACCGGGCCAAGGAGCGTGCCCCGGCGTGACGACCCGGGGGTGCCGGCCACCCCGGGCCGCCGGTCGGTCATTCCGGTGGCCCGGGGTGGTCAGGGTCGGGGGGCGAAGCGCAGCAGGTTCCAGGAGATCGCCGGCAGGCGTACGGAGCAGCGGTCGCCGTCGACGGTGGCGGTGGGCAACTCCCGGGGCGTCACCCGGTCGGGCTCCGCCTCGGTGTTGATCGCGTCCGGGTCGTCCCCGGCGGCCAGGCTGAGGTGCTGCACCTGGTGCAGCCCGGACAGGCCCCGCAGGTCGATCTCCACCGGGAGGGCGTCGGTGCCCCGGTTGACCGCGAACACGGTCAGCCCGCCGGACTCCTCGTCGTGCAGCGCGACGGTGTCCAACACCGGCACGTCGCCGTACCGCTTCGTGGCGTAGTGCGGCGAGACCGGCTCGGTGCGCAGCACGGTGCCGGTGGCGTGGCGGGCGGTCAGGGCGAACGGGTGGAAGATGCTCTGCCGCCAGGCCGGCCCGCCGGTGCGGGTACGGATCGGGGCGATCACGTTGGCCAGCTGCGCCTGGGCGGCGACACCGACCCGGTCGGCGTGCCGGAGCAGGGTGATCAGCAGGTCGCCGACCACCACCGCGTCGACGGCGGTGTAGTCGTCCTCAAGCAGCGCGGGTGCCTCGACCCAGCCGCGCGCGTCCAGGTCGCCCTGGACGCGGGACTGGTACCAGACGTTCCACTCGTCGAAGGAGATCTTCAGCTTGCGGGTCTGGCGCAGCCGGGCGGCCACGTGGTCGGCGGTGGCGACGACCTCGGTGATGAACTGGTCCATGTCGACGGCGGAGGCGAGCAGGCTGGCCCGGTCGCCGTCGGTCGGGTCGTAGTAGGAGTGCGCGGAGATGTAGTCGACCTGCTCGTAGGTGTGTTCCAGCACGGTCGCCTCCCAGGAGGCGAAGGTGGGCATGCCCCGGCCGGAACTGCCGCAGGCGACCAGGCTGATCGAGGGGTCGATCAGCTTCATCGCCCGCGCGGTCTCGGCGGCGAGCCGGCCGTACTCCTCGGCGGTCTTGTGGCCGACCTGCCACGGGCCGTCCAGTTCGTTGCCGAGGCACCACAACCGCACGCCGTACGGCTGCTGCGCGCCGTGTGCGCGACGCAGGTCGGACAGCCGGGTGCCGCCCGGGTGGTTGGCGTACTCCAGCAGGTCGCACGCCTCCTGGACGCCCCGGGTGCCGAGGTTGACCGCCATCATCGGCTCGACCTGCGCGGCGGTGGCCCAGGCCATGAACTCGTCGAGGCCGAACGCGTTGGTCTCGATGGTCTTCCAGGCCAGGTCCAGCCGGCGGGGGCGGTCGTCGACCGGGCCGACACCGTCCTCCCAGCGGTAGCCGGAGACGAAGTTGCCGCCGGGGTAGCGGACCATCGAGACGCCCAGTTCCCGGGTCAGCTCCAGCACGTCGCGGCGCAGGCCGAGCGGGTCGGCCCCAGGGTGCCCCGGCTCGTAGATGCCGCCGTAGACGCAGCGGCCCAGGTGTTCGACGAAGGAGCCGAAGAGCCGGCGGTCCACCGGGCCGACCGTGAAGGCCGGGTCGATCGTCAACCGTGCTGCACGCACGGGCCCACCTCTTCCCCTGAGCTGCTCGGAGCGACTACGGTCGATGCGCTGCTCCGCGTTTGTATACCGTTGTCGCCAACGTTGTAAAGGATCTCTCGCGCGATTCGGTCCGGTGGCGGACGCGGGAAGGAGCCCACGTGCGGCACCGACTGAAGGACGTGGCCGAACGGGCCGGGGTGTCGGTCAAGACCGTGTCGAACGTGGTCAACGGCTACCAGCACGTCCGGCCGGCCACCCGGGCCCGGGTCGAGGCGGCCCTCGCCGAACTGCGCTACCGGCCCAACCTGTCGGCTCGCAACCTGCGCAAGGGCCGTACCGGCGTGATCGCCCTCGCCGTGCCGGAGCTGGACATCCCCTATTTCGCCGAGTTGGCCCGGCACGTGGTGGCCGCCGCCGCCGACCACGGCTGGACCGTGCTCATCGACCAGACCGGCGGTGGCCGGGAACGGGAACGGGTCGCCGCCGCCGGCATCGGCGACCACCTGATCGACGGTCTGATCTTCAGCCCGCTGTCGCTGACCGCCGACGACCTCACCGACCTCGACGGCGTACCGATGGTGCTGCTCGGCGAGCGGGTGGACCACGGCCCCGCCGACCACGTGGTGATCGACAACGTGACCGCCGCCCGGGAGGTGACCGCCCACCTGATCGGCCTCGGCCGTCGCCGGATCGCCGCCGTCGGCGCGCAACCCACCCCCGAGCGGGCCGGCGCCCGCCTGCGGCTGGCCGGCTACACCGCCGCCCTGACCGAGGCCGGCATCGGGTACGACGAACGCCTCGTCGCCGCCACCCCGGCCTGGCGTCGCGCCGACGGCGCCGCCGCCCTGCGCCACCTGCTCGCCTCCGGAACCCGCCCGGACGCGGTGTTCTGCTTCAGCGACACCCTCGCCCTCGGCGCGCTGCGCGCCCTGCACGAGGCCGGCCTGCGGGTCCCCACCGACGTCGCCGTCGCCGGCTTCGACGACATCGAGGACGGGCGGTTCAGCGTCCCCACCCTGACCACTGTCGCCCCGGACAAGGAACGGATCGCCCGGCTCGCCGTGGACCTGCTCGCCGGCCGGCTGGGCGGGGACCGGGACGCGCCACCCCGGGAACTCACCGCCCCGCACCGCCTGACCCCCCGGGAGAGCACCGCCTGACGCCCGCCCTGCCCGCTCGGCCGAACCTGCCGTCCGGGCCGAACCTGCCGTCCGGGCCGAACCTGCCGTCCGGGCCGAACCTGCCGTCCGGGCCGAACCTGCCGGCTGGGCCGGACCGGTCCGCTGAGGCCGGATCTGCCCGTTGGGCAGGAACGGGCCGCTGGCCGGAGCCGTGGCCCGGCCGGCTGTCAGTCGAAGAAGCGGGCCAGGTGGGCCGGTGCCGGCGGTGGGGCGTCGGCGGGCAGCGGGGTCAGATCGGCGAAGATGGACGCGCCGTCGCAGCCGGCGTGCAGCGGATGCCAGCGCGGGGTGCCCGGCGGGCGCTGACCGCAGACCCCCTTGATCGTCTGTACGTCCAGCAGCCGGACGTGGGTCGGGTCCGCCACCGCGTTGACGTGCCCCCACCAGGGGCTCATCACGTGCAGCACGCCACCCGGGCGGAGCACCCGGTGGCACTCGTCCAGCAGCGGCAGGAAGTCGATCAGGTGCTCCAGGATGTGCACGGTGAAGATGACGTCGACGGAGTCGTCGGCCAGCGGCAGCGACCCGGACAGGTCCGCCACCGCGTCCACCCCGGGGGCCGGGAAGATGTCCAACCCCAGGTTCGTCGGGTACTGCTTCTGGCCGCCGCAGCCCAGGTCCACCACCACCGGGTCCCGGCCGTCGACCCGCACCCGCCCCCACACGCCGTACACCCCGGCCAGCCGGCCGACCAGCTCGCGGACCAGCCGCAACTGATCCGGTTCGGCCACCTCCCCGCTCAGGTGGGCGACCCCCCGGTCGAACCGCACCTCGACGGGGAGCCCACGTAACCGCTCGTCGTGGCGGGCCTGCTCGGCCCAGGCCGCTTCGAGGAACCCGTCGAGCGCCCGCAGCCGTTCGGCCGAGGGCGGTGCCTGCGCCAACGCGACCATGGCCACCTCCCGCCGGCCGTTACCCGCTCTCCGGTCCCGCACACCAGTCGCCGCCAACTCTCGCCGCTCTGCTGCCCATCGCCGCTCTGCTGCCCATCGCCGCTCTGCTGCCCATCGCCGCTCTGCTGCCCATCGCCGCTCTGCTGCCCATCGCCGAGCCGGTGCCCGGGGCGGACCCCACCGTGACCGTGACCGTCCAGCCGGGCGATGGCTCCGCGCGCGGAGCGCGTACCCGTGGGTCAGCCGCCGGTGCGGCGGGTGGGCCGGCCGACGGCCCGGATGCGCTGCCGGGGCGCACCGGCCGCCTTCGGCCGCTTGAGGTGGTAACGGTGCAGCTCGTTGTGGCCCTCCAGGGACGGGTCCTCGCTCATCCCGACAAGTTCCCAGCCCTGGTCACCGGCCCGGTTCAGGTGCGCCAGCGCGGTGTCGCCGTAGGCGGTCACGTCGGTCATCGAGCCGTCCGGGCCGTACCAGACGAAGACGACCTCCCAGCTGAGGTCGGAGGCGGTCGGCTGGCGACGGCGCACCAGCAGCGCGTACTCCCATCTGAGCATGACCCATTGTCACCCGGCGGTCGTCGGGCGGCACGGATCAGTCCTCGGCGATCCGCCCGTCGGCGACCCGCAGCCGCCGGTGCACGCTGACCGCCTCCAGCATCCGCCGGTCGTGGGTGACCAGCAGCAGCGTCCCCGGATAGCCGTCCAACGCCGACTCCAACTGCTCGATGGCCGGCAGGTCGAGATGGTTGGTCGGCTCGTCGAGCACCAGCAGGTTGACCCCCCGGCCCTGGAGCAGCGCCAGCGCCGCCCGGGTCCGCTCGCCCGGCGACAGCGTCGCCGCCGGCCGCAGTACGTGCGCGGCCCGCAGACCGAACTTGGCCAGCAGCGTCCGCGCATCCGCCGGTGCCATCTCCGGTACGGCGGCCCCGAACGCCTCCAGTAGCGGCTGTTCGCCGAGGAACAGCCCCCGGGCCTGGTCCACCTCGCCGACCACCACCCCCGGCCCGAGCGCGGCGTGCCCGGCGTCGAGCGGCAGCCGACCCAGCAGTGCGCCGAGCAGGGTGGTCTTGCCGGAACCGTTCGCCCCGGTGATCGCCACCCGGTCGGCCCAGTCGATCTGGAGGTTCACCGGCCCCAGGGTGAAGTCGCCCCGGCGGACCACCGCGTCGCGCAGCGAGGCCACCACCGCACCGGCCCGGGGCGCGGCGGCGATCTCCATCCGCAGCTCCCACTCCTTGCGGGGCTCCTCGACCACGTCGAGGCGTTCGATCAGCCGCTCGGTCTGCTTCGCCTTGGCCGCCTGCTTCTCCGTCGCCTCGGCCCGGAACTTCCGGCCGATCTTGTCGTTGTCGGTGGCCTTGCGGCGGGCGTTCTTGACACCCTTCTCCATCCAGGCCCGCTGGGTGCGGGCGCGGTTCTCCAACGCGGCCCGGGTGTCGGCGTACTCCTCGAAGTCGGCGCGGGCGTGCCGGCGGGCCACTTCCCGCTCCTCCAGGTAGGCGCCGTAACCGCCGCCGTAGTGCCGCACCTGCTGCTGCACGAGGTCCAGCTCCAGCACCCGGGTCACCGTCCGGGTCAGGAACTCCCGGTCGTGGCTGACCAGCACCGTGCCGGCACGCAGGCCGGTGACGAACCGTTCCAGCCGGTCCAGACCGGCCAGGTCCAGGTCGTTGGTGGGCTCGTCGAGCAGGAAGACGTCGTACCGGCTGAGCAGCAGCGAGGCCAGCCCGGCGCGGGCCGCCTGACCACCGGACAGGCCGGTCATCGGGTGGTCCAGGTCGACCGTCAGTCCCAACTCCGAGGCGACCTGCTCGGCGCGTTCCTCCAGGTCCGCCCCGCCGAGGTCGAGCCACCGCTCCAACGCCCCGGCGTACGCGTCGTCAGCCCCGGCCGTGCCTGCGGTGAGCGCCTCGGCGGCGGCGTCCAGGGCCGCCTGCGCCCCGGTCACCCCGGTCCGGCGGGCCAGGAAGTCGCGGACCGTCTCGCCCGCCCGCCGTTCCGTCTCCTGCGGCAGGTAGCCCACCGAGGCCCCCGGCGGGCTCAGCGTGAGGCTGCCCTCCTCCACCGGCTGCACCCCGGCCAGCGTGCGCAGCAGCGTCGACTTGCCCGCCCCGTTGACCCCGACCAGCCCCACCACGTCCCCGGGTGCGACCACCAGGTCGAGGTCACTGAAGAGCATCCGCTCCCCGTGCCCGGCGGCAAGTCCTTTGGCGATCATCGTGGCGCTCATGAGGCCCCGAGCCTATCGCCCGTCGATCCGGGCGGGGACGCCACGCGGCCCGGCCCACGTCGGGCCCGCCTGCCGACCCCGGTGACCGGCCCACTGCCCGGCCCACTGCCGCCCCGGCTGCCGGCCCACTGCCGCCTCGGTGGCCGGTCCGGGGCCGCCCGGGTGGGGGTGCTCTGTGCGGGGATGGCGGTCCATGCGTGCGCCAGATTGTGGAGAGTTCTTGCGGCTATGGCGACAAGAACTCTCCACAATCCTGGGCTCCCGCCGATCACCGCCACCCGTCACCATCGTCGTCAGGTCTCCCGGGCCGGCGGCGGGTCGGCGGGTCGGGCTGCCGGCCCCGGTCGGCGAAAGGTGGGGGAGGGGCGGGAGGAACGGGGCGGGTGGGGCAAGGTGAGGGGGTGGGATTGACGCTGGCGGTCGACTGCGGTGGCGGAGGCATCAAGGGATCGGTGCTGGACGGGGGTGGCAACCTGCGGGCACCGGTGATCCGGGTGGACACCCCGTACCCGTTGCCGCCCGAGTTGTTCGTCAAGACGCTGGTGGAGCTGGCCGGGCGGCTGCCCTCGGCCGACCGGGTCACGGTGGGGATGCCGGGCATGATCCGGCACGGGGTCGTGGTGGCCACGCCGCACTACGTGACCCGCTCCGGGCCGCGCAGCCGCGTCGACCCCGACCTGCTCGCCGAGTGGTCCGGGTACGACGCCCGACGGGCGGTCACCGAGGCGTTCGGGATGCCGGCGCTGGTGCTCAACGACGCCGAGGTGCACGGTGCGGGGGTGGTCGCCGGCACCGGCTGCGAGCTGGTGCTGACCCTCGGCACCGGGCTGGGCAGCGCGCTGTTCGACGGTGGGCGGCTCGCCCCGCACCTGGAGCTGTCGCACGCCCCGGTCCGCTGGGGCACCACCTACGACACGTACGTGGGGGAGCCGGAGCGGCGGCGGCTCGGCGACGCCTTCTGGTCCCGGCGCATCCGGCAGGTGGTGGACGGGCTGCGCCCGGTGTTCCGCTGGGACCGGCTCTATCTCGGTGGCGGCAACTCGCGGCTGATCCGGCCCGAGCAGGTGGCCCGGATGGGCGACGACGTGGTGATCGTGCCCAACACGGCCGGAATCGTCGGCGGTGTCCGGGCCTGGCAGTTGACCGGCGAACGGGACGACCCGGCCTCCTGAGCCACAAGTCCACCCCCAGGAACACTCGCGGTACGCCCGGTGTTGTGCCAGCGTCGGAGCAATGGCGACGTGACGCGAGGGGGTGGGTCGGGATGGATCTTCTGGCGGAGTACCGACGGGCGACCATGTACTTCGAGATGGGTGACCCGAGCGGAGCGGTCCGGCTGCTGGAGCCGATCGTGGCGGCCGAGCCCGGCAACTCCTCCGTACGTCAGCTGCTGGCCCGGGCGTACTTCCAGACCGCCCAGCTCGGCCGCGCCGAGGAGCAGTTGCGGGAGCTGGTCGACCGGGACCCCAGCGACCACTACGCCCACCACGTGCTGGGCCGGACGCTGGAGCGGCTCAACCGCTACCCGGACGCGTTGCGGCACCTGCGCATCGCGGCGGCCATGCACTCGACCAACGACGACTACGTGACCGCGCTGCGCCGGGTGGAGAGCCGGGTCGGCAACGGTCGCTGAGTCCTGATCACGCCGGGCCGGGGGCGGGTTCCTACCCTTCTCCCGGCCCGGTTCCGCGTCTGGTCCAGGCCAGGAACCTGTCGAACAGCTCCGCCGGGGCCGGGACGGCGTTCGGGTTGAGGGTGACCAGGTCGCCGGTGGCGTCGTACAGCCGCCCGGCCATGTAGACGGACAGCCCGACGCGGTCCCCCCGGTAGTCCATGGTCAGCATCAGGCGGGCGGGCTGACACGGCCAGGGAGCGGCGCATACCCGGCACAACCAGAGAGGCCGCATCGGTACGTGTGGCCGCACGGCCCCGCCGGGGCGGGCATGCACCCGGGAAACGTTCAGCGGTTTCACCGTCTCAGAGTGGCCGCTACGCTACCCCCTAGTCAAGGCCCTAGTAGGGTGTCGCCCAACTAGGGCCTCGCCCAGTGGGGACGTGTCTAGCCTCCCGTTCATGGGCCGGAATCTCATGGGCGCGTACGAGATCCGGATGAGGCTGGGCGTGAGCAGGCAACGCGTCGAGCAGTTGATGAAGCGCCCCGACTGGCCGAAGCCCTATGAGTCGCTCGCCACCGGTCGGATCTGGCGTACCGAGGACATCGAGGCCTGGATCCGCGAGCACCGGCCGAACCTGCCCGACGAAGCCTGAGCCTCGCCCCGACGCCTGTCGGCCTACGATGGGCCTGCCATGGCGGCTGCGCAGGTGGGGGAGGCGGGATGAAGCTCAAGCTGGACCTGCACGACATCTTCAACAAGGGTCACGACATCGACCGTGCCCTGCGCGGGATCATGGACGAGGCGGTGGCGAAGAAGGCCACCCTGGTCGAGATCATCCCCGGTAAGGGGTCCGGCCAGCTCAAGAAGAAGGTGCTGCGCTTCCTCGACCAGAAGGACGTCAAGCAGCTCTATCACCGGGTCGAGAAGGACTCCAAGAACTTCGGCCGCCTCTTCGTCCACTTCCGCTGGAAGTGACGTGCCCTGGAAAGACCGGTACACCAATCTGCGGTGGGCGATTCGCACGACTGCTATCAGCACCTGGTCATCCAGGATCAGGTAGACGATCCGAAAATCACCTACCCGGATGCGCGACTTGGTATCGTCGCCGGACAGCTTCACGCAGCCAGCGGGCCGAGGGTCAACTGCCAGCTGATCGATCGCGGAACCGATGCGGAGCTGGGTGGAGCGGTCGAGCTTGACCAGTTCGCGCGCCGCAGCATTGGTGAGCTCAACCTTCCATGTCACAGGTCGAGCTCCCGCTTGACCGCGCTCCACGGCTGTGTCGACTCACCAGCACGCATCGACGCCAGTGCGTCGTCGCACGCCTGGGCGTCCTCCTCGTTGATCACCTGTTCCATGATCTCGTCAAGCCGCGTCAGCTGCTCACGAGCCAAGGCGCGGGAAGCGTCCGTCCGGTTCGGGTTTCTGGCTATCGCTTCCAGCGACTGCCTGATCTTCTCCAGACCCTGCGGATCGAGCGACGTCGGTGGTCCCATCGCCGCCACCCGCTGCCCCTGGCGAGTCAGGTAGACGACGTTGCCTTCCTCAGCCGCCTCGACAGCTTCAGGCGGCGGACCGGCATGAGGCGGAACCTCATACTCGAACGCGTGTGCGGCGGTCACGAAGCTCATGGTAGCGCTGGACGGTCCCGGAGCCGGACAACCAGCTAAGGTGGTGTCGGCCCCAATTCGTCAAAGGTGAGCAGGTCGGGCGGGTGACCCCGATCCCACGTCAGCACTGTCAGAGGTCCAGGACGGCGACCGTCTCCCCGTCGCTCTGCTCGCCCGTCGGCCGGAAGCCGAGCTTGAGATAGAAGTCCTCCGGCCCGCCCGCCCGGGGCACCCAGGTGACGTACGCCCGGTTGCCGCCCCGGGCGCGGATCTCCGCGCACACCGCCTCGACGGCGAACCGCCCGTAACCCTTGCCCTGGGCGTCGGCCGCGATGTTGAGTTTCCAGAGGCCCGACCGGACGTCATCGGGGTTGTCGCCCCACGCGTAGTCGAGGAAGGCCATCAGGAAACCGACCATCCGGTCGCCGTCGAAGATCAGCCTCGGCCAGGCGATGTCCGGGAAGACGTACGCCTCGGCCAGTGACTTGACCACCGGCCCGACCAGATCCTCCTGATCGGGGCGCACCGACAGCTTGAGCGCTGCCTCGTAGTTCTCCGGGGTGACCTTCTCCAGCCGCATCCTGCGGACCGTAGTCCGCCCCGCCGGCGCTGGCGACCGGTTATCTGTGGTCATGGATAGTTGATCGCCTTCGTCCACGTCGTCAGAACGGATAGGTGCGGGCGACCACCCGCATCGCCCAGTTGTGCGACTCCACCATCCTCGGTCGTCGCCGAGACCCCCGTTGGTGCGGCCAACCGTTGCTGGCGTCCATTACCCGCAGCTATCGCGGATGTGCGCCGGGCCTTGCTATATGCAGGTTGGTAGGCGGATTAAAAGCTCAAGCCGGACATGTGGTGCGTTTTTAACAAGGGGCATGATATTGACCGCATTGAGCGACCCGTCAGGATCAGGAAGGGGGGTGAGGATGCGAGAAGGTGGAATCGGGGTTTCCAGAGTGGCATGAGCTACGCGCCCCTCATGATGTGAGCTGCGGCGAACTGAGCACCAACGAAAAGCACTCCTGTGGGCAGCAGGATGAGCAGTACCTTGTATGCGGCTGTGCGCCGGGCGACCGTTTCGCCGAACACTGCAGTCAAACTAATGAGGGCGACGATGCTGGTGTAAGTGAGAAGAACGGTCGTTGGAACCCAGTGAGGCATGGCAGTATCTCCGTCCTGAACAGCTCTCGGGTTGCCCGTCTGGTCGGTCGGAGCCGGAAGCCCCGCGAGTCGTTTTGTGAGGGATTGAGGTCGCCAGCGGTGCCCTGCAGGTCATAGATTGGTTCGGCGGCGTCCAATCCAACGCAGCGTCAACGCTTGCTTTGGAACGCTGCGTAGGATGTCCAACACGTAGGCGGTGCGATGCCACCATGGGGCGTTTTCGGCACGTAGGTCGTGTAGCTCGCCTCGCCACTCCTCCAGCCATCGTGCTCGGGTCGAGGGGGGTAGTAGTAAGCTCAGCAAGCCCAAGATTGAGGCTCCCAGCGGAGTTGCTGACGAGGTTCCCGTCGGACCTGAGCGCGGAGCTTCCGCTACTCTCCTGCCCATCGTTGCAATTGCCATGGAAAGAGGTCTCCGCGGGAGCCGCCGTCTGCCGCGATACCTATCGGGCTCGGTATAAAGCCGCTGGCGCATTACCTCACCCCCCAACTAATGCGGCGGATCCCCGTCATGCGACAAGGCCTCGTCAAGGCAGGCACCTCAGTAGCCCGGGTGAGGGCGAAGCCGCCCAGCGGTGGAGGTGCCTCTGATGCGGGCGGAGGTTTCGGCTAGAGCGAGGCGTGCGGTTTCGGCGCCGCCCGGGACGAACTGGTAATACCGTCGCCGAGGCCGCCCTTGATTCTCGTGCTCAGCAGGATCTTCCCAATGGGATTCCACCCAGCCGGCCTGCTCAAGGCGGGCGAGAATTGGATGGAGGGTGCCCGACTTGAGGCCGGTCTCGCGAGCAATGTCACGGCCCCAGCGCGGATCGGCGGGTGTGGTAAGTAGGGCGCGAATCACCGCCACGGTCTGCGGTGTGAGGCGTGGCGTTTCGGACATGACTCGACTCTACCTAGGTGGGGAGTCGATGTCTACCTAGGTAGGTCGCTTTAGTGCGCCAGCCCAGCCATGCGCGCGAGTATGGCCAGGGTGATCGAGGCCTTTCACCTGCTTTAGGGCAGGTGAGTAGGCGTGGCCGATGTCGGGAGCAAGCGTCAGAGTGGATAGGTGCGGGCGACCGCCAGCATCTCCGAGGTGTGCGACCCCACCAC
The DNA here is from genome assembly GCF_040649765.1 of Micromonospora sp. NPDC048894. Lineage (NCBI taxonomy): Bacteria > Bacillati > Actinomycetota > Actinomycetes > Micromonosporales > Micromonosporaceae > Micromonospora > Micromonospora sp. NPDC048894. The sequence goes on along the minus strand of NZ_JBEZFY010000026.1, from coordinate 17,803 downwards.
CCCCACCCCCGCCGGCCGCTTCCGGAACCCCGGCAGCCCTTCCAGCCCGTCGCTGGCGTCCATCGCCCGCAGCGCCACCTGCCCCGCCCGGGGCACCACGGTCAGGGTGATCTCGACCCCCTCGGCAGGCGGGGCGTGGAACACGATCCCGAAGCCCCACCGGTCGGCCTTCGCCTCCTCGACGCCTGGCTGCCGTCCGACCGGCACCTCCCGCCCGGCCACCTCGGCCCGGGTCACCTCGGCGGTGGTGGCGTCCACGTGCAGGGTGGCCAGCCGGACGGTGCGCTGGGGGAGCAGCCGCAGACGCAGGGTGCGCAGCCCACCGGCGGTGGTGTCCGCCAGCACCTGCACCGTCGGCGCGGGCAGGTTCGCCACCGGTGCCAGGCCGCCGCGCAGGTCCGGATCGCCCAGGCCGGGGAAGCCGTCGATCTTGGCGGGGCCGTCGACGTACCCGTCGGTCCACGGCTGCGGGTCGGATTCCCGGGTGAGCCACTGCGCCTCGTTGGTGTCGGCGTCGAGGGCGTACATCAGGTGGGTGGGCACGGGGTGGTCGGCGTCGAAACGGTCGACCGCCAGGCCGACCCCGGCGAGCACCGTGGCGGCGAGCGCGGCGGCGACGGCCGGCAGCGCGCCGAGCCGCCGGGCCCGGGCGGCGACCAGGCTGCGCTCGTCGCTGGCGGCCGGGTCGGGCGAGTCGCGCTCGTGGCCGGTGACCGGGCCGCGCTGGCCGCCGGCGGCCGGGTGCAGCAGGTCGAGCACCGGCAGCGCGGCCAGCCCCAGCAGCACCGCGAACAGGGCCGCGACCCCGCCCATCGCCATCCCCAGCGCGGGGAAGAGCAGCACCACCGTGGGCAGCAGGATCACCACGGCGACCGCGCCGGCCAGGGTCACCGCGACCACCGGCCACGGGCCGTCGATCCGGGTGCGCAGCGCGACCAGGCCGGCGAGCGCCCCGGCCAGCGCCGGCAGGGTGGCCAGGTAGGCACCGCCGGGCACCAGCGCGGCCAGCACCACCCCGAGCAGGGCCAGCCAGCCGAGCCCGCCGACGGCCAGCGCCGCCGGGCCGGACCAGCGGCGGGCCAGCGCGTACCAGGCGAGCAGGATCGTGGCGGCGAGCGCCACCACCGCCAGCCGGTACCAGACCGGCCGGTACGGGTCGAGCAGCTCGGCGTAGCCGGGGCGCAGCGCGGTGATCCCCGCCCAGAGCAGTTGGGCGGCGACCGGCGCGGCCACGATCGGCACCAGCGCCAGCCCGAACCCGGCGAACAGGCGACCGGTCCCGGCCCGGCCGGTGCGCCGGACCAGCCAGCCCAGGGCCAGCACCCCCAGCACCGCCAGGGCGGCCAGCGGCCAGGTCAGCCAGCCGGGGTAGCGGACCAGCCCGCCCGGCACCGGGAAGTAGCTGGCGTCGTGGCCTACGCGCAGCGCCGTCAGGTCGGCGCGGCCGAACTCCCGGGCCAGCCCGAGCGCGTTGTCGCCGTGCATCTGGAGGCTGCCCCGGTCCATCGCCGCCGGGGTGTCCAGCGGGGTGTGATAGATCGCGCCCCCGTCGATGTAGGCCGAGTTCAGCCCGACGAAGTCGTTGTCGAGGAACGCGGTGAAGTCGGTGTCGTTGGGCAGCGCCCGATAGATCTCCACGGCGAACGAGGTGCCCACCGGGTGCGGGGCGCCCCGGCCGAAGGCGGCCACCAGCTCGGCGTTGTTCCGGGACGTCTCGAACATGATCACCGGCCCGGTGGAGCCCCGGGCCTCCAGGTTGAGCACCACCCCGCCGTCGGCGGCGAGCGGGTGGCTGGCCGCGAACGCCGCGGCGCCGCACAGGCACGCCTCCTCGGCGTCGGTCAGCACGAACACGACGTCGTTGCGGGGGCGGGGGCCGGCGGCCAGCGCGCGGGCCACCTCCAACACGGTGGAGGTGCCGGCCGCGTCGTCGTTGCCACCCGGGCCGGTCTGCACCGAGTCGTAGTGCGCCACCAGGAAGACCCGGCCGGTGGAGGCGGTGCCGGGCAGCCGGGCCACCACGTTGCGGACCCGGGCGACGGTGGCCCCGCCGGCCGCCCCGCTGAGCTGCCCGGCCTCCGGGGCGACGGTGTCCTGCACCTCGGTCTCCAGGCCCAGCCCGCGCAGCGCCCCGACCAGGTGCTCGCGGACCTGGTCGTTGGCGGCGCTGCCGGCCGGGTGCGGGCGTTGCGCCACCGTCTGCACGGTCCGGTAGGCCCGCCCGGCGCTGAACTCGCCGGCCGGGGCGTCCGCCGGTCGGGGCGTCGGGGTGGCCAGGGTGACCAGCATCGCGGCACCCACCGCGACCAGCGCCAGCAGGGCGGCCAGGGCGGCGAGCGGACGACGTCGGGGCCGGGCCAGCGCCCGGTCGGCGGCGGAGACGGGGGGTGCGCCCACGGGAACTCCTCGGGGGGTGGTGCGGGGGTGGGGATCATCCTGCCCCGGCGGGGCGCAGCCGGGGCGTACCGGAACCGAACCGTGACGCGCCGCGCCGACTGGACGCTCACCTGGTGACGACCCTGCCTGGGTACGCCCGGACCGGACGGACCGTGTTGTGTGCGACCGTTGTCTAATACAGGATCAGCAGGGCACTCGGAAGGAGCCCGACATCACCAGCGAACTCCCGCGTCTCGCGGCGGTGACCCGGTCGCACCGGGGGCCTGGCCTGGCCGGGTCCTCCGTCGCGCCGTACCCGCACGGCGGGCTCGGGCCCCACCCCAACCTGCCGCCGGGTGAACGGCTGCGGGTGCTGCTGGTCGAGGACGACGAGGGCGACGCCTTCCTGGTCGGCGAGCTGCTCGCCGAGACCAACTCGATGATCGACCTGCTGGTCGCCACCAGCCTCAGCGAGGCCCGGCGGCGCATCGCCGGCGTCGACTGCGTCCTGCTCGACCTCGGGCTGCCCGACGCGCAGGGCCTCGACGGGCTGCGCCGGGTGCTGGAGATGTCCAGCGGCGCGGCGGTCTGCGTGCTGACCGGCCGCTCCGACGAGCACCTCGGCATCGTCGCGGTCGCCGAGGGCGCCCAGGACTACCTGGTCAAGGGGCAGGTCGACGGGGTGCTGCTGACCCGTGCCCTGCGCTACGCGGTGGAACGCAAACGGGCCGACGAGAACGCCCGCCGGCTGCGCGAGGTCGAGCTGCGCCAGGCCGAGTCGGCCCGCCTGGAACGGGGCCTGCTGCCCCAGCCGCTGATGACCACCGACGAGGTGGCGGTGCACACCTTCTACCGGCCGGGCCGGCACGCGGCGCTGATCGGCGGGGACTTCTTCGACGTGGTGCAGACCCAGCCGGACCGGGTCGACCTGATCGTCGGCGACGTCTGCGGACACGGGGTGGACGAGGCCGCGCTCGGCGTCGAACTGCGGGTCGCCTGGCGGGCGTTGATCCTGGCCCGGGTGCCCGACGACGAGGTGCTGCCCGCCCTGGAACAGGTGCTGATGAGCGAGCGCCGGCTCCAGGAGATCTTCGCCACCGTCGCCACCGTCCGACTCGACCTGGCCGCCAACCGGGCCACCGTCCGGCTGGCCGGTCACCCGCCGCCGCTGCTGCTGTCCGGCGGCAAGGTCGCGCCCGTCCCGGCCCGTGGGGGCCTGCTGCTCGGCGTACGACCCCGCCGTCCCGTCGCGTTCGACCTGGAGTTCGACACCGATGACTGGTCCCTGTTGATGTACACCGACGGCCTGATCGAGGGGCGGGTGGGTGACGGCGACGACCGGTTGGACGTCGACGGGCTGACCGGCCTGCTCCAGGAGCGCGCCAACCACGCCGTGCCGCTGTCCGAGCTGCCCGCCTGGCTGGTCGGTCGGGCCGAGCAGATCAACGGGGGGCCGCTCGCCGACGACGTCGCCATGCTGCTGGTCAGCCGGGGCGGTGGCCGGTGAACACGTACCACCGGGGGTGGACCCTGCGTCGTCGGGTGCTGGCGTTGCTGGCCGTGGTCGGCGTGCTGCTGGTCGGGCTGGCCGTGGCCGAGGCGGTGGTGGCGGCGAAGAACCGCGCCTACACCGACGCCGTGCTCACCCGCACCGGCCCGCTTCGGGTGCAGGGGCAGGAGCTGCTCAACGCACTGCTCGACCAGGAGACCGGCATCCGGGGGTACGCGGTCAGCGGCAACCGTGCCGACCTGGCCCCGTACGAGCAGGGGGTGCGGCAGGAGCGCGACGTGGCCGCCACGATCGCCGACCTGAGCCGTGACTACCCGGCGGTCGCCGGTGCGCTGCGCACCGCGCAGCAGCAGGCGGCGGACTGGCGGCGGACGGTGGCCGAGCCGGTGATCGCGACCACCGGGAGCAGCGGCACGGCCGCCGGCCAGGCGTTGATCACCGCCCAGGCCCGGCAGGAGTTCGACCAGATCCGGGCGTCGGTGGGTGACCTCCAGACGGCGATCCTGGCCGAGCGGGAGAAGGGTGCTCGGGACATCGAGCGGACCGGCAACATGCTGGTGATGCTGCTGATCGTCGCGGCGGTGGTGGTGGTGCTCGCCGGCACCCTGATGCTGCTCTCCCTGGAGCGGATGGTGATCCGGCCGCTGACCGGCCTGGCCCAGCAGGTGCGGGAGGTCGCCGCCGGTGACTACCAGCACCACATCGCCGGGACGGGGCCGCCGGAGTTCCGTCGGCTCGCCGACGACGTGGACGTGATGCGGCAGAAGATCGCGAAGGACCTGGCGGAGGTGCGGGCCGCCCGGGAGAACATCGAGTGGGTCAACAGCCAGTTGCAGAAGCAGGCCGAGGAGCTGACCCGCTCCAACCGTGACCTGGAGCAGTTCGCCTACGTCGCCTCGCACGACCTGCAGGAGCCGTTGCGCAAGGTGGCCAGCTTCTGCCAGCTGCTCCAGCGGCGGTACGCGGGGCAGCTCGACGAGCGGGCCGACCAGTACATCGCGTTCGCCGTCGACGGCGCGCAGCGGATGCAGCGCCTGATCAACGACCTGTTGGCGTTCTCCCGGATCGGCCGGCTCACCACCGGTTTCGTCGACGTCGACCTCAACCGGACGATGGGCGACGTGGCCAGCCAGACCGAGCCGGGCCGGCAGTACGCCGACGCCGAGCTGACCTGGGGCGAGCTGCCGGTGATCCGGGGCGAGGAGCCGCTGCTCACCAACCTGCTGGTCAACCTGGTCAGCAACTCGGTGAAGTTCCGCCGCCCGGACGTCACGCCGAAGGTGCGGGTCTCGGCCCGGTTGGTCGACGCCGAGTGGGAGATCACCTGCGAGGACAACGGCATCGGCATCGAGCCCGAGTTCGCCGACAAGATTTTCGTGATCTTCCAGCGGTTGCACGCCAAGGACGCCTACCCGGGCACCGGCATCGGCCTGGCCATCGTCAAGAAGATCGTCGAATATCACGGCGGTCGGGTCTGGGTGGACACCGACCGGGCCGAGGGGACCGCGATCCGGTTCACCCTCCCGGCCCGGCCGGAGGACGTCGAGGCGGCGAAGGCCGCCGCCGAGGCGGGCCCGGCGGCGGCAACCGGTGCGGACGCCCCGGCAGGGCCCGACGGGGACGCCACGGTGACGCCCGAGGGAGACGCCCCGGCAGGATCCGACGGGGACGCCACGGCAGCGCCCGACGGGGACGGCGCGGCGACGACGTCCGACGACGACGCGTCCCGCCCGGCCGGGGGGACGCCCGCGCCGGCGGACCGGCCGATCCCGGTCGGCCGACAGCCGGGCGGCACGCAGGACGAGGACCCACCCGGCGGGCCGCCGGGGCACGGCACCACGGGTGGCACGAAGGAGGGGGTGGGATGACCGCGCCGGCGGACGGCAAGAGCCCGATCGAGGTCCTGCTGGTCGAGGACGATCCGGGTGACGTGCTGATGACCCAGGAGGCATTCGAGGAGCACAAGCTCCGCAACCGGCTGACCGTCGTCTCCGACGGCGCCGAGGCGCTGGCCTACCTGCGGCGCGAGGGCCGGTACGCGGACGCGGTGACCCCGGACCTGATCCTGCTCGACCTGAACCTGCCGCGCCGCGACGGCCGGGAGGTGCTGGAGGAGATCAAGAACGACGAGCAACTGCGCCGCATCCCGGTGGTGGTGCTCACCACCTCCCAGGCCGACGAGGACATCCTGCGCAGCTACCAGTTGCACGCCAACGCCTACGTGACCAAGCCGGTGGACTTCGAACGTTTCATCTCGGTGGTCCGTCAGATCGACGAGTTCTTCGTCAGCGTGGTGAAGCTGCCGCCTCGTGGCTGACCAACTGCTCGCCGACGTCGGCACGCTGCTGCGGGAGACCGCGGCGGACGTGGTGTTGCCGCTGTTCCGCAAGCTGGACGACGCCGACGTCACCGAGAAGGCACCGGGTGACCTGGTCACCGTCGCCGACCAGCGGGCCGAGGAGCGGATCTCGGCGGAGTTGCGCCGACTGCTGCCGGGGTCGCTGGTCGTCGGCGAGGAGGCGGTGGCCGCGGACGGGTCGTTGCTGCGGCACCTGCGCGGCGGCGGCGACGTGTGGGTGGTCGATCCGGTCGACGGTACGGGCAACTTCGCCGCCGGCCGTCGGCCGTTCGCGCTGATGGTGGCCCTGCTCACCGACGGTGAGCCGGTCGCCTCGTGGGTGTTCGACCCGCTGGCGGAGACGATGGCCGTGGCCCGGGCCGGGGCGGGGACCCGGTTGGACGGCCGGCCGGTACGCAAGACCCCGGTCGTGCCGCCGGAGCGGCTGCGGGGCACCGCGATGGTCCAGTACCTGCCCCGGGCCACCCGGGACCGGGTGGCGGCGGGCGAGGGCCGGATCGGGGAGCTGCTCGCGGGCCAGCACTGCGCCGGCCGGGAGTACCTCGACCTGCTCACCGGTGACCAGCAGTTCGTCATGTTCTGGCGGACCCTGCCCTGGGACCATGTGCCCGGTGCGTTGCTGGTCCGCGAGGCGGGCGGGGTGGCCCGCCGGTTCGACGGCACCGACTACCACCCGGCCGACGACGGGCACGGGCTGCTGGTCGCCTCCGACGAGCAGACCTGGGACGAGGTCCGCGCCGCGCTGCTCGGCGACTGACCGCCCGCCGCCTGCACGTTCGTGGGTGCCGGTCGGTGGACCGGCCGGCCGGCGTGCGGGTCGCCGGGCGTGGGACGGACGGGCCGCCCGGCCGGTGTGGCGGGGTCGGTCGAGCCGGGCGGTGGGCCGCCCCCGGGGGCGGCTGAGGGATCGACGAGATGGACTCTCGGCGACGGGCTCGGCACGCCGTGTCGAGCGTTGCTGTCCGGTGTCGTCACGGGCCTGGTCACCGGGCGTGATTGCGGTAGTGTGACCGGCGGTCTCCGCCCCCAGGCCGCCAACCGGGGCCGGCGGGACCGCCGCCGTACCGGCCCTGTGGCGGGCGTCGGCGGCAGAGGGAAGGACAACCTCCGTGCCCAGGACCAGCCTGACCCGGCCACGCGTGCGTCGGCCGTTGACCGTGCTGCTCGTCGCACTGGCGCTGCTGCTCGGTGTCGGCGCGGTGCCCGCCTCGGCGGAGCCCGGTGAGGGTGGCACCAAGCAGCTCAAGGATGCGCTGACGGCGGCGGCGAAGGGGCACATCGAGGCCAAGGCCAAGCTGGACAGCTCCAAGCGGCGGCAGACCGCGCTGGCCGCCGAGCTGAAGGTGATCGAGGGCCGGTTGGGTGAGCTGACCGCCCAGGTGGGCGAGGTGGCCGCGCAGTCCTACCGGGTGGGCCGGTTGACGCCGACGTCGATGCTGCTCAACACGGCAAGCCCGGAGGCGTTCCTCAAGCGGGCCGCCGACCTGGACATGATGGCCCAGCGGGACGGCAAGCAGCTCCGCGCGCTCGCCGAGGCCCGGCACGCAGCCGCCCAGGCCACCCTCGACATCAACGCCGAGGTCCGCGAGCAGCAGAAGCAGCTCGCCACGCTGGCGAAGAAGAAGCGGGACGCCGAGCGTGCCCTGGCCACCGTCAGCTCGGGCAGCAGCGCCGGCTTCAGCGGCGGGTCGAGTTCGGCCGCGCCGGCCCCGCGCAACTCCGACGGGTCGTGGCCGGGCGAGTCGTGTTCGGTGAACGACCCGACCACCTCCGGTTGCATCACCCCGCGCACCCTGCACGCCATGCAGCAGGCCAAGGCCGCCGGATACAAGCGGTTCGTGTCCTGCCACCGCAGTGGCGGGGGCGGCGAGCACCCGAAGGGCCGGGCCTGCGACTTCTCGGCCGCCACCAGTGGCTTCAAGGACGAGACGGCCACCGGCGGGGACAAGGCGTACGGCGACAGCCTGGCCAACTACTTCAAGAACAACGCCAACCGGCTCGGCGTGCTCTACGTGATCTGGTACCGGCAGATCTGGATGCCGAACACGGGTTGGCGGGCGTACAGCGGGTCGGGCAGCCCGGCCGCCGACCACACAAACCATGTTCATCTTTCGATGTACTGACCGTCCGGCCCAGGAACGGGACGTAGCATCGCGACGGTGAGCAGCTCATCGTCCGACGTCGTGACCGCTCCGACGCCTCCCGCGCCGGTTCCCTCCCGCGCCCTGCCCAACGGGCTCGCCGCGTTCCTGGTCTTCTTCTCCAGTGGTGCGGTGCTGGTGTTGGAGACGGTCTCGTTGCGCCTCGTCGGCCCGTACGTCGGGGTGACCCTCCAGGTGACCAGCTCGGTGATCGGCATCGCGTTGGCCGCCATCGCGTACGGGGCGTGGACGGGCGGTTGGCTGGCCGACCGGCGGGACCCGCGCGGGCTGCTCGCCCCGGCGCTGATCCTGGCCGGCATCGCCGCCGCCGTCACCCTGCCCGTGGTCCGGTACGCCGGTGAACTGCTGCGCGGCGGTGCGGTCAGCGGCATCCTGCTGCTCACCGCGTTGGCCGTGTTCGTGCCGGCGGCGCTGCTGTCGGCGGTCACCCCGCTGGTGGTGAAGCTGCAACTGGCCGACCTGCGGCGCACCGGTCAGGTCGTCGGGCGGCTGTCCGGCATCGGCACCCTCGGCGGCATCACCGCCACCCTGTTCACCGGGTTCGTACTGGTGGCGGCGCTGCCCAGCACCGTCATCCTGATCGGGCTGGCGGCGGCGCTCGGGGTGGTCGGGCTGGCGCTCGGGGTCTACCTGCGCCGGCAGGAGGCGGCGGGGTTGCCCGGTCCGGCCCGGCTGAAGGCCACCCTGGCGGTGCTCGGGTTGGTCGCGGCGGGGCTGAGCGCGGTCGCGCCGAACCCGTGCGACGTGGAGACCGCATACCACTGCGCCCGGGTGGAGCGTGATCCGGCCCGCGACGGTGGGCGCACCCTCTACCTCAACTCGGCCCAGCACTCGTACGTCGACCTGGACGACCCGACCCACCTGGAGTACGAGTACACCCAGTGGATCGGCGCGGTCGCCGACGTGGCCGCCCCGAAGGGGCAGCGGCTGGACGCGCTGCACCTGGGCGGGGGCGGGTTCACCATGCCCCGCTACCTGAGCGCCACCCGGCCGGGCACCGACAACGTGGTCTTCGAGATCGACGGCGAACTGGTCGAGCTGGACCGGCGCGAGTTGGGCGTCCGCACCGGGCCGGGGCTGCGGGCGGCGGTGGGCGACGCCCGGATGCTGGTCGGTGGGGAGCCGGCGGACAGCCGGGACCTGGTCGTCGGGGACGCCTTCGGGCACCTGGTGGTGCCGTGGCACCTGGCCACCCGGGAGATGGCGGCGGAGGTCGACCGGGTGCTGCGCCCCGGCGGGATCTACGTGCAGAACGTCATCGACTACCCGCCGGGCCGGTTCATCCGCTCGGAGCTGGCCACGGTGGCCGCCGAGTTCGAGCACGTGGCGCTGGTCGCGCCGCCGGAGGCGATCGCCGGGCGGCAGGGCAGCAACTTCCTCATCGTCGCCTCGGACGCGCCGCTGCCGCTGGACGCGCTGCGGACCCGGCTGGGCACCGTGGCGAAGATCCCCGACATGGTCGCCGGCAGCGAGGTGACCCGGTTCGTCGACGGGGCGCTGGTGTTGACCGACGACTACGCCCCGGTGGACCAACTGCTCGCGACCGCCTGATCGGGTGACTTTCCTGACCGATTACGACCATCGAGGTGTAGGTCGGGCCGTCCCGGGCAACTCGGTCGACCATGGGTGCAGGAGTCCGGAACGCAGCCCAGCTCCTCGGTGAGCGGTACCGGCTGATCGAGCAGCTCGGCGCGGGCGGCATGTCCGTGGTGTGGCGCGGCTACGACCAGGTGCTGGGCCGGCAGGTCGCGGTGAAGGTGCTCGCCTCCCGGCTGGCCACCGACCGGGCCTTCCGGCACCGGATCAGGATCGAGGCGCAGGCCGCCGCGCGGCTCTGCCACCCCAACATCACCAACGTGTACGACTACGGCGAGTCCGAGCAGGTCGGGCTGACCGTGCCGTACGTGGTGATGGAGCTGGTGGACGGCGGTCCGCTCACCGCGCGGCTCGGCCGCGACGGGCAGCTGCCCTGGCGGGAGGCGGTGACCATCGGGGCCGAGGTGACCTCGGCACTGGCCACCGCGCACGCCCGGGGGGTGGTGCACCGCGACGTCACCCCCGGCAACGTCATGTTGACCGCGACCGGGGTGAAGGTGGTCGACTTCGGCATCTCGGCGTTGGTCGGCGAGAGCGAGAAAGGGCCGGACGGCACCCTGCTCGGCACCCCCGCCTACCTCGCCCCGGAGCGCCTCGACAACGGCCAGGTCTCCCCGGCCACCGACGTGTACGCCGTCGGGCTGCTGCTCTACCGGATGCTCACCGGAAGGCTGCCCTGGCAGGCCAGCACCACCACCCAGATGCTGCGGGCGCACATGTACCACGACCCGGAGCCGATGCCCCCGGTACGTGGGCTCCCCGACGAGGTGGTCGAGCTGGTCGGCCGCTGCCTGGCCAAACGCCCGGAGGACCGGCCGGCGACCTCGGAGGTGGCGCGTACCCTCGCCTCGGCGGCCGGGATGGTCGCGGCCGTGCCGGTGTCCCCGGCCCCCGGGCGGCTCGACCCGGCGTTGCTCGCCAACGCCGGCACCACGATCCTGCCCTGGTCGGCCGACACCGACGCGTTGCCCTTCTCGGGACGGACCCGGAGCCGCCGCGCCGCCACCCGCCGCCGCCGGATCGAGGCCGGGGTGGCCGCCGCGAGCCTCGTCGCCGTCACCGCGGCGATCTGGGGGGTGACCTCGCGCAGCCCGGCCAGCGGCGGCGTCGACCCGCCCACCGAGGCCCGGATGGGGTTGCCCGAGACCATCCCCTGCGAGGTCGAGTACGCGCTGCGCACCGACTCCGGCAAGGACTTCGCCGCCCAGCTCACGCTGACCAACACCGGTCCCCGGGAACTGCGGGACTGGACGGTGAGCTTCGCCTTCCCCGGCCAGCAGGTCGTCACCGGGCCCACGCCCCAGGTGCGTCAGGAGGGGCGTCTGGTCCGGGTCACCGCGGCGGCCGGCCGTGCCGCGCTGGCCCCGGGCGCGTCGGAGAAGCTCGCCCTGACCGGCCGGTACACCGGCGGCAACCCGTTGCCGTTGGAGTTCTCCGTCGGCGATTCGAGCTGCGGGGTGCGGGTCTCCGGGGTGGCCGGCAGCGCACCCGTGGTGAAGCCGCCGACGGTGAAGAAGCCGGCGGCGAAGAAGCCGGCGAAGACGTCCGGCAAGGGTGGGTCCGGCGCGGCCGGCCCGGCGAAACCCACAACGAAGGCCGAGAAGCCCGGCAAGGGGCCGGGCAAGGGGGCGGGTGCGGCCAAGGGAAAAGCGGGAAAGTGACGGGGAAGGGAGGCAAGGGCGCAGGTGGCGGCGGCCCGGGTGGCGGTCCCGGCAAGGGACACCGGGGCTGAGGCCGGGCACCGGCTCCGGGGCGTTGACCGGGGGTGCCGGCTCTGCGGCGGCGGCCGGGTGCTGCGGCCGGCCGGGTCGGCGGGCGGACGGTGCGGTCAGCGTAGGGCCGCGAACCGCTGCACCTGGGCGATCCCGCCCTCCACGACGAGGATGCTGCCCGGCCCGAGCACCGTGTCCGGGTCGGCGTACCGGAAGCGTTCCCCGGCCGGTTTCGCGCCGACCACCATCACCCCGTAGCGTTCCTGCACCGCCAGGTCCCGCAGCCGGTGACCGACCAGCGGCGGGGGGACCGGCACCTTGGCGATGGCGAAGTCGTCGCCGAACTCCATGAAGTCGAGCATCCGGCTGACGATCAGGTGGGCCACCCGTTCCCCCGTCTCCGCCTCGGGGAAGACCACGTGGTGGGCGCCGACCGAAGCCAGGATCTTCGCGTGCTTGCGGGAGGTGGCCCGCGCCCACACCTGCGGTACGCCCACCTCGGTCAACGCCAGCACGGTGAGCACGCTGGCCTCCACCGAGGCGCCGATGGCGACCACCACCCGGGAGAACTCGCCGACGCCGAGCTGCCGCAGCGCCTGCTCCTCGGTGGCGTCGGCCTGCACCACCCGGTCCAGCGACGCCGACCAGCGTTGCACCCGGTCGGGGTCGCGGTCCACGGCGAGCACCTGGTGGCCGAGCCGGGTCAACGCCCCGGCCAGGTGGCAGCCGAACCGGCCCAGCCCGATCACGGCGATGTCGCCGTCGCCCTCACCCCTAGCCGACAACGGGTTGCTCCTTCGGGTAGCGGTACAGCCGGTGCCGGGTGTTCAACGCGATCGCCGAGCCGAGGGTGAGCGGGCCGATCCGCCCGATGTACATCAGCACGGTCAGCACCAGTTGCCCCGACGCGGGCAGGTGCTGGGTGAGCCCGACGGTGAGGCCGGCGGTGCTGAACGCCGAGGTCACCTCGAACAGCGTCTCGTTGGCCCGGACGTCGGTGGTGAGCACGGTCAGGCCGAGCGTGCCGACCGTCACCAGCGCGACGCTGAGCAGCGCCACCGTCAGCGCCTGGCGTTGGCTGGCCACCGCGATCCGGCGGCGACCCACGGTGACGTCCGGCTCGCCGCGCAACTCCGCCCAGATGACGAAGCCGAGCAGAAAGAACGTGGAGACCTTGATCCCACCGGCGGTGCTGGCGCTGCCACCGCCGATGAACATCAGGGCGACGAGCAGCGGGTAACTCTCCTCGCGCAACGCGGCCACGCCGATCACGTCGAATCCGCCGGTACGGCTGAGCGCGACCTGGGTGAAGGTGGCGAGCAGCTTGCCCGGGGTGTCGTAGGTGCCGATGGTGAACGGGTTGTCCCACTCGGCGGCGAGCAGCCCGACGAACCCCACGGCCACCAGCACCACACTGCCCCAGATGGTCAGCTTGGTGGCCACCGCCCAACGGGCCGGCCGGCGGCGTCGGCGGAACGCCTCGAACAGCGCGGGGAAGCCCAGCCCGCCGACGATCGCACCGAACGCCAGCGGCAGCGCCACCCACGGATCACGGGCGAAACCGACCAGCCCGTCGGTGTAGAGGGTGAAGCCGCCGTTGTTGAACGCCTGGACCGAGTGGAACGTCCCCGACCACAGCGCCCGGCCCGGCGGGTAGTCGTAGGCGAGCCGGAGCCGGGCGGTCACCACCGCGGTCATCACCAGCTCGCAGCCGAGCACCGTGCCGGCGATGCGCATCAGTAGGCGACGCAGGTCGGCGGAGCCGTACTCGGCCGTCTCTGCCTGCACCAGCAGCCGGTTGCGCAGCCCGAGCTGCCGGGTGACCGCCAGGCTGACCAGGGCCGCACCGGTGAGGATGCCCAGCCCGCCGACCTGGGTGAGCACGGTGATCATCACCAGCCCGAACCCGTTCCAGTAGTTCGGGGTGTCGGTGACGGCCATGCCGGTGACCGAGACCGCCGAGGTGGCGGTGAACAGCGCGGTCACCAGCGGGGTGTAGCGGTGTTCGCTGGTGGCCCAGGGCAGCATCAGCAGGCCGGTGCCGATCGCGATCGTCACCAGGAAACCGAACGGCACCAGCCGGACGGGGTGACGAAGGAACCGGCGCACCACACAATCCTGTCGACTACGGCGCGACCGGGCCGGTGAATCGCGTATCCCGGGCCGGTGCCGGCTTCCGCGCTCGTCTCCCCGCAGGGTTCACCTGCCGGCCAGTCGACGACCAACTGGCGGTCAGCCGCGCCCGGTCTGCTGGCATCGCCCCATCGGCACCTGCCGGGGCGTCCCGGGCTTCGACCGGGGTGCCCCCCGACGAAGGAGACCGCGTTGCGACGTACCCTTTCCGCCCTCGGTGTGGCCGGCGCGCTGCTCGCCGTGGCCGTCGCCGTGCCCGGCGCGGCCTCGGCCCGCGAGGACGACGCCGACCGTGCGGACCGGGCCACCCACCGGCCCCTGGTGATCGGCCACCGGGGGGCCAGCGGCTACCGCCCGGAGCACACCCTGGAGGCGTACCGGCTGGCGATCCGGATGGGCGCCGACTACATCGAGCCGGACCTGGTCTCCACCCGGGACCGGGTGTTGGTCGCCCGGCACGAGAACGAGATCTCCGGTACGACCGACGTGGCGGCCCGCCCCGAGTTCGCTGGCCGCAAGGCCACCAAGACCATCGACGGGGTACCGGTCACCGGCTGGTTCACCGAGGACTTCACCCTGGCCGAGCTGAAGACGCTGCGGGCCAAGGAGCGGCTGCCCCAGGTGCGGGTGGCGAACACCGCCTTCGACGGCCGGTTCGAGGTGCCCACCTTCCAGGAGGTGCTGGACCTGGCCCGCGCCGAGTCCAAGGCGCGGGGCCGCACCATCGGCGTCTACCCGGAGACCAAGCACCCCAGCTACTTCGCCTCGATCGGGCTGCCCCTGGAGGAGCCGCTGGTCGCGGTGCTGCGCCGCAACAAGCTGACCCACCGCAACGACCCGGTCTTCATCCAGTCCTTCGAGACGGGCAACCTGCGCAAGCTCGACCGGATGATCGACGTGCCGCTGGTGCAGCTCCTCGACGCCACCGGCCAGCCGTACGACCTCGCCGCCGCCGGTGACCCGCGCACCTATCAGGACCTGGCGACCGCCGCCGGCCTGCGCGGGATCGCCCGGTACGCCGACGGGGTCGGCCTGAACAAGAACCTGATCGTCCCCCGGGACGCCACCGGGAAGCTGCTCGCCCCGACCACGGTGATCCGCGACGCGCACCGGCACCAGCTGGTGGTGCATGCCTGGACGTTCCGCGCCGAGAACCAGTTCCTCCCGGTCGACTTCCGGATCGGCACCGACCCGAACGCCCGGGGCGACATCACCGCCGAGTACGAACTCTTCCTCGGTCTCGGCCTGGACGGCGTCTTCGCCGACCAGCCGGACACCGCCGTCGCCGCCCGCGCCGGCCTGTCCACCCGCTGACCCGCCCGCTGACCCGCCCGCGCCCGGTCGGGTCCGGTCGGGCGCTTGATCAACTCAATGTCGCCGAGGTAGCGGTGTCCCGTCGCCCGGGACACCGCTACCTCGGCCCACGGGAGTGGATCAATCGCCCAGGCGCGATCCCGGACCGGCCAGGAGTCGCTCCGGCCGCGTACACCTGGTCTCGCTGGCACGTGGTGACGGCCGGAACCTACAGTCGGGCCATGGGCATCGACGGGCCACCGCCGGCAGGAACTCCCGGTCGGGTACGCGTGCGTGCCGTCTACCCCGGCAGCTTCGACCCCTTCACCGCCGGGCATCTGGACGTGGTGGGCCGGGCGCGCACCCTTTTTGACGAGGTGGTCGTGCTCGTCGCGGTCAACGGCAGCAAGCAGCCGGGCGTCGACGAAGAGCAGCGGGCCGCCGCTGTCCGGGCGAGCCTGCCGATGGGATGGACCTCCGTCACCGTCGCCCCGTGGCGTGGGTTGACCGCCGAGTACTGCCTCCGCCACGGGGCGGGAGTGATCGTCCGGGGCGTGCGGAACACCACCGACCTCCAGACCGAATGCCGGCTCGCCGCGATGAACCAGTCGTTGGGCGTCCCCACGGTCTTCCTGCCCGCCCAGCCCGAGCTGGCGGCGATGTCATCGACCGCCGTACGCACGCTGGGGAAGTCGCTGCCGCGACCGGGGTAGCGCGGACACCGGACGGCCGGGGCGCTCCGACTGTGGAGAGTTGTTGTCGCCTGGGCCGCAACAACTCTCCACAATCCAACGGCACGGGTGGGGAGGCCGGCCGGATACCGCTCCATCGGTTCAGGAGAGTGGCGTGACCCAGGATCTCGGGCTCGGGAGTCCGGTCAGAGACTTCCGCCCCCGGTGCTGCGGAGGTTGCTGCCGTCCGTCGGGTTCCGGTGGTCGTCCAGGCGGCGGCGGGCCTGCTCCGATGCCGCCAGGTCCCGTACCTGCCGGTCCCCGTCGGTCACCGGCCGGCGGCCACGACGCCACCATGCCACGGCTGCGAGGGCCACGAGTACGACGATGAGGATGATGAGCCAGCGCATGTCTGCCTCCAGTGGGTGAGGACTCTGCCACCCAGAGTGGACCCCCAGGTCAAGGACCACCGACAGGGCGGCGGAGCGGTTCTCCACGCTGGCGGGTGCGCCGGTCCTGTGGCCGGCGATGCGTGCACGTCGGTTTGCCGTGCACGCCAGTTGGCCGGGCGCGGGTTTGCCGCGGGGCGGGTCAGCGCGTCGCAGGCTCGGTGACGTAGGTGCCCCGGCCGGGCTGACCGGTGATCAGCTCTCGGTCGTGCAGCAGTGAGAGCGCACGCGAGGCGGTGTTCATGTGCACCTGGTATGCCTCGGCAAGCTCGCGGGTGGACGGCAGTTTGTCGCCAGGTTTGAGTTCGCCACTCTTGATCTTCGCGGCGAGTTCGTTGGCGATCTGGCGGTATGGGGCTTCGGCTGTAGGCATGGTGAGACTCCGGTTGGTTCGGCGTCTCTGATCATGCCGGGCCTGCACCAGTAACTGCAACAAGTTGTCGTGTCGCCGCCACAGAGGGTCGACCTACACAAACATTTTGGGTATCTTGTGGATGTCCGGTTCCGGTTGGTTCGGCAGACCTCGGGGGCGGACACCAAGGGTTGGCTCCGGGGCCGTACCGCCGAACAGGGCTGCGGTCCCGAGGCCGGTGACCCGGTCCGCGTCCCCTATCGGCGGACCGGGTCACCTTCCACTGCACCGAATGGAACGCGACCCGGAAGGTGACCCATGCGCATCCTGCTGTCCCTGCTCCGCCGCCCGTGGCTCGGTCGATCCGGCCACCGTCCGTGGCACGGCCTTACCTTCCCCCTGTGGCATCGCCCGGAACCTCGTCCGCACCGTCGCCGGGCGGGACGACGCTGGTCGGAGCGCCCGCCGAACGGTGGTTGGTACCGCTCGCAGGCGTGTCGGCCGCTGACCGCCCGGCAGGTCGAGGAACGACAGTTCGGCCTGGTCAAACGAGGTCTCGACCCGGTGGAGGTGCACGCCTTCCTGCACCGGGTGGCCGCCGACCTGGCGGCAGCCCGGCGTGACCTGGCCCTGACCAGGGAGGAGAACCAACGGATCAAGCGCGCGTTGCGCTCCTGGCGAACCCACATCACCTCGGACGTGCGCTGGTGACCCGGACGGGCTTCGCCGCCGAGCAGCACGCACGTACGGCGGTGAGCCGGACAGGCTTCACGGTCGGTCAGCCGGGCGTGCGGCGGTGAGCCGGGAACGGTTCGTCGTCCACCTGCCCGTGACCGCCGACGACCTGGTCTCCGCCCAGGGACTCGCCCGGGCGATCACCCGGGCACTCGGCTTCCTGCCTGACGTCGACCGGGGCGGCACCACCCTGTCCCGCGAGGACGCCCAGTCCGTACGCCACTGGGTCTACTGCGACCGACCGCTGGCACCCGCCCAGCGCTGCACCCGCCCCGCCGACCACCCCGACGCCTGCACCCCCCACCCCCACCCCCACCCCACCACCGCCCCTCCCTCCCGGCAGCCCCGGTGATCTCCCTCCCTCCCTCCCTCCCTCCCTCCCTCCCTCCCGGTCGCCCCCGGGTTAAATAAATTTTGGGAACCCGGGTGGCGGGTCTAGTCCGTAAACACTTTAT
>NZ_JBEZFY010000025.1:25757-32233 GCF_040649765.1 Micromonospora sp. NPDC048894 | reverse complement strand
AGCAAGAAGGGTCTGACCGCCGTTTCGGCAGGCCAGACCCCTCATGATCTTGTGCGCCCGAAGGGACTCGAACCCCTAACCTTCTGATCCGTAGTGAGAAGTGTCAATTTTTAAGGCGATCAATCAAGCCTGGTCCGGCAGCGTCCAGCCCAATCCGAACACGCTATTGCAGGTGCGGGGTTAGCATGATGAACATCAATCAAAGAACCACTTGTGAATAGAGTCCAAATCCGGCGTAGTCCAGCCTACCCACCCCCAGTTCCCCGACGTCCGAGCACCCACGGAGCACCCATGCGTGCGTCCGACCGGGCCGGATCAGGGTCGGGTGCGAGGGCCGCGCTACGCCGAGCCAGGGAGTCGCTGGTGACGGACCGCAGCGTTCAACCAGTCACTGGCAGCGGGCCGCTTCACATCCTCGCCGTGGTCAGGCTTTGACTGGCGTTTGTCGCAGGCGGCGCGGGATGCGGCGATCAGTGATGTGCCAAGGTTCGCTGTCTTCTGAGGGGTGAGCCGGATCGTCGTGCGATCCCAGAAGCCCGACAGCAGCGATGCGGCCAGGTTTCGGACCGTGTTGTGGTCCATCCCGTCGAGCTTGGTCATGTCGGTGGGGCGCTGTTCCGGGTTGTCGATGGCCAGCGTCACCGAGGGCGGCTTGTCGTGCCCGTCGGGGGAGCTGAACGCCTGGAGGTCGACCGTCGCCACCTTGATGTCATTGGCACATTCGTGGTGCTGGCCGTGCACGGCGGTCACGTCCGGGAGTCGACGGTACGCCGGGCGCAGCGCGCCGAGGGCGACCTCGGCGCGCTGCTCGGAATCATGCTGATCGGCCTGGCCACCCTGATCGGTCGCCTCCCTTTACTGCGGCTTTTGTCGGGATTGCTCGCCTTTCAGGCTTCGACAGTAGATCGATGATCGCAGATCATTGACTTAGTGCTCGTGTTGCCGGTTAATCACATCTACGTGTCAGCTGTGTTCACCCTCCTGGGTGGTCGACGACACCGGCGGGTCGTCGAATCGATTCGATTACAGTTGGCACGTGCACCTTGACTCGGAGTCATGAGGGCTGTCGGGTGGGTCACAGGAGGTAACCGTGCATCGTACGAACGTCCGCTGGGGCGGTCGATTGTCGGCGTCGGCCAGAGGGCTGGCCGCGACCGTGGCGCTCAGCCTGCCCCTGACGCTGGGCGGCCTGACCCTGGCAACCCCCGGGCCGGCCCTGGGCGCGCCGGTCGCGACGCAGAGTATCGCGGCCGCCGGACTTGACGGTGTGGCGGCCGGGAACGCCGCGATCACCTCGGTCGATCTGAGCGGGACGTGGAGCTTCACACCCGCGGGTCGGGCAACGACCTCGATCACGGTACCCGGCGGCGGCTGGTACAAGCAGGGCTTCACCGACGTGAACGAGGCGGTATACTCGCGCAGCATCACCGTGCCGGACACGGGCCAGCCGCAGTCGACCTGGATCGAGTTCGGTGCCGTCAACCACCAGGCGACGCTGTCGGTCGACGGCCGGGTGGTGGCGACCCAGACGACCGCGTTCACCCCATCGAACTTCGACATCAGCAGCTACGCCGCACCGGGCACCACACACACGATCAGCGTGCAGGTGAAGGGCCGCGGTGCGCTGAAGGCGTCCGACGGCAAGTACCTGGTCCCCATAGCGGCCGACTGGTCCGAGGCGGTACCGCAGGGGATCTTCCGGTCCGCGTCCCTGCGGGTGTATCCGGCGGTATACGTCAGTGACACGTTCGTCCGCACCTCGGTGGCGAACCGCACGCTCAGCTACGACGTGTCGGTGACCAACTCCTCGGCCGCGACCAGGACGGTCACCCTGACCGGGGCGCTCGCGTCCGACGGCGCGGGCTCCTTCAGCTATCCGCAACTGCCGCAGCAAACCGTGACGGTGGCGGCCCGTTCGACGGCGAAGGTCACTGTGGGTCCCGTGGCATGGGACCTCGGCACCACCTCGTACTGGTGGCCCAATGTGCCGTACCGGTCCGGCTACCGGGCCCAACTGCACCGCCTGGCGGTACACGCCACCGTCGACGACGGCCGCACCAGTGACGCCACGTACCGCTTCGGGTTCCGGGAGAGCACGCAGAACGGCGAGTACTACTACCTCAACGGCGCGCGGGTGAACTTCCGTGGCGACAGCCTGCAGGGTGCCGACTACGACCGGGTCAACAACGGCGGCAAGGGCGACGCGTACGACACCCTGCCCGGCTTCCTGCCCCCGTCGTCCGGCAACGGCGGCTGGCCGCAGGCGGTGGACAACTACCAGCGGCTCAACTACAACGTGGTACGCATGCACATGGAGCCGGCCAGCCCGTACATGCTCGACGTGGCCGACGAGATAGGCCTGATGATCATCGACGAGACCGCCATCCGCAGTGGTTCCCAGAACTTCGTGTCCGGACGCGACAACATGGTGGCCCACGCTCGTGCGCTGACCCTGCGCGACCGCAACCATCCGGCGATCATCCGCTGGAGTCAGATCAACGAGCCCAGCTCCAACGCCAACGACTCACAGTCGTTCCAACAGGACCTGTACGCGGCGATGAACGGCAATGACGGCACCCGGCCGATCAGCATCGACGCCGGCATTGGCGCGGACTCGCCCAGCCGGTACCCGGCCATGACCTACCCCAACTTCGCCATCTTCGCGCACTACCTGGACGGTGTCGGCCGCTACGGCGAGGCCCTGAATCGCCATTCCGGGCGTCCGGACGGCGAAGGCGAGTACATCTGGCCTGCCTGCAGCACCAAGCAGGGCTTCACGTGGTTCGCGACGGCGACGGCGGCCAAGCGCGGCAAAGACGCCAGCGACCTGCGCCCGTACACGCTGTTGTCCGCCTGGGCCAGCGTCGTGCCCGGCGTGCGAACCACCGACTTCACCACGGAGGAGAACACTCGCCCGGTCTACGGCGTGGACAACCTGCCCGACCCGTGGAGCAACCCGCAGATCCAGCGCGTACAGGCGGCGTTCAACCCGGTGGCCGCGGTCGACCTCCCCTTCTGGTCGGCCTCCGGCAATTCGGACTCCAACGGCACCTTCCCGCTGCCGCAGGCGGTACCCAGCTACGCCCGCAACGCCACGGTCACCCGCAACATCACCGTGTTCAACGACGACTTCGCCGACACCGCGGTGGGCTTCACCTGGACCGCCCGGCTCGACAGCCCGACCGGCGCGGTCGTCGCGTCCGGCAGCACCAACCTGACCGTCCCACTCGGCTCACGGGTCACCCAGCCGGTGTCCTTCACCACCCCCAACACCGGCAGCCGCGTGTACCTGCAACTGTCGACCACCAAGGCCGGTAGCCCCGTCTTCACCGACGCGGTCGAATACTTCAACCTCACCGGAGGCAGCGGGACCGGACCCACACCGGGCACCTACCGCATCGTCAACCGCAACAGCGGCAAACCCCTCGCCATCGCCGGCAACTCCACCGCCGACGGCGCCAAGACCGTCCAGCAGAGCGGCACCCCCACCTGGACGATCAGCACCACCCAGGACGCCTACACCCTGCGCTACACCGCCTCCGGAAAGATGCTCGACGTCAACGCCAGCAGCACCACCCAGGGCCTGCAACTACAGCAGTGGTCGGCCAACGGCGGCACCAACCAGATGTGGTACCTGCGCCCCACCGGTGACGGCTACTACACCATCGTCAGCCGCAGCAGCGGACTGGCAGCCGACGTTTCCGGCGCCTCGACCAGCGACGGAGCGCAGGTCGTGCAGTGGACCGCCAACGGCGGCACCAACCAACAGTGGCAGTTCGCACCCGCCTGACAGAGAACCGAGGTGGATGTCAAGCCCGACCGCCGGTAACGGGCTGCCGATCGTCGCGCCGACTCGGGGGTACGGTTCGTACGCCCGAGTCGGCCACGATCCGACCGCGGTGGGCACCGAGCTACCGATCCGGACAGACGCAGCCTGGTCCGCTCGCTGCGGCAGTCGGCGGCTCAACTGCTGACGTCGCGGTTCAAGTCCAGCGCCACGGCTGGGTGGTGGTGCTGGGGAGACTGACCGCAATATGGTGTGAGCGCTGCTCACCACCGACTCTCGGATGGAGGCGATCAACCCGATGGCGTTGGCCGACACCCTTGCGTATCGTCAGGGCCACTCTCGGGGATCGCGCTCAGCAACAAAGTTGGGTAGCACGTGCCACTCCGGCGGCTCTCCCATCACGATGCTCTTGAACTCGCGCAGCTGCGGCTTACCTGGTGGGAGAACCGGCGCGAACAGCTCGAAAAGCCGGTCGGCGTGCTCCGGCCCGTACTCGTCCCACGTCTTTGTCGCCAGCAGCCAGCAACTGCCCTGCGCCAAGCGCTCAGCCTCGACGAATGCGCCGCTGTCGCGAAGCCGGGCGATTCCACCCACCCGGTCGGCCATCTCATCGCTGAGGATGGTCAGCCAGCCGTAGTTCCGCAGCACGACGCCCGCTTCCTCGACACCGACCGCGTAACGGCTGAGAGCCTGCTCGAGCGGCGTCACCATCGGGTTCCACTGCTCGGCGAACGCGACAGCCACCGGCGCCGAGACCTCCGCCACCTCCCGGACCGCGGCCAGCAGCCGCCGCGAATCGGCGGCCTCCGCATCACCGATCGAACTGGCCAGCTCTACGAAACCCCCGTACCGCGTCATCGCCACACTGAGAACCGGACCCGCCGCCCAGTATGTGGACGCTTCCCACGAACCCTGGTCAGGCAGGCTCTCCACCCGGCCAAGCAATTCCTCCCACGCGACGGCGGAATAGACGACATCCCACTCCCACGACTCACCCTGGTAGCCGTCGGGCGGATCAACAACCGTACCGACCTGCGCCTTGATCTCGTCGGGCCGCTCGGCCACGAAGACCAGCCGGTCCTGCGGCGTGGACCGCACCACCTCACCGAACTCCCCCACCAGACGGTCCGAGCACACCTCAAACCATCGCCGGGTCGCCCGACCGGCCCGCTCACGATCCGGCTCGACCGGAATCGTGAGCGAGACACCACACCGCTTCTTCACCCGTGCACTTCCGTCTCGGTCGACGCGGTCAACGATCAGCCTGCAAGACCATACTGCGGGACACCGTGCCGGAAGGTGGGAGGCCGTTCTCCCCTGGCTCGGCCACGCGGGAACGCCATAGGCCCAGGGAAGACTCCACCCGGGCACAATCGGGTCATAACAGGGTGTGTCGATCATCGGCGGCTCAGCCCTCCCCGGCGTCGGCCTGCGCCTGCCCGGCCTGCTCGACCAACGCGTTGGCCAGGTCCCGCAGCCCAGCCACAACGTTCCAGTCCGGCCGGACGGCCGGGTCCAAGCCGCGGGCCTTGGCGTCCTCTCGGATCCGGTCGACGTAGCCAGTCGTGGACGTCGCATTCCGAGAAGGACATGAGCATCAGCAGGCGATCCGCTCGATCCGTGACCAGGGTGGCTCGGCGGTGGATCCGAACTAGGCATCACCCGCGCCGAGCGTTTGGGTAGCCGAGGCTCACGTCGGTGCTGTTGCGTTGGCGGATCGGTGGGCACGCCGAGCTGCGCCAGCCGGGCTCTGATCAGATCGCTCGTGCGAGTTCGGTGAACGCGGCGGCCACCCGCAGCGCGGGCGGAACGTCGGTGGCGAGTTCGTAGTGTCCGCGTCGGAGGTTCTGCACGAAGGCGTGTCCGGTGACGATCGTCTGGAGGGTTCGGTCGGTGCGGAGTCCGCGCATCGGTCTGAGCCGGTGCTTGAGTTGGCTGTGGTCGGCCTCGATCGGATTGTTGGCATGTCGTTCGACGTGGTGCCACGCCGCCGGGACCAAGTCCTCCAACACCCTGGCATAGGCGGGAGCGGCGTCGGTTACGACCTCGCTGGGCATGATCTTCAGCATGGTCAGCGCCCGGTGGAAGAATCGCCGGGCCACGGCGGCGTCCCGACGCGCCGACACGAGCACGTCGATGACCTGCCCGTGCTGGTCGACGGCCCGGTACACGTACCGCCAGATACCGTTGACCCTGACGTAGGTCTCGTCCACGAACCAACGGTCACCAGGTGAGTGACGAGCGAACCGTGCGGCGTCGGCCAGCAGCGGGGTGAACCGCTACACCCACCGGTAGACCGTCACGTGATCCACCTCGACACCCCGCTCGACCAGCAACTCCTCCACATCCCGGTAGGAGAGGTTGAACCGCAGATACCAGCGGACCGCCAAAACGATCACCTCGGGCGGGAACCGAAAGCCGAGGAACGCCGACGGCGGCGGAGACCAGGACCGGACACGAGACAGCGACCTCACCGGCCCAGCAGACCACACCGGACAAGCCGGAGTCGATCATGCTCTCGCCCAACGCAACAGGCCCGCCCTGACCATGCGCCAACAGGCCGGCAACCGAGGCAACGAAGCCGCCACCCTCAACAACATCGGCCACGTGTACGACGGGTTGGGGGATCGGCAGCGGGCCCTCGACCACTACCACCAGGCCCTCCCCATCCGGCAGGAGATCGGCGACC
>NZ_JBEZFY010000025.1:0-25662 GCF_040649765.1 Micromonospora sp. NPDC048894 | reverse complement strand
CGACCGGGCCGGCGAAGCCACCACCCTCAACAACATCGGCCACGCGTACGACGGCCTAGGGGATCGGCAGCGGGCCCTCGACCACTACCACCAGGCCCTCCCCATCCGGCAGGAGATCGGCGACCGGGCCGGCGAAGCCACCACCCTCAACAACATCGGCCACGCGTACGACGGCCTAGGGGATCGGCAGCGGGCCCTCGACCACTACCACCAGGCCCTGCCCATCCGGTGGGACGTCGGTGACCGGGCCGGCGAAGCGGTCACCCGGTTCAACCTTGCGATGGTGCACCGGGCGGGCGGTGACCTCGACCAGGCGATCCGGGAACTCGAATACGTCGTCGAACTCGAACGGCAGGTCGGCCACCCCGACCTCGAAGCCGACACCGCCCTCCTCCAAGAACTCCACCAACAAAGCGCGGAATCGCGGAACGCTACCTAACCATCGTGCTCAACGTTGCAGAGTTGGGTCAGGTAGCCGGCCCGCTGCGTGGTGCCCTCCCCGCCGGTGCCGGCCCACATACGCACCGTCATCTGCTCCACCAACGTGATCGAGTCGTTGAACGCCCGGTACCGGCGGGCGGTCAAGGCCTGCGGCCACTTCCCCAACGAGCAGGCTCTCAAGCCCCGGGTTTGATGGAGAGTCTCATCCGCCAGTCGTCGCCCCCGCCAGATCTCCGACGATCACCCTGCCCGTCCGGCTGAACGGAAAAGCGGAACGAGTCTGTCTCGGTGCCTGACTTAGTCGGCAAACCGACGTTGGATGCACGTCATCCACTGTGGTCTGTACGGTGCCCACCGTGATCCGACTCCACCACGCCGGCGTGGCACTGGTCCTTACCGCCGCCTTCGCCGCTGGCTGTTCCAGCGCCGCCACCACCCCCGACGCTGCGCCCGCTGCCGCGACCAGCACCCCCGCGCCCGCCACATCTAGCGCCCGGCCCGCCGCCGTTGAGGTTGAGTGCGTCAGTGTCCAGCGGGCCTACAATGCCTGGCAGAGCCCATTCCAGCCCACCACCGCGGCGGAGTTCGCGGCGGTGAGGGAGGGCACCATCAAGATGGCAATGGACGACGGCAAGAGTTTCCTAGACGACGTGTCGGGCTATGACAGCCAGCCGTCGAAGGAACTTGCTGTCGCGATCGCGGGCTACAACTTCAGCATTTCTCTGATCAACCTGCAGGTCACGATGGGCTCTGACGTCGACCGGAAGAACGCTGCCGAGGCTGCGCAGGCGCTCGAAGGCATCGAGGCGAAGTACCGCGCGTGGAAGACCGCAGTCTGCTCCTGAGGCACTGTTGCTGTAGCAGATGGGTGGGCACGCCAAGCCGCGTCAGCGGGCACTGGTTGAGGGCTCCGTCCGCTAGCCGATCCGCGTGCCAGGAGGGGCGCGCAAGATCGAGCTCCGCACACGCTCATCGAGCAAATCGGCTCGACCGGTGTCAACCGAGGCGGAATCGGCTGATTCCGGGGGGAGCGGCGACTTACTGCGGCCCCACCGGATCTCGACCGGGCGGTAGCATCGCGCTTCGGAGCGTACTGATGTGGTGACATAGGGAGCGGCGATCCGTCATGTCCTTCGTGCCACCTTCGCCGAAGAGCCGGCACTGGACCTTCACCGCCATCGCCACCGCGGTCGCCACACCGGCGTTGGTGTGGGGCGTCGACCAGTCGTTCCGTTCCACGGATCGGTGCCTGCGGGCCCACGGATCATGGATCGGTGATTCAGACACCGACATTCCGGACGCGTGCTCGGAGATCAGCGCGCTCCTGGGCATGCTGGCACTGATCATCGGTGCATACGTCGCAGCGACGGCGATCACCGGGTTGTGCGTGGGGATCGTGGAGGGACGCCGCCGACGCGCCTTCGGCCACCACCGCTGGTTCACAGTGATCGTCGTCGGTGTCGCCGCCCCATGGGCACTGGCCACCTACGCCACCGGCTACGGCCTCGGCCGACTACTACGACCCCCAGCCGCCGACACCTCATGGACAGACGGCCGTGACGCCGCGCGTCGTACCCTCGAATTCCTCGCCCATGGCGGACACCCCGGTGCCGTGCCCGCCCCGGGGTTTCTCACCGACGAACCGGTCCACCTGGACGCCCGGCTGCACTACTCGCGGCACTACGGCACGACGGTCACCTACCAGCAGACCTCCGCGCTGGCATTCGGATCCGCAGCCTTCGTCACCGGCGCCCTGCTCGCCAACGCCGTCGGCAACAGCAACGCCCGCTCCCGGGCCGCACGCCTCGCCAGCCCACAGTGGCGCGACCACGAACTCACCCGGGTCGTGCTCACCCCCACCCGAACCTGGTGCTACTCCTTCGGACGCTGGCTGTCGTTCGACCACACCGCCGTCATGGAATACCACCTCGACCCACACGGCGTGGTGCTCCTCTTCGCCGACACCGAGCCGCTACGCCTGAACGGACCAGCCGCCTGGCTACACGCAGTCCTCTTCGCGTACTTCAGGTTCGGCGCCTCGGCACTGACCACCGCGACCTTCCTCCTACCAATCGGCGCCACCCAGTCGCCGGACCAACCTGCCGCGACCCCACCCTCAACCAGCAGGTGACGCCGTGCTAACGCAACTCCCCGGCGCCTGACGTACCACTCCTGCGGCTACACAGAGAAGCCCATCACCACCACGGCGACGGGCTCCTCCACCAGCGACTCAGCCGTCTGTGTCGGGCACGAACCTTCCGAGACGCATCCAGCCCAGCCGGTGCGGCGTGCCGTCCAGGAACACGGTGGCCACCGCGTCACCGTCCCGCCTGTGTAGGCGCTGCACGAGGACGGTTTCCCGGTCGAGCAGCGCCGCTGACCGCAGGTCTTTCACACTTCGGTCGGGGATGATGTCGTGCTCTGTGATGTCGGTGAAGCCCCGCTCTCTGAGTAGGCCCACCGCGCGATTTTCGTCGGCGGCGGCGATGACCCAGTGCCCTTGGGTGTGGGTGTCGTCGAGCCCGAGCCCGTCTCGGATGGCCTGGTTGATGTGGTCTTTGCCGGGGGCGAGACTGTAGATGTGCATGGTGTTCCTCCTGTGGTGCTGACCCTGTCTTTCAAGATCATCTCACTCAAGGATAGACGATCTTGAGGATGCCTGCCAGGGGGCTTGACAACGCCAAGAGCCGGCCGCCCAAAGGCAACCGGCCCCACCATTTGGCGGTCACACCCGCCGCTGCTTCCCCTTCTCCGTCGCCGGAGAGAATCGCCCCTCCAGGAACAACACGAAGTCGAGAGCGTGATCCCGGCGGGCCTCCTGCACCCGGTCGGTATAGCCCCCGGCCAGCAGCTCGGCCTCATAGTCGGCGAGATGACGACGCAGCTCTGCGGTCACCTTCGCAGGCACCTTCGGCGTCGACATCAGGTGCCCTCACTTTTGATCTTCTTCTGCCGCTTCATCGCATCCTTTCGGAACTCGACGAGGGTCGAGGTGACCGTCTCGGCAGCCACCAGCCAGCCTTCGCCCGGGTCAGGGTTGGGGGTTGAGTTGATGAGGACACCGTCGACCTGAACGAGCCCGTTGTCGTAGGCGACGACGGTGATGGCGAGTTCCAGCCCCTTGTCCTGCTTGCTGGGCTTCACCTTCCAGTGCTTTCGGATGCGGTCGATGGAAGCGGGCATGCTAGTTCCTCTCGTCGGCGACGGCTGCCAGTAGATCGGCTGCCCGCTGCCGCCACAACGCCGTATCGCTGTCGGGAAGCTTCCCGTAGTCCCACTCCTGCCGCGCCCCCTCAGCGTGGACGGGTCCGAGGGCGTTGGTGTACAGCCAGCGTGCGGTCCGCTTGTCGGCGTCCCGAGGCCCGCCGTCGAACACGATGACCCGCTCGTCGCAGACGGCGTCGTCGTTGACCGCTCGGATGATCAGCTTGTCGTCATGGGCCGGGCCGTCGCCGGGCAAGCCACCGGTAATGTCGATGAGGGTCAGGCGGACAAGGAGCGCGCGTGGTGCGACGCCCAGACCGAGGCGGTCAATCCGATACGAGGTAGTGGAGGCGGCGAGTGGCGCTCCGAGTCGTGCTGGGACTTCCGACCGATACGCCCAAGGTTCGCCCACCGTTCACTGCCGAGCAGGTCGCGCTACTTCGCCGCTGGCAGGCCGCTCCGATCTCCGCGCATATGAGGTGCCCCCGTCACGGCGGCATTCGGCGCAGGAGCTCGGATCTTGTGCCAGACGTTGGCGGTTGGCGCTGTTCGTTCCAGACGCCGGACTATCCCGACCTGGCCTGTTCATACACCGTCGACTGGGCCTACGCCGGGATGCTGGATGAGAGCAACGTTCGGAGCCTGGAGGAGATGTCGGTTGACGTGGTCGGGGTGTCGTTCGACGACGACTCGAACGAACCCCTGAACGTCTTCTCCGACTACGACCTCGTCCTGTCATTCCACGATGCTGTCGACCTTGACTGGGAAGAAGTCGCCGAGCGTAGCGCGCTTGATCAACGGCGAGGTCTGGTCATCACGCAGTGCACCGTCTTGGAGGATCTCCTCAACGACGTGATCCTCCAGCTGGAACGACCGAACGATCCCGAGAGGCGGCGAAGCGAGCTAGACCGATCGACGATCGGCACACGCCTGAAGCGTGTCGAGTCGCTTTTTACCAGCGGCGCATTCACGGAGGCGGCCCGCGGCTTCCCACGCGAGGAGCTATGGGCCGTGATCAAGCGCCGCAACGAGCTGGCGCACGGAAGTCTCACCCGAGTTGTCAACGAGGTCCGCCCGCGGCCCGACGGCCCAGGCAAAACCCAGCGAGTGGAGTGGCACCTTGTGGACCGCCGAAGCCGTGAGACCCGGCTGATCACCATGGCCGGGCTACGCCAAGACGTACATGCCGCGACAGCCGCATACACGAGTCTTCTCCGTTGGGCTGCAGCCAATCCTGACCTCTAGCCGACCTGCGGCCAAGACAGGGCCGAGGGCCGATCAGCGACCCGCCTTTGCGCCAATCGATCGATGGTGAGCGATCTCGACGTCGGCAAGCTCCCCGAACTGGCCTACGACGTCGCCACCAAGACCGGCCACTGGGTGCCGCAACACGGCCGGCCGGCAGAAGCCAGATTCCGGTGGCATGTCCTGACGTCCCAGCCTGTCTTCGATTCGTCGTCATACGCGGCGGCACCGCCATGACGTCAGTCCGCTCATCCACACCCTCGGTCGAAGCCGAGGCGATGGGGCACGGCGAACGCTGGCACCTATAGGTGGCAGCAGGTCTCTGCAAGTCCCTGCAACCGGGCGGCCATGAACTCGGCCGATGACCGGCCGACGCTCGCACTAGCAAACGGCAGAAAATCTGGAAAACCTTGGAACTTGATGGAACTCCGTGGGTCAGTTAGGGTTTTGTCGTGGCCAACTCGATGGATGCTCTCGAGCAGCGGATCGATGACCTCCGGGCGGAGGTACGGCGATCCGCGATGGCGGGCGACCGCGCCCGGGCCAATCGACTCCGCTCCGAACTGCGCAAAGTGGAGGCGGAATGGGACGCGACCCTGACCGCCCTTGCCGGGCCGGAGCCGCTCGAGGACGCGACTATGGCACCGACCGCACCGCTGCTACCCGTCCGGGAGCAGGTGCACCAGGCGCTGACGTTCCTCACGGTCCCGGCGGCGCCGAAGTTGATCGTCGCTCTCCACAACGCGCTCTTCGGCGGGACGCTTGCCAGTGGGCAGTTGACCAGCCTTCGGCGGGACGAGGAGCGTTCGTTCAAGACAAACCGGCATGGTCGGCCGTACTACATCTGCGCGGCGTTGACGGCCGATCGGTTGTCGCCCGCGCGCGGGCTGTTGGCGGTATCGACGTGGCCGATGGAGGCGCGCGTCGTCGGACCGCTGAGCCCTCGAGTGCACTTTCTCACGGCAGCCATCCGGGTAGCTGAACACCTTCGGCAACCGGAGTGGGCGACGCTACCCGCGCGTCGGCTGTTGTGGGAGTTCGCCGCGAACATTCCTGGCGGGGCGCGGACGTTCGAGTCCATGACCCCGGACGCCGTCCAGCACGCAGCACGCACAGAACTTGAAACTCATGAGGACGCCGACCGTTCGCACCGCGAAGCGGCCGCTCGGCGGCTCATCAAGCTCGACGATCTACAGCAGATGTTCGGCACCACACTCGGACTCGCCCCGGCAACGATGGGCGAGGGGTAGACGCCACCGCTCCGCTGTTCGATCGCACTTCCCACGCGAAGGAAGGGCACGTGAACGATCTCAAAGCGCGTCTCGATGCGCTGCGGGGGTCAGAAGAACGCCGGAAGCTCAATGCCCGCGGGCTCGCCGCACTCACAGCCAATCCCGGCTGCCAGCGGAGGAGCGTTCTAGACGCTGCAGGCATCGACAAGCAGATGCTCGGTTCGACGCTCGGCTTCCCGATGTCGGCGGACCAGTCCCAGTTCGCCCTCACGCGCGGCACCGCGTTCGAGGCGCAGGTCAAGGCCAACGGATGCGCGCAGCTGCTCACACTGTTGCGCGAAGTGCTCGGGTTACCGGTGGCCGAGGTGTCATACGACGATCTGGAGACTGTCGGGGGGAACGCCAGTCTCTCGGCACGGCACCGCCACACCGTCCGGCTGCTGACCCAGGCCGGCTCGCTGGCTGAGGAAGCCGGCACCCTTTTCGACCACCCCCTGCTGGAACTGGTGGTCGCGGGCTATCCGGTCTATCTGGAGCCGGACTTGATCGCGTTTCGGTTCGAGGGCCAGTTCTACATCGTGGAGATCAAGTCGTTCGCGGTCGTCGACGGGCAGGCGCCGTCCGCCTCGGTGGCGGCCGCCGAGCTGCAGGCTGCCGTCTACGTGCACGCCATGCGGGAGCTGCTGCGCTCCTGCGGCTTGGATGAGCAGCTCGTCGCGCCGGAGGTCGTGCTGGTCTGCCCGAAGGACTTCAGCAACCGACCGACCGCCGTCAAGGTCAACATCACCAACCATCTGCATGCGGTCCGGCGGCAGCTGTCAAGGATGCAGGGCCTGGACGTGATCGTCGCCATGATGCCCGCCGGCGCGACCCTTGACCGGTGGCGCGACTCGAATCGGCTCGATCCGCGGCCGGCGGAGGAGCTCAAGCGCACCCTGCGCACCGTCGAGGCGCGTTATGTTCCGCAGTGCCTGGGCACCTGCGAGATGGCGAAGTTCTGCCGCAGCGAGGAGCATGGGTCGACCGCGGCGCTCGGGCGGCAGGTACGCGAGGAGCTGGGCGGGCTGGAATCGGCGAGCGAGGTAGTCGGGCTGGCCACCGGAGCACGGATCCCGGCGGATGACCAGACCGAGCAGGCGCGGCTGCTGCGACTCGCGCACAGCTACCGCACCGCGTTCCTCGGCGGTGCTGCATGACGCTATTGACCTCCCTCGGGCGGGCACTTGCCGTGGACCGTGGCCAGGCGCAACGGATCACCACGGTCCGGCACCTGCACGTCAGCTCGACACCGCTGGTGTTCGTGCCGTTGAAGATGGCCGGCGAAGCCAGCGCCCCCATAGCCGCCATGATCGGCACCGACCGGGAGAACCCTCGGCTGCTCGTCGTGGCCCAACCGCGCAACCGCGACCAACGTTTCGCCTTCGCTCACAACCTGGCCCGGCTGCTGTTCGCGGAACTTCTGCCGATGACCCTGCACCGGCCTCCAGTACCTGGCCAGCTGATGGACGGCCCGCGTCGCTGCGCAGACGCACCGCAGATTTGGGTACCGAACCGCGCGGGGGTGGAGTTCGTGCGCATGCTCGGCCGCTCCACCCGTTTTCGTAGGACCACGGGCCCATGGGCGGTCCCGGCGAACGTACCGCGGATGGGTAAGTGGCTGACCTTCTATGCCGATCGGGTGCAGTACCCGGGCTCGAGCCTGCTTGTGCCGGCCACGGCGGCGCTGACGGCGCACTGGGCCACGGGGCAAAGCAGTGAAGAGGACGAGCATCTCGGCACGGTCCTGGCATGGCTGGACCCCGGCGGAGACCTGACCGGCGCCGAGGCTGCCCAGATCGTGGAGGACCCGGTAGATCACCCTCCGGCCGGGCCGGCGACGGACCCCACCTTCGACAACACGGTGCTGGCCCCGCTGATCCGGCGCTACCACGACAACGCCGACAACACTTTGGAACGCGCCCGCGTGGAGTCCCGCATCGAGTCCGCGCTGCACGATCAGCTGATCGGGACGTGGCAGCGGGTGTGGCAGGCGATCGACATGCTCGCCGCGCTGGAGCGCGGTCGTCACGTCGCCGAAAGGTGGGATCACGACTTGGACGCGTTCACCCGCACTGCTGACTGGATCGAGAACAGCCCGGCGGCGCAACCGAAGCGCGATTCGGCGGTCACTGCCGCGCTGCGTCTGTACGAGCTGGAACGCGCACAGGCGCGGTACGAGGCTGAGCGGGCCTTCGACGACCCCCTCGTCATGGCGGAGGTGCGGATGACGGGCGAGGCCTTCATCGGCACCGTCACGGCCGTCGAACGTTATCGCCGTATCGGGCGGCGCAACCTACCGCTGATCACCGTCGAGACGGCCGACCCGGTACGCCTGCCGAGGGGCGAGAACCGCCTCCGCAGCCCAGCTCGTATCGGACAGAGGGCGGAGCTGGTGTCGATCACCGAGGTTGGTGACCGGGTGCAGGTGGTGCTGGAGCTGTCGGAGGGCATGGGCAACGGGCGCGATCCGAAGCCGGGCAGTGTCCCCGAGCTGCACGAGGAGGTGTGCTACAGCCTCCTCACCACGAAGGTGCGGCGGATGCCAGCGTTCCCGCGACGAGAGGAGACGCCGTGGACACACGGTGGGCCCCCGGGTGAGTACGTGCCCACGGATGAGGACGCCCAGGAGGAATGGCAGTGACCACGCCGACCGTCGTCGATGTCGTCGATGACGCGATCGACCGGCTGTTGAACGGACCGCACCGTGGCGTCGTGCTCGATTCGCCTCCCGGGGCCGGCAAGTCCCGGGCGGTCGCGCGCACCGCCGTGCATCTGGCCGCCGCAGGGGAGCCCGTGCGGGTCGTCGCGCAGACCAACTCGCAGGTCGACGACCTCGTCCACCGCATCGCCGAGGCTGCGCCCAGCCTCTCGGTGGGCCGGTATGCCGCGAAGGATTACTCGCCCCCGGACTGGCTACACCGACCGGGTGTCGTCATTCGCCAACGGCTGCGTGACCTGGCCGACGTACCGATCGTGGTCGGCACGGCCGCGAAGTGGCTGGATCCGGTCGTCGAGCAGCGGGGGCCGTGGGCCATCATCGACGAGGCGTACCAGATGCGCTCGGATACCCTGCTCCGTCTGGCGTTTACCTTCGAGCGCGCCTTGTTCGTCGGCGATCCGGGCCAGCTGGACCCCTTTTCCGTCGTCAATGTTGAGCGGTGGACCGGCCTGCCGTGGAATCCGATGCAGAGCGCCGTCGCGGCCATGCTCGCCAACAACCCCGAGATCAAGCCGCTGCAGCTGCCGTACTCCTGGCGGCTGCCTCCATCGGCGTCGATGCCAGTGTCGGCGGCGTTCTATCCCCACGTGCCGTTTCAGTCGGCGCCCGAGCAGGGGCCCCGGCGGATGTGGCTGCCCACGACCGGGCTCGGAGGCGTCCACGACCACGCCGTCGAGCGGGCCGCCGAATCCGGTTGGGCTTATGTCGAGCTGCCCGCCCGGCACACGCTGCGCACGGACGCCGAGGCCGTCGAGCACGTAGTCGCCCTCGCAGTCCGCACCTTGGAACGCGGCACCATGGTCGAGTCCCGGAACGAGCCCGATGGTGCGCCCGTGCGAGCGGACCGAGTCGCCATCGGCGCGGTACACCGTGACCAAGTCGCCGTCATCAAGGACGAACTGACCCGCGTCGGTCACCCGGCTATCCGCGTCGACACCGCCAACCGGCTGCAGGGTGCCGAGTTCGACGTCGTGGTGGTGCTGCACCCGTTGTCCGGGCGCCGCGACGCCACCGCGTTCCACCTGGAATCCGGACGGCTGTGTGTGCTGACCTCCCGACATCGCCACGCCTGCATCGTGGTCGGACGGGCCGGCATCGCCGAGCTTCTCGACGCGCACCCGTCGGTCGACCCGGTCCCGTTCAACACGAAGCCGAAGTTCCCCGACGGCTGGGAAGCCAACCACTCCATGCTCGAGCACCTAATGCGGCACCGCATCCGAGCCGCCTAGACCAGCACCAACCTCCGCACATCCGATCAGCCCGGCTGCTGGCTGATCGCGCGGTACCCCTTTGCCCGC
This sequence comes from Micromonospora sp. NPDC048894, assembly GCF_040649765.1. NCBI lineage: Bacteria > Bacillati > Actinomycetota > Actinomycetes > Micromonosporales > Micromonosporaceae > Micromonospora > Micromonospora sp. NPDC048894. The sequence goes on along the minus strand of NZ_JBEZFY010000025.1, from coordinate 15,484 downwards.
ACACCGGCGATGCCGAGCCACCGCCGCTACCACCGTGAAGAGGCTCCGATGAAGGTTCTCCATACCTCCGACTGGCACCTGGGAAGGACCACCTGGGGCCACAGTCGTAATCAAGATCACGAGGTGGTCCTTGACGAGATCACCGCCATCGCGGCCGCCGCGCAGCCCGACCTCATCCTCAACACCGGCGACCTATTCGACCAGCAGCGGCCGCCGGTGCAGGCGATGAAGCTCGCCACCGACGTCCTTCGCGCCCTGTCGGCGGTCGCCCCCGTCGTCGTCATCTCCGGCAACCACGACTCTGCGCCGCTGCTGCACTGGCTCCATGGGCTGCTGCGTCACGGCGAGCGCATCAACATCGTCGCCGATCCCGACGCCGTGCGTGTGGGCACCGTGCTTCGGTTCCCGGTCGGCGACGGTCGGTTGCACCTCGCAGCCCTGCCGTTCATCACCGCGAACCGCGTCGTCACAGTCCTCGACGATCCCAGCGCCCGGCGCAAGGCCTACGCCGCGCACATCGCGACCGTGCAGCGCGAGCTGCTACATCGCCTCCATGAGGACTTCGACCCGGGCAGCGACGTCAGCGTGTTAGCCGCGCATCAGTACCTCGCTGGCAGCGTTCCGTCGCGCACGGAGAACCCGAATCACACCTGCGACTTCTACGCCACCGACCCGGAGCAGATTCCGCCGGTGGACTACGCCGCCTTCGGGCACATCCATAAGCCGCAGGAGTTGCCGGGCCGTGTCAGCGGCGCGTACGCTGGCTCGCCGATCCAACTCGACTTCGGCGAAGTCGGCGAGGCCAAGAGCGTCGTCCTCGCCCACCTTCACCCCGGCAACCCGGCCCGCATCGAACGCCTCCCGCTGCACACCGGGCGGCGACTCCACGTCGCCACCGGCACGCTCGACGAGCTCCGGGCACGCGCCGCCTCGATCACTACCGAGATCTGCCGCATCGTGGTTCACACTCCGAGCCACGAGCCGGACCTGTCGCGGCAGATCCGGACGCTCTTCCCCGACGCCACGATCGTGCAGATCGACGAGAATGCGGCGGACCGCAAGCTCGACCTCATCACCCCAGACACACCCGCCGAGGGCGAACCGGACAACGTCGCCATGTTCAGCGGCTACCTCGCCGAGCAGGGCACCCGTGCGGCGAGCGCCGAGCGCGTGCTCGAGCTGTTCGGCACCCTGCTGCACCACGCGGGCGACGAACTCCCGCCGGCTCTCCCCGCTGAGGAGCTTCTCGCCGAGGACCTCAGCACCTTCACCGTTCCGGCCGAGGAAAACGAGGCTGCCGCATGAAGCCCCTGGAACTGACCTTCACGGGCCTGCGTTCCTACGTTGAGCCCCAGATGATCGACTTCACCGGCAAGACCTTCATCGCGATCCTCGGCGATACCGGGTCCGGCAAGTCCACCCTCCTCGATGCCATGTGCTACGGCCTCTACAACCGGTGCAGCTGGTACGGCGGTAGCGTCTCTGATCTCATCGCCCACAGCGGCGACGGCACCCTCAGCTTGGCCTTCACGTTCCAGTCCGGCAACAACACCGTATGGCGGGTGGAACGCTCCACCAGCGCCCGCGGCGCCGCGCTGCACAGGCTGACCGACGTCGACGCCGGCACCGTCGTGGCCACCGGAGCAGGCGCTGTCACTACTCAGATACGGCGCATCATCGGCCTGGACTACGACACTTTCCTACGGTCGGTCATCCTGCCGCAGGGCCGGTTCCAGGAACTGTTGCGCATGCGCGACCGAGAGCGGTCGACGATCCTTAAGTCGCTGCTCGGACTGGACCAGCTCAGCGCGGTCCGCGAACACGCCCTCACCTTGCATACCCGCCTCGCGAGGCGTCTGGGCGAATACCGCGAGCGACGCGCCGAATTCATGCGCGACCCCGCGGCGACGATCCGGGAGGCCACCGAGCGTCAGCGCGCCGCTCAGGAACGCCTCGGCCTTCTTCAGGCTGCCCAACACGCTGTAGTGAAGGCGGCGAAGGCCGCGTCTGCGGCCCGCACCCGCCGCGCCGCCCTCGACGAGGCCCGGACCCGGCTTGTCGACGCGACGCCGGTCGAAGTGGCGGCGAAGTACCAGGCCTTCCTCGCCGCTGCCAACGACATCGCCAGCCGGCGTGAACAGGTCGACAGGGAGCGGCACGCACTCGACCGGGAGACGCAGCGGCTCCAAGCCGAGCTCGACCAGGCTGATGCCGAGGGCACCGGCGTGGGAAAGACCGCCTCAGCCGTCAGCACGCTCATCCACCTCGCCGAACAGGTGCCCCAGCTCGATACACAGGCCGAGCGGCTGGAGAAGGAGGAGCACGAGGTCCGCATCGGCAAGACCGTGCTGGACAACCGCAGGAACGACGTCGCCAATCGTAAGGAGAAGGTCGCCCTCGCCAAGCGCGCCGTCGACGAAGAGACCGGACGCGTCACCCTCGCTGAGGCAGCACACCGAGTCGCGGCGGGTGCGCTCGCCGCCTTCCGACATGCCACCGACGCTGCCCAGCACGCGGAAAGGCAGCTCACTGCCTGTCGAGACGAGGTTGCCAAGCTCGAGGCGCACGCGGCGGACGCGTCTGTAAAGGCCCGCCAGGCCGAGCGTGCGGTAGAAGCGGCCGAGGACGAGGACGCCCGGGCGCGCCGGTTGCACGCGGCCGTCGTCGCCGCGGAAGGATGCGTACCTGGGGACGCATGTCCGGTGTGCCAGCGGGAACTGCCGGAGGAATTCACCGCAGCCAGCGACGACGCGGCCAAGGCGGGCGTGACCGCATTGAGGGCCGTGCAAAAGGCCGCGAGGCGCGCGGCCGCCGAGGAGGCCGCCGCAACCGAACGAGCCAAGATCGCTGAGAATAAGACGCTGGCCGACGCGATCAAGGAGGCAAAGACCACCGCCGTCAACCTCGACCAGGTCACCGTCCATGTCCGCACTGTGTTCGGCGACGTCGACCTAGACACGCCGGATGAGCAACTCCTGCATCGCCATGCTGCGGCTGTCCAGAGTGCTGCCGCAGACCTTGAAGCGGCCAAGGTCGCCCACGGTGAGGCACACGATGACTTCACCCGCACCGACTCGCAGGTGCCCGTATTGGAAGAGGAGCAGGCACGGCGGCAAGCCGCCTATGAGGAGGCGCTTGCCGACCATGAGGCCGCCGTCGTGCGGCTCAACCGCGCGGCACGTGGCGTACCGCGCGCCTTCCGCCCGGCTCACGGACTCCTGCTCGCGGACATCAGCGACCAGCGTAACCGCGCCCAGCAGCGGCAGGACGAACTCAAGCAGCTCTGTGACCGGCTGAACGACGTACGAAGCCGCGTGGTCGAACTGCACACCGCGTCGGGACTGCTCGACACCGAGGTCAACACCCACGTCACCCGTCCCGCCGCTGACCTCCGGCGCCAGCTCGACACCCTGGCCGACCGCGTCGCGGACGCCGGTGCCCTCCTCGACGCTGCTGGGCATGCTCTACGCCCCAGCGAGGTCGCCCTCGCCGACGAAGCCGCCTGGGCCACCTCCCTGATCAAGCACACCGTCATGCTGGTCGCCGCATGCCGCGAGCAGGCGGAGGTGGCACGAGTGGCGGCCAACGCGGCCGAGCAGGCTGCTGAGCAGGCTCGGCGCGGCTGCCAGGCCGACGACGACGACCACCTGGAGCGGCTCGTCCGGATGGCCAGCACCGCCGAGCACAACGCCGGCCGTGACCTCAGGAAGGCCACGGCACACCAACCACTGGCAGCCGAGCTGGACCGCCGGATCCAGGGGGCCGAACCCACGGTCACGGCACTGGGCGACCTGGCTGCCTTGCTCACTGACGGAAAGTTCGTCGCTAACGCCGTCCGACAACGACAACTTGCTCTACTCGGCGCCGCCAGCAAGACCCTGCTGACCATCTCCGGTGGCAAGTTCGGCTTCGCCGAGAACTTCCGCATCATCGACACCGGGGCCGGCCAGGCGCGCGACGTGAAGACCCTGTCCGGCGGAGAGACCTTCCAGGCGAGCCTCGCGCTCGCCCTGGCCGTGGTCGAGCTCGCCAGCAGGGCCTCCGGCCGGGTCGACTCCCTGTTCCTGGACGAGGGATTCGGCTCGCTCGACTCCGGCGTCCTGCAAGACGCCCTCAACGCTCTTGCCACGCACAGCATGGGCGGACGACTCGTCACGATCATCAGCCACATGCGCTCGATCGCTGAGATCACCGACCACGTTCTCGTGGTCGAACGCACCTTCGCCGGCAGTCGGGCTCACTGGGCCAGCCCGGAGGAGCGCGAGCAAATCATCAACGACGACCTCAACCGTGGGCTCCTGACGTGACCCCACTCCTTCGACGAGCAAACCCGCATCCTCGGCGACCGACTGGGCAGACACATCGCCGGACGCCCGCCTGGCCTTTTCGCCATTCCCGCCGGTTGACGCGATCCCGTACAGTGCGTGCCGTTATGGCTACCTACCGATGCCACGGTGCCCGCCCTCGGCCTACCGCCGCCACCAACGCCCTGGCTGCCTTTCGCGATACCACATTATCGTTGGCCGAAGCAGCAGCGGCTGCCCCTCCTGCCTGCTCAACACACCCGGTCGACGCTGGCCTCACCCAGGCAAGCGCAAGGAGGAGCGGGTGATGGCCCATGGCGGCTAAGTCCACTGAACAGCTCTTCCACGAGTTCCGCAGCAACTCCGCCGCCGACCTCACGATGTCGCTGCTGCGCTCGCCCCACGCCCTGGTCACCCTCGCCTTGATGGCGGCCCACCTCGGAGATGGGCAGATCGTCGACGGGCAGACACTCGCCGCGCAGCTCAACGCTGACCTGCCCGTGCTTCTACGCGGCTACACCGGAGACGACGAGGAGCCCAGACCGGACGCCCTCATCGCCGACATCCCCGACGCCGATGTCCTGCTGAGCCGCTGGACGCGCAAGGGCTGGCTTCACCGCAGCGTCGACCCCACCACCCGCATCGAGCGCTATCAGCTATCCACCGGTGCCGGTCAGGCCGTGCGGCAGATGCGAAACCTCCAACGCCACAGCTCGGTGGCGACCGAGTCGGCGCTGACGATGGTGATGGCGGAGATGCGGCAAATCGCCACCGACGCCAATCCCGATCCCATTGCCCGCCGGGAGGCCATCAACGACCAGATCGCGGCGCTGGTGGCGCAACGCGATGCCCTCGACAAAGGCGAGCTGCCCACCGTCAGTCACCGGGAACTCGTCGACCGGCTGACCGCAGTCGTGCAACTCGTCGAACGCATCCCAGCGGACATCGCCCGCTACGGCGAACTGATGCACGACAACGCCGCCGCGCTGATGCGCCAGAGCCTGACCGACGACCCCGCCGAGTTCGCCGACTCCCTGCAGCGGATGTTCGACGGCCACGACATCATCGCCGAGTCAGCCGAAGGGCAGGCATTCCGGGCCTTCGCCACCGTCATCGCGCGCCCGTCGCAGCGCTCCCAGCTCGAGGCCGACATCGAGGAGATCACCGCCCAGGTAAGTCCCCTACCCGCTCACCTGGCCGAGCCACTGGCCGGCTTCATCGACGCGATGTGGCGACGGGTCCAGGAGGTCGAGGATGTCCGGGCGATGGCCTTCCGCCGCATCAGCACCTTCGTGCGCGGCGGGGACGTCCTGCACTACCGCAGCATGCGCACCCGCATCGCCGAAGCGCAAGTGGCGGCCGCCGTGGCGTTCCAGCGCCTGCATGGAGGGCGCGACATCGGCTTCATCGTGCCCGCCAGCGGCGTGAACACGGCCTCGGTCGGCCGGCTGAAGCTGCATCCCGGCACCGCCGCCGTGCCGGACCCCCTCAGTGCCGGCGGCGGTGACTTCCCTATTGACCCGACAGGTGCCCGAAACCTGGAGGCTATCGATTGGGCGGCGCTGCGCTCGGCCGTCCACGCCGCCCTCGCCGCACACGGCGGCTTCGCCACCCTGCCCGAGGTCCTCACCTGCCTACCCGCTGCGCGTACCGGCGACGTCGTCGCCTTGTGGTCGCTGGCCACCCGCTACGGCGACGTCGACCCCACCACGACGACCACCGTGCAGGTCCGCATCCGCGGCGGGGACCGCGACCTCACCGTCCCGTACCTCGTCTTCGGCGCCGAGCTACCCGACCTGGCGCCGTCCCCGCACCCTCGCGGCTCGGCGTCTAGGGCGCCGGCCACCTTGTTGGAAGGTCTGCACGATGTCCACTGAGCCGCAGCCCCCGTTCGAAGACATCTTCGGGCCGGAGCTGTTCGACGACGCCGGACCGACATCCCCCGCGGGCCCGCTGCTCGATCCGAACGAGTTCTTCGCCGACTCCGACGGGGAGACGGTGGGGACCCTGATCGCCGGCCCTGGGCCACAGCCGCGCTTCGACGGCGACACCAGCCAGCTGCCGGCCGAGGTGTGCTGGACCCTGCAGGAACTGGTGGCCGCGCCGCACATCAGCGACAAGCAACGCAAACACTGGCCCGTAGTCCTGCAGTACGAGGACGTGCTACGCAGCCGACTGTCCGAGCTGGGCCTCATCCTGGAGATCAACCGCGAACACCGGCACGCCTTCACCCGGCAGGCCGACGATCCGAACCCCTCGAGTCGCGCGATCTTGCGGACCCGGACGCTGAGCCTTGCCGCGAGCGCGCTCGCTCTGTACCTGTACCAGCAATACCTGATGTCGATCGAGGACCCGGTCGTCGAAACCGCCGACATGCTTGACCACATGCTGGCCTACAAGCGCCCAGGCGACACCGACGAGGCTGCCTTTCACAAGAAGGTCATGACAGCCATCAAGCTGCTCGACGATGCCACGATCATCAAGCCGGTCAAGGGCACCACGCGGTATCTGATCTATGGGGTCATCACCTCGCTGCTCACCATCGAGCGAGTCGAGGCGCTGCGGGAGCGGTACCTGGCGATTGAACGCGGTGAGGCGATCGAGGTGGCCGACGTCGAGGCCGAGGAGGAGGCCACCGATGCCTGACCGCCGTCGCAAGCGCACGGTGCACCTCGGGCAGTACCGCCTCACGCGACTGCAGGTGGTCAACTGGGGTGCCTTCTGCGGCTACAAGTCGATCGACGTTGACGAGCGCGGCGTGCTGCTGACCGGTCTGTCCGGCTCCGGCAAGTCCTCTCTGCTGGACGCCCACTCCGCCGTCCTGCTGCCCAGCACGGACCAGCGCTTCAACGCCTCGGCCGACCTCACCGCGCGTGGCGCCAAGCAGAGCACTCGCTCCATCGCCGACTACGTACGCGGCGCCTGGTCGGAGAACCACGACGAAAATGATCAAGCGCATGTGCAGTACCTGCGCGGCGGCAAGCCCACCTGGTCGGCCGTCGCGGCGACCTACGACAACGGCCTCGGCTCTGTCATTACCGCCGTGGTGGTGAAGTGGTTCACCGGTACGGAAACCGACGGTGGATCGCTCAAGTCCCTGTACCAACTCCACCAGGGGTGCTTCTCCCTCGATGTCCTGGAGGAGTGGGCCGCGCGGCGGTTCGACACCAGATGGCTCAAGGCAACGTATCCGCCACTCGACGACCCCGGCTCCAACCAAGGCAACTACGTCCAGGATTTGGCTCGGCGGGTGGGTCTCGGCACGTCGAAGACCGCCATCTCGCTGCTCGGCAAGGCCAAGGCACTGAAGAACGTCGGCGACCTGAACCTGTTCATCCGCGACAACATGCTCGACAAGCCCGCGACCTACGTCGCCGCAGCGCGGATGGTGGCCTCCTTCACGCCTCTCAACGACGCATTCCAAACTGCCGAGCGCGCTCACCGCCAGGAACGGGTCCTGAGAGACGTCCCCGAATTGTGGAAACAGTATAGGGAGTCGCAAACCTCCCTTAACAGGGCGCAGCAATTGCTAGGCGAGCCGCTCGAACGATACCTGCGCGGTGCACACCTCCACGCCGTCGAAGGCGAACTCGAGCACATCGACGATCGCTTGGAAAAGCTGGACGAAACGCTCCGCATCGAGGAGGAAGAACGCAAGAAACGGTTCAACGAGTTCAAACTCCTCGACAGGCAGTGGGAAACCGAAGCCGAGGCCATACGCAGCCTGGAGTCGGCACTAAGTGTCGCCGAAGCCGAAGACGGGGCGGCCAAGGCAAGTTATCGCGCCTACGGTGGAATCGTGACCCGGCTTCAGCGCGAAGCTCCGACTACGGCTGATGCGTTCGCTCAGTTGAAGGCCGATCTTCCCCGCATTCTTGAGACCGCACAGACAGCCGAGACGGACCTGAAGAAGTCCAGATACGACGTCGCGGATGCCCTCAGCGAGGCCCGGCGGGCGTACCAGGAAAAGAAGGGCGAACTGGAGGCGCTGCAGTCGGCGCCCACGTTGATCCCGAAGCGGGAAGTCGCCCGACGCCTGGCCATCGCCCACGGCGTGGGTGTGCATGTGGTGAATCTGCCCTACGTCGCCGAGCTCGTCGATCTCGCACCCGACGAGGAGCGGTGGCGGCCGGCCGCGGAGAAGGTCCTGCGCAACTACGGACTCCGCCTCCTCGTGCCGGAACACCATGCAGCCACGGTCCGACGGTTCATCGACGAGAATGACATGAGGGGCATCGTCGAGTACAACACCGTCACGGCCACCTCCGATCATCAGCCCGCTCCCCGGCCAGGCACCCTGGCCAGCAAATTGATCGTCGATGAGACCCACCCTTACCACATGTGGCTGGCGGCCCAGCTCGCGCAGCGCTTCGAGCACGTCTGCGTCGAGACGGCCGATGACCTCGACGAGCACCGCCTAGCCGTGACCGTGCGCGGCACGCTGAAGCTGCCCGGCAACCACTACCGCAAAGACGACCGTGAGGAGGTCACTAATCCGTCCAGCTACATCCTCGGCGTCAACACCATCGCCAAGCGGGAGGCGCTGAAGGCCGAGGTCGACACCCTCCACGAACGGCGCCGCATCGCGACCGAGAAGGCGGACGAGCATCAGAATCGCCTGCGTGCGGCGGAAAACACGATCGCCGCTGTACATCAGCTCGATGACTATCCCGCCTGGGCTGTCCTTGACAAGTGGGAGACGAGTCGCCGCATTAACGAGTTGCAGCACCGAATCGAGGCGATCCGGAGCGAGAACGAGGATCTGCAGCGCCTGGAAAAGGAGCGCAACAACGCGCAGGGCCGCCACAGGGCGGCCGAACAGAAATGTGCGGGAATCCGCAATGAGATCGAGGCGCTCACCAAGCGAATGCCCCGACTCGTCGACCTTCAAGAGTCGTTGAAGAACCATCCGCACACAGTTGACGACCCCGGCGACCGAGAGTTTCTGGACGAGGTGCTTGCCGCAACGGCGGCGCCCCTCAATCCGGAAGCGTTTCAACCTGTCGCGGTCGCCATGCGCAGAGATTTGACTGCGCGCCATGACAGGGCCGACGGCGTTCGGAAGGTGGCTCAGACGAAGCTGGAGTCGTCCATCAAGGCGTTCATCGAACAGTGGCCCGACGCCGCGCCCGATACCAGTGGTGACGTCGAACGCAGCGGTGCGGACTTTGTGGCCCTGCATGACGACATTGCGCGGCGGCGCCTGCCCGAAGCGATGGATCGATTTCAGCGACTGATCGCCGACGACATGGTGCCATCGATCAGCTTCCTGCAACGCGAGGTCGAGAAATCCTCGACCGAGATCCGCAAGCGGATCACCATGGTCAACGAGGGCTTGAGGCGCGTGGAGTTTAATGCCGGAACGCGGCTGCAGATCGCTCACAAGGCGCAGCCGTCCGAGGACGCACGCCTGTTCCGCAATGCCGTAGACACGCTACTGCGGCACGCGCCGGCCGCCCGCAAGGATGCCGATGCGTCTCGGCTCCAATTCAAGCGGGTCCGGCAGCTCATGGCCCGCTTCACCTCGGACACTACCGACGGCCGTCAGTGGCGTGACAACATCCTCGACGTGCGGAACACCTTCTCCTTCTATGGCCGCGAAGAAAAGATCGAGGATGGAACCACTGTCGCCACCTTCAGCAACACCTCCACGAACTCCGGTGGCGAACAGGAAAAGCTCGTCGCTTTCTGCCTGGCTGCAGCGTTGACTTACAACCTGGCTGAAGGCACGGGCGACGGCGTACCGCTCTTCGCGCCGCTTATGCTCGACGAGGCGTTCAGCAAGTCCGACGAAACGTTCGCCGCCCAGGCGCTCGGCGTCTTCCACGAGTTCGGCTTCCAGTTGGTCATCGCCGCTCCTATTCGGATGTCCGGCATCATCGAGCCCTTCATCGGACAGGCCGTCCTCGTGGAGAAGCGGCAACTGCCCGACGGTCCGCGCTCCAACGCCGCCTCGGCGACCTTCGGGCAACTCGCGGCCCGGCGCGACGAGGAATGACAACCGCGATGCGCCGACCTGAGGATGTGATGGCGTGGGTGCACCGGCGGTTCCAGCAGGACTATCCGACGTGGGCCCGCGGGACCGGTGCCTGGCCCATGCGCATCCCGCTCCATCCACCGACGACAGACCAACGTTCACTGGACCCGATCGGCTGCCACGCCTGGGCAGACGAGTGGGCGTCGTACAGGGGACCTGGACAGATCGAGTACACCAACTTGCGCTTCCCGACTGGCACCCACCAAGTGCCGCGGACGCTGATGCTGCGGCATCCGGGCGAGGCTGCCGCCTGCCACCCGGACACCCACGCGACCTGGCGACGATGTGGCCAGCGGCTCACCATGCTGCAGCGAACCTTCCCTGGCGCCGACTTCGCCGGCATCATCCGCCGCATCACCGAACTCAACGACGCGGACCACCAGCGCCTCGCCCGAGCCGCCGCATGGCTACACAACAACCCGACCTCCGGCATGCTGCTTCGTCAACTTCCTATCGAGGGCCTAGACACCAAGTGGCTCGCCAAACATGCACGACTCGTACTGGCTCTCCTTGGCGACAGCGACCAAGATGACGTAGTCGAGGCACCCTCGACCGCCGGATCTTCCAGCCGCATCCGCCTTCACCAACGCCTCGGGCTCCGCGTGCCACCAGACCTCGTCCAAGTCGCCGTCCTCGACCCCCAGATTCGCGACAGCGTAGGCGGCATGCGGAACTTCGCCGCGAGCGTGAACGACCTCAGTGCCTGGAAAAACAGGCCCCGCACCGTTCTAATCATCGAGAACAAGGAAACCGGATACGCTTTTACCGGCGACTACCCGGACGTCGCTGTTCTCCACGGCCAAGGCTTCAGTGTCGCCCAGTACGCCCAAATCGACTGGGTGGCCAACGCGAACCGAGTGCTCTACTGGGGCGACATTGACACTCCCGGGTTACAATTCGTCCATGATCTGCGAGGATACGGAATCAAGGCGGAAACCATCCTTATGGACATGGCGACGTTGGAGAAATTCCGCTACCTTGCCGTCGACGGCGCGGGGCCGCAGCGCACCGAGCTCACAAATTTGAACGCGAACGAAGCAGCCGTGTATGCCTACCTCGTCAACTATGCGGCGCAGAATGGGGTTGGCCTGCTGCTCGAGCAGGAACGCATCCCCTGGCCGTATGCGTACAAATTCCTTACCCCCTACCTGCGTTAAGGGAGCGCAAGCCATCACTAAAGCATCAAGCGCCACAACGGACCTATGCGCGATGGGACGTGGGTAGACCTGCCTCTTCTTGAAGGTTGATATCGCCTGATGGCCTGGCTAGATGAGCCCATTCAGGACTGCGCGACGAGGCACTAGTGTAGGGGGAAGCCTCTGGAGGTCGCCATGGTCAAGATCCCCGAGTACGCCGATGCCGTCTACCGGTTCGTGCAGGCACACGCCACTATCGAGAACGGACGACGTGTCTGCCGCGAGCCTCTTTACCCCTGGCTAATGATGGAATTCGACCTAAACATCCACAATGTCAAGGCTATCCGTACCTCCGCCGTCAAAGAGCTTGAGCGCCGCGGTCTCGTCCAGCGCCCGAACCCCAGAGCCGCCCTGCTGATTTTGATCGACTGATTCCCTCGGGGTGACGCGTCAGCCGGAGGTGGAGTACTACGATCGCCCTGTAGCATTGATGGCGAAGGACGCTGAACTGCTATACGCATATCAGCCAAAAACACGCCGCTGGGAAAACCAATCGTTCATGCACAGGTCCAAAGCGGTTGTGCGGACCTTGCGGGCCCGGGCGGCAGGCGCTGGATCGTGGCCGTAATATGCAGCGTACGCCGCCGACACCACACCGCCGGCGTCGATACAGACTAGAGCGGCCGCGCCGATGCCGAGGATGTCAGGTGTCAGCTCAAGGTGAGGGCCGGGGGAGGACACCACGGCGTCGGAAAGCATCCACGGCGCACTGTGCGCCGTGCCCGACGCTTGCCGGTACAGGTTCGGCCGATCGGGAAACGCGGCCGATACAAGATCACTAAGCAACACCTTTATCGGTTGCCCACGGCCTGGAAGGCCAGGGATCTGCAACCGGACGGGCCTGCCGCCACTATTGCAGATTTCGATGATCCCCGCTCTGCTGATCCGGCCAGTGATCACGTTCCAGTGGTATTGCGCATCTCTGACCGCCGTCTCCGCAACGGGGAAATCTTCGGGCAGCGCTTTCGCGGCCTTCATCCGGGATTCGGCGTCCTCGCGCAACAACACCGCACCCCTCAGCAATCGAGACTCATATCCGATGGTTTCGTTCAACAGATATCCAACCTTCGCTGCCGCCTCGCACGCAGCCCGACCCGCCGTGGCGTAGGCAAACAGGGGCAGATAACCAGAAACGGCCAGTAACTGGCGGACCGCCCAGAGGTGGTCAATGACGCTTACCGTGGCGAGACGCGCGTACGCAAGTACGTCTTGCCGCAGCCTCCGCCGGTGAGCGCGCTGGGTATGCGCCGGCGCCTGCCGCCAGGCTGTGCCCTCGGCAAGATGGAGGCAGCTTGACTGCGGATCACGTCCGTAGCGCTCAACTTCTTCCTGAAGCGCGGCCAACTCCTGGTCGAGCGCCCGCACGGCTCGCCGGACCACGAATAGGTCGGGTGAAGCAGGATCAGGCACGCGAACTGTCACCCATGCAGTCTAGGCAAAGATCTCTCACGTCGCGTTCAACTATCCGCGAACTGCAGTATCTACTCGCGGCCTGGCGCGACTTCTGCCCCCTCTGCCACCATCTCGCCCAACCCTAAAAATTACAAATCGGTCTGCCAGGCCGCGCCTGCACGGTCTCGGATGGGTCGGGTCAGAACATTTCGGCGACCGGAAAATGACAGCTGCCCGTGTCGTTGGCGTGCCGCTTCTTGCGCCGCAGCACATCGTCCAGAGGGATGCGTCCCTCGAGGATCGCGAAGAGGTCGGACCCGCTCATGGTCATGAAGCAGGTGCCCTCGCTGTAGGTGGTACGCGCGGGCTCGCTCAGATCGTTGATGCTGATGATCAGCCCGAGGGCGTTCTTGCCCTTGCGCTCAACCTTCTTGGCGAAGGAGTCAGCCTGTTCCCGGCTGACCGGATCCTTGGTCCACTTCGCCTCGATGATGTAGTCGTCGGTGTCGAAGCTGACCGACCCATCGATCTGCTCGGCCGCCAGCGAGTAGGCCAGCCGGGGAGAGAGGTCGAACAGCGCGAACAGGGTGTTGAGAAAGTCCTCGAACTGCCGACCCCGCTCGTGCACGTCGTCCATCGAGTGCATGGCCAGGAATCGGACGCGCAGGTCATCGAGGTCCTGTGCGAAGCGCCTCTGCAGCTCGACTTGTTGGGTATAGGCCGCCTGCTCGGCATCTAGGCGCTCACGTTCGCTGATCAGATCCTCGTAGGCGACTGTGTACGTCTTCAGGTCGGCGACGGCCGCCTGCGCCCGCGGCAGCCACTTCTCGGCGTTCTCGTGCCGCTCCAGCTCGGGAAACCGCTGCATGTTGGCCAGCTCGACCATCAACTGCACGCTCGCGTGCTGATAGACCCTCTCGCCCTCGATAAGCCGGTCGACCACCTCGTCGGCGATCTCGCGCTTCGAAACCCCAAAGTTCACCCCGGCCAGCAACTCCGGATGCTCCCGCAACGCGGCCCGCAGGAACTTCTCCAGCGTCGGCCGATACCAGAACACCCCGGCCAGCGCAGCCCGCAACGCGTTGTACGCAGCACCGGAGATCCGCTTCGTCGCCCGACTCTCGCCCATCGGCTCCCATCCCGCTCGATCGAGACGACCGCCACCTTTAGCGCTCCGCCACTGACTGAGATTAGGCACCCGCACCGCGCCCTCACCAGAGCCGTCGACGGCGGATGCCCACGCTCACGGCGCTCCGCCATCCCGCGTCGACATGCAGGGCGCAGACTCGCCGAGTCCAGCGACGAGGTCGGCTCGGCTTTGGGGTCAGGGGTTGCGGGGTGCAGAGAGCGTGGGTGGTCGAGACATGGCGACGTAGCGATTTCCTCTACTAGGTGAGAAAAATCCGCCTTCGCATCGGCACCAGCTCGTCGGCCAAGGCCGCGAGTTGCCTGGGGATGCCCTTGGCGAGGTCACCACGATGGGGCGGCAAGGACACTCTCCGAGGCTACACGAGCGCCATCTCCTTGTGTCGACGTGAAGTCGCGCTCCTTCGTCGCCTCTCGACACCCCCCGCAGGGAGTATCGCCCCAGCGCAGCAGCACGTCATGGGACACTCATGCCTTCTTAGATGCGGGCGATCGTCGCCGCCGGCCCCTTCGAAGCCCTGACGCCGGTTCCGCACTGTGTGTCCTAGCGGCCATCGGCCCCGACCGACAAACGCTGTCACCCCTTCACCAGGTACCTCGACGCGAATCGTGCACGGCCGGTCGTCTCGGCGATCTGGCAAGTCGCAGGGTCCATGCCGGTACGGAAGGCGTGCGCCACATGCCGCTCCCGACCTCGCGAAGAAGGATGAGCCACATCTGGCCGTGGATCCGATCGGAACCGGCCTATTCGGAGGCCACCCTGTCCACTGTCATAGCGGTCGCGGAGCAAGCTATTGTATTGGCAATCGACAGGACAGCTGACGCGGATGGAGCAAGGTATGGCCAGGCAGATTATCCACAGGCTTATCGATGACCTGGATGGCGGGGACGCGAACGAGACGGTCAAGTTCGCTCTCGACGGGGTCCAGTACGAGATCGACCTTTCCGCCGTCAACGCCGACAAACTCCGTGACGCTTTCGCCCCGTACACGGCCAAGGGCACCAGGGTCGGTCGCGGCGGCCTGGCCGGTGTTCGGACCACTCGTGGGGTGGCAGGCGCAGACGGTCGGGCCAGCAACGGTCGAGGTCGCGTCACGACCGACCGGGAGCAGAACCAGGCGATCCGGGACTGGGCGAAGAAGGCCGGCAAGAGCATCTCCGACCGGGGTCGCATCCCGCAGGAAGTCGTGAACGAATACCACGCCCAGGCCGGCCGCTAGGCGTCACCGCCTGCATTACTTCGTCCTGGTCCCGCCGCCGTCAGTGTGCCGGCGACAACGGATTAGCAGCCAGCGACACAGCGCACTGTTGCCTTGGGTCTGCTGCACCGATAGGTGACATCTGAGATGGCTTGCCCTGACGGTGAGCTGGAAGGATGTTGCTGTGCCCAAGCCCTACCCTCGTGAGTT
>NZ_JBEZFY010000024.1:0-34940 GCF_040649765.1 Micromonospora sp. NPDC048894 | reverse complement strand
CCGGCATCGCCCACCTCCACAACATCATTCTGCTCGGGTGACACCGCAACCGTTGACCGGCAACGCCATCACCGAGTTACGAGACATCCCTTAGACAGTGGTACCCGCCTTCTCCGTAGCGTCGCCGGAATTCTCGGTGCGGGTTACGCGGGCGAGAAAGACACCCCACGCGGCGAGCAGCACCGGAACCAGTGAGTTCCACCAGTTCGGTGTCAACCAGGGGAAGGAGCCCACGACGAATGCGGCTGCGGCAACGATGCCGACAGCTCGCCCGGCCAGTCCGGCGCGTGTCGACCAGCCGAGCGTCACCGCAGCAACGGCGAAACCCAGGAACGCCACGTGCAGGGCGCCGAACGTCGAGCTGACGAGCAGGGCTACGACCTCGGCTGACAGGTCGATCTCAAACACCGGGTAGACCAGACGCCCCACCGCGAGCAGTACGACGACGAGCGCGACGAGGGCGACTGTGAGAGCGGTCCTTCCCACGTCGATCCACGCCGACGGGCCGGCCAGGCCCGCGCTGAATAGACCGCGCGCACCGGCTCCCCAGCAGATGACCGCGAAGAACAGCAGTTCGTTGCTCCACATCAGTAATGAGTGGCCGCGTTCGACCCACGCCGTCATCGCGACCGCCTCGGCGGGCGGGTCAGGCAGAAGCGACAACAGCAGCAGGGCTGCGGCGGTGAGGAGCGCCCCCACGATCGTCAGCCAGCGGTGCACCCGTACGTCGACCGCTTGACGCGGCGTCATGTCTCTTACCATCGGACCGCCTCCGATAGCAGTCATCTCCCTACCGTGCCCTGCATACTCTGCCTCCCGTGAACGACCAGCCATGATCCCGGACGGCGGTGCCGTATCAGGAGTCGCGTCTGCCCCAGTTGCCGAGTGCGACGATCGCCTCGCGCAAGGCGAACCCGCGGTCGGTCAGCGCATAGGCCCGGGTGTTGTGTCGAAGGGGCAGGCGGATCAGCACGCCAGCCGCTTCGAGCTCGCGCAGGCGTATCGCGAGCATGTTTGTCGGCACGCCGAGGTCACGCTGCAGATCGCCGTAGCGCTGTGGCCCGTCGAGCAGCCGTTCCACAATGAGCAGGGCCCACCGTGCTCCGACGATGTCGAGGGCCGCGGCGAGATCGCTCACGCGGTCGGATCGGCGTCCGTCTTCATCCAAAACGGTGAGTAGTGGTAGCCGTCGGGGTCGTCGAATTGACGCTGGTACATGAAGGGGTAGTCGTCGGTGTCACCGATCCGCCCGCCAGCAGCGCCGGCGCGGTCGACGAGTTCGTCGACCGCCTCCCGGCTGCCCAGGTCGAACGAGACCGTGACCTTCGAGGGCGTCCGAGGTCCGCCGATCAACTCTTCGACTCCGCCGACGCTCGCGTACATCTCGCGGCTGCCGAGCATGACGTACTGCTCGGGGGCGATCGCGAAGCACGACACGTTGTGGTCGGACATCTCGGCGTTGAGGGTCCAGCCGAGGGCGGTGTAGAAGGCGGTTGCGCGCTCGACGCTCTCGACCGGGCAGGTGATGAAGAGGCTCACACGGGCCATACTTGCAAAATACAAGTGGCAGGTCAAGCGGCGTGCGTCCGCCGTCCAGCGACGGGACCAGGAGTCGGTGCCCTCCCACATGTCGAATTCGTCAGGAAGGTCCCGCCATGGTGTGATCCCGGAGAAGGCCAGGACGCCATGGGCCGTCGTGCTCCTGGGTGGGCCTGGCGGCGGGTCGCCCCGATGATGCCGGCAGGTCGGGTCAACCCGGTGACGGTGAGGTCTACGTGGTGACGGAGGACTGGCCGGGTAGGGCTTCCTTCCCGCTGCCGGGGTCGGGCGACCACCTACCCGGTGAGTGGTCATGGCGTCGGACGGGCCGGTCGTCGCCGCCGGCCCGGGGCCGGCCCGGGAAAACCATCTCTGACCTGACCGCACGGGCCTATTCTCGACCCGTAGGCACCGGAACCGGAGGCTCGTCGCGGGGATCCGGCCTGCCGACCCGGCACACGTCACGGCCACGTGCTCCCGGCTGCCCGGCGCCCTGTGGTGGCGCTCGGACGACGCGACGGGTCACGTCGGTGGTGGTGGAGCATGACGCCCTGCCCGGGACAGTCTCGGGAACTCACGACGACGGGAGCAGGATGACCAGTTGCCCCATCGGATCACACGGACGACGTGGTCGTGTCCGACGCGGATTCCCGCTCGTCGTGCTGCTGGTGGGGTTGTTGATCCCCGTCGCCCCGGCATGGGGTGCTGACGGTGGTCCGACCGGCACCGTCGAGATGGCCGCCGACGGGGACGTGGTCGGCACCCCCACGCCGCTGCGTAACGTCCCATCGGTGATCGCCGACGTGGCCGACGGTCAACTCGTCGTCTACCGCATGCCCGGTATCCGGGGCGGCCAGATCAACGCCACCGCCATGCTGTTCCTGCCCACGCAGGCACCACCGGCCGGCGGGTGGCCACTCGTGGTGTGGGGGCACGGCACCGTCGGGTGGGCTCCGGAGTGCGCGCCGAGCGTGCAACTCCAGGAGCACGGCCGGTGGGCCGACGGGCCGAACGCGGCCCTGCTGGCGTCCATCCTGAAGATGAACATCGCCGTGGTCGCCCCGGACTACGAGGGACTCGGCCCGGTGGCCGAGGGTGTCCCGGAGGGGCACGGCTACTACGAGCTGTCCAGCGAGGGAAACTCGATGGTCTTCGCCGCGGTGGCCGCGCAGCGGCTCCTCGGTGACCGACTGTCGGGTCAGTGGGTGCCGGCGGGCTGGTCGGAAGGTGGCTTCGCCGCTCTGGCCGCCGCGTACTACTCCGACCAGGCCACCATGGCCGACCCCGAACTGGAGTACCGCGGCACCATCACCCTCGCCCCGGTACCGGACGTGCCCGCCATGAACCGGGTCCTGTGGAACGACATCGAGGCGGCTGCACGATCGGGGCTCCCGCCAACGGAGCACCAGATCGAGCAACTCGTCTTCGCCAACGCGGAGACCATCTACTTCACCAGGACCGAACGGTACGCGGGCTACGACATCGACCCCGCCACGATCTACGGCCCCACCATGCTGAGGTTCTACCGTGACAACTGGCGTACCTGCCTGGACGATCTGAACGCCCTGGTCAAGCAGGACATCCAGAACTACCTGAGCGCGTCGCCGGCACACCGGCTGACCACCTACCCCGGTGTTCGCGGCGACACCCCGAACTCGCTGCCTGAGAACAAGCGGTTCTACGCGGAGAACCAGGGCAGGCTGGAGAACTCGACGCTACCGGGGGCGATTCTCTGGCTGTACGGCACCGACGACATCACCAGCCCGGCCACGGTCACCTACGACACCGTCAACAAGATGCTGATCAACGGAAACGACATCAACCTCGCCGTCCTCGAAGGAGCCGGCCACTACGACGTGTCCGCCGCCGGTCAACCCCTGATCGAGGCCAGGCTGAGGCAACTGTTCGACATCACGTAGCGCCGCCTCGCCGTTGAGGCGTACGCCCGGTGGGTTGAGGTGAGCGACGACCTCACCTGAACATCCACTCCTGCCGTTCTCCCGCTGCTCACCCGCGATCGGCACGCCCTGCACCGCGTCGACCCGCACAGGGGACTGAACCGCATCGACCTCGCCGCCGTACGTCGATGGCTGGACCACCACCCTGACCAGCGCTTCCGCCGGTCAGGGGCTTTTGTCCTTCGGACGGCCTGATGCAGACCGACGACCCTTTCGACCCCCACAGCATCTGCGGTAGACGACTGCGCAGCTCAGCAACGATGTGTCCGGCGGCATCTCGTCGACTGTTGCGCTGTCCGTGTGCGTCCGTCGGACGCACGGACCCCCTCTGGTCACCGGGCACCAGAGCGTGCCGCCCCCGCTAAACGGGGGGTCTTCGAAGGAGGTTCAAATCTCCATAGATGAAAGTCAAAGCCCTGACCAACATTTTCGCTGGTCAGGGCTTTTGTCTGTCGGGACGGCCGGATTCGAACCGACGACCCCTTGACCCCCAGGACGATTCGCCACACGTCCATGCATGTCACGCACGCTTTCCCCGCGATCACGCCGTGCAGGCGACGGCATGCCGGCCACCATCGCGCAGGGCGTGCGGTCCCCGCCTGGTCCCCGATCGCCGGCACGCCGGTGGTTGCAGCATTCGGCTCTTGGCGACCGACCACCGCGCCGCGTTGGGCGGAATTGACCATTGTGCTATGACCGCACAGTGATGTGAGCAGAGGGTGCAAAGCTGTCGCGACGGCGTCAAGACTTCCTCTCGCTGCTTCCGACGGTAACCCAACCAACGATGCCATGGATTCTGCTGGATACCATGGAGCGATGAACTCAGATCAGCCGATCACCTTACCGGAGCCGCAACGCCGCATATTGAGCCTGTGTTACGAGTCCCGGAATCGCGAGAAAAGGTTTACTCAATATCGCGAAATTGCCGAGGGGCGCCCTTTCGGCAACAATCCAGTCTACGGTGCAGGTGAAACTGCCCTTGAAATAGGGAAATGGTTGCTTGGAGCCGCGGGCGGCGGATTTGTCGGCAACGGCGTGTACGATTTGGCAAAAAGGTCCCTGAGACGCAGAGGGCGTTATGAAGTATCCGATGCAGTCGAAGCCGAGAGACTAATTCGACTATCGGTGGTTTCCGAATGCAAGCTTCGAGGCGTCAGGGTCCCTGATTTCCATCGCCTACGGATCGCCACTTATGAGAGAAGAACACTAAATGGAACGGATTATACAGTAGGGCATTTGCGATGCCTGAGTGATAGTTCATTTCGCGCACAGGTGTGGATACCAAATGGCTCCGACCGCTCGGTCGCGCCCTCTGTTATCGTTTGGCAGGCGGCTTGACTCGAAACTCGCACGCCAGGCGTGAATGGTTTCGCATGACGGAAGCTTCTGCCAAGTCCCGCTGACGAAACACTGTTCTCGGCATGACAGGTCCTTGCCTCGACGGCCCTCCTGTCGCCCCCCTGGCTTGCTGGATCCTTCACACATCACTCGGCGGATCTGCATCGCACGCCAGTGGTCGGATCACACGCCAATTGGCGCTCCTTGACCGGCGGTCAAGGAGCGCCATCGGACGGCGCACTTGACCGACGTGGTCCCCGGGAAGCCAGAAGGGCCGACCCGATGTGTCGGATCAGCCCCATGACCTGCTGTTTTACCTTGTCGGGACGGCCGGATTCGAACCGACGACCCCTTGACCCCCAGTCAAGTGCGCTACCAAGCTGCGCCACGTCCCGATGCTCTCCGCCTGGTTTCCCCTGCGGCAGCCGGTACAGCTTAGCGCAGGATCTTCGCACCGCGCGCACAGCCCCCTGCCGCGTCGGTGCGCACCGCCACCACCCCTAAAGCGTCCTAGGAAAGGAGGGGCACGGGAGGGCTGCCGTCCCCGGGTGGGAGCGGCAGCCCTTGGAGGTGCCGGGTCAGCCGTGGGCCTTGCCCCGGCCGCCGGGGCCGAGCTTCTTGCGGGGGCGTACCGAAATCTCCACCGGGCTGCCCTCGAAGCCGAACTCCTCGCGGAGCTTGCGCTCGACGAAACGCTGGTAGCCGGCGTCCAACGGCGCGGTGGTGAACAGCACGAACCTCGGCGGGGAGACACCGGCCTGGGTGGCGAAGAGGATCTTCGGGGCCCGACCGCCGCGCACCGGGTGCGGGGTGGCCTGGACCAGGGCGGTGAGCCACTGGTTGAGCTGTGCCGTGGGCACCCGGGTCTCCCAGCTCGCCAACGCCTTGCGCAGCGCGGGGGCGAGCTTGTCGACGGCCCGGCCGGTCTGCGCCGACAGGTTGAGCCGGATCGCCCAGGGGATCCGGCGCAGCTCCCGGTCGATCTCCTTGTCCAGGTAGTACCGGCGGTCGGCGTCGACCAGGTCCCACTTGTTGAAGGCGATCACCAGGGCCCGGCCGGCCTCGACGACCATGGTCAGGATCCGCTGGTCCTGCTCGCTGATCGGCTCACTGGAGTCGAGCAGCACCACCGCCACCTCGGCCGCCTCGATGGCCCCGGCGGTACGCAGGCTGGCGTAGTACTCGGTGCCGCTGGCCTTGCCGACGCGCTTGCGCAGCCCGGCGGTGTCGACCAGCTGCCAGGTTTCGCCGCCGATCTCCACCAGGCTGTCCACCGGGTCGACGGTGGTGCCGGCGACCGAGTCGACGACCGCCCGCTCCTCCCCGGAGAACCGGTTGAGCAGGCTGGACTTGCCGACGTTGGGCCGGCCGACCAGCGCCACCCGGCGGGGGCCGCGCGGCCGGTTCTCGACGATCTTGGGCGCGTCGGGCAGCGCGTCGAGGATCGCGTCGAGGAGTTCGCCGGAGCCCCGGCCGTGCAGCGCGGAGACCGGGAACGGCTCACCGAGGCCCAACGACCACAGCGCGGTCGCCTCCATCTCGATGGCGGTGTTGTCGGTCTTGTTGGCCACCAGGATCACCGGTTTGGCGCTGCGCCGCAGCATCTTCACCGCGGCCTCGTCCACATCGGTCGAGCCGACCATGGCGTCGACCACGAAGATCACCACGTCGGCGGTGACCACCGCCGTCTCGGCCTGGGCGGCGATGGCCGCCGCCCGGTCCTTCGCGTCCGGCTCCCAGCCGCCGGTGTCCACCACCGTGAACGAACGGCCGTTCCACTGGGCGTCGTAGGGCACCCGGTCCCGGGTCACCCCGGGGACGTCCTCCACGACCGCCTGCCGCCGGCCGATGATCCGGTTGACCAGCGTCGACTTGCCCACGTTCGGGCGACCGACCACGGCCACCACGGGCTGCGGGCCGGTCGGCTCCTCGACGGTGACCTCCGGCTCACGCAGCTCCACCCATCCGTCACTCATGCCACGCCCCGCTCGGTGAGCAGCTCCCGCAGCCGGGCGACGACCTCGTCGATGCCCAGGTCGGTGGTGTCCAGTTCGACGGCGTCGGCGATCTGCCGCAGCGGGTTGACCGCGCGGGTGGAGTCGAGCCGGTCCCGCCGGGCCAGGTCCGCGGCGGTCGCCGTGACGTCGGCGGCGTCCTCGGCGCTGCGGCGTCGGGCCCGGGCCGCCTCGGAGGCGGTCAGGTAGACCTTCAGGTCGGCGTCGGGGGCCACCACACCCCCGATGTCGCGGCCCTCGACGACGATCCGACCGGCCTGGGCGATCAGCTCCCGCTGCCGGGCCACGAGCAACGCCCGCACCGCCGGCACGGCGGCCACCGCGGAGACCGCGCCGGTCACCTCGGGGCCCCGGATCTCCTGGTCGACACCCGTCCCGTCGACGGTCACGCCGTACCCCCGGGGGTCGGTGCCGATGCGCAGCTCGACCTCGGCGGCGACCTTGCCCACCGCGGCGGCGTCGGCCAGGTCGACGCCGGAGCGCAGCACCGCCCAGGTGATCGCCCGGTACATCGCACCGGTGTCCAGGTAGCGGGCACCGAGGTCGACGGCGAGCCGCCGCGACACGGTGGACTTACCCGAACCGGACGGTCCGTCCACCGCGACCACACAGCGCCCGGCCCGTACGTTTTCCTCCACCGTTGTCCTCCTCAGCCCGTACCTCGCGGGTCACCGGTTCCTCCGGTGCCGTTGAGCGGTCGTCCATCGTCGTCCATCATCCCGCGCCTCGCGGGTCGGCCACGCGCGCCGCCGTCGGGGGCGACGCACGCCACCCGTCGGCCCGTTGGGCCGCGGGGAAGCCTACCGGCACACGTACCCGCTGCGACTCCGGTCAGTCACCCACGGCCTTGAACAGGGCGGCGACCTCCGCGTTGGTCAACCGCCGGATCCGCCCGGTGCGCAGGTCACCGAGCTTGATCGGACCGATCGAGGTACGCACCAGCCGGGACACCGGGTGCCCGACCTCGGCCAGCAGCCGCCGGACGATGTGCTTGCGCCCCTCGTGCAGGCTCAGCTCCACCTGGGCGGTTTTACCCAGGGTGTCCACCACCTTGAACGAGTCGACCTTCACCGGCCCGTCCTCCAGCTCGACCCCGGCCAGCAGCCGCTTGCCGAGGTTACGCGGGATCGGCCCGGCCACCTCGGCCAGGTAGGTCTTGAGCACCTGGTACGACGGGTGCATCAGCTTGTGGGTGAGGGTCCCGTCGTTGGTGAGCAGCAGCAGGCCCTCACTGTCGGCGTCGAGCCGCCCGACGTGGTAGACCCGCTGCCCGACCCGGTTGCCGATGAACTCGGCCAACTCGTTGCGGCCCTTGTTGTCCGACATGGTGGTGACCACCCCGCGCGGCTTGTTCATCGCCACGTAGACCAGGCGGTTGTCGGCCTGGAGGCGTTCCCCGTCGACGTGGATCACGGCGGTGGCGGGGTCGACCTTGTCGCCGAGGTGGGCGACCCGGCCGTCCACGGTCACCCGACGCCGGAAGATCAGATCTTCGCAGGCGCGTCGGGACCCGACACCGGCGGCGGCGAGCACCTTCTGGAGGCGTTCGGCACCTTCGTACACGGGGGCGTCGGGCTTGGGGGAACGGTCATCGCGTGGCATCGGCAAGCTCTTCTACGTCGTCGGGGAGGAACGGGGCGAGCGGGGGCAGGTCGGCGACCGAGTCCAGGCCCAGCTTCTCCAGGAACATCGTGGTGGTCCGGTAGAGGAACGCCCCACTGTCCGGTTCGGCGCCGCACTCCTCGACCAACCCTCGGGAGACCAGGGTACGGAGCACCCCGTCGCAGTTGACACCCCGGATGGCCGAGACCCGACCCCGGGTCACCGGTTGCTTGTAGGCGATCACCGCTAGCGTCTCCAGCGCGGCCTGGGTCAACCGTACCGACTGCCCGTCCAGGACGAACCGCTCGACGTGGGCCGCGTATTCCGGCCGGGTGTAGAGCCGCCAGCCCCCGGCCGCCCGGCGCAGTTCGAAGCCGTGCCCGGCGGCGGTGTAGCCGGCGGCGATGTCGTCGAGCACCGGCCCGATCCGCTCCGGGGACTGTTCCAGCACCTGGGCGAGTACCAGTTCGCTGACCGGCTCGTCGACCACGAGCAGGATGGCTTCCAGGGCGCCGCGCAGCTCCGCGTCGTCGAGTTCGGGTGCCGGTGGCGGCGTGACGGTCACCCGCCGCCGGCCCGCCGGCCGCCGCTTCGGCACGCCCACCGGGTCCCGCTCCCCCGCCGCGGCGGCGTCCGGGCCCGAGCCGACACCAGCCCCGACCGCACCGACCCCACCCGCACCGGTCCCGTCCGTTGTCGCCGGCTCAGCCGGGGCTCCGGGAACAGCCGGCTCAGCCGGGGCTCCGGGAACAGCCGGCTCAGCCGGGGCTCCGGGAACAGCCGGCTCAGCCGGGGCTCCGGGAACAGCCGGCTCACCAGCGGCTCCCGGACCCGTTTGGGCGGTGGGGCCTGCGGACACCGCCTCCGTCGGCGGAGCACCCGGATCGGCGGGTGGTGCCGTGTCCGCCTCGCCGTCGGGGCCGGTCGGGGCGGGCGCGGGCTGCTGCCGGGCGGTGGGGCGCTCCCACGGGGGGATCCAGGCCGCGGCCTGATCGGCCAGGGAGTCCTGGCGCTCCTCGTCGCTCATCGCGTCTCCTGCGTCGTCGCGGCTTCGCCCGCCGGGCCGGCGGACCCCGGGCCGGCGGACCCCGGGCCGGCGGACCCCGGGCCGGCGGACCCCGGGCCGGCGGACCCCGGATCGGCGGGGCCGTCCGGGGCAGCCGCCGGGGCGGCGGGTCCGCCCGGGGCGGGACCAGTGTCGTCGGCGTCGGCGGGGGTGCCGGCGTACTCGTCGACGTGCAGATCGGCGTCACCGTCGGCGGGGCCGGTCCAGCGTACGGTCAGCTCCTCCAGGGCCTCCTCCTGCACGAAGGCCACCAGTCCCTCCCGGTACAGCTCCAGCAGGGCCAGGAAGCGGGCCACCACCTCCAGGGTGATCTCGCAGTCCGCGCAGAGCAGGGTGAAGGTGGCGATGCCGGCCCGGCGCAGCCGTTCGGCCAGGATCGTCGCGTGCTCCCGGACGCTGACCCGGACCAGGTGCACGTGCGCGATGGACACCTCGGGCACCGGCTTCGGGGTCATCGCCCGCACCGCCAGCCGCAGCAGCCGCTCCGGGCCGACGCCGAGCACCAGGTCGGGCAGGGCGTCGGCGTAGCGGGCCTCCAGGGTGACCGCGCGGGGGTAGCGTCGCCCGCCGACCGCCTCCAGTTCGGCGATGTGCGCCGCCGCCTCCTTGTACGCCTTGTACTGCAACAGCCGGGCGAAGAGCAGGTCCCGCGCCTCCAGCAGGGCGAGGTCCTCCTCGTCCTCCACCTCGGCCGAGGGCAGCAGCCGGGCCGCCTTCAGGTCGAGCAGGGTGGCGGCGATGAGTAGGAACTCGCTGGTCTCGTCGAGGTCCCACTCGTCGCCCATGGCGCGGATGTAGGCGATGAACTCGTCGGTGACGGTGTGCAGGGCCACCTCGGTGACGTCCAGCTTGTGCTTGCTGATCAGTTGCAGCAGCAGGTCGAACGGGCCGGTGAAGTTCGCCAGCCGGACGGTGAAGCCGGCGCTCTGCCCGGCCTGCGGCACCCCCGCCGGGTCGGTCGCCAGGTCGGCGGCGACCTCGGCAGCCAGCACGGGCGGCTGCTGCGGGGTCGTCGGCGGATCCAGCGGTGGCGCGGTCACCGGACGACCGTAGTCCACGTCTCGGACGTCGTCGCCGTCCGGGACGCCCGAGGGTGCACCCCGACCTACCGGTCGGCCTGGGCCGCGATCACCTCACGGGCCAACTGCCGGTAGTTGCGGGCCCCCGAGGAGGCCGGGTCGAGCGTCGTGATCGGGGCACCGGCCACCGTGGACTCGGGGAACTTCACCGTCTTGGTGATGACGGTCTGGTAGACCTTGTCGCCGAACGCCTCGACCACCCGCTGGAGCACCTGCCGGCAGTGGGTGGTGCGGCTGTCGTACATGGTGGCGAGGATGCCTTCGAGTTCCAGGTCGAAGTTGAGCCGCTCACGCACCTTGTCGATGGTGTCCAGCAGCAGCGCCACCCCGCGCAGGCTGAAGAACTCGCATTCGAGCGGGATGAGCACACCGTGCGCGACGGTCAGCGCGTTGATCGCCAGCAGGCCCAGCGAGGGCTGGCAGTCGATCAGGATGTAGTCGTACTCCTTGCGCACGTTGCGTAGCACCCGGGCCAGGGCCATCTCCCGGGCGACCTCGTTGACCAGCTGTATCTCGGCGGCGGAGAGGTCGATGTTGGCGGGCAGGATGTGCAGGCCGGCCACGTCCGTCTTGATCAGGACGTCCTCGGCCATGACGTCGTCCTGCATGAGCAGGTTGTAGACCGACAGGTCGAGGTTGTGCGGGTTGACGCCGAGACCCACCGACAGCGCGCCCTGCGGGTCGAAGTCGACAAGCAGCACCTTGCGGCCGTACTCGGCCAGGGCAGCACCCAGGTTGATGGTGGTGGTGGTCTTGCCCACCCCACCCTTCTGGTTGGCCATCGCGATGATCCGGGCCGGGCCGTGCCGGTCGGTGGGCATCGGCTCGGGGATCGGCTTGCGCATCGTGTAGGCGGCCGGGTCGGCCGGACCAAGGTCGGCGCCGAGTGACGCCTGCTGCTCACGGAGCTCCGACGTCCAGGCGTCGGCACGATCACCGTTGCCAGCCATGTCCTCGTTGCCCCCTCCCGACGACCACCCGGCATCGGAGCTGTCCGACGTCCTTCGCGGCGCCGCTGCGCACCCCGGTTGTCGCTCCAGGAGGTCCGCGCCGATGCCGACTCTACGCCACCGACGACCAGCGCGTTCGGCACCGGTCCGGCGTGTCGGGCGTAGCGGCCGGTCAGCGGCCCGACGGCGGGTCCGCGTCCCGGGCCCGGGGGTGCGTGGTGGCGTACACCTCGCGCAGCCGTTGCACCGTGACCAACGTGTACACCTGGGTGGTGGTCACCGAGGCGTGGCCGAGCAGTTCCTGCACCACCCGCACGTCCGCGCCGCCGTCGAGCAGGTGGGTGGCGTAGGAGTGGCGCAGGGTGTGCGGGGAGACCGCGTGCGGTCCGTCCACCGGCAGCCCGGCCCGCCCGGCAGCCCGCCGTAGCACCGTCCACGCGCCCTGCCGGGTCAACGCCCCGCCCCGGGCGTTGACGAAGACCGCCGGGGTGCCCCGACCGGGGGCGACCAGGCCCGGCCGGGCCCGCACCAGGTAGGCCCGCAGCGCCTCGACGGCGTACCCGCCGATCGGCACCAGCCGGGTCCGGCCGCCCTTGCCGCGCAGCAGGGCGGTGCCCTCGTCGACGT
Source organism: Micromonospora sp. NPDC048894 (assembly GCF_040649765.1). Lineage (NCBI taxonomy): Bacteria > Bacillati > Actinomycetota > Actinomycetes > Micromonosporales > Micromonosporaceae > Micromonospora > Micromonospora sp. NPDC048894. The sequence goes on along the minus strand of NZ_JBEZFY010000024.1, from coordinate 22,766 downwards.
CCAGGTCGTCGACGGCGGCACCGACCGCCTCGGAGATCCGCGCGCCGGTGCCGTACAGGAACTCCAGCAGCGCCCGGTCACGCAGGGCCAGCGCCGCCCCGTCGCCGGTGGCGGTGACCGGGCCGGCGGTCTCCAGCAGCCGGGCCACGTCGTCGACCGGCAGCGCCCGGGGCAACCGGCGGGCCGCGGGCGGCGGGCGGACGTCCCGGCTGGGGTCCGCCCCGGCCAACCCCTCCCGGACGGCGAAGCGGTGCAGCCCGCGCACGGCGGAGGCGGCCCGCGCCGCCGAGGTCACCGCCAGCGGCGGGTGGTCGTCGTCGCCGGCGCGCAGCCGGGCCAGGTGCGCCTCGACCTGCCCGGTGCCGACCGACGCCAGGTCGGTCACCCCGGCGGCGGCCAGGGTGCCCAGGTAACGCTCCAGATCCCGACGGTACGAGGTGAGGGTGTTCGCCGACAGGCCGCGCTCCACGGTGAGGTGGTCGAGATAGCCGCGCACCACCCGACGCAGGGCCGGCGCGGGTTCCGCACCCGCCCCGGCCCCGTCGGGTGCCGTCCCACGCACCCCTCGCCCGGCCGCGCGGGACACGCCGCCGGGTGCCGGGTCGTGCGGCTCCTCGGTCAGGCCAGCACCTCGGCCAGCGGGAGGGTGGCCATGCCGTGCGCCTCGGCGACCGGGCCGTAGACCACCTGACCGTCGTGGGTGTTCAGGCCCGACGCCAGGGCGGGGTCACGGCGCAGCGCGTCACGCCAGCCCCGGTCGGCCAACTCCAGGGCGTACGGCAGGGTGACGTTGGTCAGCGCGTACGTGCTGGTGTGCGGCACCGCGCCGGGCATGTTCGCCACGCAGTAGAAGATCGAGTCGTGCACCTGGTAGGTCGGTTCGGCGTGCGTGGTCGGGCGGGAGTCCTCGAAGCAGCCACCCTGGTCGATGGAGATGTCGACCAGCACGCTGCCCGGCTTCATCCGGGACACCAGCTCGTTGGAGATCAACGTGGGGGCCTTCGCGCCCGGGACGAGGACCGCGCCGATGACCAGGTCCGCGTCGAGCACCGCCCGCTCGATCTCGTACGCGTTGGAGGCGACCGTCTGCAGGTGGCCCCGGTAGATGGCGTCAGCCTGCCGCAACCGGGCCACGTTCATGTCCAGCAGCAGCACCTCGGCCTGTAGGCCCAGCGCGATGGCGGCGGCGTTCATGCCGGACACGCCCGCGCCGACGACCACGGTCTTCGCCGCGTACACCCCGGAGACGCCGCCCATCAGGATGCCCCGGCCGCCGCCCTGCCGCTGGAGGTGGTACGCGCCGACCTGCGGGGCGAGCCGACCGGCCACCTCGGACATCGGGGCGAGCAGCGGCAGCGACCGGTCGGGCAGCTCGACGGTCTCGTACGCGATGCCGGTGACCTGCCGGTCGACCAGCGCGTCGGTGCACTCCTTGGAGGCGGCCAGGTGCAGGTAGGTGAAGAGCACCTGCCCGGCGCGCATCCGGTGGTACTCCTCGGCGATCGGTTCCTTGACCTTGAGCACCAGCTCGGCGGTGTCCCACACCTCGTCGGCCGTGCCGAGGATGGTGGCCCCGGCGGCGACGAACTCGTCGTCGGTGAGGCTGGAGCCGACACCGGCGCCGGCCTCGACGAAGACCTGGTGACCGTGACGGACGAACTCGTTGACGCCTGCCGGCGTGATCGCCACCCGGTACTCGTGGTTCTTGACCTCGCGGGGGATTCCGACCTTCACGTGAGACACCCTTCTCCGGGGTGCCGCACCCCGGACTGCGCGGTGCCCCGCCGGCTCCGTTGCCGACGCGGTTCACCGGTCCCGCCGGCGGCAGTCTAGGCGGGCCGTCCTCCTGCGACGGACGGCACAGTGACAACCGGTGCCCGGTCCACCTGACGGTGTGTCAGGCATACCGCGCGGGCCTGCCGTTCGGCGTACCCCCCATCGTCGCACCGCGCGGCCCCGCCCGCCGGACGGGAACGCCGGCGGACGCACCGTGTCCCGTCGGCGCGACGCACCGCGCCGGTGGGGTGCACGCCCGCCGGCCGGCCCCCGCGCCGGCCGGCGGCAGGAACGGCGCAGGGGCCGCGCGGCGTACCGCGGCGGCCCCTGTCGGCGTACCGGATCAGCGGTGCAGGGGGGTGTCGGCCCGGCGCAGCACCGACCAGCCGGCGTCGCGGGCCCGGGCGGCGGCCAGCAGCCCGGCCACGCACGGCCCGTTGGTGACCTCCCCGGCCAGCACCATGCCGACCGCCTCGTCCAGGTCGATCCGGACGATCTGCAGGTCGGCCTCCTCGTCGTGCCGCTCGTGCCGCTGACCGACGGGCACCTCGGCCAGGCCCCGGGCGAGGAACACCCGGACCACCTCGTCGGAGAAACCGGGCGAGGTGTGCACGTCGACCAGCAGGTCCCACCGGGCGGCGGTCAGGTCGGCCTCCTCGGCCAACTCCCGGCCGGCGGCCACCGCGAGGTCCTCCCCCGCGACGTCCATCAGGCCGGCGGGCAGCTCCCACAGGTGCCGCCCGACCGGCTGCCGGTACTGCCGCACCAGCACCACCTGACCGGCGTCGTCGAGGGCGACCACGGCGACCGCGCCGACGTGCCGGGCGTAGTCGCGGGTGGCGGTGCCCCCACCGGGCATGGTCACCTCGTCGGTGACCACGGTGAAGATCCGACCGGCGTACCGCTGCACCCGGGAACGCAACTCGTAGCGGTGCTCGACGGCGCTCACGACGCGGACGACGCCGTCGCCGACGCGCCGTTGCGGGCCGCGTTCTTCGGCGTCGGCGCACCCTTCTTCGCCGGCTCGTTCTTCGCCGGCTCGCTCTTCGCCGCCCCGGCCACCGCGTCGAGGTCCACCGGCAACTGGTCGGCCTGCGAGTACGCCACGGCCGCCTTGACGAACCCGGCGAACAGCGGGTGCGGGCGGGTCGGACGGCTCTTCAGCTCCGGGTGCGCCTGGGTGGCCACGAAGAACGGGTGCAGGCTGCGGTCCAACTCGACGAACTCGACCAGCCGGCCGTCCGGGGACGTGCCGGAGATGTGCAGGCCCGCCGTGGTGAGCTGGTCCCGGTAGGCGTTGTTGACCTCGTAACGGTGCCGGTGCCGTTCGCTGATCTCGGTGGCGCCGTACGCCTCGGCGACGATCGACCCCTCCGCCAGCGTCGCCGGGTACGCCCCGAGCCGCATCGTGCCGCCCAGGTCACCCCGACCGGCGACGATGTCCTCCTGGTCGGCCATGGTGGCGATGACCGGGTGCTTGGCCTCCTCGTCGAATTCGAGGGAGTTCGCCGCGTCGAGGCCGGCCAGGTGACGGGCCACCTCGATGGTCATGCACTGCAGGCCGAGGCAGAGCCCGAGCAGCGGCACCCCGTTCTCCCGGGCGTACCGGGCGGTCCCGATCTTGCCTTCGATGCCGCGGACACCGAACCCGCCAGGGATGACGATGCCGTCCACGCCGGACAGGGCCGACGCCGCGCCGGCCGGGGTGACGCAGTCGTCGCTGGGCACCCAGCGCAGCTGCACCCGGGCCCGGTGGCCGAACCCGGCGGCCCGGATCGCCTCACTGACCGACAGGTAGGCGTCGGGCAGGTCGACGTACTTGCCGACGACCGCCACGGTGACCGTGTGGTGCGGCTGGTGCACCCGCTCCAGCAGGTCGTCCCACCGGGTCCAGTCGACGTCGCGGAAGGACAGGCCGAGCCGGCGCACCACGTACGCGTCGAGCCCCTCGCGGTGCAGCACCTTGGGGATGTCGTAGATGCTCGGCGCGTCCGGGGCGGCGACGACCGCCTCGGCGTCCACGTCGCAGTAGAGGGAGAGCTTCTGCTTCAGTTTCTCCGGGATCTCCCGGTCGCAGCGCAGCACGATGGCGTCGGGCTGGATGCCGATGTTGCGCAGCTGCGCCACCGAGTGCTGGGTCGGCTTGGTCTTCAGCTCCCCCGACGGGGCCAGGTAGGGCACCAGCGAGACGTGCAGGTAGAAGCAGTTGTCCCGGCCCAGGTCGTGCCGTACCTGCCGGATCGCCTCCAGGAACGGCAGCGACTCGATGTCGCCGACGGTGCCACCGACCTCGGTGATCACCACGTCGGGGATCTGGCCGTCGGCGTCCGGGTCGGCCATGCCGACGATCCGGGCCTTGATCTCGTTGGTGATGTGCGGGATGACCTGGACGGTGTCGCCGAGGTATTCGCCGCGCCGCTCCTTGGCGATCACGTCGGAGTAGATCTGGCCGGTGGTGACGTTGGCCTTGCCCGACAGGTCCCGGTCGAGGAAGCGCTCGTAGTGCCCGACGTCGAGGTCGGTCTCCGCGCCGTCCTCGGTGATGAAGACCTCACCGTGCTGGAACGGGTTCATCGTCCCCGGGTCGACGTTGAGGTAGGGGTCGAGCTTCTGCATCACCACCCGCAGCCCGCGTGCGGTGAGCAGATTGCCGAGGCTGGAGGCGGTGAGGCCCTTACCGAGCGAGGAGGCGACGCCCCCGGTGACGAAGATGTGCCGGGTCGTGCGTGCTGAAGGGGCCAAGGCCTGCTCCCGTGTCGTCCGTAGCGGTCATGCGAACCGCCGTGCCGATCAAGTGATCACGCGATCCACGGGATTCCACGGTAACACCTCCCCCGGGGCCACCTGGCGTCGCACCCGACCTCGGGCTATCCCGCCCCGGCGGCGGACCGGCCGGCCGCCGCCGAGGTCCGGGCCGGACCCACCGCACCGGGGGTACGCGCCGTCGGCACCGTCGCCGCGTCCCGCCCCACCGGTCGGGTGCCGGAGGTGTCGTCCGGTGCGTCGGCGTCACCGTCGCGCGGACCGTCCGCCCCGGCACCGCCGGGCGGCGTCACCGCTGCGGTGGGCAGGTCCTTGCCGTCCCCCTCGCGGGCCGCCGCCTCCCCGCCGTCGTCGGGCCGCCCACCGTCGGGGGTGCCGCCGGTCGGGGCCGCACCGGGTGGGCCGTCCGGGCCGGGGTGACCCGTGCCGGGCAGGGTGCGGTCGGTCGAGTGGTCGAGCACCCGCAGCGAGGCCAGCGCCGCCATCGGCACCACCAGCGCCGCCGCCGCCCCGGCCACGTCCAGCGCGGCACCCCCCAGCAGCCCGGCGATGACCGCCGCCAGGGCCGTACCGGCCAGCGCCGCCCGGATCGCCGGGTAGATGCCGAACAACCGCATCAGCCCACCCCAGGGCTGGAGCAGCGCGAACCAGACCAGCAGCAGACCGACCACCGCCAGCACCGTCAACGGGCTGTTCACCAACGTCTGGAAGTTCGCCGTGCTCGACCGGTGCACGGTCAACCCGCCGGTGCCCTCACCCAACGCGGTCAGGAACCGGCCCAACGCGCCCCGCTCCTCCACCGGCCGACGCAGGTCCACCACCGCGAAGCCGATGGTCAACGCCAACCCGGCCATGGTGGCCCAGACCAGCCGGCTGACGGTCAGCCAGCCGCCGGTGCTGATCGCGGCGGCCACCGCCACCCCGGCGGTCAACGCGATCGCGCCGATGGAGTCCGCACCCAGGTAGGGGCTGCCGATCACCACCACGGCCGACCCGCCCACCGCGACCACCACCATCGGCCGCCACTGCCGGCGGACCCGCTGGGCGAGCCAACCGGCGCTGAGCAACGAACCGGCGAGGAACACCCCCAGGCCCACGGTGCCGAGGCCGGAGAACCGGCCGCCCTCCAGCGCGGAGTAGCCGACCACCCCGTTGAGCTGCAACCGGGCCCCGCTGAGCACGTCCGCGCCGACCACCAGGGTGGCCAGGCCGGCGACCGCGCCGAGCGGGCCGAGAGTGCGGTCGTGGCCGGGGGCGAACCGGACCAGGGCGGTGCCGCCGACGATCAACGCGACCGTCACCAGCGCGAAGTAGCCGCCGGCGTGGTCGCCCCGCCACCAGGGCACCGCGTCGGCGAGCAACGCCGCGGGCACCGCCAGGGCGACGGCGATCAGCAGCAACTCCACGGTCGCCACGATCCGGCGGGACACCGGCGGCGGGCTGTGCGGGCCGGCGAGGCGGCGGGCCCGGCGCAGCAGCGGCAGCACCGCGACGGCCAGCACGACCTGGGCGGCGGCGAGCAGGGCGAAGAACCAGCCGGCCACGGCCCGCTGGGCGGCGGCCTCCCGGTCGGCGTCGGCCGGCGCGCTGATCGCGGCGGCCAGGTCGTCGGGGCGACCGTCGACCTTCACCGCGGGACGGCCGAGGAAGAGCCGCTCCGGCATCGGCCGGCCCAGCGCGACCAGCGCGGTCGGCGCCAGGTCGACCAGTTGCAGGTAACCCTCCCGGCCGGTGCTGGCGGAGGTGAGCCAGCCGTTCTCCCAGCCCGGGCCGTCGGCGACGACGACGTGCAGCCGGGCCGGCGTCTCGGTGTCGGACACCCCGGCGACCAGCACCAGCGACCGTTGCGGCCGGGCGGCGAGCACCTTCGCCAACGCCTCGTCGGCACGCCGGGCGTCCGCCCGCCGGTCCGCCGGGTCGGTGCCGCTGACCGTGCCCAGGTCGACGATGCTCAGCACGCAGGAGCCGAGCAGCCCGGCCGGGTCGGCCGGCAGTCCCGGGGCGTACCGGTCGACGCGGCCGAAGGGACGGGCGGCGGCGACGGCGGCACCCGGGCCGACCGCCACCGAGCAGCGCACCGACTCCGACAGCGAACCGGGCACCGCGCCCCAGGGTTGCCGGTCGGCGTTGTAGGCGACCACGCTCTCCTGGTTGGGGAGGTTCGCGCCGATGCCGTCGGGCTGCTCGACGGTCACCGCGGCGGGCGGGCAGCCGCCGGGCTGCCGGCTGCCGTTCCAGCCGGCGTAGCTGCCCGCGCCGAGGGTGAGCCAGCCGTCCACCGGGCAGGTCGGGCGGTGCGCGGAGCGGGTCGACAGCGAACCGATGGACCCCTGCTGGGCCATCCGCCACAGCGTCGGGGTGCTCTGCGGGTCGACGTCGGACCAGCGCAGCCCGGCCACCCCGGCGAGGACCACGAAGTCGGCGGTGCGTCGGGGTGGGCTGCTTTCGGGGCGGGCGGCCAACGCGGTGACGCCGAGCGCCACCACGATCAGGGTGAGCAGGACCGGGGTGAATCGGCGCAGCATCAGGCGCGTCCCGTCGAGGGGGTGTCGGTGCCGGGGACCGCCGACCCGGTGCGGCCGGGCCGACCGTCGGCGTCGAGTTCGGTGTAGAGGTCCCGCAGCGCGGCGACGGTGTCGGCCTCGGTGGGCCAGCCGGCCGCCCGGACGGCCCCCCGGTGGGCCAGGTCGGCGCGCAGGTCCGGGTCGTCCAGCAGCGACCGCACGGCGGCGTCCACCGCGTCGACGTCGCCGGCCGGCACCAGCAGCGCGCCGTCGCCGACCAGCTCGGGCAGCCCACCGACGGCGGTCGCCACCAGTGGCACGCCGGCGCGCAGCGCCTCCTGGGCGAACAGTTGCCGCGCCTCCCAGTCGCTGGTCACCACAGCCAGGTCGGCCCCGGCGAGCAGGTCAGCCACGTCGGTACGGTGTCCGAGCAGGGTCACCGGGGCCCGGGCGGCGGAGATCCGGGCGGCCAGCGGCAGGTAGGCCGGGCCGCTGCCGGCGATCACCACCACCGGTGGCGGGATGCGGGTACGCCACCGCGCGGCGGCGTCGACGAGCACGTCGTAGCGTTTCTGCGGGTGCAGCCGGCCGACGGAGAGCACCAGCGGCTGCCCGGCGGTGACACCGAACTCGGCACGGACGGCGGCGCGGCGGCGACGCGGGGCGGGCAGGGCCGGCGCGGCGACCGGGGCGAGCCGGGCGTCGGTGGCGCCCAGCGCGGCGGCCCGGTCCACCAGGTCCGCCGAAGCCCCCAGGGCGACCCGGGCGGACCGCGCGACCATCCGTTCGGCGAGCCGGGACAACCGCCCGCGTAGCCCACCGGCGAGCACCGCGTTGTGCCAGGTGACCACGAGTGGTACGGCGGGCCGGGCGAGCGCCCCGACGAGCCCGGCGCGCAACCCGTGGGCGTGCACCACCCGGACGTCGGTGTCGGCCAGCGCCCGGCGCAGCGCGGTGACCGCCCGGGCGTCGGCGGGGGTCGGGTTGGCCGAGATCTCCACCGGGGTGAACCGGGCCCCGGTGGCGGCGAAGTCGAACTGCTCGCCGGTGGCGGCCGGGCCGCAGACCAGCACCGGCTGGCCGGCCTCGACGAGCCCCCGGGCCACCGAGCGGACGTGTTGACCCACCCCGCCGGTGCTGGAGGCGAGCAGCAGCACCACCGTGCCCCGGGGTTCGGGGGCGGACGTCGCGTCGGTCATGGGGAGAGGGTCTCCTTCCCGTCACCGGCGTCGCGGGCGACGCCGTCCTGCGGGTCACCCGCCGGTCGCCGGCCACCCAGCCGGCGTCGTACGCCGGTGAGCAGCGGCCCGACGTCCCGCCGGTCCACCAGCCAGGCGACGGCGAGGAACAGCACGCCGACCACGGCCCCGGACAGCATGCCCTGCACGAGTGCCCCGGCTGTCGTCGGGGTGCCGCCGCCGGCGAGCAGGCGGGCGGTGAGCAGACCGGCCGGGGCGGCCAGCAGCGCGGCCAGCAGGCCGGCGGTGGCGGCCCGACCGGCACCGGCGAGGGCGGCCCGACCGGCGGCCCGGGACACCGCGCCGACCAGCAGCGCCCCGAGGACCAGCATGCCGACGGAGTTCGCCAGGGTGACGGCCAGCACCCGGTCGGCGCGCGGCAGCAGCGCCGCGAGTGGCATGGCGACCAGGGGCACCAGCAGCCAGCCGGTGGTGATGGCGGCGGTGGCCACCCGGGTGGCCCCCCGGGCGTAGAGGGCCCTCGACAGCACCGCGAACAGGCCGTAGCCGACCAGTCCGGGGGCGAACCCGACGATCGCGGCGGCGGTGGGTTCCGCGCCGAGCGGGAAGAACCGGCCGACCGGTTCGGCGGTGCCGACCAGGGCCGCCGCGCCGAGGAAGCTGAACAGCAGCACCCCCCGGGTGGTCGCGGCGACCGTCGTCCGGTAGCCCTGCTCGTCGCCGGTCGCGGCGGCGGCGGACAGGCCGGGGTACGCGGCGACCGCCAGCGGCACCGCGAGCACCGCCCAGGGCAGCAGGTACATGGTCTGGGCGAGGTTGTAGACCTGCGGGGAGCCGGTGGGGCCGCCGGAGACCCGGTTGAGGATGACCACCAGGGCGAGTTGTTGGGCGGTGACGGTGACCGCCCCGGCGACGGCGAGCCCACCGACCCGGGCCCGCGCGTCGGCGGGGAACGTGTAGCCGGGCCGCCAGGTCAGCCCGAGCCGGCGCAGCGGGACCAACAGCGACAGCGACAACACCACCACCCCGACGGTGGTGCCGCCGGAGAGGATCAGCTCACCGGCCCGGCTGACCTGCGCGATGCTCGCGTCCCGGCCCTGGGTGACGCCGAAGACGACGTAGACCCCGACGACGGTGAGACTGGACAGCAGCGGCGCGACGACCGGCCAGGCGAACCGGCGGTGCGCCTGGAGCACCCCGGTGAGCACGATGCCGATGCCGTAGAGCGGCAGTTGCGGGGCGAACACCCGCAGCATCCGTGCCCCGGCGGCCAGCTCCGCCGGGGACCGCCCGTCGGAGATCACCGCCACGATCGGGTCGGCGAACACCGCCACCAGCGCCGCCAACGGCACCAGCAGGGTCACCGTCCAGGTCAGCAACGCGCCGGTGGTGGCGGCCACCACCCGCCGGTCACCCGCCGCGACCGGCCCCGCCAGCAGCGGTACGACCAGACTGGCCAGCGCCCCACCGGCGACGATCTCGAAGATGATGTTGGGGACGGTGTTGGCGATCACGTACATGCCGCCGAGGTCGCTGTCCTGTACGACCCAGGTGAAAACGGCGGTACGGCCGAAGCCGGCGAGCCGGGCCAGCACGGTGAGCACGGCGATGAGTGCGGCGGCGCCGGCCACCCGACCGACGCCGGCGAGGGGTGCCGGTCTGGTCACGTCAGTCGGATCGCCGGCCCAGCGCGTCGAGTTCCCGCAGCACCGGGGTGCGCTGGATGACCGCCGTGAAGCTGACCTTCTCACTTGCCGCGGTGAGGCCGGCGAGGACCGCGAGCAGACCGGCCCGGCCGAGCGGGCCGGTGCGGGCGGCCAGGGCCACCCCGAGCAGCGCGCCGAGCGCGTTGGCTCCGCTGTCGCCGATCATCACCCGCTCACCGAGGTCCTCGTCGAGCAGCCCGGCGGCGGCGCCGACCGCACCGGCGGCGATCCCGGCGTGCGGGCCACCGGCCAGCGGCACGCCGAGCAGCACCCCGGACTTCAACGCCCGGCCGGGACGCAGGTCCAGCAGGTTGAGCAGGTTGGCGGTGCCGGCGACCACGCCCGCACCGAGCAGCACGTCGACGGTGCGGCCGAGTGCGCCGTGACGCTGCCGGCGGGGGTGCGCGGCGACCTTCGGATCGGCGGCGAGCAGCACGGCCGCGGCGAGCCCGGCCGCACCCACCCCGGCGACCTTGACCATGCCGGCGGTGACCCGGCCGGCCCGCAGTGCGGCGAGGTGACCGGCGAAACCCTTGGCGGCCTTCTGCTCCGGGCGGGCACCCACCACGTCGTCGTAGAGCCCCACGGCGCCCGCGCCGAGGCCGGCGACGAGCACCGCCGCGCCGGCCGGGACGCTGGCCGCGCCGAGCGCCCCCGCGCCGGACGCCCCGACGGCCAGCGCCGGCCCGGCGGCGAGGCTGACGGTACGGCCCCGGAAGTTGGTCCGCTCCAGCGCCGGCCCCGCCGGGGAGGTACGGGCCTCCCGCAGCGCGTACCGGGCGGCGGCGGCTCCGGCGGCGGCGGCGAGCAGCCGCCCGATCCCGCTCACGCGGCACCGCCGGACGGGGCGGGCGGGTGGTAACCGGTCACCGGGGTACGTGGTTCGTTCACTGGGGCAGTCTAGGCACCAGCGTGGCGTTGTCGCCGACGCCGTACTGACCGGCCCGCTTCTCGGTGAGCTGTTGGACCAGGGCCAGGCTGGTGACCAGCTGCCCCTGCACGGTGTTGGCGTTGTCGACGGTGGAGATGGTCTGGGCCAGCACCGGGTCGCCGCGTACGACAGCCACCAGGTTGCCCCCGGCGGAGCCGTTGCCGCCGACGACGATCGCCCCGGTGCGGTCGAACTGCTCGGCGACCTTCACCACCGACTCGTCCTTCTTGGCGGAGTCCTTGTCGACGTAGGGCTGCCCGCTGACCACCACCACGGCCTCGGCCGGCCCGGTGACCTTCTCCTCGCTGGTGAGGTACCCGGCGTTGGCGTACGCGGCCAGCACCGCCCGCCGGTCGGCGTCGGTGACCGGCGGGGTGCCCGGCGTCCGGTCGAGCAGGACGCTGGCCAGCAGGGCGCTGGAGGTCTCCACGCCGTTGCCGTTGCCGGGCAGCGCCGAGGCGGGCGCGGTGGGGCGGGCGGCGGTGACGGCCAGCTCCATCAGGTTGGTGTTGTTGTCCGGGTTGATGAACTTGTCCTGTACGTCGACCCGGCCGGTCACGGTGGCCCCGGCGGTCTGGAGCATCTTGAGCACACCCTCGGTGTGCTCCCGCCCGGTGGGCAGGCTGAGCACCATGACGCGCTTGCCGGTGAGCTTGCCGGGCAGGTAGAGCTGCGCCATCTCGGCGGCGAAGTCCTCCTCGAGGTCAAGCTCCTTCTGGAGGCTGTTGACCGACTGCCGCATCTGCTGGTTGTCCTTGCGCAGCGAGTTGACCGTCTCCTTGAGGGAGTCGGCAACCGGGCCGTTGAGGGCGGCCGTACCGACCACCAGGCCGATCGCCAACGCCAGGAAGACCGCGGTCAGGGACACCACGTGGTACCGGAAGTTGATCACGCTTGCAGCCTCTTGATCGGTCGGGAGCTAGAAGAGCTGGCCGAGCTGGAACACGAAATTGTCCCACCACTCGGAGACCACGCCCAAATACGCCTTGCCGACGGTGGAGACCGCCACGGCGGACGCCATCGCGGCGATCGCCGAGAGGACCAGCAGCAGCAGGGACGAGCCGGAGATGCTCTGCCGGTAGAGCCGGCTCACGCCCTTGGCGTCGACCAGCTTGCCGCCGACCTTGAGCCGGGTGAGGAAGGTGGAGGCCATCCCGCCGCGCCCCTTGTCCAGGAACTCGACGAGCGTGGCGTGGGTGCCGACCGCGACCAGCAGCGAGGCGCCCTTCTCGTCGGCCAGCAACATGGCGAGGTCCTCGCTGGTGGCGGCGGCCGGGAAGGTGATCGCCGGCACCCCGAGCCCGTTGACCCGGGCCAGACCGGGTGCCCGGCCGTCCGGGTAGGCGTGCACGATCACCTCGGCGCCGCAGCGCAACACGTCGTCGGTGACCGAGTCCATGTCCCCGATGATCATGTCGGGGGTGTACCCCGCCTCGACCAGCGCATCCGCCCCGCCGTCCACGCCGATCAACACCGGCTTGAACTCCCGGATGTACGGGCGCAGCACGTCCAGGTCGGCCTTGTAGTCGTACCCCCGCACCACGATCAGGCAGTGCCGACCCTGCACCGGGGTCTGGATCTCGGGTACGCCCACCCCGTCGAGCAGCAGGTCGCGTTCCTGGCGCAGGTAGTCCATGGTGTTGGCGGCGAACGCCTCCAGCTGCACCGACAGACCCTCGCGGGCGTCGGACATCGCCTTGGCGACCGTCTCGGCGTCCTGGAGGTCACCGTGCGCCACCGGCTCGTCGCCGACGAAGACGGTGTTGCCCTCGATCCGGACGGTGTCGCCCTCCCGGAGCCGCTCGAAGACCCCCTCACCGAGGTCGTCCAGGAGCAGGATGCCGGCCCCGATCAGCACCTCGGGGCCGAGGTTCGGATACCGGCCGGAGACCGACGGCTTGGCGTTGAGCACCGCAGCGACCCCGACCGCGACCAGCGAGTCGGCCGCCACCCGGTCCAGGTCGACGTGGTCGATCACCGCAATGTCACCGGGGCGGAGCCGGCCGACCAGCCGTTTGGTACGGCGGTCCAGACGTGCGGTGCCGAGAACTGAGTCCGGTTCCGCGTTCCGGGTCCGGCGCAACGTGGGTAGACGCATCGTGACCATCCTGGCATGGGAGGCAGGCATTTCCGTTGCGACATGCCTGAGCAGGGCCGCCTACCCAGGGAAGCACACCGGAGCACAGGCCGGTGTGCCTCCGCTCACAATCGTTGCGGTCAGGGCCGTCTTTCCTTGGCCGCGACGGCCAGAAGCTCCTCGGCATGGGCGATACCCAGATCCGAATCCGGCAAACCCGCCAGCATCCGGGCCAGCTCCCGGGCCCGCTCGGTGTCCTCCACCACCCGCACCCCGCTGGTGGTCACCGCGCCCCCGGTGTCCTTCGCCACCACCAGGTGCCGGTCGGCGAACGCCGCCACCTGCGGCAGGTGCGTCACCACCAGCACCTGGTGACTACGCGCCAGCCGGGCCAACCGCCGACCGATCTCCACCGCCGCCTGCCCACCCACACCCGCATCGACCTCGTCGAACACCAACGTCGGCGGGCCGCCCGAACCGGCGAACACCACCTCGATGGCGAGCATCACCCGGGACAGCTCACCGCCGGAGGCTCCCCGCTGCAACGGCAGCGACGGCGCACCCGGGTGGGCCAGCAGCCGCAACTCCACCTCGTCCGCGCCGTCCGGGCCGACCCCGCACTCGACCCCGTTGACCGACAGCGTCGGCTCGGACCGGCCGGCCGGCCGGGGCAGCACCGCCACCTCGATCCGGGCGTGCGGCATCGCCAGCCCGGCCAGCTCCACGGTGACCTGCTCGGCGAACCGGACCGCCGCCTCCTGCCGGGAGGCCGACAACCGGCCCGCCAGCTCGGCCACCTCACCGGCGAGGCGCTGGGCCTCCCGGTCCAACTCGTCGAGCAGCTCGTCGGAGGTGTCCAGGTCGGCCAGCCGGGTCCGGGCCCGCTCGGCCCAGGCGATCACCCCGTCGACGTCGTCGGCGTACTTACGGGTCAACGCACGCAACGCGGCCCGCCGCTCATAGATCGTCTGCAACCGGGCCGGGTCGGCGTCCAACGCCGCCAGATAGGTCGACAACTCCGCCGAGACGTCCGCCACCAGGGTGGCCGCCTCCTCCAACCGCCCGGCCAGCTCACCCAGCGCCGGATCGGTGCCGGCCTGCGCCTCCAGGGTGCGCCGGGCCGTGCCCAGCAGCGCCGTGGCGTCCGGGGTGTCGTCGGCCGCCTCCACCCCGCCGGCCACGCACAGGTGCGCCAGCTGCGCCGCCGTCCGCAGCCCCTCGGCGTGCTCCAGCCGCTGCGCCTCGGCCTTCAGCTCGTCGTCCTCGCCGGGCTGCGGGTCGACCCGGGTGATCTCGTCGAGGCCCAGCCGCAGCAGATCGGCCTCCTGGTGCCGGGCCCGGGCGTTGCTGCGCCGGTCGGCCAGGTCGTCGACCACCTGCCGCCACCGCCCGTACGCCTCCCGCAGCGCGTCGACCAGCTTCTCGTGCCCGGGACCGGCGAACCGGTCCAGCGCGGCCCGCTGCTCGGCGGGGCGTAGCAGGCGCAACTGGTCGGACTGACCGTGCACCGCCACCACCTGCTCGCCGACCTCGCCGAGCATCGACACCGGCATGCTCCGGCCACCCAGATGCGCCCGGGACCGACCCTCCACGGTGACCGTACGGCTCATCAGCAGCGAACCGTCGTCGTCGGGTCCACCACCGGCGTCGACGATCCGGGCGTGCACGACGTCGGCCACCCGACCGCCCAGCCGCAGCCGCCCCTCGACGGTCGCCCGACCCGGCGCGGCCCGCACCCGGCCCGCGTCGGCCCGACCGCCGAACAGCAGGCCGAGGCCGGTCACCACCATCGTCTTGCCGGCACCGGTCTCACCGGTGATGACGTTCATCCCGCCGGCCAGCGGCAGGGTGGTGTCCTCGATGACGCCCAGTCCGGTGATCCGCAGCTCTTCCAGCACAGCACCCGACAGTAGACGCGTGCTGGGACAGTTGACCAGCCGGCACGGCCCACCATCCGGGCCGGGGACGATCCGCTCTGCTGCCGCGGGGGCAGCACCGCTGGTGGACGCCTCGGTGGCACCGGTGGCACGCCAAGGGTGGCCACGAACGATCCCGTTGTCGCCGGCCGCAGGTCTCGGCGACTCCGGGCGCCCAGGGCGATCCCCGCCCGGGTCCGCCGCAGGATCAGCGGCGGCTGCCCCGCCAGCCCTGCACCGGCAGGTCGAACTTGGCCACCAGCCGGTCGGTGAACGGCCGGTCCCGCAACCGCACCACCCGCACCGGCAGCGCGCCCCGACGCACCGTCACCGTCGCCCCCGGCGGCAGGTCGTAGACCCGCCGACCGTCGCAGCACAGCACCGCCAGGGTGGTGAACGGGTCGACCGTGATGACGAACGTGGAGGTGGGCGCGGTCACCAGCGGACGGCTGAACAACGCGTGCGCGCTGATCGGCACCAGCAGCAGCGCCTCCACCTCGGGCCAGACCACCGGCCCGCCCCCGGAGAACGCGTACGCGGTGGAGCCGGTGGGGGTGGCGCAGACCACACCGTCGCAGCCGTAGCGCGACAGCGGCCGACCGTCCACGTCGACCAGCAGCTCCAGCATCTGGGCGCGCTCGCCCTTTTCCACGCTGATCTCGTTGAGCGCCCACGACTCGATGGTCGGGCCACCGTCGAACTCGGCGGTCACATCGAGGGTGAGGCGTTCGTCCACCGTGTAGTTGCGCCCGACCACGTCCCGTACCGCCGTGTCGAGGTCGTCGATCTCCGCCTCAGCGAGGAAACCCACCTTGCCCAGGTTGATGCCGAGCAGCGGCACCTTCGTCGGGCGGGCCAGCTCGGCGGCGCGCAGGAAGGTGCCGTCACCGCCGAGCGCGAAGACGATCTCGGCACCCTCGGCCGCCCGCTGACCGGCCATCGGCACCACCCCGGGCAGGTCGAGATCCTCGGCCTCCTCGGCCACCACCCGCACCTCGAAACCGGCCGCGATGAGATCGGCGGCGACCGCCCGGGCGTGCTCGGTGCTCCGGCGACGCCCGGTGTGCGTCACCAGCAGCGCGGTCCGGCTCACCGACGCCACCGCCCCTCGGGCACCCGAAGGGCCCCGCCGTCGCTGAGGTCCACCGGACCCGCCTCCCGTCCACCCTCGCGGGACACCGTCCCGACGTCGCACACCACGCTCACCCTGCCACCTTCCCCGAAACCGGGTCCGGCCCGGGGCCGGTCGGCCCGGCGGCCACCACGGCGTGCACCCGCTCGGCGTCGGCCGGCGGGGCGTCCCGGCGTAACCACACGAAGAACTCGACGTTGCCGCTCGGACCCGGCAGCGGGCTGGCCGCCACGTCCGCCAGCCCCAGTCCCAGTCCGGCGGCGGTCGCCGCCACGGCCAGCACCGCCTCGGCCCGCAACGCCGGGTCCCGCACCACACCCCCGGCGCCGACCCGCTCCTTGCCCACCTCGAACTGCGGCTTGACCATCAGCGCCAGGTCACCGTCGCTCCTGGTGCAGCCGGCCAGCGCCGGCAGCACCAGGCGCAGGGAGATGAACGACAGGTCGGCCACGGTGAGGTCCACCGCCCCACCGATCACCTCCGGGGTGAGGGTCCGCACGTTGGTGCGGTCCAGCACCCGGACCCGTTCGTGGGTACGCAGCGCCCAGGCGAGCTGCCCGTAGCCGACGTCCACGGCGACGACCTCCGCCGCGTCGGCCCGCAGCAGCACGTCGGTGAACCCGCCGGTCGACGCTCCGGCGTCCAGGCAGCGCCGGCCGGCCACCCGCAGCCCCGCGGGACCGAAGGCGGCGAGCGCGCCGGCCAGCTTGTGACCGCCCCGGGAGACGTACTCGTCGGCCGGGTCCGCGCCGGTGACCAGCAGCGGATCGGCCGGATCGACCATCGCGGCGGCCTTGCGGGCGGGCACCCCGCGCAGCTGGACCCGACCGGCCTCGATCAACGCCCCGGCCTGCTCCCGGGACCGGGCCAGGCCGCGACGGACGAGTTCGGCGTCGAGCCGGGTACGACGTGCCATGGGGTGGTTCTCTCCGGTCCGCTCAGGCCTGGTCGATAGTGGCGAGGGTCTCCCGCAACGTCTGGTACGCCGCCTCGTACTGGGCGATCTGGTCGGCCGGGGGCAGCCCCTCGGCGTTGGCCATCGCCTGGACGGCGGCGTCGACGGCGGGATGCCGGGCGTCGTCGACATCATCGTCGAAGCCGACGCCCACCGACGGGCCGGGGCGGGCCGTGGGCGCGGGACCCGGACGACCGCCCAGCGGCAGACCGGGACTACCCGCCGGGGGCGGGCCGGGGCGGAACGGGCCGGTCACGACCGGCCGCCGGTGGAGCTGGTCACGCGGCACCACCGGTGCCTCGTCGGTCGGGGCTGGTCTTCTTGACCGGTCGGGGCGGCGGTGCGCCGTCGTCGGCACCGCCCGACCCGGCGGAGCCTTCCGGCGGACCCGCCTTCCGCACGGCCTTCTTGGCCACCGCCTTCTTCGCCACGGTCTTCTGCGCCGCGGTCTTCTGCGCCGCGGTCTTCTGCGCCGTGGCCCCGGTCACCGGGTCGCCGGCAGTCGACGGGCCGGACGTCGTCGGCACGGCGGTGGCAGCCGACGGGGCAGTCGTTTCCGGCACGGCGGTGTCGACCGGCGGGACAGTGGTGTCCGGTGGGACAGTGGTGTCCGGGGCGGCGGTGGCGACCGACGGGACGGTCGTTTCCGGCGCGACCGGCCCGGTCGGCGGGGTGCCCGGTCCGCTCTTCGCCTCACGCAGCTGCCGTTCCAGCTCGTGCACCCGGCGGGTCAGTTCGGCGACCTCGTCGGCGGTGGCCAACCCCACCGCACCGAGCGCCCGGTCGACCTCGAACCGGACCAGTTTCGTCAGCGCTTCCCGGTTGGCCGCCCCGGTGGCGAGGATTTCCTCGGCGAGCGACTGGAGTTGCCCGGCGGTCGCGCCGCCCGTCCCGACCAGCCGCCGGGCGGCGTCCTGGGCCCTCTTCCGGGGCGCTTCCGTCAGGCCCAGGGCCAGCTCCAGGTAGGCGCGCCACGCGTCCTGCATGACTGAGTCCTTCCGTGGGGGCAGTGTGCGGCCCTCACGCTACCGGGCGCCCCGGGTCGCCCATTGCGGTACGGTGCCGGAAACGGCGTGGCGGGTGTGAGGGAGACGATGTGGCCACCGTGGACGAGTGCCGTCAGGCGCTGCGGGATCTTGCCGACCGCCTGGACCGGCACGCCGACGTGTCCAACAAGATCGATCTGGACCGCACCCTGGCCTGCCGGATCACCGACCTGGAGACCGCTTTCCACGGTCGGATCGCCGGTGGCCGGCTGCTCGATCTCACCGACGGCGACGACCCCAAGGCAAAGATCGCCCTGGTCACCAGCAGCGACGACCTGGTCGCCCTGGTGCACGGCCAGCTCGACGTCACCAAGGCGGTCGCCGCCCGGCGGATCTCCATCAAGGCCAGCCCGTTCGACCTGCTGAAGCTACGCAAGCTGCTCTGAGCGGGCGACACCGCCGACGACCCGCCACGGTCGGCCGACAGACAGGCCGGGGCGGCACCACCCGCTGTCGGGTCGGTGCCGCCCCGGGCCCGCTGTTCAGCCGGCCGAGCTGGCGGCGAGGTGGCCGGAGCTGGCGGAGCCGTCCGCAGGTGGCCGGCCGGAGCCGGGCCCCGGTGACCGGGCTGGCCCCAGCTCGGCCGGCCGGCTGGCTCGCTGGCTCAGAGAGCCGGTCAGGTGGCCAGTCCGAAGCCGGCCAGCACCTGCTCCGCCTCCGGCGAGGCCGGTCGGACGTCCGCACCGGTGCCCGCCGCCCAGGCGACCGCGCAGAGCGCGGCCAGCGCGTCGAGCGGCCGTCCGGCACCCCGCAACTCCACCGCCCCGTCCACCGCCGTGGCCGACCATCCACCGGCCTGCGGGGCACCGGGAACCCGGACCACCGCCGCCGGGTCGAAGAGCCCGGCCAGGTCCACCGCCACATGGGTCGGCCGCCGTTGTTCGGCAGCCGCCAACAGTTCGGGTACGTCGCTGACGCCGGTCAGCACCAGCAGGCTGTCCAACCCGGCCCGGCGGGCACCCTCGATGTCGGTGTCGAGCCGGTCGCCGACCACCAGTGACCGGCCGGTGCCGGCCCGTCGGGCGGCGGTGGCGAACAGTGCCGGCTCCGGCTTGCCGACCACCACGTCGGGTGCCCGGTCGAGGGCGTGCCGCAGGGCCGCCACCAACGAGCCGTTGCCGGGCAACGGACCACGTCCGCTCGGCAACGTCCGGTCGGTGTTGGTGGCCACCCAGGTCGCCCCGGCCCGGATCGCCACCGACGCCTCGGCGAGGTCCACCCAGCCCACCTGCGGGCCGTACCCCTGGACGACGGCGACCGGCGCGGCGTCGGCGCGGTCGACGGGGGTGAGCCCGACGGCGCGGATCTCGGCGCGCAGCGCCTCGGCCCCGACGACGAGCACCGCGGCACCGGCGGGAAGGCGGTCCCGCAGCACCTCGGCGGCGGCCGCAGCCGAGGTGAGCACCTCCGCCGGATCGGCCGGTACGCCCATTCCCGTGAGCAGGTCGGCGACCTCGCTGGAACGGCGTGAGGCGTTGTTCGTGGCGAACGCCACCGACCGGCCCTCGGCCCGCAACGCGCCGAGGGCCTCGACCGCGCCGGGGATCGGCCGGTCGATCAGGTAGATCACTCCGTCCAGGTCGAACACGACCAGGGCGTACCCGTCGACAAGCCGACCCCCGGCGACCTCGGTCATCGCTGGTCCGTCTCCGCGCCGCGCCCGTCCACCGGCCGGCCCTCGACCGGGGTCGGCGCGTCGTCGACCTGACCGGCCGCACCCGCACCGGGGTCGAGTCGGGTGGCCGCGGCACCCGAGGGGCTGTCGTCGGCGTCGTCGCCCGCAACACCGGCGTGGGCGGCCGGCTCGTCGTCGGGGTCGTCGTCGCGCCCGCTCTGCTCGGCGCTCTCGCCACGGTCGTTGTCACCGGTACGATCCTCGGCGCGCTCGCGGTCGCCGTGACCGTCGCGGATCTCGTCGTCCAGGTCCGCTTCCCCGTCGGGGTCGTCCTCGGCGACATCGGCTTCCCCGTCGAAGTCGTCCTCGTCGTCGCGGTCGCCTTCGGCGCGGTCGTCGGAGGTGGTGTCCGCCCCGGCCGGCAGCGTGCTGGCCTCGGCGGCCGGTTCCTCGACCGGCTCGTCGTCCTCGTCGTCGCCCTCGATCACGACGCCGTCGAGTTCCAGCAGCCGCTCCGGGGCATCGGTCTCACCATCGGCGTCCACGTCGGCGGCCCGCGAGAACCACTCCCGGGCCTCCTCGCGCCGACCCACCGCGAGCAGTGCGTCGGCGTAGGCGTAGCGCAACCGGGCGGTCCACGGCTCGGCGACGTCGGTGGTCAGCTCCGGGACCTGGAGCATCGCCACCGCGGCGTCCTTCTGCCCCAGGTCGGCGCGGGCCCCACCGGCAACGATCAGCAGCTCGACCGCGACGGCCTTGTCGAGCTTGGCGCTGTCGGCCCCCCGGAACAGATCGATCGCGCGTTCCGGTCGACCCAGGGCGCGCTCACAGTCCGCGAGCACCGCCAGGTGGCTCTGCAACCCGGTCATCCGGTGGTAGGTGCGCAGTTCGGCGATCGCCGTCTGCCACTCCCCCGCGTGGTACGCGGCCAGCCCGACCGCCTCACGGACGGCCGAGATCCGGGACGCCAACCGCCGGGCGGCCATCGCGTGCGCGAGCGCCTCCGTCGGGTCCTCGTCGATCAGTTGACCGGTGGCGACCAGATGCCGCGCGACGGTCTCCGCAACCGGCTTGTTCAGCGAGAGGAGTTCGGCACGAACGGCCGTGTCGAGGTCGCTCGCGAGGATCTCGTCCGGCAGTGCCGGCGCAGCCGGACGGGCGTCGGCCTCGTCCCGGCGGTCCCGGTCGGCGCCGAACCCGCCCTCGCGGCGGTCCTCGCCACCGCGCTGGTCGTCGCGGCGCGGCCGGTCATGGTCGCGCTCGCCGCCACGGAAACCGCCCTCACGACGGTCACCGCCCCGGAAGCCACCCTCGCGGGAGTCGCCGTCCCGGCGGAACCCGCCGGGGCGGGAGTCACCCTCGCGGGGGCCGGAGCGGAAACCACCCTCGCGGCGGTCACCACCCTGGAAGCCGCTTCCACCCCGGCTGCCACCGAAGCCACCCTCACGACGGTCACCACCACGGAAACCACCCTCACGGGAGTCCCCACCACGGAAACCACCCTCACGGCGGTCACCGCCGAAACCACCGGGCCGACGCTCGCCCCCCGCAGCGCCCTCGCGACGATCTCCACCGCGGAAACCACCCTCACGGGAGTCCCCACCACGGAAGCCACCCTCACGCGGGCCGGACCGGAAACCACCACGGTCCCCACCACGCGAATCATCACGACGGTCCCCACCACGGAAACCACCGGGACGGGAATCACCATCACGCGGACCAGAACGGAAACCACCCTCACGACGGTCCCCACCGAAGCCACCCTCACGACGATCACCGCCACGGAAACCACCCTCACGGGAGTCCCCACCACGGAAACCGCCCTCACGCGGGCCGGACCGGAAACCACCACGGTCCCCACCACGCGAATCATCACGACGATCCCCACCACGGAAACCACCCTCGCGGGAGTCGCCACCGAGCCGACGGTCACCACCCCGGAAACCACCCTCGCGGGAGTCGCCACCGGGCCGACGGTCACCGCCTCGGAAACCACCGTCGCGGGAGTCGCCGTCCCGACGGAAACCACCGGGACGGGAATCACCGTCGCGGGAGTCGCCGCCGCGGAAGCCGCCCTCGCGCGGGCCGGACCGGAAACCACCACGGTCCCCACCACGCGAATCATCACGACGGTCCCCACCACGGAAACCACCGGGACGGGAATCACCATCACGCGGACCAGAACGGAAACCACCCTCACGACGGTCCCCACCACGGAAACCACCGTCGCGGGAGTCACCGCCCCGGAAGCCGCCCTCACGCGGGCCGGACCGGAAACCACCCTCGCGGCGATCGCCACCGCCGAAACCACCGGGCCGACGCTCACCGCCGGCAGCACCCTCGCGACGCTCGCCACCCCGGAAACCACCGTCACGACGGTCCCCACCTGGGAAGCCGCCCTCGCGACGGTCCCCACCACGGAAACCACCCTCGCGGGAGTCACCGCCACGGAAGCCACCCTCACGCGGGCCGGACCGGAAACCACCACGGTCCCCACCACGCGAATCATCACGACGGTCCCCACCACGGAAACCACCGGGACGGGAATCACCATCACGCGGACCAGAACGGAAACCACCCTCACGACGGTCCCCACCACGGAAACCACCCTCACGGGAGTCACCACCACGGAAACCACCCCCGCGGGAGTCACCGCCGTTGCGCGGGGCGTCGCCATCGCGTCGGAATCCACCGTCGCGTCGGTCGCCGGAACGGAAGCCGCCGTCGCGCGAATCCCCACCGGAACGGAAACCGCCGGGCCGGGAGTCACCGGTACGGGGGCCCGAACGGAAACCGTCCTCGCGCCGGTCTCCGCCCCGAGGTCCCCCCCGCGAGGCACCGCGGTCGTCGCGGTCTCCCCGGTATGGGGGACGGTCGTCCCGCCGAGGGCCGGCGTCACGCCCCTGGGGCCGGTCGGAGCGATCTTCATATTGGCGCGGACGGTCTCCGCCCTGCGGTCCTGAACTCACAGGTAAATCCTTCCTGATTGCGCCACCGACGGCGCGACGCAGTCGAGGGCCGACCCGGATGGGGCGGCCCTCGACTGAAAGGTTGTCCGGCGGTGTCCTACTCTCCCACACCCTCCCGAGTGCAGTACCATCGGCGCTGGAGGGCTTAGCTTCCGGGTTCGGAATGTAACCGGGCGT
>NZ_JBEZFY010000023.1:0-50368 GCF_040649765.1 Micromonospora sp. NPDC048894 | reverse complement strand
GAACACCGCGTCCTACCGGATGAGCGTCGACAACCTCGCCGACTGGATCGCCACCCGCGGCTACACCTCCTGACCCGCTACTCGTCCTGACCTCGAACACCGACACGGGCCGCCCCCACCCAGGGGGCGGCCCGATCGTCGGTCACGGGGCGTGCGGCAGGATGGGCGTCATGGCCAAAGACGCATCCCGGCGGTCCTGCCCCTGCGGCACCGGGCTGCCGTACGACGACTGCTGCGGGCCGCTGCACCGGGGCGAGGGTACGGCCCCGACGGCGGAGGCGTTGATGCGGTCCAGGTTCAGCGCCTTCGCCGTCGGCGACCCCGCCTACCTGTTGCGCAGTTGGCACTCCCGCACCCGGCCGGGCGGGCTACGACTCGATCCCGCCCAGCGGTGGACCCGGTTGGAGATCGTGGAACGCACGCGCGGCGGCCTGCTCGACAGCACCGGCACTGTGGCGTTCCGCGCCCACTACCGCGACGCCGGGCAGCCGGGCACCGTGGACGAGCACAGCCGGTTCGTCCGGGAGGACGGCAACTGGGTCTACCTCGACGCGCTGCCGGGCTGATCCCGGCGACGCCGATCGCGCCCGGGCCCGGGAGCCCCGGCGGCGGGCGTCGGCCCCTCGGCAACGGCGCACGTCCGCCGCCGCCCGCTCACCGCCCCGGTGCCGGCTCACGAAACCACCTCCCCCGGCGGGCGGGGCCGCGGCACCGCACCGGACCGCCCCGACACCAGCAACGCGGCGGCGACCAGCAGGTAGGGCCCGGCCGCCGCCGCGAACGCCATCGCGTGCCCGCCCGTCGTGGCGACCAGCGCGTAACCGCCGTAGGCGACGATCATCGCCAGGTCGGTGCCCATCCCGGCGAGCGAGGTAACCGTCGCCCGCCCCGGGCCGGTGATCCGGGCCTGCAACCGGGCGTCGGCGAGCACCGTGGCCAGTTGCAGGGCGCAGAACGCCACGCCGAGCAGCACGAAGCCGCCCGGATGTCGTACGACGGCCCCGCCGGCCAGCGCGACCGCGGCCAGGGCGAGCAGCGCCGCGTACCCCCGGGTGGACAGGCGCTCCACCGTCGGGGCGAGCAGGCCGCCGACGGTCATCCCGAGCCAGACCGGCAGGAGCAGCAGTGGCACCGTGGACGTCGGGACACCGGTGTCCCGGGCCAGCAGCGGGGTGTACTCGTCGAGGATGCCCCAGAGTGCCGTCACCGCCGGGACGAGCAGCACGGCGGCACGTACCCGCCGGTCGGCGCGTGCCTCGGCGAGACCGGTGCGCAGGCTCGCCCACCAGCCCACTTCGGCCTCCGCGCCGTCCGGTGGCCCGGGGACCGGCACGGTCGACGAGCCGGCGGCCGGCGCGGCGGGACGGTGTTCCGGGAACCGGGTGGCCACGGTGGCGGCCAGCACACCGGACAGCACGCTCGCCGCGCCGACCACCGGCCACCCACCGACGGCGAGGACCGGGCCGGCCAGACCGAGCGAGGCGAGCACGCCGAGCACCCCGGCGGTCCGGGCCCGGCCCATCGTGCGGGCGTACCGTCCGGCAGCGCCGAGCCGGTCGAGTTCGGTGTAGACCAACGCCTCGAGGGCGCCGGAGCCGAACGCGCCGGCGGCACCCCAGAGCACGAAGCCGAGCGCGAACGCCCACCACGACGGCACCAGCACCCACAACGTGAAGCAGGCCCCGGTGAGCAGCGGCGCGAGGCAGAGCAGCAGGCGGCGGGAGACGGTGTCGGCCCAGGCCCCGGACGGGACCTCCAGCAGGACAGCCGTCATCGACCAGAGCACGAACAGCCCGGAGATCTGCCCGACGGTGAGGCCGGTGTCGCTGAACAGCAGGACGTACACCGGATAGAGCAGGACAAGGTCGTCGAGGAACAGGTAGCAGTAGAGCGTGGTCGACAGTCGGCGGACACGGGTGTCGGGCACCCGTGTGCAGGTGAGGGTCATCAGGGCCTTTCCACGGGACGGAACGGACGCGGGAGGTACGGCGTCCGCGGCGGCCCGCGGCTTCGGCCTTCAGGGCCGGATCAACATCGCCAGGTCATCCGCCGATGCTAGCCCGTCCCGGCCCTGGGGTGCGGCCCTGCGGGGTGCACACGGCGGCGGGGCGGGACCCTGGTCCGGTCCCGCCCCGCCGCCTGCGCTGTTCAGCCTCGGGGCGTGCCCGGGTCCAGCGGGGGAATGACCATGGTGGCCTCACTGTCGGTGGTGGAGCCGTCCACCGGCCCGGCCTGGCGCGGCACCGCGACGCCTGACGTGTCGGTGACGTCCCGGTCCGCGCCCGGCGCTGCCGGTGGGGTCGGTTCCGGGTCGGCAGGACGGGACACGACCTGGGTCTGCTCCGCCTCGTCGGACCGTGGCAGGACCTGGGTCGCCTCGGCGTCGTCGGGGCGGGTCACCACCTGGGTGCGCTCGGCGTCGTCGTCCAGCGACGTCGGTGGGGTGGGTGTGGCGGCGGTGGGCACCGGCGGGGTGCGCTCGGCCTGCGCGTACGGGCCCAACCGGGCAGCGACGTCCTGCCGGCCCGCCTGGTAGGCACGGGCGTGGGTGGCGATGGTGCGGGACTCCTGCTCGGCACGGGTCAGCCAGGACTCCCAGCGGGCCTGCATGGGACGGATCAGTCCGCCGCCGACCCCGACGACGAGGATTCCGCCGACGGTGGCGAGGACGGCGATCAGCACCGGCGTGGTGACCGCGGTGGCGACACCGATCTGGTTGAGGGCGGCGATCACCCCGAGCCCGAGGATGAACACCGAGGCGATGTTGGCCAGCACCCGGCCGTAGGACAGGCCGCCGAGCGCGCTGCTGATGATGTCCTTGACCGCGTTGGCGATCGCGGCGGCGACCACCACGATGACGATGGCGACGAACGCCCGGGGCAGCCAGGCGATCACCCCGGCGATCAGGTCGGAGATCGGGTTGGGCCCCCAGATGCCGAAGGCGAGTTGGAGGGTCACCAGCAGCACCCCGTAGTAGGCGAGCTTGGCGACGATGTCGCTGGCGTCGTAGCGGGAGCGGGCCAGGGCGGTCTTGATGCCGCCACGCTCGACGGCCCGGTCGAAGTGCACCCGCTCCAGCACCTTGTCGACGATCCTGCGGACGGCCTTCGCGATCAGCCAGCCGGCCACCAGGATCGCCACGAAGGCGACCGCCTTGGGCAGGAACAGCAGCACCGCGCGGAGGGCGTCACCCGCCGCGTCGCCGAAGTTGTCTGTCATCCGTGGTCCTCCACCGTCAGCTCGGTCGACCCCCGAAGCTACCCCCGGCCGGTGCGTTGGAAACTCCGGTCGGACCGGACGGTCAGCCCGACGTGCAGGTGGGCAGCAGTGACACCACCACCGGGCCGGTGGGGGCGGAGGCGTTGCCGGCGTCGTCGACGGCGATCACCTGGACCGGGATCCTGGTGGTCGCCGGGGGCGTCGGCAGGTCGCCGAGGGTGCCCGCGAAGGTGTCCGGGCCGGTCTGGGTCATGGCGACCGTGCGGGTGGCCCCGTCGAGGGTGTAGCGCAACGACACCCGCAGCAGGTCGCCGGCAGCCCCGTCGTCGAGGACCCGGGCGGTGACCGTGGTCGAGGTGGCCACGTCGGGGCAGCCCTTCGGCTCCACCGTGGCCGGGCTGGCGTCCACGGCCGACACCGTCGGCGGGAACACGTCGGGGGGCAGCAGCGGGCTGATCGGCGTGGCCGGTGGTGTGGGACTCGGGGTGCGTACCCGGGTGGTGGCGGCGGTGGCCGACCGGGCCGGGCTGGTGGGCGGTGGGTCCGTCGTGGTCGCCGCCGGGGTGGGGCTGCGGCTCGGCTCCGGCGGCACGACGCTGATGGCCGGGGCGGCGGCGAGCGGCGCGGGGCTGCGGGTGGTGGCGGCGGTCGCTCCCGGCCCGACGGCACCGTCGGCGAGGGTGAACGCCCCGGGCCCGCGGGCGACGTAGCCCAGCCCGACGACGCCGACCAGCAGTGCCGCGGTCAGCCCGACACCGACCAGGGCGTTGCGGGTGCCGCCGCGCCGGGGGCCCGGGTGGGGCCCGGCGGGGTCGACGGCGGCCGGGTCGACGTGCCCGGGGGCACCCTCGGGGAAGGGGAGGCAGGCGGCGAGCAGCGCGACCCGTTGGGCCAGCTGACGCCGCCCCCGTTCCTCCCACTCCCCGCCGTACGAGCGGGCGGCGGTGTGTTCCAGCTCGGTGAGGAAGATCTCGGCGGGCTGGGTCCGGTCGGCGGGGCACCAGGCCAGGCCGTGGCGGAGCAGATCGTGCACCGGGGCGGGGGTCGGGGTGCCGGGGATCGGGGTGGCGCTGTGCTGCGCGCGCAGGGTGGCCAGGTCCCGTCCGTCGTAGGGAGGTCGGCCGGTGAGGCACTCGAAGAAGGTCGCGGTGGCGGCGTAGATGTCACCGGCCGGCTCGGCGGGGGCCCCGGTCCACTGCTCGGGGGCCTGGTAGTGCCGGTTGCCGGTGGGCGGGGTGATGCCGACGTCGGTGAGCGTGGGCCACCCGTCGCGGGTGACGAGCACGTTGTCGGGGCGGTGGTCACCGTGCACCACACCGCGGGCGTGTACAGCGGCGAGCCCGGCGAGGGAGCCCTTGAGGACGCAGAGCGCGGCCTCCGGACCGATGGGGCCGCGCGTGCGCAGCAGCTGACGCAGCGGCACGCCGTTGACCAGCTCCACCACGATCGCCGCGGCGGCGTGCGTCTCGGCGTACTCGAAGAGGCGGCAGACGTGCGGGTCGTCCACCTCGACCAGCAGTCGCGCCTGCTCGCGCAGGGCCATCCGGAAGGCCGGATCGCCGCCGAGGGCCGGGGTCAGGTAGCGGATGGCGACCGGGGTGCCGGTGGCGTCGTGGGTGGCGAGCAGCACCGGGCCGGACGTGCCCGCGCCGAGCTGCCGTACCGGGGTGTAGCCGGACAACCGCCAGTCGCCGGTCACCCGCCGGCCTTTCCGGTCCGCCGGGACTGGTCACAGGTCAGGGCCACACTGATCATTCTTACCCGGCGGGAGCTGCGGTGAATCGGCGCAACGGTTGTTTCCTCGCCTCCGGTCGTCCGGCTGCGAAGATTACTTTCGGTCACCGGGGTGGGGTCGGGGGCTGTCCGCCCGTCGCGGGCGGACGGGCGAACTGCGGGGCGATGTCGGCGATGCGTTGCCGCATCGGCCGCTGCCGCAGCGCGGCCAGCGCCTCGTCGACGAGGCGGCTCAGCGGGTACGCCAGCTCCGCCTCGAACCGGCGGGCGGCGGTGGCGGTGGCGGCGTACTCGGCGTGCAGGACGGGCAGCAGGTGCCGGGCCCGGTCGGTGGGGGTGACGACGCGTTGCCGGGCGTCGACGCCGGGGGTGAGGGTGACCAGCCCGTCGGCCGCCATCCGGGCGACGGTCTGGCTGGCGGCGGAGTGGGTCACCCCGGTCGCCCCGGCCAGGGTACGGATCGACGCCGGCCCGAGGCGGTCCAGCGCGATCAGCACCGGGGTGTAGCGGGGTCGGAAGCCGGGCAGCCCGAGGTCGGCGTAGACGGCGGCGACGTCACCGTCGAGCAGGTCGAGCAGGTGCCGCAGTCGGGTGCCGAGCAGTGCGGGGTCGGACGGTTCGTCGGGCATGCCGTAATGTAACAGCGCTGTTGTATCTCGCGCTCCCGGGGAGGCCACCGATGGACGAGCGGTACCCACCGATCGAGCCCTACGACCAGGGCATGCTCGACGTCGGCGATGGCAACGCGGTCTACTGGGAGGTGTGCGGCAACCCGGCCGGGCGGCCCGCGCTGGTCGTCCACGGTGGACCGGGCTCGGGCTGCGGCCCGTGGGCCCGGCGGTACTTCGACCCCGACCGCTACCGGGTGGTCCTGTTCGACCAGCGCAACTGCGGACGCAGCACCCCGCACGCCGCCGACCCGGCCACCGACCTGCGGCACAACACCACCGCGCACCTGGTCGCCGACATGGAACGGCTGCGCGGGCACCTGGGCGTCGACAGGTGGCTGCTCTACGGCGGCTCGTGGGGCTCGACGCTGCTGCTGGCGTACGCGCAGCGGCACCCGCAGCGGGTGTCGGCGATCGTGATCGGGGCGGTCACCACCACCCGCCGGTCGGAGATCGACTGGCTCTACCGGGGTGTCGGCCGGTACTTCCCCCGCGAGTGGGAACGGTTCCTCGCCGGCGGCGGCGTCGGCCCCGACGACGACGTGGTCGGCGCGTACGCCCGGCTGGTGCAGGACCCGGACCCGGCGGTCCGCGAGCGGGCGGTGCGCGACTGGTGCGCCTGGGAGGACGCGGTGGTCTCCGCCGAGGGGGTGGGCAACCCGTACGGTGACCGCCCGTCGGCCGAGCGGACCGCGATGGTGCGGATCTGCGCGCACTACTTCTCCCAGGGGGCCTGGTTGGCCGAGGGTGAGCTGATCCGGCACGCCGACCGGCTCGCCGGCATCCCGGGGGTGCTGATCCACGGCCGGGTCGACCTGGGCAGCCCGCTGGCGACCGCCTGGGAGCTGCACCGGGCCTGGCCGGGCTCGCGCCTGCACGTGGTCGAGGGGGCGGGGCACTTCGGCACGGCGCAGACCCGGCGGCACCTGCTGGCCGCCCTGGACGACTTCGCCGTCGCCGACTGAGCGGTCGCCCCGGGTCCATCCCCCGACGGCAGGACATTCGGACAGTTCTGCCCGGCACGGCTCGAAGACGGGCAGAATCGATCGATGTCGCCCTCTAGCGCCGACCGCCGGAGTGGCAATATCCTCCATCACACGCGGAGTCACTGGAGCTAGTTTTCGTCGTCAGCGCCGCCGTCGCTCGCCGAGGAGATGCCATGTCCGTCGTACGCCCCGCACTCGACCGTCGTACGCTGCTGCGGGCCGGTCTCGGCGCGGCCACCGTCACGGTCGTCGGGTCCGACCTGGCCCTGCCGGGCGTCGCCGAGGCCGCCCCGGGCGCGGACCTGGACTGGATCATCGACTGCGACGAGTGGGACGCCCGCCCGCCCGCCGACCCGCTGTCGGTCAGCACGATCCCCACCAACAAGATCATCGTGCACCACATGGCCTTCCCGAACGTCACCGACCACTCCCGCGAGCAGGCGGTCACCCTGGCCCACGACTGCCAGGACCTGCACATGGACGGCAACGGCTGGTCCGACACCGGCCAGCACTTCACCGTCAGCCGGGGCGGGTACGTCCTGGAGGGACGGCACGGCAGCCTGGAGCGGCTACGGGCCGGTGACCGGCAGATGGTCTCGGCGCACTGCCCCGGCGAGAACGGCCGGGCCATCGGCATCGAGAACGAGGGCACCTACGTCACCGACACGCCGCCGCAGGCGTTGCTCGACTCCCTGGTCCGGCTCTGCACCACCGTCTGCCGGCAGTACGGCCTGCACGCCCACGACATCTTCGGCCACTGGGACTTCCGCGCCACGCTCTGCCCCGGCGCGCAGTTCTACCGCCTCTTCCCCGGCATCCGCCGGCAGGTCGCGCACCGGCTCGGCACCCGGGCGGGCGAGGCACCGGCCCGCCGCTGGCCCGACCTGTGGCGCTTCGTCAACGCCCCCGGTGTCCAGGTCGCCCAGTACCTGCTGGCCCACCGCGGCTACCCGGTCACCCCGAGCGGCACGTTCGACGCCGCCACCGTCGCCGCGGTCGGCGACTGGCAGGCCCGCAACGGCATCCCGGTCGACGTCGACGCCACCCTGACCGCCCCCACCTGGGAAACCCTCGCGCCCGAACTCGACCGCGACGCCACCGGCCTGCCCGTGCAGGCGGTGCAGTTCATCCTGAACTGGAAGGGCTACGCCGAGGTCACCGTCACCGGCGGTTACGACCCGGCCACCCGCCGCGCCGTGCAGGACCTCCAGGCGCTGCATGGCCTGCCCCGCACCGGCACGGTCTCCACCGAAACCTGGTGCGCCCTGGTCGGCGGCATCGTGCGGCAGTCGCTGCGGCACTGACCACACGCCACACCGGCAGGCTGTTTGGGCGACGGCGGCAGCGGGGAGTGTGGCCGGCATGACGTGGGCCCGCCGCACCGTACCCGTGATCGCCGCCGCCGTAGCCGGCCTCGCCGCCCGGGACGTCCTCCAACGTGACCATGCGCTGCTGCGCAACTTCCCGCTGGTCGGGCGGGCCCGCTACCTGCTGGAGGCGATCGGCCCGGAGCTGCGGCAGTACATCGTCGCCGGCAACGACGAGGAACGCCCGTTCACCCGGGACCAACGGCGGTGGGTCTACGCCTCGGCCAAGCAGGAGAACAACTACTTCGGCTTCGGCACCGACAACGACATCGAACGCAGCCCCGGCTACCCGATCATCAAACACCGCACGTTCGCCCGGACCGTCCCGTCGTCGGTGCCGACCGCCGGGCACGACGTACGGCTGCCGGCGGCCAAGGTGCTCGGCGGGCCACGCGGCCGGGCGAAGGCGTTCCGCCCCGGGTCGGTGGTCAACATCTCCGGGATGAGCTTCGGCTCGCTGTCCGGCAACGCGGTGTCCGCCCTCAACCAGGGGGCGGCGCTGGCCGGCTGCCTGCAGAACACCGGCGAGGGTGGGCTGTCGCCGTACCACCGCCACGGCGGCGAGCTGGTCTTCCAGCTCGGGACGGCGTACTTCGGCTGCCGGGACGCCCGGGGCCGGTTCGACCTCGCCCGGCTGCGCGACCTGGTCGCCGGCGCTCCGGTGCGGGCCCTGGAGATCAAGCTCAGCCAGGGCGCGAAACCCAGCCTGGGCGGGCTGCTGCCCGGGGCGAAGGTGTCCGCCGAGATCGCCGCCACCCGGGGCATCACCCCCGGGCAGGACTGCGTGAGCCCGTCGCGGCACGCCGAGTTCTCCGACTGCGACAGCCTGCTGGACTGGGTGGAGCTGCTGGCCGCCGAGACCGGACTGCCGGTCGGCATCAAGTCCGCCGTCGGCGACCTGGGGTTCTGGGAGGAGCTGACCACGCTGATGCGCGACACCGGGCGGGGCGTCGACTTCGTCACCGTCGACGGCGGCGAGGGCGGCACCGGCGCCGCGCCGCTGATCTTCACCGACTCGGTGTCGCTGCCGTTCCAGCAGGGCTTCGCCCGGGTCTACCGCACCTTCGCCGAGCGGGGACTGCACGAGCAGACCGTCTTCGTCGGCGCGGGCAAGCTCGGCCTGCCGGACAACGCCGTGGTGGCCTTCGCACTCGGCTGCGACCTGGTCAACGTGGGCCGGGAGGCGATGCTGGCGATCGGCTGCATCCAGGCCCAGAAGTGCCACACCGACACCTGTCCCACCGGCGTCGCCACCCAGAACGCCTGGCTGGCCCGAGGGCTGGACCCGGCCCGCAAGTCGGTGCGGGCGGCGAACTACATCGGCACCCTGCGCCGGGATCTGGTCAAGGTCGCCGAGGCGTGCGGGGTGGAGCATCCGGGGCTGATCGACACCGACGCGGTCGAGATCCTCGACGGCCGGACCTCGGCCCGCCCCCTGCGGGAGGTCTACGGCTACCAGCCGCAGTGGGGGTTGCCGTCGGCGGCCGACCGGGCGGAGATCGCCCGGCTGATGGCCGGCGAGGCACCCCGGGGTGGCAGCGCCCTCCCCTCGGCCACCGCCCAGCGCTGACCCGCGACCCGAACCGGGCAGCTCAGCACCATTTTTCGAACATGTGTGCGAACATGGTTCGGTGTCGACCGGAGCCCGCATCCTGCACGCCGACCTGGACGCGTTCTACGCCTCGGTCGAGCAGCGGGACGACCCCCGGCTGCGCGGCCGGCCGGTGATCGTCGGCGGCGGGGTGGTCCTCGCGGCCAGCTACGAGGCGAAGGCGTACGGCGTGCAGAGCGCGATGGGCGGCCGGCAGGCCCGGCGGCTCTGCCCCGGGGCGGTCGTGGTGCCGCCGAGGATGGCCGCGTACACGGCGGCGAGCCGGGCGGTGTTCGCCATCTTCCGGGACACCACCCCCTGGGTGGAGGGGCTCTCCATCGACGAGGCGTTCCTCGACGTGGGGGGCCTGCGCCGGCTCGCCGGATCGCCGGTGCAGATCGCGACCCGGCTGCGTCGGGTGGTGCGCGAGCAGGTCGGGCTGCCCATCACGGTCGGGGTGGCCCGGACGAAGTTCCTCGCCAAGGTCGCCAGCGGGGTGGCCAAGCCGGACGGCCTGTTGGAGGTGCCGCCCGACGGCGAGCTGGCATTCCTGCACCCGCTGCCGGTGGAACGGCTCTGGGGTGTCGGCCCGGTCAGCGCGGCGAAGCTGCGCGCCCGGGGCATCCGGACCGTCGGCCAGGTCGCCCGCCTCGACGTTCCCGCCCTCGAGTCGCTGCTCGGCGTCGGCGCGGGCGGGCACCTGCACGCGCTGGCCCACAACCGCGACCCACGGCCGGTGCAGGTGGGCCGGCGCAGGTCGTCGATGGGCGCGCAGCACGCCCTGGGGGCCGGGCCGCACTCCCCCGCCGACGTCGATGCGACGCTGGCGGGGCTGGTCGACCGGGTGGCCCGCCGGATGCGGGCCGCCGGCCGCACCGGCCGGACGGTGACCCTGCGGCTGCGGTTCGCCGACTACACCTCGGCCACCCGGTCCCGGACGCTGCGCCGGGCCACCGACCGGACGACACCGCTGCTGAACACCGCCCGGTCGCTGCTGCGCGCCGCCCAGCCCGAACTCACCCGACGCGGGGTCACTCTGATCGGGGTGGCGGTGGGCAACCTCGACGACGCCCCGGTGCAGCCCGAACTGCCGTTCGACGCTGACCGGGACATCGAGCTGGACAGCGCCGTCGACGCCGTTCGGGACCGGTTCGGGGCGGCGGCGCTGACCCGGGCCACCCTGCTCGGCCGTCGCCCCGGCCTGGAGATGCCCCGATTGCCCGACTGATCCGTCGGGGCTTCCCCGGCGCCGCCGGCTCGGGCATGCTGGATCGATGGGAGAGGTACTGCCGATGCCCAGCTTCGGTGACCTGTTCACCGACGTACGGAGCGACGAACGGACGATGCGGGTCAGCTACCACCCGGAACGCGGAGCAGTGGTGCTGTCCCTGTGGAGCGGCGTGACGTGTCGGGGTTCGTTCCGGATGGCCCTCGACGACGTGTCCCGGCTGCACGGCCTGCTGGCCGAGATCGGGGCCTCGCTCGCCCCGACCACGGTGCTGCCGGCCGTCCCGCCCGCCGGTGGGCCACCCGGCCCGGTCGACGCCGCCGCCCGGGTCGCACCGAGGTCACCGGTCGTCGACCAGACCGGCGACATCTCGGGCACCACCCACCGGGGCGTGCTGCCGGTCCCCCGGGTCGCCTGACCCCGGAGGCGGCCGTCCCGGGCGCGACCACGGCCCGGCTGCGGGTCGGTCCGCCCACCGCGACCGCCGCTCACCAGGCGCAGGGCGCGTAGTCCTTGAGGAAGCAACCGTAGAGTTCCTCGCCCCGCTCGCCCCGGACGATCGGGTCGTACACCCGGGCGGCCCCGTCGACCAGGTCCAGCGGGGCGTGGAAGCCCTCGTCGGCAAGGCGCATCTTCGTCGGGTGGGGACGCTCGTCGGTGATCCAGCCGGTGTCGACGCTGGTCATCAGGATGCCGTCGGCGCGCATGTCCTCGGCGCTGGTGCGGGTGAGCATGTTCAGCGCCGCCTTGGCCATGTTGGTGTGCGGGTGCCCCGCCCCCTTGTAACCCCGGGCGAACTGCCCCTCCATCGCCGACACGTTCACCACGTACGACCGCCCGGCCGGTGCGGCGGCCAACGCCGGCCGCAGCCGACTGACCAGCACGAACGGGGCCGTGACGTTGCACAGCTGCACCTCGAGCAGCTCGACCGGGTCGACCTCGTGCACCCGCTGCACCCAACTGTTGGTGTCCCCGAGGTCGGGGGCGAGCCCACCGGCGTCGATGGCGGTGGCGGCGGCGATCCGCTCCGGCGTGGCGGACCGGCCGGTCAGCGCCAGCGCGGTGAGGGCATGCGGGGCGATGGCGGCCGCCGGCACGGTCCCGTCCGGCAGCGCCAGGGTGACGCCCCGGCCACCGGTGAAGGTGAGCAGCTCCGGCAGCGGCCCCTCGGGCAGCGCCGCCGACTCGGCGGCGACCAGGTGGGCGTACGCGCCGGGGGTGCGGCGTACCGTCTGCGCGGCGTTGTTGATCAGGATGTCCAGCGGGCCCTGCGCGGCGACCGAGTCGGCCAGCGCCACCACCTGGGCGGGGTCGCGCAGGTCGATGCCGACCACCCGCAGCCGGTGCAGCCAGTCGGCGCTGTCCGGCATGGCGGTGAAGCGGCGGACCGCGTCGTGCGGGAACCGGGTGGTGATCGTGGTGTGCGCGCCGTCGCGCAGCAGGCGCAGCGCGATGTACATGCCGATCTTGGCACGTCCCCCGGTGAGCAGCGCCCGCCGCCCGGTCAGGTCGCACCGTGCGTCGCGGCGCTCCCGGTTGAGGGTGGCGCAGTCGGGGCAGAGCTGGTGGTAGAACGCGTCGACCTGGCGGTAGCGGGTCTTGCAGATGTAGCAGCCGCGCGGGTTGATCAGGGTGCCGGCGGAGTCACCGGCGGTCGGTGAGGCGAGCGGGATGCCCTTGGTCTCGTCGTCGATCCGGCCCGGTGCACCCGTGGCGGTGGCGGCGGTGACCGCGCGGTCGTGGGCCAGGACGCTCTCCCGCCGCTCCTCGCGTCGCCGCTGCTTCACCATCTTGAACAGCCGGGCGGTGGCCCGCTGCACCCGTACCACGTCCGGGTGGTCGCTGGGCAGCGCCTCCAGCGCCGCGAAGACCCGCAGCGCGACCGCCAACTCGTCCTGGTCGACACCCGGGGTGCCGGCGTCGCGCCCCCGGCTGCCGGCGTTGCCCGATTGTCCGACGTTGTCCACCGTCATGTCCGCTATCGTCCCGCCCTGCCATCCGGGGCCGACCGCCGGCCCGACCCGGGAACTCTACGCACCCGGGGCGGACCGGCGCGACGCGCGGGGCTCGGCGTCGGCGGCGAGCTGGGCCACGGCCCCCGTCCGGGGCCGCAGCCGGAGCCCGCCGGTCAGGGCAGCCTGATGCTCCTGGTGTTCGGGAAGCTGTAGGGGCAGGACGCCGAGGACCCGGTGCCGACCACGACATAGCCGGCCGGGATCGGCGAGGCCGAGCAGATGGTGGTGATGCCCGTGGTGGACGGGGTGGTGATGGTCCAGGTGTTGGGGAAGCTGTACGGGCAGGACGC
The DNA here is from genome assembly GCF_040649765.1 of Micromonospora sp. NPDC048894. NCBI lineage: Bacteria > Bacillati > Actinomycetota > Actinomycetes > Micromonosporales > Micromonosporaceae > Micromonospora > Micromonospora sp. NPDC048894. The sequence goes on along the minus strand of NZ_JBEZFY010000023.1, from coordinate 37,270 downwards.
CGACGACCCCTGCGCGATGATCACGAAACCGGACGGCAGGGTGGACGCCTTGCACATCACGCTCGCCGAGCCGGTCGGCGGGATCTTGATGGTCCAGGTGTTGGGGAAGCTGTACGGGCAGGACGCCGACGAGCCCTCGGCCAGGATCACGTAGCCGGTCGGCACGGCGGAGGCCTTGCACATCACGGTGGTCGAGGTGGTGGAGGGCGTGGTGATCGTCCACGTGTTGGGGAAGCTGTACGGGCAGGACGCCGACGAGCCCTCCGCGATGATCACGTAGCCGGCGGGGATCGGCGAGCTCTTGCAGATCGTGGTGGTCGCGGCGCTGGCCGGCGTCGCGACGGCGAGCGTGGCGGCGACCCCCGCGACCAGCACGGCGAGCAGGGCCAGGACGGCACGCAGCGGGGTGGTCGTCCCCGGGCCCCGCCGCCGCAGCAGTGGGCTGATCCGCTCGGTCCAGTTCATGCAGAGGTCCCTTCGTTCAGACGCGTGACTACCGAGGGCATCGTCTCCGGCACGCGCTGTGAGCATAATGGACGGTGTGGCACCCCCGGACAACCCCCGGATCGTCGCGCCCCAGTCGGGAAGCCGACTCGACACCCCGGGTCGCGGCCGTCCGCCGAGACCGGCTCCGACGGGACACTGCCTTGCGTAACCGGTTGGTACGGTATCGGTGACCACGGTCCGCCGTTGACCGAGGCGTCCCGGCCAGGCCGGGCCGGCGTCGGTGACTGTCCCCCGGGGAGGGTGGAATGTGGGCGGATGAGGCTGCCCTGGACGCGGCGACCCGCCGGCTCGACGGGTGGGAGGCATCGTTCACCGACCGGGCGGAGCGGGCGCAGCGCCTCGCCGCACAGGTGCAGACCCTGACCGGCACCGCCCGCAGCCCGGACCGGACCGTCGAGGTCACCGTCGACCCCACCGGTCTGCTGGTCGACCTGCGGCTCGACGAACAGACCCGGCGACACTCCGCAGCCCACACCGCCCGGCAGATCATGGCCACCGCCCACGCCGCGCGCACCGACCTGCTGCGGCAGCTCACCGAGGCCACCACCCGGGTCCTCGGTGCCGACGACCCGACCGCCCAGGCGATCATCGCGTCGCACCGGCAGCGGCTCGACCCCGGCCAGGACACCCCGGATGCTCACCGGTGACGGCATCCGGGTCGATCCGGACGACCTGACCACGCACGCCGCCCACCTCGACCGCTGCGCCGACAGCCTGGACACCGCCCGACAGGCCGGCGACCACGTCCGGCTCGACGCCGATGCGTACGGGCAGCTCTGCGCGATCATGCCGACGCTGCTCGGCGGCCTCCAACGGACCCTGGTCGACGGCGTCGACACCGCCGCCGGATCGGTCCGCGACACCGCCGGCAAGCTCCGCCGCAGCGCCGAGAGCTACCGGGCCGCCGACACCCGCGCCGCCCGACAACTCGACCAGATACGGAACCGTCGGTGACCGGCAACCCGCTGGTCGCCACCGCGTCGGACGCCGGCCCCAGCGCATGGGCCGGGATCTGGATCTGCGAGGACATCGAACTCATCGCCCAGGGCGTCCGCACCGGCAGCTGGATCGACGGCAGCCTCGGCGTGGTCAGCGCCGGCCTGGACGCCCTCGCCCTCGTCTCCGACCCGGTCGGCGCGCTGCTCCAGTACGGCATCGCCTGGCTCATCGAACACGTCAAACCCCTCAGCGAGGCCCTCGACTGGCTCGCCGGTGACCCCGCCCAGATCACCGCCCACGCCCAGACCTGGCGCAACGTCGCCGCCGCCCTACGCGCCGACGCCGTCGAGTTGACCCACGCGGTGCGTACCGAGGTCGCCGGCTGGGGCGGCGACGCCGGCACCGCCTACCGGGCCTGGGCCGCCGGGCAGCACCAGGCGATCACCGGCCTCGCCCGGGGCGCCGACACCCTCGCCGCCGCCACCGAGGGCGCCGCCGGCCTCGTCGCCGCCGTCCGGCTCCTCGTCCGCGACGCCATCGCCGCCTGCGTCTCCCGCCTCATCGTGTACGCGGGCGAACTACTCGCCACCGGCGGACTCGCCACGCCGTGGGTGGTGGAGCAGGTGACCACGCTGGTGGGCTCGTGGGCGGCGCGGATCGCCCGGCTGCTGCGCGGGTTGCTGGCGAGCCTGCGACGGTTGCTGCCGGAACTGCGCCGCCTCGGCGACCTCATCGAGAAACTCAAGCAGGCGCTGGGCCGGCTACGGAACGGCGGTTCCCGTGGGGAAGGGCCGTTGCCAGCAGAGAAGGGAGCAGCCTCTCCAGCACACGGGCATGGCCCTGACTTCGACCCGGGAACCCACAAGGGGCCCCTCGGAGCAGCCTTCCGCCCCGGTGTCGAGGATCCCCGTGGCCTGTTCGACCCGAAAGAACGAGATATCGCCGACCGGGTCGCCGAGCAGGGCGATATGGTGCACCCGAGGGAACGGATAGATGACATTCGTGGAAGCAAGAACCCTGATGCGATGATCCGGTCAAGCCCTACAGACCCCGGCGTGGTGACCGAGTTCAAGACCCTCGACAGGCCCAGCAGCGAGGCGGTCCGCCGCAACATCTTGGCCGCAGGTAAACAGGTCGCACAGACGGACGGAGGCGATCTGATCATTGACGGACGCGCAGTCGGGCTGACCGAGGAGGACGCGCGACGAGGTTTCGCACGAGCGCTCGGGCAGCATCGACAGCATGGAAGCGTCCTGCCTGATCAGGTTCGTATCGTTCTCGGTGACAATCGAATCCTCACCCTCCCTGAATAGCCATTGGTGCGAAAATGTCGACGCTGGAACATGTTTTCATCCACACCCAGGATCCCCCGGAGGTTGCCGCCGCCCGCATCTCGTCCGCAGTCGGCATGAAGATCTCGACCGGCCCCGACAACGGCATCTACCTCAGCCGCCCTGCTCGCGCCGATCCGACCAAGGAGGTGGGAGGTGAGGTCGCCCGCAACTTCCTCGCGTATCCGTCGGACATCCCGGAGGAGCAGTCCCTCCTGGACGGATATGAGATTCTCTGGGACTTCGCGTACACCGGGCGGAACCGCGATGTCCAACTGGAGGAGGCCCGCCGTGCCTTCGAGCAGCTCACCACCGCTCAGTTGTGGCCGGCGGCTCTGGTGGCGGGGCTCGACACCCTTGTCGCAGCCTGGAACCCTGTCCTCGGGCTCACGTGGTTTCCGCCCGACACCTCGCCCGACGCGGATGACTATGCCGCCTGGAGCGGCTACCTCACCCAGCTACGCGCCTGACTTCCGGGAGTTCAGTGGCGACACCCGGCGACCGGCTGAGGACGTCCGCCCCGCTTCCGCCGCCCCGGGTACCACGGCGCTGGGACGGGGGAAGGCGCGATCCCTCGACGCACTGGCGGGCAGCACCGCCGAGGCATCTCGGGTTGCCGATCGGCAATCAGGAGGCCGCCGATGAAGAGAGCGGGCTTCTTCCGAGAACTCGGCCCGGACCCGGTCGAGGTCTACACCGAGAGCATCCGCACCCACCTGGCGCATGAGCCGCTCCCCGACGCCGATCTCGTGATCCTGCGCGACGGACACGGCCTGATCGATGTGATGGGCGCCGAGTTGGACATCCTCGGCAGGGGCCGACACCTGGTCGGCGGTGCTGCCGTGTTGACGGACGGCGAGTGGCTCTGGCGCGACGACCTGCGGTTCTACGTGGCTACCTACCACGTGCGCCTTCCGGAGAGCTTCCTGGCGGCCATCCGGATGAACAGCCATCACGTTCCTGAACTACGGATCAAAGATCTTCAGACGGCAGGGAAGGAAGCGATGCGGATCCTCGGCTACCACCGACCTCTCACCCGTTCAGTCCACTGACCCCAAGATGGGCGACAGGGGACCGTGAGCCCTGTCAGGAACTCGGCCCGTGGACCGGTACGATGCGTTTCATGAGTTCGGAGGCGGTTGGCAGGTACATGCCCGCTGTCGTGACGCTTGACGATCTCACCGCGATGATGGCTGCGGACGAACACCACAGGTACGAGAGCACTCCCGAGGGTGCCCTCTCGATCATGCCGCCGCCGGGATACACCCATGCCGTCATCGCGACCCGCCTCATGGTGTGGCTCGCCCAGGGCGGCATCCCGGCGGACCGGCTTGCCCAGGCGGTGGGGCTACGCATCCCAGGACGGCACGGTGGGGTCGGCGGACGCATCCCGGACCTGGTGGTGTGGAGCAAGGAACAGTCCGATGGCGTCTGGTTGCCGGTGGCCGACGTGCTACTCGTCGTCGAGATCGTCTCACCCGGTTCCGAGGGCGTGGACACCGTCACGAAGCGCAGCGAGTACTCCGCCGCAGGAATCCCCCAGTACTGGATGGTCGACCAGGACCAGGCGCAGACGGTGACGATGCACCATCTGGACGGCGACCGCTACGCCGTGCGGGCCAGCATGCCGCTCGCCTGGGTGCTCAACACCGACCCGGCAGAGCACGACCTCGGCTGACCGCACCGCCCGCACCTCAGGATGGCGGGGCCTCCTCACGCCCTGCGCCAGCAGCGTTCGTGAACCGGCTGGTCACGTCGATTCCGTCACGCAGGTAGTCGCCGAGCCTGATCCGTACTCCGTTCCGGACCACTTCGGTGCCCGCGCCGAACGACTCCGGCATCCGCCGGGTACGCCACCAGCGCAACGACTCCCCCGCGGCCCGTTTCTGCCGCTTGAGGACCGCCTCCGCCTCGATGACGTCCGCGTGCCGACCCTCGACGACCTCCACCAGTTGGGCACCCGCCCGCAGGTGTTGACGTACCCGGCTCGCCCCGCCGACGCCGAACTTCAGCAAGCCGCGGTGCCGCACCAGATACAGCAGGTACGGCGTGTCCCGCAGCGCGGCGAAGGTCCGGTCGTCGGGCTCAGGTGGGCACTGGGCGCAGGTGCGGTCACGCAGCCGTTGCCACGAGTCGCAGCGCAGGTGCAGGCCCCAGATCCCGTGCGAGTAGGGTGCCTGCCGTTCGCCGTACCACGGTAGGCCGTGGACGTCGCCGGCCAGGTCGATCCAGCCGTCGCGGCGGTGCCGGTCGAGTTCCTCGCCGAGGGCGATCGCGGCCTGGAACTCGGCGGCGGCCCGGGTGGGGATGGTGTCGGTGTCGGCCAGGCCGGCGAAGTGGCGTACCTGGTCGGCGAGTCCGGGTTCGTCCGGTAGCCGGGCCAGCAGGCGGTTGCCGGCGGCCAGGCTCAGCCCGGCGGACCGCTCGTCCAGGCAGATGTGGCACCGGGTCCGCCAGCCGGTACGGCAGACCCGGAGGCTGCCGCAGCTGCGGCACTGATAGACGTCGACGCCCCCGCCCGGCAGCAGGCCGAGCGGTTGCATCTGGTCGGCGATCAGATCCGCGCAGGGTCGGCAGTGGGCGAACCAGGCGGTGTCCGGGCCGCGCTGACGGGTGTTCGCCCGCCCGTGCACCACCTCACCGCAGTTGACGCAGATGCACTCCGTGGGTCGGCTGGCCCTAGGCCGTCGCGTCGTCATCCGCCGGTGCCGGCGGAGCGCCGGTTGCGGGACCGATGGGCACGGGCCGCCTTGGCCTGTGGGGTCCCGCCCCGGCCGCCTTCTGTCCAGGACACCTTGCTGTAGTCGTCCCAGCGGGCGTCGAGTGCAGCCGCCTTCACATGCCCGTCCGGGGTGACGGTGAAGTCGCAGCCGACCGCCTGCATCTGCAACCACACCGCGTTGACGATGTCGGCGTACCGGCCCGGTCCCACGCCCCGGAGGCGTACGGTGAACTCCCGCTCGTCCTGGCTCATGGCCGGCGGATTCCCGCGCAGTGGTTGCTGCTGTGCTCGTGGCGGTGCCGCATCCAGAACACCACGTCGAGGACGCGGAGCATACTCACCGCCTCGGGCAGGACCGCCTTCTCGTGCAGTGCCCGAAGCCGCTGCCCCAATACGCCCTCCTCCTCACGGAGCATGCCGTGCAGCCACTCCCAGAAGCCGGTGCCGGTGCGGTAGGCGCAGGACACCACCGTGTCGTACACCGGCACCAGCTTCGGACGCTTGCGGGCGAGCACCTTGCCGGCGATGACCCATCCGATGCCGTTCGTGTCACGCAGCGCCCGCCACGCAGCGTCCGCGGCACCGCCCGCCACCACCAGTGGGTACGCCTCATCGGTGCCCAGCGCGACGTCGACCGGAATCCTTGCCAGGTCGGCGGCGATCCGTTCACCGGGCTGCCCCTGCAACAGGTCGAGTGCCTGCCGTGGGGGCACCCGTACACCGAGCAGTTCCACCGCGACGAGGTCTTCGGCGGTGATGGTGCCGGCCGTCTCGGGGCGGCTACCGCCACCACCGAGTTGGTCGAACTGTCCGCCGGTGAACGCCGCGTCGCCGGTGGCCAGGTAGTAACTGTGCAGGTCGGAGACCGACCGGGGATCGTCGAGCACGGCCAGCATCTCGGCGAGAGTCAGGGGTTGCGGCACGTTTCTCCTTCGAGGGCTCGTGCTCACCAGCAGCGAACGACAGGTACGAGAGTCGGCAACACAACCAGATCGACGACCGGTGGGGCAACACCACGGCAGGGCACCGCCCTCGCTCGTGAACGGCCGAGGAGAACGCCGCCGCAGTCCTCGCTCACCTGCGCTTTCGTACCGTCAGCGAGACCGGGGAGCGGGCGCACATCGCCATCCGCGTCGATGGCGACCGCCGCCGCGTCAGAAACACGACAACCAGCGGGGCGGGGATCACGCGGCTCGTTGCCACCTCCGGCGATGGTCGAGCAGCCCTACCGGATGCCCGCACGAACGGACGATGCAGGTCCGGCTCTCGTGGGCGTGCTCCCGGCGAGCGGTTCGACCTACCGGGCCCGACTCGGTTCGACCGACGTGAGCGAGCGGGACGGGCCGGAGCAGATCGGGGCTGACCGGGCGACGGGTGGTTTGAGGTACCTGGGCGGCCACGAACGATGCGACGATCAGCACGACCGCGCGGGGCTCGTCGCCGCCGTCAGCGGAGCCCTCCGGCGAACGGCATAGACCGCCACTGGTCGAGCATGCCGCCGAGGGCGTCCGCCAGCATCGGCAACTGGGGGGCCAGGGTGAGACAGGCGACGCCCCGCAGCATCCCCACCGCCGTCACGAGGCGCAGCACGCCCTCGTCGAGCTGCCGCATGTCCCGAAGCTGCGCCGCACTCCGGTAGGCGGCTTCCCCCTCCGGACCGACGCCGACGACGTCCCACTCGACGGGTCCCAGCGTCACCATCTCGAAGTCGGCGTAGCGGTACCCGTCCACCCCGGCGACCATGTTCACGACCGGGGAGTCCCCGTGGACGGGTTGGAGGTCGACCCCGGGAAAGGTCTTCTCGAACAGTTCGCGGGAGCGTACGAGTGGTGCCAGCACCTGCCATTCGCGGCGGGCGCGGTCCAGGTCGGCCGGGTCGATGAGCTCGGGCTGGCCGTCGAGCGCGACGAGGCCGTCCTCGACGAACTGCGGTTCGGCGGCGGACAGGAACGACAACTCACCCGGGTAGTGGCGCAGCGCGGCGTGCAGTTCGGGGACGAGGCCGCAGTTCGCCACGTAGTCGGGTTCCCCGGCCGGGGCCAGCTCGATCAGCTGCCAGAACGTCATCGAGAAACCGTCGTGTCGGACGGGTTCGCGGGGCACGAGGGGGCTGGGCGGGATGACCGGCACGCCCCGCTCGGTGAGCCATGCCGTCACGTCCAGTTCCGCCCGCTGCCGACCGGCCACACTGTCGAGGTCCGCATAAGCGGGCAGGACCGTGGGCACCCGGGCCACGACCGGCGACGGCGCGAGGTGCACGACCACGGAGAAGGCTTCGTAGAGCACGCGGGCGTCGGTCACGTCGAGCCCCCGGGCGCGTCCGGCGTGGACGGCCGCGTCGACCGCACGCCGGGTCCGCTGGGCGATCTGCTCCGGGGTCAGGAAGCTCTGCATACCCCCATCCTTCCTCACGCACCCGACGGGTCGGGGTCTCCGTCGGGTGCGCCGACGACACGAATGCCGGTGTGCCTCACCGGCACGATCCTCGTCAAGGCTCCACGGTCATCGGGGCCGGTCAGCCGGGGTGCAGCTCCTCGCCGATCTTGACGATCAGCCGGCGTGACTCCTCCTCGTCCAGGGCCACCCCGTCCAGGCCCGCCCAGACCTGCTCGTAGGCGGCCCACTCCGCCGGCCGGTCGAGGTAGAGCGCCCCGGTCAACGACTCCTGGTAGACCACCGGCGGGTCGGGGTCGGCGCGCAGGCCGAGCGGGAATTCCAGCAGGACGAACGAGCCGGTGAGCGCCCCGTCGTGCGCCCCGGCGGCCAGCGGCAGCACCCGGATCGACACCTGCGGCAACCGGCTCACCTTCGCCAGGTGCCGGAGCTGTCCGGCCATGGCCGCCGCGCCGCCCACCTCCCGCAACAGCACCGCCTCGCAGAGCAGCACCTCGTAGCGCGGCGGTCGGGGCAGTCGCCGTCGGAGCAGGTCCTGCCGCCGCAGCCGCGCCTCGACCGGCCGTTCCCGCTCGTCGTCGGTCGCGCCGGGCCGGTGCGGGCAGGTCGCGGCGGCGTACGCCCGGGTCTGCAACAGGGCGGGGACGAGCGCCCCGGCGTGCTCGCGGAGCCGGCACGCGGCGGACTCCAGGCCGCCGTAGAGGTCGAACCATTCGGGTACGGGGTCCCCGTACGCGTGCCACCAGCCCCTTCCCCGCGTCTCGCCGGCCAGCGCGACCAGTGCGGCGGTCAGCGCGCGCCGCGCCCCATACAGCTCGCACATGGCCCGCACGTCGACCCCGCGCACCATGCCGAGGCCGCTTTCGATGCGCCACATCTTGTGCCGGCTGCACTCCAGCGCCTCGGCCGCCGCGTCCAGCGTCATGCACGCCTCGGTGCGCAACTCCCGCAGCACCCGTCCGAGGTGCCGACGCGGCACCGACGAGCCCGTGACCTCAACCATCGGAACCCTCCCGACGCCGCTGGCGGGGCAACCGTGCCCGGTAGCGGTCCGCGCGCTGGTTGGGCACGTCCCCCGCCCGCCGCCGCGCCGGCCACTCGTAGACGGTCGCGCCATCGCACCGCGACGTCGCCACCCCATCGGGTACGACGCCCTCGACCGTCCTGCGCCGCCAGCGCCCCGGATCGTCCCCGTCGGGCACCACCTGCGCGGTCAGGTCCACCGCGACCGTCCCCGACCGCAGAAACCACTTCCACCGCCTACCCATGCCGCCTCCCCTTCATGACCCACGCAAGTTTACAACCAAACAAGCTATTCAAGCCATAGACTTTAAACAAGGCATAGGTTGCACCACGTCAAGTCGGCCGTGATGGAGTCGGCGCATGGTGCCGTACGTGCCGCTGTGGCGAAGGATCCGGCAGGACATCCTGGACCGGATCAGCGCCGGGATCCTCAAGCCCGGCGACAAGCTGCCGACGACCAGGGAGCTCGCCGACCAGTACGACACCTCGGGCGTGACCGTCCGGAAGGCGATCGACATCCTGATCGAGTCGGGCGTCTTAGAGGGCAGGCAGGGCATCGGTGTCTTCGTCGCCGGTTCGCCGCAGCAGACCTCGTAGCCCGCTGCGGCGCGAATCCGCATGTCAGGGGCTCGTGCTGCCGTCTCCGAGGCGGTCGAGGTTGGCGAGGAGCGCTTCGATCTCGGCGGCGGCCGGTGCCTGCGCGCCGTACCGCCCGCGCACGTCGCCGAGCAGGTCTTCGAGCTGCCGCCTGGCGTCGGCCACGGCACCGATGCCGGCGGCGAGCGCAGCGATCTGCTGACGGAGCTCGAACAGGTCCGCCGGGTCCGCCACCGCCTGCCGTTGCTCTGCGAGCAGGGAGCGCAACTCGGTCAGCGCCGCCGTAGCCTCGCCCAGCTCGACCTGACACACCGCCGCCTGTTGCCGGCATCCCCAGATCAGCTCCTGGTCCGGTACGGGACGCTGCCGTAGGTCGCCGACGAGCCGCTGGAACTCGGGCAACGCCTGGCGGTAGGCACCGGCGAGGACGTGGAGGTTGGCCAGGTTCAACCGCAGTTCGAGGATTCTCGGCAGCTTGACCTGCCCCTTCGGAACGTTCCGCAAGGCCGTTTCGAGCAGCTCGGCAGCCTGGGTGAAGCGCTCCTGCTCGGCCAGTTCCCAGGCCCGGTCCTGCGCCTCGGCAAGCTCCTCGAACGAGGGTGGCTGGACGCGGTCCACCGGCACCGGCCGGGGCACGACGTCCCGCCGGGCCGGCGGCAGCGGTTCCTGTTGCGGCACCGGGCCGAAGGGGTAGCGGTAGGGCAGGGTCGGGTCCACCACCTGCCCGTCGGCGACGGTGACTGCCAGGTCGGCCGCGATCTCCGGCGCGACGCTGCCGAAGGGCATCAGGATCTCGTACACCTCGGCGGCTGACGCCGGCCGGTGCTGTGGGTCCTTGGCCAGCAGGTGGGTCACGAGTCGCACCAGCCCGTCGGGCACGCCGGCCCGGTGCTCGGCGACCGACGGGACCGGGTCGTTCAGGTGCCGGTGCAGCATGCCGAGGGGACTGTCGGCCCGGTAGGGCGGGCTGCCGGTCAGCAGCTCGAAGAGCACGCAGCCGAGCGCGTACAGGTCGGCGCGCGGGCCGACCACGCTGCTCAGGGCCTGCTCGGGAGCCATGTAGGTGGGTGTGCCCAGGGTGTGCCCGGTGGCGGTGAGCCGGGGGCCGTCGGTGGGGCCGAGCAGCGCGGCCACCCCGAAGTCGAGCACCTTCACCGTGCCGGTCGGAGTGACCATCAGGTTCTGCGGCTTGAGATCCCGGTGCACGAGGGACGCCACGTGGGCGGCGGCCAGCACCGAGCAGATCTGGGCACCGATCGCGGCGGACCACGGCACCGACAGCGGGCCACGTTCGGCGATCAGGTCGGCCAGCACCATCCCCGGCACGAGTTGCATGACGAGGTAGATGTCGTCACCGTGGTAGCCGACGTCGTGGACGCTCGGCACCCCCGGATGGTCGAGCCGGGCGGTGACCCGGGCCTCCCGCATGAAGCGTTCGACCGCGTTCTCCCGCTCGCCTTCGGGGACGGTGAGCTGCCGGAGGAACTTGATCGCCACCGGCCGGTCAAGCTTCTCGTCGAACCCGGCCCACACCTCCCCCATGCCGCCGTGGCCTACCGGATAGGTCAGCTCGTACCGGTCCGCCACCCGCTCCTGCGCCCGCATCAGCATCCCACCGTCGTCACGGTCGCCGCTGCTCGTCGTCGGTGGGCTCGGCTCCGCCGTCGTACAGCTCGGCCAGTTCCCGGTACGCCTCCTGGCCCGCGACCAGGGCGTCCTGGTCGTGTTCGGCGTTCTCGCCGGCGACGGCCGCGAGTTCGAGGGCGGTCTGTAGCCGGCCCAGTTCGCTGCTGACCTGCGCCCATCGGCCCCTGGCCACCTCGCGCTGCGCGGACAGGGCGTCGGCGGCGCGGCCCGTCGCGGGTATCGGCTGCTGCTGGCTGCGGGGTGCCGGCGGTCGCAGGTGGTCCCGACGACTGAGCACGTCGGCCCCCACCCAGAGTGCTTCGGCGAGTGACTGGCCGCCTTCCACCGGATCGACCACGTCGGACAGTGCGGGCAGCGTACGCCCGGCACGTTCGGCCAGTTCGACGAGACCGAAGAACGCATGGCGCGACTCGATCGAGGCGATGGTCCGGTGGATCTGCGGGAACTTCGCGATCTCGGGTGCAACCACCCGGGCCGGTGCGGGTTTCGACAGCACCACGGTCAGCCCGATGCCCACCGTCAACGCGATCAGGAAGAAGATCACCATGAACGGTGCCTGCCACAGGCACAGCCCGAGGGTGAAGAGGAAGACCAGTGCGGCGAGCACCACGAGTCCGACGACGTTCGTGCCGGCGGATGCCACCGGCACGGCCCTCAGGTCGGTGACGTTCCCCCACTCGCGCCGCAGCGACGCGCCGGAGAGTTTGAGCGGGGCGAGAGCCACCACGGTCTGCGTGTCGTCCGTGGCGATCCAGACCTGGAAGGGGTGGTCGGACGGGGGCACCCGTCCTCCTTTCACAGACGCGGTCAGGCGATGCCCTTGCGGCGGCGGATCATCTGGTACGCCTGCCGGCGGGCGAACTGGTTGAGCTGGGAGCGCAGGCTCTCGTCGTCGAGGTAGCGCTGCATGAGCTTGCCGTTGTCGTCGTGCCGGGACAGGATCACGTCCTCGATCCGCCGGTCGCAGACCACGCCGAAGTTGCTCTCGTCGTTGACCATGGCGGCGGCTTCGAGGGTGCCGTCCTCGGCCAGGGCGACGATCTGCTGCTCGACCCAGACCTTGTCGGCCTCCCCCAGCCCGATGCCGAACCGGTCGTTGAACGCGTCGATCAGCTCGGAGAGTGCCACCCGGTCGGGGTCGTTCTGCGTGCCGACCGCCCCGCCGAGGAAGCCGGGCAGCATCTGCTCACCTTCCGGCGACAGGGACGCGTCGTGCTCACCGGTCTTGCTGACCCGCAGGTGGGTCAGCTGCACCTCACCGATGTCGACGGACGGGTCCTGCTGGCGGGGCAGCCGGTTGAGCAACGCCCGGCCGTACAGGTAGAGCCGTTCCAGGTCCTCGTCGTGGTAGGGCACGACCTGGCTGAGGAACGCGTACATCCGGGTGTAGTCGCGCAGCGCGGACCGGAAGCCGGTTGCGGCCTCCGGGTCCTGCTCGGCCAGGGCCTTGAAGCGGTCGACGGCCGGTTCGGTGAAGCGGTAGAGCGCGGCGTGTGCCCGTTGCAGGCCGGTGTCGGTGGTGGCCTTGGCCTCGGCGGCGAGCAGCGCCTCGGCGTACGCCTGCATCTCCGACTCGACGAGCACCGGGTATCCGGTCACCGCATGCTGCGCGGTGTAGAGCAGGTTGGGGTCGGTCGGGGTGGTGGCGGCGGTTTCGAAGTACGGCCGGAAGTGCGCGGCGACGTCGCCGGCCTCGTTGACGAAGTCGAGCACGAACACGTCGCCCTGGGTCTTGAGCGGGTGGATGCGGTTGAGCCGGGACAGGGTCTGCACGGCGGCCACGTTCTTGAGCAGCTTGTCGACGTACATCGTGGTCAGCAGCGGCTGATCGAAGCCGGTCTGGTATTTCTCGGCCACCACCAGGATCCGGTATTCCACCGCCTGCTTGGCCTTCGGCGTGCCGGCGTGCTTGTCGTCGGCGGCGGTGTAGGCGAAGCGGTCGGTCAGCTCGCCCTCGCCGAAGCCGTTGACCCGGGCCTCGGTGTATTCGACGCCGTCGACCTCCAGCTCACCGGAGAACGCGACGAGGGAGTCACAGCCGGGGTACCTGTGCAGGTCGACGTACTTCCTGATGGCGGTGTGCAGGCGGACGGCGCCCTCGCGGGAGGCGGTGACTACCATGGCCTTCGCGCGCCCGCCGAGGCGCGACGCGGTGTGCTTGCGGAAGTGCTCGACGATGATCTCGGCCTTCTGCGCCTGCATGGTGGGGTGCAGGCTGGCGAAGCGGGCGAGCTGCGCGCCGGCCTTCTTGGGGTCGACCTCCGGGTCGTCGGGGTTGGCGTTGGCCAGCTTCCAGTACGACTTGTAGGTCAGGTAGTTGCGCAGCACGTCGAGGATGAAGCCCTCCTCGATGGCCTGCCGCATCGAGTAGGTGTGGAACGGCTGCGCGTCCCCGGTGACCGGGTGCGGGGTGCCGAACAGCTCAAGCGTCTTCGCCTTGGGGGTGGCGGTGAACGCGAAGTACGACAGCGTCTGGTGCCGCCCCCGGGCCAACGCGGACGCGGTGAGCAGGTCGCCCGTCTCGTCCACGTCGTCGCTGCCGAGCCGGAGCAGCACCTTCTTCAACGCGGCGGCCGAGTCACCGGACTGCGACGAGTGCGCCTCGTCGACGATGACGGCGAACCGCTTGCCGCGCAGCCCCTGCACCTGGTTGAGGATGTAGGGGAACTTCTGCATGGTGGTGATGACGACCTTGGCGGTCTCGCCCTGGAGGGCGGCGGCGAGCTGGGCGGAGTCCTTGTCGATCCGCTGCACCACGCCCGGCACGTGCTCGAACTGGAACACCGTGTCCTGGAGCTGCCGGTCGAGCACCACCCGGTCGGTGATGATGATGACCTTGTCGAAGACCGGTTCGTCGGGGCGCAGCCCTGTGGCGCGGGTGCCCTCGTCGAGGGTGTGCGCGGTGTGCAGGCTGGACAGCCGGTGCGCCAGCCAGGCGATGGTGTTCGACTTGCCCGACCCGGCCGAGTGCATAACGAGATAGTTGTGGCCGGAGCCGTGCCGGGCCGCGTGCGCGGTCAGCCGGGTCACCGCGTCCCACTGGTGGTAACGCGGGAAGATCAGCGCCTGGGACTCGCGGTCGGTGTGCAGGAACCGGCGGATCAGGTCCAGCCAGGTGTCCGGGTGCCAGATCTGCTCCCACAGGTAGGAGCTGCGGTAGCCGCTCGCCCCGACGGGCGGGTTTCCGGCACCACCGGACGCCCCCGGCCCGTTGGACCCGGTGTTGAACGGCAGGAACCGCGTCTTCTCCCCCGCCAGCTTCGTCGTGACGAAGACCAGGTCGGGATCCACCGCAAAATGCACGAGGGTACGCCGGGCGAAGAGCAGTTCCTTCGGGTCGCGGGTCCTGCGGTACTGCTCCTTGGCGTCCTCGACGGTCTGCCCGGTCAGCGGGTTCTTCAGCTCGGCGGTCGCCAGCGGGATGCCGTTGACGAAGAGCACCAGGTCGAGGGTGTTGTTGTTGCTTGTCGAGTACGCGAGTTGCCGGGTGACGGTGAGCCGGTTCGCCCGGTAGAGGGTGAGCGCGTCGTCGGTGATGGCATGCGCCGGCTTGAAGTAGGCCAGCCGGATCAGCACGCCCTTGTCCTTGACGCCTCGGCGGAGGACGTCGAGCGGGCCACGCTCGTCGAGCTGCCTCGCGAGGTACTGCGCGAACTCCCGCCGCGCCACATCCGGATCGTTCCCGTGGTACGCCAGCAACCGCGCCCAATCCTCCGGCTGGGTCGCCCCGATGAAGGCGGATAGCTCGGCGGTGTCGAGGCCGAGTTGCCGGTCATAGTTGCTAGCCAACCCACGCAGCCAAGCCTTGGCAAGGAGATCACCCTCGATCGCCTCTTCAAATGTCTGCTCCTGATGCACAGGGCTCATGCGTCCATCCCCGAGGCTGTTGTCACGTCGATGGCACCAGTGACCGCAGCAGTGATGACGGCCTGCCTACGTTCAGTAAACAGATCGACCTGACCGGCAAGCGAACATGCCGTCTTCTTCGACCACTCTGCCGCCTCCTGCAATTGGAGCACTAGTCGGTCTTGCATCTTTCGCTCGGGGAAAGGGAAGCGATGTTCTCGTAATTGCTCGCCTGTGAGGTGACCAATGGTCGTACTGTTTCCCTCGGCCGAAAAAACGTCCACAGCAGTTGCAGCCCGAAGACAATAGAAGAGCCACCAAACGGAACTCCGACCACGGGACCGCGCCCGGTGTAGAGCCTTCTGGTAATAAATCTCCTTGACGGCACCATCCCATACAGCACAGCGACCAGGCTGACCTCCCTCGCAGATCAACAAATCCCCCGCCCTCACCTCATAGCGCGACCGCTCGTGAGGCGGGAAGTCCATGCATAGCAGATCTTCCGTTTCGATGTGATCCCACTGCACATTAGAATTTCGCAGATAAGGCCGCAGGTGCTTGCCTCGCACCCGATCTTGATTAAGCATTTTACCTAGCAAAACCTCATACTGACTCGAAACGGTCAGCACGGGCCAGTCAACTGGCACATCCTTTATCCATCTAAGTCCACTGATTTTCCTCGGCCCCGGTTCCTCCGAACCGGAAACGGCATTGAATACCCGACTTAGTTCACGCTCCTCAATAAGCTTCAATTGGCGCTTTCGCGCCCCAACGAGCCGTCCAATCCGGGCAGTCTCGACGTCAAGAAAATTAGCAATGCGACGCTGTTCATCGAGCGATGGGACAGGGAGAGCAAGCTCACCAATCAGCGAGGCGCTCAAATTTTGAAGACCAGTTGATGTAGAACTAAGCAGTTTGACCTGATTTTTGACCAGCGAGCTGTTCAGGAAATACCACACGAAACGAGATTCAAATGACGCACTAACGCGAAGCCTTTGCAGGAAGTTGGAATAGCCGAAGCCTCCCGCTGCGACCTCCGCCGTAACAAGCCCAGCCTTACCTAAATGCGCGTCACTTCCACTTGACTTGACTACAACGAGGTCACCAACCCTCAAGCGAGTAACAGCAAGATCTCTCGGCGCCAGGTCTCGCAGAGCGGCGTTTCGCGGGTCAATGACACCGTTAATATCGATATCAGTTGACCTTAAAATGGGTACGCCACGCTCGGGAGTGGGCTCGTCGCCCCATACCCCAGCAGCACTTGCAACAAGAGCTCTCTTTAATTTCATGCTCGCAAAAGTCACCGGGCGACCTCGGCAAGGAGCACCTGAATTTCCGCCTCAATTTTCTTGATCTCGGCGTCAATCGCTGGAAGCTGACGCAGCGGCGTGTAGAGGTGAAAATGCCGAGTGAACGGGATCTCGTAGCCGGTCTTGGTCTTTGACTCGTCGATCCAGGCATCCGGGACGTGGGGTAGGACCTCGCGTTTGAGGTAGGCGTGGATGTCCTCGTCGAGCGGCACGTTCTCGTTGTCGCGCAGGTCCGTGTCCGGCAGCGGCCTGCCCTTGCGGTCGGTCTGCACCTCCCCCTCTGGGTCGCTGACCGAGAACGCCTCCCACACCGCCTTCTCCACCGCCGCCGGCAGCTTCCCCAGCCCGTTCAGCCGCATCGCGAATTCGGCGCGCGTCGCGGACGACGTACCGATGAGGGACCTGGCCCCGGCGAGCAGCGACTCGCGGTCGGCGTACTTGAGGACGGCCCGCGCCTCGGCGAGCAGGGCGACCGTCTCGTCGGTGACCTCGAAGCGCAGCCGCAGCGGGCGTTCGACGGTGATCCGCTGGTAGCCGAAGTCGGTGGTGGCGAAGACCTTCACCTTGGCGTGCTGCGGGTGCTCCGGATCGTCGGCGATGGTCAGCGCGTCCACGTAGGCCCGGGTCAGCTCGGCGATGTGGTCGTCGGTAAGCATCTTGCGTTTGTCGCCGAGGCTCTTGCGCATCTTGGTCCAGTGGTCGCGGCCGTCGAGCAGCACCACCTTGCGGCGGCGGGACGCGTCCTTGCGGTTGGTGAGGATCCAGAAGTACGTGGAGATGCCGGTGTTGTAGAAGAGCTGGTCGGGCAGGGCCACGATGCCTTCGAGCAGGTCGTTCTCCAGGATCCAGCGGCGGATCTCCGACTCCCCCGACCCGGCCGCACCGGTGAACAACGGCGAACCGTTGAACACGATCGCCAGGCGGCTACCGCCGTCCTCGGGGCGCTTCATCTTCGAGATCATGTGCTGGAGGAACAGCAACGAACCGTCGTTGATCCGGGGCAGCCCGGCACCGAAGCGACCCGCGTGACCCCGGGCGTGCTCGGCCTTGACGTAGTTCTCGACCTTCTTCCACTCCACCCCGAACGGCGGGTTGGCCAGCATGTAGTCGAAGCGCTCGCCGTCGTGGCCGTCCTGGCTGAACGAGTTGCCGAACGCGATCTTCGTCGGGTCGCCACCCTTGAGCATCATGTCCGAACGGCAGATCGCGTACGTCTCCCCGTTCAGCTCCTGCCCGTACACCTCGACCGTGGCGTGCGCGTTGTGCGCCTCGATGTGCTCCTGCGCCTCGCTGAGCATCCCACCGGTGCCACACGCCGGGTCGTAGACCTTGCGGACGATGCCCGGGGTGACCAGGTCGTCCTCGTCGGGGGCCAGCAGCAGGTTCACCATCAACCGGATGACCTCGCGGGGGGTGAAGTGCTCACCGGCGGTCTCGTTGCTGATCTCGGAGAACCGGCGCACCAGCTCCTCGAAGACGTAACCCATCTGGTGGTTGGACACCACGTCCGGGTGCAGGTCGATGTCGGCGAACTTCGCCACCACCTGATAGAGCAGCCCCGCCTCGGCCAGCCGGCCGATCTGGGTGTCGAAGCCGTACTTCTCCAACACGTCCACCGCACCGGGCGAGAACCCACCGATGTAGGCGCGCAGGTTCAACGCCACATGGTCCTGGTCACCGAGCAACCGACGGAACGACATCTCACTGGTGTTGTAGAACGACAACCCCGCCGCCCGCCGCAACACCGGATCCACGTTCTGCACACCCGACGCCCTGAGCTGCCGGTGCCGGTCGAGCACCGCGTCCTTCGTCGGCGCCAACACGCAGTCGAGCCGACGCAGCACGGTCAACGGCAGGATCACCCGACCGTACTCGGACTGCTTGTAGTCGCCCCGCAGCAGATCCGCCACCGACCAGATGAAGTTCGCCAACTCTTGGTGCTTGGTGCTCACCAGGTTCCTTTCGATTGCTCTGAGTCAAGAATTATGGCTGTCGGGCTCACCCGACGTGCTCCCCCACCCGGTGACGATGATCAACCAGGCGTCATCGGGCGATGACCGACGGGTGGCCGACCTTCGTCCGGATCGTCGGGATGGGGTGGCGTGTGCCGATCTCCACCCCTGCTGAGGGGGTTGCCCGGTGCGATCCGCCTGATCTGCCAGGTTCGCGCCGGAGACCCCGACCCGCTGAACCGGGGTCGGATATCCGACGGCGCGTCGCCCGCAGCGGCGGCCGCCCCGCCCCGGGGAGCCTGGCCATCCTCGCTCCCCGTCACGATCCACATCCTCCGCACCCGCGCAGCGCTCAGCAGCCTTCGCGCATCGTAGCCGTTGACAGGGTTCACAGAGGATGCTGGCCACGGACGTCGCCCTCCCTCCGGTCGTGATGACGTATGCGCAGGTGAATGCCCTGATCAAATAGTCGGCTGTCCATGATTGGACAGCTTCAACCCTGGCCTGACCTGGTTCGGGCTGCCTACCGTTTAGCTCATAAAGGGGCATTGATCAGATTCAACCGGCAAGTTGCTTCTGATCACCAAATTTACCCCTTTACCACCACGCTGCCGCATCGCTGCGGCGCCACCCGAAGGAGGCACCATGTCCACCGAGTCCGCCAAGAAAGCCGACCAGCCCGCCCCGAGCGACAGTGACATCGCCGAGGCCGCCGCGCTCCTGGTCCCCGCCACCACAGCCGGCATGCCGCCGACCGCGCAGCTCTTCTGGGCTGTGGTCGCGGCCAACGGGGTCCTGAACCGTGGCTTCGGGGTGGTCTCGTCCACCCGCGTCGCCGTGGGGCAGTACCAGGTGGTCTTCAGCCACGACGTGACCCGCTCCGCGTACGTGGGGAGCATCGGCCTGACCGGTTCCGTCGGGGCCTCGCCCAGCGGCGAGATCGCGGTGGTCGGCCGGTTCGGCGTGCCGAACGGCGTGTTCGTCCAGACGTTCACCTCGGCGGGAGTGGCCGCCGACCGGGCGTTCCACCTGACGATCTCGTCGTGACGCCAGCGCAACCAGGTCCCCGTCACCTCCGGGTGGCGGGGACCGCTCACGTCGGTCGGATCGCACCCCGGGCCAGCCCGTCGGCGGTGAGCTGCACCAGTTCCGCCCCCAGCGTCGCCGCCAGCCGCAGCGCCCGCTCGAAGTCGTCCAGCCGCCGGGCCGCCTCGCCGTATGCCTGCTGCTCCGGCAGACCCAGCCGACGCACCGACGCCCGCCGGATGTCGAACCGCAGTGTCCCGGACAGGCTCGACGCCTGCTTCTCGTTGGCCGACGTGCGCAACTGCCCGGCCAGGAACCACGGGTCCAGCGCCCCCGGATCGGGCCGCAACAGATAGAGGTTGCGCCCCAGCAGCGTCCCCGTCGTGGTGATCACCCGCGCGGTGAGCTGCTGGGCGACCACCGGCACCACCACGTCCCCCACCTCGATGGGGATCTGCTGGCCGTACCGGTCGTCGATCCGGCCGGAGGCCTGCGCACCGGCGAGCACGTCCCCGACGGTGAGCACGGGCGGCCCGTCCGGGGCCGGCTCCGACACACCGGCCCGCACCGGTCCGAGCAGGTGCAGCGCGCCGGCCCGGAGCAGCTCCCCGACGGTGAGGAACTGCCCGGCCGTCCCGTCCGGTGCGGGGGTGGCCGGCGGCATCAGCGCCGGCAGTGCGGCGACGACGGCGGCCAGCCGCTCCCGGGTGCGTGTCAACTGCTCCCCCGAAACCTCGCTGCCGACGGCCGGTTGCCGGCGCGCGGGCGTCAGGTCCACCTCGTCGTCGAGCAGCTCGATCACCGGGATCGTGCGGGCGAAACCGGCCTGGTCGACCTCGGCGTCCGGCATGGCGTCGAAGGCCCGCCACACGCCCAGCACCCGGGGCGCGGTCCCGGCGAGGTCGCCGCCGGCCGCGTCAACCAGCAGCATCCGGGCCGGGGGTGGCGCGTCCGTCGCGGCCCGCCGCAGCACCCACAGGTGCAGCGGTACGCCGTGCGACCCGGCCGCCCCCGGCGGGAGCGCGATCACCGCACGTAGGTGGCCTCGGCGCAGGAGTTCGCTACGGATGCGTTTGCCGGCCCGGCGGCTGGCCACCGTGGGCGGCATCAACAGCACCGCGTGCCCGCCGACCCGCAGGTGCGCCAGGGCGTGCTGCACCCAGGCCAGCTCCGGTTCGGTACGCGGGGTAGTGCCGACGATCCAGCGAGGGTCGTGGCCCAGCTCGTCGTCGCCCCAGTTGGTGGCCCCGAACGGGGGGTGGCAGACGACGGCGTCGACCGGCTGGCCGGCGAACGCGTCGGCGCGCAGCGAGTCGCCGGTGCGCACCTCTCCGGGCACGTCCCGCAGGGCCAACCACAGTCCGGCGAGCGCGGCGAGGTCCGCGTCGATCTCCTGCCCGTAGGCGGCGGCACAGCCGGCACGGGCGGCGGCCCGCAGGGTGGCCCCGGAGCCGACGGCCGGGTCGAGGACACTGCCGCCACCCACGGCGGCGAGCCCGACCATCAGGTCGGCCAGGTCGTCCGGGGTGGCGAGGGGCCGGCCGGGGCCGGGGCCGGAGAACCGCTGCCACAGCTCGTCGAAGGCGTCCGGTGCGCCCCGGTCGTCAGCGAGGGCGTCGAGGTCGGCCAGCAGCGCGGCAGGAAGCGAGTCCGCGGACGGTAGGGCAGCGGACCAAGGGCCGGCGGGCGGCACCGCATCGGGCTGCGGGTCGATGGGAGGCGGGGTGGTCTCCCGGGGAGGGCGGTGGCGGGCGAGCAGTCTCGCGCCGACGGCGGCGAGGGCGGCGGCCGGGGAGTCGCCGGCCGCCGCGAGGTGTCGCCAGAGCCGCTCGGCGGTGTCGAGTTCGGGCAGCTTGCCCTGGCCGCGCAGCCACTGCTCGACCTCGATCAGGTCGAACTCGGGGCTGGCCGCGGAGCCACCCACCGGGGCGGGGAAGTCGGGGTGCCGCTTGCGCCAGTTGCTGACGGCGGCCCGGCCGACCCCGGCGAGCCGGGCGATCTCCGCTGCCGTCACGGTCGGTGTCTCTTGCATCTTCGCATGATGCCACAGCCGTCAAGCATCTTGTCCGTTGACAGTGTTCACGGATAATGTGAACATGTTCCCGCAACACCCCGCACCACGAGGAGGAGTTCGAAGATGCGTCACGCCCAGCACCACCGGATGACCGGACCGACCACCCGCCCCGGTGCCCGGGACGACTCCCGCCGACCCGGCAACACCCAGCCTCCCCTCTTCGCGCACCCGGTGCCCGCACCACCGCCGGGGACCTACCTGACGACCGTCTACCGACTCCGGGTCGACCCGACCGCCGCCGGCCTGACCCGGGCGCTCAACCGTCAGTACCTGGTGGACAGCGGCTTCCCGGTCAACACCCGGCAGGTCGCCGGAGCGCCCGCCCTGCTGGTGCACGGCACCGTGCCCCGACCCCGCGCCGACTGGTGCGACGTCCTCACCGCACTCACCGGCCGCGAGGTCGACCTCGGCCACAGCAGCGGGGGCGGGTTGCTCCTGCTGGCCGTCGACGACCGGGCGTACGCCCTCGCCTACGGCACGCTGGGCCGGCACATGATCGACCAGGGCGTGGTCGACCCGACGTTCGGCGTCTCCTTCGCCGTCCGGGCGCTGCTGCCCAGCGAGATCCGCCAGGTCCGGCGGCGGATGATCGGCACCAGCGGACGGGTGGACCGTAGCCTCGTCCCGGCCGGCCAGCCCATCCGCAAGTTCGGCATCGACAAGTGGGGCGAGATCGTCGGCCAGCTCAGCGGACCGGCCCACAACCCGAACCTGACCGTGTGCCGCCGCACCGGCCGGCCCACCCGGATCGAGGGCGGCGACGCGCTGCGCATCCACCTCGCCGTGCAGCCCACCCGGCTGCTCGCCGACCTGCGGGAGATCGACCGGGTCTGCCGGCAGGAGTTCCCGCTGGCCGACCTGGCCTTCGTCACCCAGATCCGGCCGGTCTCCTCCCGGGACCCCCGGCTGCCCGCGCTCGCCGCCGAGCTGGACGCGCGGCTCGGCCAGCCGGATCCGGCGCAGCTCGGGGTGGCCGTCCCCGGCGGTCTCGTCGACGACATCGAGGCGGTGCGGTCCTACCGGATCCAGGTCCCGAGGTCCGGCCGGCGGACCTCGCTCGTGGCCGAGCTGAACCTGCCGGCCCTGCTGGCCCACACCCGTCGGGTACCCGCCGGTGACCGGTGGTCCGGGCTCCAGCGGGGACGGATCACCCTGCACACCGACGCGGGCGGCGCCGGGGAACCGCTCTCCACGCCGGCCTCCCGCTGGATCACCGCCGAGGTGACGGTCGGCACGAGTCACCTGCTGCTGCACGAGGGCGGCTGGTACGAGATCGGCGACCGGCACCGCGAGTTCCTGCACCAGGAGATCGCCGAGATCCTGGCCCGCCCCTGCGGCATCGCCCTACCAGCGTGGACGCCTGACCTGCCCGACGAGGACGCCTACAACCGGGCCGCCGCCGACCGCGACCCCCGCCTGGTCCTGCTGGACAAGAAGCTGCTCCGCACGGCTCAGCACCGGCGCGGCATCGAGGCCTGCGACCTGCTCGGCCCGGACGGCGAGCTGATCCACGTCAAGCGCGCCTCCGGCAGCTCCCCGCTGAGCCACCTCTTCGCCCAGGGTGCCGCCTCGGTGGACGCCCTGCGTTACGAGACGGACGCCCGGGAGCGGCTGGCCGAGCTGGTCCGCCGGCAGCCCAACGGTCGGGAGATCGGCGGGGACTTCCGCCCCCGCAAAGTGATCTACGCGATCGCCCTGGGCAGCGGCCGGCCAGTCACCGTCGGAACGCTGTTCACCTTCGCCCAGGTGGCGCTCTACCGGGCGGTAAAGGCGCTGCGCACCGAGGACGTCGACGTCGAGGTCGTCGGCATCCCCGCCGCCTGATCCACCTCCCACCTCAAGCCGATCTCACTCAGGAGGCGCGTGATGGGTTCCGACGGCTCTCCCCCCGCTCCGCCGGGTCTCCCCCCGAAGATCATCGGGCCTGGTCCCGGCCTCACCCCGCCGACCGCCGACCCGGGCGAGCTCGACCTACGCGACCGGTGCAGGCGGGGGTCCACACCTACCGGCCGGCGGCACGCCACACGGTGCCGCGTCGCTCGTAGGCGAAGAGGGTCTCCACGGCGTGCGCGACCCGGGGGCCGAACTCCCGTTCCAGGATGTGCAGGCCGAGGTCCAGGCCGGAGCTGACGCCGCCCGAGGTGACGAGGTCGCCGTCGTCGACGACCCGCGCCGGCACCGCGTGCACGCCGGTGGCGTCGAGCGCGTCCATGCCGAGGTGGTGGGTCACCGCGTGGCGGCCCTCGATCAGGCCGGCCATGGCCAGGGCGAGCGACCCGCCGCAGACGGCCGCCACCGTCACGTCGGGGTTGTCGAGGGCGGCGCGCAGCGGTACGGCCGCCGAGTCGGCGAACCGGGACAGCAGCACGGGAATCGTCGCCACGCCCTCGTCGGGGTCGCCGGTGGTGGGTCCGCTGGCACCGGGCACCACGACGTAGCCGGGCCGGGCCGGGTCCAGCCGGGCGGTCGCTCGCAGCGTCAGGCCGCGGGTGCCACCGACCACCTCCCGGGGGCCCTCGACCGAGACGAGTTCCACCGTCAGGGCACTCCCGGCGGCATCGGCGCCGGCGGCCAGGACCTCGAAGGGCGCGATGACATCGAGCGGGTCGAACCCGTCGAACAACACGATCTGGATCGGCATGTCCACGATCCTCGGCCTCGCCGCAGCCGCCGGCCAGTGGCAGGATTGCCATTGCCCGACGGCTTCTTGCCATCCCGCACGTTGCGGGGTGCCCGCCGTCGATCCGAAGGAGGTGCCGCTGTGCACACCGTGCTGGTCCTGGCGCTCCCGGGCACCATCGCGTTCGACCTGGCCACCCCGATCGAGGTGCTGGGCCGGGTGCGGTTGCCGGGCGGCCGGGCCGGCTATCGGGTGCTGGTCTGCGGCAGCGAGCCGGTCGTCGACGCCGGCCCGCTGCGGCTGGCCGTCGACCACGGCCTCGACGCGCTCGCCGACGCCGACACCGTCATCGTGCCGGGCCGCTACGACCCGGCCGCGCCACTGCCCGCTGCGGTGCTGGACGCGCTGCGGGCGGCCGCTGCCGCCGGCGTCCGGATCGCCTCGATCTGCGTGGGCGCGTTCACCCTGGCCGCCGCCGGGTTGCTCGACGGTCGGCGGGCCACCACGCACTGGGCCGCCGCCGAGCGGTTCCAGGCGATGTTCCCGGCCGTCCGGGTGGACCCGGCGGTGCTGTACGTCGACACCGGCCAGTTCGTCACCTCCGCCGGGGCGACCGCAGGCGTGGACATGTGCCTGCACCTGGTCCGCCGTGACCACGGGGCGGCGGTCGCCGCCGACGCGTCCCGGCAGGCCGTGGCCCCGCTGCACCGCGACGGCGGACAGGCGCAGTTCATCGTGCGCCCCGGTGCGGACCCCGCCGGGGTGGGTCTCGGCCCGGTCCTGGAGTGGTTGGAGTCGCACGCGGACGAGCGGCTGACCCTGGCCGACGTGGCCGCCCGGGCCGGGCTCAGTGTGCGGACGCTCAACCGCCGTTTCCACGAGGAGACCGGCCTCACCCCGATGCAGTGGGTCGCGGCCGTGCGTGTCCGCCGGGCGCAGGAGTTGCTGGAACGCACCGACCACGGCGTCGACCGGATCGCCCACCTCGTCGGTTTCGCCTCACCGGCGCACTTCCGGGTCCAGTTCAAGCGGCGCAGTGGAGTGTCACCGCAGGCGTACCGCAGGACTTTCGTCGCCGGGTCGGTGCCCGGCTGAACGGGCGTTCCGCCGGGGACGGCAGGTGGTGCACCGTCGCCGCCGGGAGTGACCGGCCCCGGTACACCCGATGCTGTGCCAGCGGCTGGACGGCGGTTACGCCGTGTTCGTCGCCAGGCCGGACCGCCCACCAGTCCCGACCGGTACCACGACGCGCCCGCCCATCCTCGGGTCCGGTCAGTACAGCGCGGCGCCGGCGGCGGCCCGGACCGCCGCCGTCAGCGCTGTCAGCGCCGTGGATTCCAGCCGCCAGCACTGCCAGTAGAGCGGCACGTCGAGGTGCCGGCCGGCGGCCAGGTCGACGAGGCGACCGGCGGCGAGGTCAGGTCGGGCGACGGCCTCGGGGAGCAGTCCCCAGCCGAGGCCGAGCCGGATCGCCTCGGTGAAGGCGGCCGTCCCCGGCACGAAGTGTGTCGGCGGGTCGACGTCGCGGCGGGTGAGCGTACGGGCGAAGCGGTGTTGCAGGGTGTCCTTGCGGTCGAAGCGGATCATCGGCGCGGTCGGGAACGCGGTGGCGGGCTCACGGTCGGCGAAGTGCGCCGAGTGGGCGGCGGGTGTGGCGACGGCGAGGTAGCGCAGCGCGCCGAGGCGCAGGACCCGGCAGCCCTGCACGGCGGTGCGTTCGGTGGTGACGGCCGCCATCACGGTGCCGTCGCGCAGCAGTTGCGCGGTGTGCGCCTCGTCGTCGGTGCGCAGGTCGACCAGCACGTCGGGGACGGCGGTCAGGGCCGGTAGGAACCAGCCGGCGAGGGAGTCGGCGTTGACCACGACGGTGACCCGGGTGTGGTCGCGCAGGGCGCCGCGCGCGGCGTCGAGGGCTTCCTGTTCGAGCAGCGCCACCTGCCCGCCGAGGCGGATCAGGGGCGCTCCGGCCTCCGTCGGCACACACGGCCGGGTGCGGCGCACGAGGACCTGCCCGACGGCGCGTTCGAGGGCCTTGATGCGCTGGCTGACCGCTGAGGGGGTGACGCGCAGCGCCTGCGCGGCGGCGTCGAAGCTGCCGTGGGTGACGACCGCCCGGAAGGTCGTCAGCTGGACCGGGTCGAGTGACATGAGCAATTCTAATGCTACTGAAGAATCTTTAGCTGGAGTGTGGGAGTAGCCCGCCCTAGCCTGGCCGCCATGGGTTCCGTGCTCGCCGGTTTCGGCTTCTCCCTCGCGCTGATCGTCGCCATCGGGGCGCAGAACGCCTTCGTGCTGCGCCAGGGGCTGCGCCGGGAGCACGTACTCCCGGTGGTGGCGATCTGCGTGGCCGGCGACGCCACACTGATGGCCGCCGGCATCGCCGGCCTGGGGGCGTTGCTCACCGGGACGCCCGCCGTCCTGGCCGCGGTCCGGTGGGGCGGGGTCGCCTTCCTGCTCGGGTACGCGGTGCTGGCCGCCCGCCGCGCCCTGCGCCCGACCACTCTCACCCCGCTGGACCGTCCGCCGGCCACGCTGCGCGCGACACTGCTGGCCTGCCTCGCGTTCACCTTCCTCAACCCGCACGTCTACCTGGACACGGTGGTGCTGCTCGGCACGGTCGCCCATCAGGACCCGAACCGGTGGGCGTTCGGTGCCGGAGCGGTGACGGCGAGCCTGGCCTGGTTCGCCGGGTTGGGGCTCGGTGCCCGCCGGCTGGGTCCGGTGCTCGCCCATCCGGCGGCCTGGCGGGTCATCGACGGGGTGATCGCCGTGATCATGGTGGTCGTCGCCGTCTCGGTCGCCGTCGGCTGAGCGGCGCGGACCCTCCGGACGGGGTTCGGGACCGTAGGATCGACATCCTTCAACCCCACACTCCACTTTGGAGGGAACCGCGCATGACGGGTCCACTCACCCGACTCCTCGCCACCGCCCGGCTGACGCTCGCGACCGCCGGCGTCGCCGTGCTCGCGCTCGCGGGCACCGCCGCCGTCGTGACCACCCCGGCCCAGGCCGCCGGCCCCCGACCGAACTTCCAGATGCCGGTGCCCTGCGGCGAGACCTGGCGGATGGCCACCTACTACGGTCACGACGACTACGACATCGACCTGACCTTCACCGGCGGGGCCAGCAACGGCCGCCCGATCCTCGCCTCCGCCAGCGGCACGGTCTCCTTCGCCGGCTGGGGCAGCAGCGGCGGCTGGTACGTGGTCATCGAACACGGCGACGGCTGGCGGACGCTCTACCTGCACATGATCGAGACCCCGATGGTCGGCGCCGGGCAGTGGGTGTCGACCGGCCAGCAGCTCGGCCGGGTGGGTAGCACCGGCAACTCCACCGGCCCGCACCTGCACTACGAGCAGGTGCGCGACGGCGTCAAGACCGAGTCGTACTTCAACGGCGTGCCCTCCGGCATCACCTCCGACGGCAGCCCGTCCACCGGCCCGCTCTACGTCTCCGGCCCCACCTCGCCGGCCCGGAACATGACCAGCCAGAACTGCGGTCAGGCCGCCAACCGCCAGGTGTACGAGTCCGGCAGCCACAGCGGCTGGCAGATGCTGCCGGTCAACAGCATCACCGGCTCGGCCACCGCGGCCATGGTCATGGGCACCAACAAGCTGCTCTACACGGTCAACGACGGCCGGGTGTACGAGGCGTCCAGCGACACCGGCTGGCGCAACCTGTGGACCGGCATCTCCGGCGTCAGCAACAACGCCCTCGCCGTGATCAACGTGGGCGGCGTCAAGTACATCTACACCGTGGTCGGCGGCTGGGTGCACGAGGCGTCCAGCGCCAACGGCTGGAAGAACCTGAACACCGGCATCTCCGGGGTCAGCAACAACGCCCTCGCCGCCATCAACCACAACGGCGTGAAGATCATCTACACCGTGGTCGGTGGCCTGGTGCACGAGGCGGCCAGCAACAACGGCTGGCGCAACCTGTGGACCGGCATCTCCGGCGTCAGCAACAACGCCCTGGCCGTGATCAGTATGGACGGCGTCAAATACATCTACACGGTCGTCAACGGCCTGGTGCACGAGGCGAACAGCATCAACGGCTGGCGCAACCTGTGGACCGGCATCTCCGGGGTCAGCTCCGACGCCCTCGCCGCGATCAGCTTCAACGGCGTGAAGATCATCTACACCGTGGTCGGCGGCCTGGTGCACGAGGCCGCCAGCAACAACGGCTGGCGCAACCTCAACTCCAACGTCCGGGGCACCGCCGTCTCGGCGACCACCGTCAGCGGCGTGAAGGTCCTCTACACCGTCTGACGACACCTCGGCCCGCGACGCAGCCGGGCCACCGACGCCGACCGGGTCGTGGCACGGCCGGCGTACTCCCGCACGGCTCCGCGCGTCGCCCGACCGGCGACGCGCGGAGTCGGCGTGCCCGGGTGGTCAGCACCGACCACGTCGCCCGCAGGGGGCCGGGATCGGGGCAGCCACCCCGGCACGGCGCTGACCGCCCCGGAGGTGTCCACCTGCGCCGCCCCGCAGGTGATGCCGTATTCACGATTTCAAACTCCGCCATTGTCACGAGTTTCCGCCCGGAATCTCACCGCTGGTCGATGACGCATCGCACTGTGCCCGACGGCCCACTGATCGCAGGATTGACATCAACCGATCAGGGGATGGGAGGCAGCCGAGATGGACGACAGATACGACGCGTACTGCGCGGTCGACCCGCTCTTCTACGACTCGTTGTCCAGCGCGAGCGCCACCGCCACCGGCATCGGCTACGCCGCGGACCGCCCGCAGCCGGCGGGCTGGGAGTCCGAGGTCAAGGACGACTGGCTGATCCACGCGCCGGTCGGCGGCACCCTGCCCGCCCAGGGCTGGAAGATCCACGTCTCGGCCCGGTTGGACAACGCCGAGCGGGTGCTGACCCAGGTGATGGACTACTGCCAGCCGCGCGGCATCCCCTTCAAGCACCTGCGCGGCCCCCGGATGCTGCTGATGCGCAACAGCAAGTACGCCCGCCGCGGCGGCAGCGGCAAGTTCGTCACCGTCTACCCCCGCGACGACGCCGAGCTGGAGCTGACCGCCAAGGAGTTGTCGGCGCTGCTCGACGGCGAGCAGGGGCCCTACATCCTCAGCGACCTGCGCTACGGCGACGGCCCGGTCTACCTGCGCTACGGCGGTTTCGCCGCCCGCTACTGCCTCTCACCCGAGGGTCAGGTGGTGCCGGCGATCGCCGACGCCACGGGGACCCTGGTCCCCGACCGCCGCGACCCGGTGTTCCACCTGCCCGACTGGGTGACCCTGCCGGACTTCCTCGCCCCGCACCTGGCCGCCCGCAACGCCGCCAGCACCACCGAGCTGCCCTACCGGATCGAGAAGGTCGTCCACTTCTCCAACGGCGGCGGCCTGTACGAGGCCCGGGACACCCGGACCGACACCCGGGTGGTGCTGAAGGAGGCCCGCCCGCACGCCGGCCTCGACGCCACCGGGGCGGACGCGGTGACCCGGCTGCGCCGGGAGGCCGAGGTGCTGCGCCAACTCGCCGACGTCCCGCACCTGGTCCGGGTGCACGACGAGTTCAGCTTCGGCGGGCACGAGTTCCTGGCCCTGGAGTTCGTCGAGGGCCGCCCGCTCAACCAGGAGGTGGTGCAGCGCTACCCGCTGGTGCACCCCGACGCCGACCGGGCCGGCTACACCCGCTGGGCGCTGGACGTGCACCGGCAGGTCGCCGAGGCGGTCGAGGCCATCCACGCGCACGGCATCGTCTACGGCGACCTGCACATGTTCAACATCATGGTCGGCGACGACGGGGCGGTCACCCTGATCGACTTCGAGGTCGCCGCACCCGCCGCCGAGGCGAGCCGCCCGGCGCTGCGCAACCAGGCGTTCGCCGCGCCCCGCGACCGGGTCGGCCCCGACGTCGACCGGTACGCCCTGGCCTGCCTGCGGCTAGCCCTGTTCCTGCCGCTGACCGCGATGCTGCGGCTGGCCCCGACGAAGGCGGCGCACCTGGCCGACGTGGTGGCCGAGCACTTCCCGGTCGACCGGGCGGTGCTCGACGAAACCGTCGCGGTGATCGTCGGCGACCCACCGACCACCGGCACACCCGACGCGGCGACCCCTCCCGACACGGCCACCCGGGCCCGGCTGGACCCGGACGTGGTGCGCATCGACCCGGACGACTGGCCGGGCCTGCGCGACCGGCTGGTCCGGGCGATCACCGCCAGCGCCACGCCCCAGCGCGACGACCGGCTCTTCCCCGGCGACATCCGGCAGTTCAGCGGCAACGACGGCGGGCTGAACCTCGCCCACGGCGCGGCCGGGGTGCTCTGGGCGCTGCACGCCACCGGCGCCCCCGTCGACCCCCGCCACGTCCGGTGGCTGATCGACCGGGTCCGGGAACCCGCCTCCGGCAGCCGACTCGGCTTCTTCGACGGGCTGCACGGGGTGGCGTACGTGCTGGACCTGCTCGGGCACCGCGACGAGGCCCGCCGGCTGCTCGACCGCTGCCTCGACGAACCGTGGCCGGAACTCGGCAACGACCTGGTCGGTGGGCTGCCCGGCATCGCGCTGAACCTGACCCACTTCGCCGGCCTGACCGGGGAGGAACGCTACGAAGCCGCCGCCCGGCACGCCGTCGACCTGGTCGTCGACCGGCTCGGCGACGTCGACTCGGTGGCCGAGGTCAGCGGCGGCCGGCACCCGTACGCGGGACTGATGCGCGGCGGGGCGGGGGTGGCGCTGATGCTGCTGGGCCGGCACGAACGGGAACCCGACGAGCGGCTACTCGACCACGCCGCCACCGCGCTACGGCAGGACCTGCGCCGGTGCGTCCGCCGCGACGACGGGCACCTCGAGGTCAACGAGGGCTGGCGGACCATGCCGTACCTCGCCGAGGGCAGCGTCGGGGTGGGACTGGTGCTCGACCGCTACCTGCGTCACCGGCCCGACGAGGGCCTCGCCGAGCAGGCCGAGGCGATCCGCCGCTGCGCCGACTTCCCGTTCTACGCCCAGTCCGGACTGTTCGCCGGACGCGCCGGCATCGTGGCCTACCTGGCCGGCCGGGGCGAGCACGAGGTGGCCCACGCCCAAGCCCGGCTGCTGGGTTGGCACGCCCTGCCGTACGCCGACGGCACCGCCTTCCCCGGCGACCAGTTGCTGCGGCTCTCCATGGACCTGGCCACCGGCACCGCCGGCGTGCTGGCCGCCGTCGCGGCCAGCCGGCCCACCGACCCGGTGCGGTTGCCGCTGCTGGGCCCGACCGACACCACCCCGGCCGACTGACGGCCCACCCGCTCCCCGGGGGTCACCCCGGGGCCACCCGACCCGACACCTGTGGAAAGGAGGAAAGACATGGCCCTGCTCGACCTTCAGGGGATGGAGCTGCCGGCCGCCGAGCGTACCGGCGGCGGAAGCCGGGCGAGTCTGCTGCTCTGCGGCGACAGCTCGCTCAGCGTCACCACCTGCAACTGAGCCGACGGTCGTCGACCCAACGACCCGACGAGGCTCACCACCAGGCACGTCCAATGACGACAGAAAGAGGTAAGACCATGGCTCTGCTCGACCTCCAGGCGATGGAACTGCCGGCCACCGAGCGTACCGGCGGCGGCAGCCAGGCCAGCCTGCTGCTCTGCGGCGACAGCTCGCTCAGCGTCACCACCTGCAACTGATCGACCGGTATCGCATGGCCCCGGACCGGCACCTGCCGGTCCGGGGCCGCGCGGCGTGGGAAGGGGCGCGATGACACCGGACGACCGGCTCCTGCTGCGGGCCGTGCGCGCCGCCGGCTGGTGGACCCCGACGCTTGCCGTGGTCACCGTGGCCGGCACCGCAGCCGAACTGGCCCTGCCGGCCGTGCTGGGACGGGCCGTCGACGCCGCCGTCGGAGCCGCCCCGCAGTCCTCCCCCGGCCGTTGGCTGGCCGCCGTCGCCGCCCTGGTCGCCCTGCTGGTCGTCGTCGGCGTCATCCGCGACTACGGCACCGGCGCGGCCACCGCCCGGTCGGTGGCGCACCTGCGGCACACCCTGGTCCGGCACCTGTTCGCCCTCGACCCGCGCACCGCCGCCCGCCGCCCGGTGGGTGACCTGGCCGGCCGGGTGGTGGGGCAGGTGGCCGACGCCGGGCAGGCCGCGCCCACGGTCGTCACGGCCGCCACCGTGGCGTTGCCGCCGGTGGGCAGCCTGGTGGCGCTCACCCTGATCGACCCGTGGCTCGGCGTCACCTTCGTGCTGGGCCTGCTGCTGCTCGCCCTGCTGCTGCGCGGCTTCGTCGCCGACGCCTCCGCCGCCGTCGCCGGCTACCAGCAGGCCCAGGGCGACCTCGCCGGCCGGCTGGTGGAGACCCTCGCCGGGGCGCGCACCATCGCCGCCGCCGGCACCGGCGAACGGGAGGTCGACCGGGTGCTGACCCCCCTCGCCGCGCTGCACCGGCACGGCGCGCGCACCTGGACGGTGCTGGCCGGGGCGGCGACCCGGGGTGCCGTGCTCAACCCGCTGCTCCAGGTCGCGATCGTCGCCGTCGGCGGGTTGTCGCTGACCGCCGGCCGGCTGACACCCGGAGAACTGCTGGCCGCCATCCAGTACGCCGCGCTCGGTGCCGGCCTCGGCACCGTGGTCGCCGCCCTGAACACCGCCGTCCGGGTACGCGCCGGCTGCCGCCGGGCCGCCGAGGTGCTCGCCGAACCCGCCCGGCCGTACGGCACCCGGGCCCTGCCACCCGGGCCGGGCACCCTGGAACTGCGCGGTGTCACCGTGTGCGACGCCGAGGGCCGGGCCCTGCTCGACCGGGTGGACCTGCGGGTGCCCGGTGGCACCCTGCTGGCCGTCGTGGGTGCCTCGGGTGCGGGCAAGTCCCTGCTCGCCGCCGTCGCCGGCCGGCTGCGCGACCCCGACGACGGCGTGGTGCTCCTGGACGGCGTACCGCTGCCGGAGCTGGCCCCGGCAGCCCTGCACGCCGCGGTGGGTTACGGGTTCGAACGGCCGGTGCTGGTCGGCGACACGGTGGGCGCCGCCGTCGGGGTCGGCGTGGACCCGGTGCCGCTGGCCAGGGCCGCCGCCATCCACGACTTCGTCGAACGGCTGCCCGACCGGTACGGCACCCCGCTGGCCGAGGTCGCCATGTCCGGCGGTGAACGGCAGCGGCTCGGGCTGGCCCGCGCGTTGCGCGCCGAACGGCTGCTCATCCTCGACGACGCCACGTCCAGCCTGGACACCGCCACCGAATACCAGGTGACCCGGGCGCTGACCGGCCCCGGTGACCGGCGTACCCGGGTGGTGGTCAGTCACCGGCTCGGCATGGCCGCCCGCGCGGACCTGGTGGCGTGGGTGGCGGGCGGTCGGGTCCGGGCGGTCGGCCCGCACCCGACACTGTGGGCCGACCCCGACTACCGGGAGGTGTTCCGGTCGTGAGCACCGTCGTCGGGGTGACCCGGGCCGCGCTGCGGGCCCGCCGGGCGCAGCTGTGGCGGTTGGCCGGCTGGTCGGCGGCGGAGGTGCTCCCGGCGGCCCTGTCCGGGCTGCTGACCGCCCGTGCCGTCGACAGCGGCTTCCTGGCCGGCCGGCCGGAGGTCGGGCTGGCCTGGCTGGCCCTGCTGGGGCTGGCGGTGCTGGTCGGCGCGGCCGGCACCCACCGGTCGTACGCGCTGCTCGGGGCCGTGGTCGAGCCGTTCCGCGACGACCTGCTCCGCCGGGTGGTACGCGGCGCGGTCGCCGCTGCGGCCGGCGGCCGGGCCGACAACGCGGCGGTCGCCCGCCTCACCCACCAGGTGGAGCTGGTCCGGGACACCTACGCCGGTCTCCTGATGGTGGTACGCGGTTTCCTGTTCGCGCTCGGCGCCGCCGTGCTCGGTCTGTTCTCGCTGGCCGCCCCGGTGGCCCTGGTGGTGGCGGTGCCGGTGCTGGCCGGTCTCGTCCTGTTCGCCGTGGCACTGCCGGTGATGGTGACCCGGCAACGGGAGTACGTGCAGGCCGACGAGCAGTTGGGCCGGGCCGTGGTGACCGCGGTGACCGGCCACCGTGACGTCGCCGCCAGCGGCGCACGGGACCAGGTCACCGGCTGGGTCGGCGGGTCCGTCGACGCCCAGGCCCGGGTGGAGCGGCGGCTGGCCACCATGGCGGCGACGCGCGGTCTGAGCCTGGCACTGGGCGGCTGGCTGCCCGTTCCGGTGCTGCTGCTGGCCACGCCCTGGCTGGTCCGCCAGGGCCTGGGGCCGGGTGCCGTGCTCGGCGCGCTGGTCTACGTGACGCGCGGGGTGCAGCCGGCGCTGCACAGCCTGGTGCAGGGGGTGGCTGCCGGTGGCCTCCGGTTCGCGGTCACCCTGGACCGGCTGCTACGTACCGCCGCACCGGCGGACACCACACCCCCCGGCACCACCGGCGGCCGGCCCGCCGCGCCACGGCCCGCCGGCCCGGCCGCTGCCGCACCTGCTGTCCCCCCTGACGACTGCCGGCCCGCCGCCGGCCCGCCCGGATGGTCGCCCCCCGGAGCGCGGCGGGCCGCGACGGCGTTGTCGCTGCGTGCGGTGACCTTCCGGTACGGCCCCCACGCCGACCCGGTGCTCGACCACCTCGACCTCGACGTGCCCGTCGGGGACCACCTGGTGATCGTCGGGGCCAGCGGGATCGGCAAGTCGACCCTGGCGGGTCTGATCGCCGGGGTGCTGTATCCGCAGTCCGGCACCATCCACGTCGCAGGGTTGCCGGTGACCGGCGCGTCACCGGGAGAGCTGGCCGACCGGCGGGTGCTCATCCCCCAGGAGGCGTATGTCTTCACCGGCACGCTGCGCGACAACCTCGGCTACCTGGCGCCCGGCCTGCCGGACGAGGCGGTCGACCGGGCGGCGGCCCGGCTCGGCCTGACCGGGCTGCTGGCCCGGCTCGGCGGCCACGACGCGCTGCTGTGCCCGGGGAAACTGTCCGCAGGGGAACGCCAGCAGGTCGCGCTGCTGCGGGCCTGGCTCTCCCCCGCCCCGCTGATCATCCTCGACGAGGCCACCTGCCACCTCGACCCGGCGACCGAGGCCCGACTGGAGAGCGTCTTCGCCACCCGCCCGGGCACCCTGGTGGTCATCGCACACCGGGTCAGTTCGGCCCTGCGGGCCCGGCGGGTCCTGCTGCTGGACGGACGGACCGCGCTGCTGGACACCCACGAAGGGTTGCTCACCCGCTCGGCGGCCTACCGCGCCCTGGTCGGCTACGGCGAGACGCAGGACGAGCCGCCGGCGATCGCCACCTGCTGGACGACACCGGACGGCGAGGCGGGGACCGGCCCGGCGTCGAAGCCAGGGACGGAACCGGCCGTAGGGACGGACAGGACGCCCCGCACCGGGACGGTCCGGGGCGCGAGGGTGGCGACGGCTCGGGCCGGGTCGGATGCGACAGCCCGGACCGCAACGGGGTCGACGACCGGAGCGGGGGGTGCCGCGTAGGCCGCCGGTGCCGGGTCGTCACCGGGGGTTGCACCACGCGACGAGGCGGGGCGGGCAACGAGGTAGGGCGGACGGGTCACAGCCAGCCCGACTCGCGGGCGATACGCACCGCCTCCCAACGGGTCCGGGCCCCGGTCTTCGCCATGATCCGCGACAGGTGGTTGCGCACCGTCCCGGTCGACAGCACCAGTCGATCAGCGATCTCCTGGACCGGATGCCCCTCGGCGACCACGTCGAGCACCTCACGCTCCCGATTGGTCAACGGGCTGGCGGCGACCTCCAGGGCGGCGACCACCAGATCCGGATCGAGGACGACCCGGCCCTCGGCGAGCTGGCGCACCCCATCGACGATTCGCCCGGGTGGAACGTCCCGACTGAGGAAGCCGATCCGGTTCCCGTACTCGGCGAGCACCGACCCGAGCCGCCCGGCCCGCCGCTGCTCCACCAGGACCAGCAGGGACCCTACGGGGGTGACCGGAGAAGCAGTGCGTTGCCGCAGGGACGCAGCACCGGCGATGTCCGTGGCCACCGGACCACAACCCGCCGTCACGGTGTCGGCCCGGCCGATGGCCCCCGCTCCGGGACCGGCCATGGGGTCGGCACCGGGGTCGGCAGTCGCCAGGTGGATCAGTTCCGCCACGGTCAGCATGTCGAACTCGATCACGGCCACGTCGGGGCGTTCGGCCCGGACCGCAGCGCGTAGGTGGTGCGGGCTGTCCACCTCGCCGACGATCTGGATGTCGTGCTCGGCCGAGAGCACCTGAGCGAGGGCGCCACGAAGCAGCCCGCCCTGGAGAGCGAGCAGTGTGCGGACCATAAGCAACTCCCGAGATCAAGCAGGTGTTGACGAAATGTGCGCAACCCATGACGCACGGTTGGGAATCTTATTGAACTCGTAACTGAACCGACACCCCTTCTCACGGTTGGTCAGATCCAGCCTGCGTCCTGGGCGCGCAGGACAGCTTCCCAACGATTGCGGGCACCGGTCTTGCCCAGCACCGCCGACAGGTGATTGCGGACGGTGCCGGGGGCCAGATGCAGGTGGGCGGCGATCTCCTTGGTCGACAGACCGCGTGCAGCTGCGGCGGTCACCTGCCGTTCCCGCTCGTTCAACGGGTTGACCGCGGCGTCGAGCGCGGCCAGCGCGGTCACCGGGTCGATCATCCGGTTGCCCTCGGCGACCAGCCGCAGTTGAGCCAGTAGTTCCTGCGGCGGGACGTCCTTGGCGATGATGCCCCGCACCCGCGCCCCGAGCGCCCGCCGCAGCACCCGCGCGGTCCGCCGGGACGTCAACACCACCACGGCGCACTCCGGCACCCTGGCGTGCCACCGTCCGGTGAGGACGGCCGGGTCGTCGATCCCGTCCAGGTCGACCAGGACCACGTGCGGACGACGGGTGACGACCCGATCGGTGACCTGGTGGTCGGGGTCACTCTCCCCCGCCAGCTCGAACCCGGGGGCGGCGGCCAACACCGCTGCCAGCGCGGTACGCAACAGGCCCGGTGGACCCACCACGACGACCCGGATCGTCGACGATTCGGCTTCTGCTGGCCGGCCCGGACCCGACGACGACTGCTTCCGGTTGGTCAGTTCGTCCATCCACTACATCTTCCCGAGACAACGGAAAAAGAGTCATGAATGTCAGAATGACGACGCAATAAAGGTCAACAAAAATGGGGGCGATCTGCATTCGTCGATACGGTCGCAGTATCGTCGGGGCTGCGCAGGCCTGGGCGGATCGCAGAACGCCAGGAACCGCGACTGCTGTTGCCGACCGAAATCGGCAGCAGAGCGGACGGGGCGGCCCGGTGGCGTGTTCGGGGCGTGAAAACAGTTGAGGCCGACCCCGAAGGGTCGGCCTCAACCAAAGATTGTCCGGCGGTGTCCTACTCTCCCACA
>NZ_JBEZFY010000022.1:0-82796 GCF_040649765.1 Micromonospora sp. NPDC048894 | reverse complement strand
CGAAAACTCCACAAACGTCTCCGGCGTCGCCATCACCGTCACCCCACCAGCCAACGCCAGATCACACTCACCCGACCGCAACGCCTGACCCGCCAGATGCATCGCCACCAACGACGACGAACACGCCGTGTCGACCGACACCGCCGGCCCCTCCAAGCCGAACGTGTACGCCACCCGGCCGGTGACGATGCTGCCGGAGCTGTGCCCGGAGACGTAGTCGTGGTACATCACCCCGGCGAACACACCGGTGGACGAGCCGCGCAGGGTTCCCGGGTCGATGCCGGCCCGCTCGAACGCCTCCCAGGACGTCTCCAGCAGCAACCGTTGCTGCGGGTCCATGATCACCGCTTCGCGGGGGGAGATGCCGAAGAAGACCGGGTCGAACTGGGCGGCATCGGTGAGGAATCCACCCTTGTCCACGTAGGTGGTGTCGGGGCGGGTGCTCGTCGGGTCGTAGAGCCGGGCCAGGTCCCAACCCCGATCGGTCGGGAAGCCGTCGACGGCGTCGGTGCCCTCGGCGACGAGCCGCCACAGGTCCTCCGGCGAGGTGATACCGCCGGGGTAGCGGCAGGCCATCCCGACGATCGCCACCGGCTCGTCGGCGACGGTCGTGGCGGTCTGCCGCACGGCGTCGGTGTCGTCCGGGCCGGCGATCTCGCTGAGCAGGTGCCGGGCCAGGTCACGCGGGGACGGGTAGTCGAAGATCAGGGTGGCTGGCAGCCGCAGGCCGGTGCTGACGGCGAGCCCGTTGCGCAGTTCCACGGCGGTGAGCGAGTCGAAGCCCAGCTCCTGGAACGCGCGGCCGGCGTCGATCCGCTCGGCGGAGGCGTGCCCGAGCACCGTGGCCACCTGGCTGAGGACCAGGGCGGTCGCGGCGCGCTCACGCTCCTCGGTGGAGAGCACGGCGAGGTCCGCCGCCCACCCGGTCGCGGCGCTCCCCGTGGCGGCGCGGGCGGCCGTGCGCCGGGCCGGGCGGACCAGACCGTGGAACGGCAACGGCAGGTCGTCGCCGAGGGCACGCAGGGCGGCCAGGTCGAGCCGGGCCGGCACCGCAGTCGGGTACGGGTTGGCGACGCCCGCGTCGAGCAGGGCCAACCCGTCGGCGGTGGTCAACGGCAGCACCCCACCCCGGGACATCCGCTCCCGGTCGGCGTCGGCGAGCCGGTCGGTCATCGCCGAACCCTCACCCCACAACCCCCACGCCAACGACACCGCCGGCAACCCGGCCATCCGACGGGACACCGCCAATGCGTCCAGGAACGCGTTCGCCGCCGCGTAGTTGCCCTGCCCCGGCGCACCCAGCACCCCGGACAGCGAGGAGAACAGCACGAACGCCGACAGGTCCCGACCCCGGGTCAGCTCGTCGAGCAGCCATGCCGCGTCCACCTTGGGGCGCAGCACCGCGGAGAGTCGGGCGGCGGACAGCGACGACACCACGCCGTCGTCCAGCACCCCGGCGGTGTGCACCACCGCCGACAGGTCGGGGTGGCCGTCGACCAGGGCGGTGACCTGGGCCCGGTCGGCCACGTCGGCGGCGACCAGCTCGACCTGCGCACCGGCCCCGGTCAGCTCCGCGACCAGGTCGTCGGCGCCCTGCGCAGCGGGGCCCCGGCGGGACACCAGCAGCAGCCGGGTCACCCCGTGCGTCGTCACCAGGTGCCGGGCCACCGCCGCGCCGAGCGCACCTGTCGCACCGGTGACCAGCACCGTGCCGGTGCCGTAGAGCGGGGCGTCCGGGATGGACGGTTCGATGATCTGCCGGGTGAGCCGGGGCACCGAGACGACACCGTCGCGGACCCGTACCTGCGGCTCACCGGTCGCCACCGCCACGGTGAGGGAGCCGGACACGTCCGCATCCGGGTCGGTGTCGACCAGCAGCAGCCGGTCGGGGTTCTCGGCCTGCGCGGAGCGGAGCAACCCCCACACGGCCGCCCCGGTCGGGTCGGTCCCGTCGTCGCCGACGGCGCGGCGGGTGAGCACCGCCAGCCGGTGGGTGTCGGGGCCGGCCAGCCACTCCTGCACCAGGCCGAGCACCCGGTTCACCTCGTCGTGCACCGCCTCCGGGCCGGTGACGTCCCCGGCACCGCCAGCGGTCAGCACGAGCAGCTCGGGGGTGGACGTCGCCGGCCCCTGGGCGCCGGCGTCGGCGGCAGGGTCAGCCGGGCCCGCCGGGTCGGCGGGGACCGGTGCGGTGCCGGTGGCCGGGACAGCCGGGTGGTAGGCCCAGTGCGGGGTGGGCGTGGCCGTGGGGGTGCCGATCTCCTGCCAGGTCAGGTCGAACAGCGCGTCGGCGACCCCGCCGGGGCGGGTGACCTGGACGGGCCGCAGCACCAGCGAGTCGACGGTGGCGACGGGGGCACCGACGGCGTCGGCGACCGCCACCCGTACCCCGGAGCCGACCGGGGTGAGCCGGACCCGGACGCCGGCCGCGCCGGTGGCGTGCAGGGTGAGACCGGACCAGGCGAACGGCAACCCCCGGAAGGTGTCACCGTCGGCGAAGCCGAGGGCGTGCAGGCCGGCGTCGAGCACGGCGGGGTGCAGGCCGAACCCGTCGGCGTCCACCCCCTCCGGCAGGGCGACCTCGGCAAAGAACTCGTCGCCGCGCCGCCAGACCCGGCGCAGGCCCCGGAACACCGGGCCGTAGACCAGGCCGCCGGTCGCCAGGTGGTGGTAGAGGTCGTCGGTGGGCACCGCTTCCGCACCGGCGGGCGGCCACTCGGTGAGGGCGGTCCCGGTGGTACGCCGACCGGCGGCGAGCACCCCGCTGGCGTGCCGGGTCCACGGGGCGTCGGTGTCGGCGCTGCGGGCGTACACCTGGAGGGTGCGGGTGTGGCCGGTGTCGGCGGGGCCGACGACGACCTGGAGCTGCACGCCGCCGCGTTCGGGCAGCACCAGCGGGGCTTCGATGGTGAGTTCGTCGACGGTTTCGGCGCCGACCTGCGCGCCGGCGTGCAGGGCGAGGTCGACGTAGCCGGTGCCGGGGAAGACCACCGCGCCGGCCACGGCGTGGTCGGCGAGCCACGGGTGCCGGTCTAGGGAGAGCCGGCCGGTGAGGACGGCCCCGTCGGCGTTGGCGAGGGTGACGGCCGCGCCCAGCAGCGGGTGGTCGGCGGAGTCCAGACCCATCGCGGTGGCGTCACCGGGGTCGGCCGGGGCGTCCAGCCAGAAGCGTTGGTGTTGGAAGGCGTAGGTGGGCAGGTCGACGGTCCGGCCGCCCGGGTTGACGGCCGCCCAGTCGAGGTCGACACCGCTGATCCACGCCTGCGCCATCCCGGCCGCGTACGCCTCGACCTGCTCACGCTTGCGGCGCTGCAACGCGATCGCGGTGGCGTCCTCGACGCAGTCGGCGACCATCGCGGTCAGCACACTGTCCGGCCCGATCTCCACGAACCGGGTGACACCCCGGGCCGCGAGGGCGGCGACCGCGTCGGCGAACCGGACCGTGCCCCGCACCTGACCCTGCCAGTACCCGACCGAGCCGAGTTCCTCGTCGGTGACGAGGTCACCGGTCGCGGTCGACACCAGCGGAACACCCGCCGGATTGGCGGTGACCCCGGCGAGGACCTGCCCGTACTCGGCCAGCATCGGGTCCATCAAATGCGAATGGAACGCATGCGACACCCGCAACCGACGCGTCTTCACCTCAAGACGAGCCTCCAACGCCGCGACCTGCTCCTCCGTCCCCGACACGACCACCGCACGAGGACCGTTCACCGCCGCCACGTCCACGTCACCCAGATCCAACTCCGCCAACGGCGCAGCGATCGCCAACATCGCCCCACCCGACGGCAGAGCCTGCATCAACCCACCACGCGCCGCCACCACCCGACACGCATCCGCCAGCGACCACACCCCCGCGACATACGCGGCAGCCAACTCACCGATCGAATGACCCACCACGAAATCAGGCTTCAACCCCCACGACTCCGCCAGACGGAACAACGCCACCTCAACCGCGAACAACGCCGGCTGCGTCCACCCCGTCTGATCCAACACACCACCCGGATCGGTGAACATCACCTCCCGCAAATCACCACCCAGCAACGACCCGAACGCCACACACACCTCATCCAGAGCCTGCGCGAACACCGGGAAAGCCGCCGCCAACTCACGACCCATCCCCACCCGCTGCGCACCCTGACCGGTGAACAACACCGCCGTACGACCGGCGACGGTCCGACCGGACAGGCCACCGCCGGCGGCCAGGGTCTCCAGGCCGGCCACGTCGTCACCGAGCACCACACCCCGGTACGCGGCGGCGGCCCGGGTGGTGCCCAGCGCGTACCCGACGTCCACCGGCCGCTCGTCGGTGAGGAACTCCCGCAGCCGGTCGGCCTGCCCGGCGAGCGCCGCCGCCGACCGCCCGGACAGCGGCCAGAGCACCACCGGCGGCTCGGCGGTCTCGTCCGACGCGACGGTCTCCGCCGGGGGTGCCTGCTCCAGGATCACGTGCCCGTTGGTGCCGCTCACCCCGAACGACGACACCCCGCCCCGGCGCGGCTGGCCGTGGTCGGGCCACTGCCGAGCCTCGGTCAGCAGCTGCACGGTGCCGGCGGACCAGTCGA
Organism: Micromonospora sp. NPDC048894; assembly: GCF_040649765.1. Lineage (NCBI taxonomy): Bacteria > Bacillati > Actinomycetota > Actinomycetes > Micromonosporales > Micromonosporaceae > Micromonospora > Micromonospora sp. NPDC048894. The sequence continues at coordinate 78,231 of NZ_JBEZFY010000022.1, read as the reverse complement.
CGTGAGTGGACGGCTCCCCCACGTGCAGGCTCTTGGGCAGGACGCCGTTGTGCAGCGCCATCACCATCTTGATCACACCGCTGACGGCGGCGGCGGCCTGGGCGTGGCCGATGTTCGACTTGACCGAGCCGAGCCAGAGCGGCCGGTCGGCCGGCCGGTCGCGCCCGTACGTGGCGATCAGCGCCTCCGCCTCGATCGGGTCACCGAGGGTGGTGCCGGTGCCGTGCGCCTCGATCAGGTCGACGTCGCTGGAGGTGAGGCCGGCGTTGGCGAGCGCCTGGAGGATGACCCGCTGCTGCGCCACCCCGTTGGGGGCGGTCAGACCGTTGGACGCGCCGTCCTGGTTGATCGCGGAACCCCGGATGACCGCGAGCACCCGGTGGCCGTTGCGTTGGGCGTCGGAGAGTCGTTCCAGCAGCAGCATGCCGACGCCCTCACCCCAGCCGGTGCCGTCGGCGTCGTCGGAGAACGGCTTGCAGCGGCCGTCGGAGGCGAGCCCCCGCTGCCGGCTGAACGCGACGAACGCGCCGGGCGTCGACATGACGGTGACGCCACCGGCCAGGGCCAGCCCGCACTCCCGTTGCCGCAGCGCGTGCGCGGCGAGGTGCAGCGCGACAAGCGACGACGAGCAGGCGGTGTTGACGGTGACGGCCGGCCCCTCCAACCCCAGGCTGTACGCGACCCGACCGGAGATGACCGCCCCGGAGCTGCCGGTGCTCATGTACGCCTCGACCGGTTCGGGCAGCACGGTGAGCCGGTCCCAGTAGTCCTGGCCACCGCAGCCGACGAAGACACCGACCGGACCGCCGCGCAACGTGTCGGGGTTGATACCGGCCCGTTCGCACGCCTCCCAGCTCGCCTCCAGCACCAGCCGCTGCTGCGGGTCCATCGCCAGCGCCTCGCGGGGCGAGATGCCGAAGAACTCGGCGTCGAACTCGTCGGCGTCGTGGACGAACCCACCCTGCTGGACGTAGCTGCTGCCGGCGGTGTCCGGGTCGGCGTCGTAGAGGGCGGCGGTGTCCCAGCCCCGGTCGGTGGGGAACTCGCCGATGGCGTCGACGCCGTCGGCGACCAGCCGCCACAGGTCCTCGGGCGAGTTGACCCCACCCGGGTAGCGGCAGGCCATGCCGACGATCGCGATCGGGTCCTGCTCCTGTGACTCGACCTCGCGCAGCCGCTCCCGGGTGCGGTGCAGATCGGCGGTGACCCGCTTCAGGTACTCGAGGAGCTTCTCTTCGTTCGCCATCCGAACCTCACCAAACTCGTTGCCAGCGGGACACGTTGCTCCGGGAGCGCGGTGGCGGCTCAGGTCATGCCGAGTTCCTTGTCGATCAGGTCGAACACGTCGTCGGCGGAGGCCGTTTCGAGCCGGTCGACGAGGGTGGCGCCGGTGGTGGTGCTGAGGGTTTCGTTGAGCTTCGCCAGCAGCGACTGGAGCCGGGCGGTGACCCGGTTGCGTTCGATCTCCTCCGGCGTCAGGCCGGCCACGGTGACCTCCAGCCGGTCCAGCTCGGCGAGCAGACCGCCGGCCGTGTCACCGGTGTAGCCGAGTTCGGCCCGGAGCTGGTCGGCCAGGGCGGTCGGGTTGGGGTGGTCGAACACCAGGGTGGCGGAGAGCCGTACGCCGGTGGCGGCGCTGAGCCGGTTGCGCAGCTCGACGGCGGTCACCGAGTCCATGCCGAGTTCCTTGAACGCGCGCTGCGGCTCGACCAGGTCGGCGTCGCCGTAGCCGAGGACGGCCGCCACGTTGGTGCGGACGGTCTCCAGCAGCAGGGCGCGCTGCTCGGCCTCGGGCAGGGTGCCGAGCCGGTCGGCGAGCGCCGAAGACGCCCCCGTTTCGGTGGTCTCGGCGGCCTCGGGGGCGGCGTCGGGGAGTTCGGCCAGCAGCGGCCGGGGCCGGGCCAGCGTATAGATGGGGCCGAACCGGGCCCAGTCGACGTCGGCGACGACGAGGTGGCTCTCGTCGTGGTCGAGGGCCTGCCCGAGCGCGTCGACGGCGAGCCGGGGGTCCATCACGCCGACGCCGAGCCGGTCGAGGTGTGCCCCGACCTCGCCGCCGGCCATGCCACCGCCGCCGCCCCAGCTGCCCCAGGCGACCGAGGTGGCGACCGCACCCCGGGTCCGCCGCCGGTGCGCCAGCGCGTCGAGGTACGCGTTGGCCGTGGCGTACCCGGCCTGGCCGGCGCTGCCCCACACCGCGGCACCGGAGGAGAACAGCACGAACGCGTCCAGCGGCCGGTCGGCCAGCAACGCGTCGAGGTGCACCGCGCCGAGCACCTTCGCCCGGCACACGTCGGCGAAGTCGTCGAGGCCGGTCTGCCCCAACGGCACCTCGGGGTGCAGCACCCCGGCGGCGTGGAACACGGCGGTCAGCTCGTCACCGAGGTCGGCCAGGAGCGCGGCGACCGCGTCCCGGTCCGCCACGTCGAGGGCGACGACCTCGACTCCCGGGTGCCGGGCCGTCAGGTCGGCCGCGCCGGGGGCGTCCGGGCCGCGTCGGCTGGCCAGCACCACCCGCTGCGCGCCGTTGCCGACCAGCCATTCGGTGACGTGCCCGCCGACCCCGCCGGTGCCGCCGGTGACCAGGACGGTGCCGGTGGGCGTGTAGCGCCGTTCGGGCGCCCGGGTCGCCGGGTGGCGGATCATCCGGCGGGCCAGCGTGCCGGCCGCCCGCAGCGCCACCTGGTCCTCGCCGCCGCCGGTCAGCACGTCGGCGAGCCGGTCGACGGTCTGCGGCGTCCACTCGGCGGGCAGGTCGACCAGGCCGCCCCACCAGCCGGGGTAGTCGAGGGAGAGCACCGTGCCCAGGCCCCACAGGGCGCCCTGGGCCGGGTCGGCGACCGGCTCGAACCGGTCCACCCCGACCCCACCGGCGGTGACGCACCAGAGCCGACCGCTGAAGTCGGACGCGGCGAGCGCGTGCACCAGCGACACGGTGGCGGTGATCCCGGCGGACAGGCCGACGCCCAGCGGGTCGGGGCCGTCGTCCAGGGCGAGCAGGGAGAGCACCCCGGCGGGGGCCTCCCGGCCGGCGTGGTCGGTGCCGGTGACGGTGACCACCTCGGCGCCCCGGGCGGTCAGGCCGTCGGCGAGCGTACGCAGCCGCTCGTCGTCGGCCAGCGTCGCCGGGGCGACCACCCACCACACGCCGGTGAGCTGCCCGCCGGTGGGCACCTCGGTCGGCCGCCACACCACCCGGTACCGCCAGCCGTCCACGGTGGCGACGTCGCGCTGCCGGGACCGCCACGACGTCAGGCCGGGCAGCACCTCCCCGACGAGTGCGGTGTCGACGCCGAGGCCGTCGGCGAGCAGGTCGACGTCGGCGCGTTCCACCGCGTCCCAGAATCCGGCGTCGGTGCCGCCTGCGGCCGGGGCGGTGACGGTCGGCGCGATCCAGTAACGCTCGTGCTGGAAGGCGTAGGTGGGCAGGTCCGCCCGGCGGGTGCCGGGCAGGGCGACGGCCCAGTCCACGTCGACGCCCCGCACGTGCAGCTCGGCCAGGGAGGTGAGCAGCCGGTCCAGGCCGCCGTCGTCGCGGCGCAGGGTGCCGGTGACCACCGTCGGGCGGTCCGCCGACTCCAGCGTCTCCTGCATCCCCATGCCGAGCACCGGGTGCGGGCTGACCTCCACGAACCCGGTCCAGCCCTGCCCGGCGAGAGAGCGGATCGCCGGGTCGAACCGAACCGTGTTGCGGAGGTTGTCATACCAGTAGCGGGCGTCGAGGGTGGCGGTGTCCACCCAGTCGCCGGTGACGGTGGAGAGCATCCGGATCGTCCCGGTCTTCGGGTTGATCGGGGCCAGGTCCTCCAGCAGCCGGTGTTCCAGCAGCTCCACCTGCGCGGAGTGCGAGGCGTAGTCGACGGCGACCTGCTTGGCCCGGATCCCCTCCCCGGTGAGCTCGGCGATGAGTTCCCGCAGCGCCTCCGGGGTGCCGGAGACCACCACCGAACCCGCGCCGTTGACCACGGCGAGGGAGATGTCGCCCGCCCACCGGGCGATCCGCTCCTGCGCCCGGTCGGCGGGCAGCCCGACCGAGACCATGCCGCCCCGGCCGGCCAGCTTCTCGCCGATGGCCCGGCTGCGCAGGGTCACCACCCGCGCCCCGTCGGCCAGGGAGAGTCCGCCGGCCACGCAGGCGGCGGCGATCTCACCCTGCGAGTGGCCGACCACCGCGTCGGGTTCGACGCCGTAGCTGCGCCAGGTGGCGGCGAGGGAGACCATCATCGCCCACAGGGCGGGCTGGACCACGTCCACCCACTCCAGGGAGGGTGCGCCGGGCACCCCCCGGACCACGTCGAGCAGGTCCCAGTCGACGTACGCGCGCAGCTCGGCGGCGCAGCGGCCCATCTGTTCGGCGAAGACCGGCGAGGAGTCCAGCAGCGCGGCGGCCATGCCGACCCACTGGGCGCCCTGGCCGGGGAAGACGAACACGACCCGACCTGCGGCGTCGGCGGTGCCGGTGACCGCGGTCGCGGCGGGCAGCCCGTCGACGACCGCGCCGAGCGCGGTCCGCAGCTGCGGCAGGTCACCGCCGAGCACCACGGCCCGGTGGTCGAGCCGGGCCCGACCGGCCAGCGTCCGCCCCACGGCAGCCGGGTCGGCCGGTACGGCGTCCAGGTGCGACAGCAGCCGCTGCGCCTGGGCCCGCAGCGCCCGGTCGGTGTGCCCGGACAGCACCCACGGCAGCACCGCCGGGGTGGCGGGCTGCTCGTCCTCCTCGGCCGGGGCCACCTCTTCGAGCACGACGTGGGCGTTGGTGCCGCTGATGCCGAACGAGGAGACCGCGCAGCGGCGGGCGTGGCCGGTCTGCGGCCACTCCACCGGCTCGGTGAGCAGCTTGACGGTCCCGGGCGACCAGTCGATCTCACCGCTGGGCTCGTCGACGTGCAGGGTGCGGGGCAGCACCCCGTGCCGCATCGCCTGCACCATTTTGATCACCCCGCCGACACCGGCGGCGGCCTGCGAGTGGCCGATGTTGGACTTCAGCGAGCCGAGCCACAGTGGCCGGTCGGCGGGCCGGTCCCGGCCGTACGTGGCGAACAGCGCCTGCGCCTCGATCGGGTCGCCGAGCCGGGTGCCGGTGCCGTGCGCCTCGACCGCGTCGATCTCCTGACCGGCGAGCCGGGCGTTGGCCAGCGCGGCGCGGATGACCCGACGCTGGGAGGGACCGTTGGGGGCGGTGAGGCCGTTGGACGCGCCGTCCTGGTTGATCGCGGAGCCCCGGATGACGGCGAGCACCGGGTGTCCGTTGCGGCGGGCGTCGGAGAGCCGTTCCAGCACCAGCGACCCGGCGCCCTCGGCCCAGCCGGTGCCGTCGGCGGCGGCGGCGAACGACTTGCACCGGCCGTCGAAGGACAGCGCCCGCTGCCGGGAGAACTCGACGAACGCGTCGGGGGTGCCGATCACGGTGACCCCACCGGCGACGGCGAGCGACGACTCCCCGGAGCGCAGCGACTGGCAGGCCCAGTGCAGGGCGACCAGCGACGACGAGCAGCCGGTGTCGACGGTGACCGCCGGCCCCTCCAGCCCGAGGGTGTACGACAGCCGACCGGAGACGATGCTGCCGGCGCCCCAGCTGTTCGGGTAGTCGTGGTAGACGACGCCGGTGAACACGGCGGTGGGGCTGCCCTTGAGCGACAGCGGGTCGATGCCGGCCCGTTCCAACGCCTCCCAGGACGTCTCCAGGAACAGCCGCTGCTGCGGGTCCATCTCGGCGGCCTCGCGGGGCGAGATGCCGAAGAAGGTCGGGTCGAAGTCGGCGGCCCCATAGAGGAATCCGCCGTCGCGGGTGTAGCTGGTGCCGGGGTGGTCCGGGTCAGGGTCGTAGAGCCGGTCGAGGTCCCAGCCCCGGTCGGTGGGCATGCCGGAGATCGCGTCGGTGCCGGCCGCGACGAGGTCCCACAGGGCCTCGGGCGAGTCGACGCCGCCGGGGTAGCGGCAGCCCATGCCGACGATGGCGATCGGTTCGGCGGCGCGCTCCTCGATGTCGCGGAGCCGCTCGCTGGTCTCGTGCAGGTCGGCCGTGACCCGCCGCAGGTAGTCACGAAGCTTCTGTTCGTTGGACATCAGGAACCCATTCCCGGACGGCGCCGACGGAGCGGACGGATCATGAGGTGCCGAACTTGCTGTCGATGAAGTCGAAGAGGTCGTCGTCGGAGGCGGTGTCGAGATCCTCGGTGACGCTGGCGACCTCGGCCGGGCGTTGACCGGCGGTCCACGCGGCGAGCATGGTGCGCAGCCGCTCCCCCACCCCGGCCCGGGTGCTCTCGTCGAGCGCGGCGACCGCGTCGGCGTCCAGAGTGGACAGCGCCGCCTGGAGCCGGTCGAGGTCGTCGAGCAGGGTGACGCCCCCGGCGTCGGCGGGCACCAGCTCGGTGAGCAGTTGCTGGGCCAGCTCGGTCGGGGTCGGGTAGTCGAAGACCAGGGTGGCGGGCAGCCGCAGCGCCGTCTCGGTGGTGAGCCGGTTGCGCAGCTCCACGGCGGTCAGCGAGTCGAACCCGGCCTCCTTGAACGCCCGCTCCGGGTCGACGTCCGCGCCGGAGGCGTACCCGAGGACGGCGGCGACCTGGTCGCGGACCAGCGCCAGGACGGTGTCCAGGCGGTCCGGTGACGGCATCGCGGCGAGCCGGCCGGCGAGGTCGGCGGTCGCGGCGACCGGGGCGGCCGGTTCGGCCTCGGGTTGGGCGTCGGGCAGCGCGGCCAGCAGCGGCCGGGGCCGGGCCAGGGTGTAGACCGGGGTGAACCGGGTCCAGTCGATGTCGGCGACGACGAGGTGGCTCTCGTCGTGGTCGAGGGCCTCCCGCAGCGCCCGGACGGCGAGCCGGGGTTCCATCGGCGGGGTGCCCTGCCGGCGCAGGTGCGCGGTGGCCTCCCCGTCGGCCATCCCGCCGCCGGCCCAGCTGCCCCAGGCGACCGAGGTGGCGACCGCACCCCGGGTCCGCCGCCGGTGCGCCAGCGCGTCGAGGTACGCGTTGGCCGTGGCGTACCCGGCCTGGCCGGCGCTGCCCCACACCGCGGCACCGGAGGAGAACAGCACGAACGCGTCCAGCGGCCGGTCGGCCAGCAACGCGTCGAGGTGCACCGCGCCGAGCACCTTCGCCCGGCACACGTCGGCGAACTCCGCCACGCTGGTCTCCGGCAGCGACCTCTCCTGGTGCAGCACCCCGGCGGCGTGGAAGACGGCGGTCAGCTCGTCACCGAGGTCGGCCAGGAGCGCGGCGACCGCGTCCCGGTCCGCCACGTCGAGGGCGACGACCTCGACACCCGGATGCCGGGCCGTCAGGTCGGCCGCGCCGGGGGCGGCCGGGCCGCGCCGGCTGGCCAGCACCACCCGGTCGGCACCCTGGTCGAGCAGCCATCCGGTGAGGTGCGCGCCGATGCCACCGGTGCCGCCGGTGACCAGCACGGTGCCGGTGGGCGTGTAGTGGCGTTCGGCGTTGCCGGCGGCGGGCCAGCGGACCAGCCGTCGGGCCAGCACCCCTGCGGTACGGACGGCCACCTGGTCCTCCGCACCGGCGGCGAGGACGTCGGCGAGCCGCGCGACGTGCTCGTCGGTCCAGTCGGTGGGCAGGTCGACCAGGCCACCCCAGGAGTGCGGGTACTCCAGGGACAGCACGGTGCCGAGGCCCCAGAGCGCGCCCTGCGCGGGGTGCGGCAGGTCCTCGAACCGGTCGACGGCGATGCCGCCTGCGGTGAGGCACCAGATCCGGCCGGCGAAGTCGGTGGCGGTGAGGGCCTGGATCAGCGCGACGGTGTCGGTGACGCCGACGGAGAGCCCGGCGTCGGTGGGGTCGGGGGTGTCGTCGAGGGCGAGCAGGGACAGCACCCCGGCGGGGGTGTCCCCGGCGGGCAGGTCGGTGCCGGTGACGGTGACGACGTCGGCGCCCCGGTCGGCCAGTCCGGCGGCGAGGGCGGTCAACCGCTCGTCACCGGTCGACGCGGCCGGTACGACGAGCCACCAGGTGCCGGTGAGTTCGCCGCCGTCGGGAAGCTCGGTGGAGCGCCACACCACCCGGTAGCGCCAGTCGTCCACGGTGGCCGCGTCCCGTTGCCGGTCGCGCCAGGCGGCGAGGCCGGGGAGTACCTCGGTGACGACACCGGGGGTGACGCCGAGACCGTCGGCGAGCAGGTCGGTGTCGCCCCGGTCGACGGCGTCCCAGAACCCGCCGTCGGCCTCGTCGGTGCCGGTGCCGGCGGTGGTGTCGGGCTCGATCCAGTACCGCTGGTGCTGGAAGGCGTAGGTGGGCAGGTCGACGGTCCGGCCGCCCGGGTTGACGGCCGCCCAGTCGAGGTCGACGCCGCTGATCCACGCCTGCGCCATCCCGGCCGCGTACGCCTCGACCTGCTCACGCTTGCGGCGCTGGAGCGGGATCGCGGTGGCGTCCTCGACGCAGTCGGCGACCATCGCGGTCAGCACACTGTCAGGCCCGATCTCCACGAACCGCGTCACCCCACGGGCCGCCAGAGCGGCCACCGCGTCAGCGAACCGCACGGTCCCCCGCACCTGACCCTGCCAGTACCCGACCGAACCCAACTCATCGTCGGTGACGAGATCACCGGTCGCGGTCGACACCAACGGAACACCCGCCGGACTGGCGGTCACTCCACGGAGGACCTGCCCGTAGTCGGCCAGCATCGGGTCCATCAAATGCGAATGGAACGCATGCGACACCCGCAACCGACGCGTCTTCACCTCAAGACGAGCCTCCAACGCCGCGACCTGCTCCTCCGTCCCCGAGACGACCACCGCCCGGGGGCCGTTCACCGCCGCGACGTCGATGTCACCGAGATCCAACTCCGCCAGCGGCGCGGCGATCGCCAACATGGCCCCACCCGCCGGAAGGGCCTGCATCAGACCACCACGCGCCGCCACCACCCGACACGCATCCGCCAGCGACCACACCCCCGCGACATACGCGGCAGCCAACTCACCGATCGAATGACCCACCACGAAATCAGGCTTCAACCCCCACGACTCCGCCAGACGGAACAACGCCACCTCAACCGCGAACAACGCCGGCTGCGTCCACCCCGTCTGATCCAACACACCACCCGGGTCGGTGAACATCACCTCCCGCAGATCACCACCCAGCAACGACCCGAACGCCACACACACCTCATCCAGAGCCTGCGCGAACACCGGGAAAGCCGCCGCCAACTCGCGACCCATCCCCACCCGCTGCGCACCCTGACCGGTGAACAACACCGCCGTACGACCGCCGGTCACCCGACCTGACAGGCCGCTGCCCGAGGTCAGGGCCTCCAGGGAGGCGGCCAGCTCGGCGGCCGTACCGCCGACGGCGACGGCCCGGTGGTCCAGGGCCGCCCGACCGGCGGACAACGAGTGCCCCACGTCGACCGGCCGTTCCTCGGTGCGGAAGTCCCGCAGGCGGGCGGCCTGCTCGGCCAGCGCACCGGCGGACCGGGCGGACAGCGGCCAGAGCACCACCGGCGGCTCGGGGATCGCGGCCGGTGCGGTGGGCCCGGCTGGCGGAGCCTCCTCGACGATCACGTGCGCGTTGGTGCCGCTGATGCCGAACGACGACACCCCGGCGCGGCGGGGGCGGTCCCCGGCCGGCCAGTCGACCGGCTCGGTGAGCAGCCGTACGTCGCCGGCCGCCCAGTCGACCTGCCGGGACGGCGTCTCGGCGTGCAGGGTGCGCGGCAGGGTGCCGTGCCGCATCGCCATCACCATCTTGATCACACCGGCCATGCCGGCGGCGGCCTGGGCGTGACCCATGTTGGACTTGATCGAGCCGAGCCACAGAGGGCGGTCCCGGTCCCGACCGTAGGTGGCGAGCAGCGCCTGCGCCTCGATCGGGTCACCCAGGGTGGTACCGGTGCCGTGCGCCTCGACCACGTCCACGTCGGCGACGGAGAGCCGGGCGTTGGCCAGCGCCGCCCGGATCACCCGCTGCTGGGCCGGCCCGTTCGGCGCGGTCAACCCGTTCGACGCACCGTCCTGGTTCACCGCCGAACCCCGGATCAGCCCGTAGACGCGGTGCCCGTTGCGCTGCGCGTCGGAGAGCCGTTCCAGCATCAGCACCCCGACGCCCTCGGCCCAGCCGGTGCCGTCGGCGTCGTCGGAGAACGACTTGCACCGGCCGTCCGGGGCGAGCCCCCGCTGCCGGCTGAACGCCACGAACGGGGTGGGGTTCGACATCACCAGCACCCCACCGGCGACGGCGGTCGCGCACTCCCCGGCCCGCAGCGCCTGGCTGGCGAGGTGCAGTGCGACGAGCGACGAGGAACACGCCGTGTCGATGGTCATCGACGGCCCCTCGAACCCGAACGCGTACGACACCCGGCCGGAGATCACCGACGCGGAACTGCCGGTGCTCAGGTACGCCTCCGACTCGGCGGGGGCGAGACCGAGCAGGTCACCGTAGTCCTGGGCGCCGGAGCCGACGAACACCCCGACGGGGCTGCCACGCAACGCCTCCGGGTCCATCCCGGCCCGCTCGACCGCCTCCCAGGTGACCTCCAGCATCAGCCGCTGCTGCGGGTCCATGGCGATCGCCTCGCGGGGCGAGATGCCGAAGAACTCGGCGTCGAAAGCGCCCGCCTCGTAGACGAAACCGCCGGAGCGGACGTAGCTGGTGCCCGGCTGGTCCGGGTCGGCGTCGAAGAGGGCGTCGGAGTCCCAGCCCCGGTCGACGGGGAACGCGCTGATCGCGTCGGTGCCGCTGTCGACGAGCCGCCACAGGTCCTCCGGGGACCGGACGCCGCCGGGGTAACGGCAGCTCATTCCGATGATGGCGATCGGCTCGTCGGGGTCGGACCCGCCGACGCCGGACGCGACGGGGGTCGGGGCGGCGGTGCCGACGAGTTCGTCGTACAGGTGGCGGGCCAGCACGGCGGGGGTCGGGTGGTCGTAGACCATGGTGGCCGGCAGGCGCAGCCCGACGGCCGCGCCGAGGGCGTTGCGCAGTTCGACCGCGGTCAGCGAGTCGAACCCGAGTTCCCGGAACGGCCGCTGGACGTCCACGGTGGTCGCCGCGTCGTACCCGAGGACGGCGGCGACCTGGGCGCGGACGGTGTCCAGCAGGTACGGCAGCCGCTCGACGTCGGGCAGCCCGGCCAGCACGGAGGTGTCGGTGGGCGCGGTCGGGGCGGCGGCGGGGGTCTGCTGGGCCTCGGGGAGCGCGGCGAGCAGCGGCCGGGGCCGGGCCAGGGTGTAGATCGGCGTGAACCGGGCCCAGTCGATGTTGGTGACCACGAGGTGGCTCTCGTCGTGGTCGAGGACCTGCCGCAACGCCCCGAGGGCGAGGCGCGGCTCCATCGGCGGGGTGCCCTGCCGCAGGAGTTGCGCGGTGGCCTCGTCGTCGACCATGCCGCCGCCGCCCCAGGTGCCCCAGGCCACCGAGGTGGCGGTCAGGCCCCGGCGGCGGCGCTGGTGGGCCAACGCATCGAGCCAGGCGTTGCCGGTGCCGTAGGCGGCCTGCCCGGCGCTGCCCCAGACGGCCGCGCCGGAGGCGAACAGCACGAACGCGTCGAGCGGCCGGTCGCCGAGCAGGGCGTCGAGGTGGGTCGCGCCGAGGACCTTGGCCCGGCACACGGCGGCGAAGTCGTCGAGGTCGGTCTCGCCGAGGGGGGCCGGGTCGTAGAGCACCCCGGCGGCGTGGAAGACGGCGGTCAGGTCGACGCCGATCCCGTCGAGCAGCGCGGCGACCGCGTCCCGATCGGCCACGTCGCAGGCGACGACCTGCACGCCGGGCAGGCGGGCGGCCAGGTCGGCGGCGCCGGGGGCGGCGGGGCCACGCCGGCTGGCCAGCACCACCCGCTCGGCGCCCTGGTCGAGGAGCCATTCGGTGAGGTGCGCGCCGATGCCACCGGTGCCGCCGGTGACGAGCACGGTGCCGGTGGGCGTGTAGCGCCGGTCGGGGCTGCCGGCGACGGGCCAGCGCACCATCCGCCGGGCCAGCACCCCGGCGGTACGCAGGGCGACCTGGTCCTCGCTGCCGTCGGCGAGCACGTCGACGAGCCGGGTGAGGATGTCGGGCGTCCAGTCGGCGGGCAGGTCGACCAGGCCACCCCACCAGCCGGGGTAGTCGAGGGAGAGCACCGTGCCGAGACCCCAGAGGCCGGCCTGTGCGGCGTGCGGCAGGTCCTCGTACCGGTCGACGGCTACCCCGCCGGTGGTCAGGCACCACAGCCGGCCGGTGATGTCGGCGGCGGCGAGGGCCTGCACCAGGCGTACGGTGCCGGTGACCCCGGCGGACAGCCCGGCGTCGTACGGGTCCGGGGTGTCGTCGAGGCCGAGCAGCGAGACGATCCCGCTCGGGGTGCCCCGGCCGGCGAGCGGGTCGGTGCCGGGGAGCAGGTCGGTGCCGGTGAGCTTGGTGACGGTGGCGCCCCGGGTGGCGAGCGCGTCGGCGATGGCGGTGATCCGGGGGTCGTCGGTGAGCGGGTCCGGGGTGACGAGCCACCAGTCGCCGGTGAGTTCCGGCCCGGTGGGCAGGTCGGTGCCCCGCCACACGACCCGGTACCGCCAGTCGTCGGTGACGGTGGCCGGGGCGGCGGTGGGGGCGGCCAGCCAGTACCGCTGCCGGGCGAAGGCGTAGCTGGGCAGGTCGACCTGTCGCGCGCCGGGGTGCACGGCCGTCCAGTCGAGGTCGACGCCGGTGGTCCACGCCTGCGCCATCCCGGTCGCGTACGCGGTGACCTGGTCCCGGTCCCGGCGCTGCAACGCGATCGCTGCGGTGTCCTCGACGCAGTCGGCGACCATCGCGGTCAGCACACTGTCCGGCCCGATCTCCACGAACCGGGTCACACCCCGGGCCGCCAGAGCGGCCACCGCGTCAGCGAACCGCACGGTCCCCCGCACCTGACCCTGCCAGTACCCGACCGAACCCAACTCCTCGTCGGTGACAAGATCACCGGTCGCGGTCGACACCAACGGGATCGCCACCGGGTTGGCGGTCACTCCACGGAGGACCTGCCCGTAGTCGGCGAGCATCGGGTCCATCAGATGCGAATGGAACGCATGCGACACCCGCAACCGACGCGTCTTCACCTCAAGACGAGCCTCCAACGCCGCGACCTGCTCCTCCGTGCCGGACACGACCACCGCACGAGGACCGTTCACCGCCGCCACGTCCACGTCACCCAGATCCAACTCCGCCAAGGGCGCAGCGATCGCCAACATCGCCCCACCGGCCGGAAGGGCCTGCATCAGACCACCCCGGGCCGCGACGACCCGACACGCGTCCGCCAGCGACCAGACACCGGACACGTGCGCGGCAGCCAACTCACCGATCGAGTGACCCGCCACGAAATCAGGCTTGAGACCCCACGACTCCGCCAGACGGAACAACGCCACCTCAACCGCGAACAACGCCGGCTGCGTCCAGCCGGTCTGGTCCAGGAGACCGTCCGGGTCGGTGAACATCACCTCCCGCAGATCACCACCCAGCAACGACCCGAACGCCGCACACACCTCATCCAGAGCCTGCGCGAACACCGGGAAAGCCGCCGCCAAATCGCGACCCATCCCCACCCGCTGCGCACCCTGACCGGTGAACAACACTGCCGTACGACCGCCGGTCACCCGACCCGACAGGCCGGTGCCGGCGACCAGGGCGTCGAGGCCGGCGGGCAGCTCGGCCCCCTCCCGGCCGACCGCCACCCCCCGGAACTCCAACCCGGCCCGGCCCGCGCCGAGCGAGAACCCGACGTCCACCGGACGCGCATCGGTGCCGGCGGCGAACTCCGCGATCCGGGCGGCCTGGCGGGTCAGCCCCTCGGGGGAGCGTCCCGACACCGGCCAGAGGGTGACCGGTGGCGTCGGTCCCGCCGCGACGGCCTCCACGGGGGGTGCCTGCTCGACGATGAGGTGCACGTTGGTACCGCTGATCCCGAACGACGACACCCCGGCCCGACGGGGCCGGTCCACCGCCGGCCAGTCGACCTGTTCGGTGAGCAGCCGCACGTCCCCGGCGCCCCAGTCGACCTGCCGGGACGGCGTCTCGGCGTGCAGGGTGCGCGGCAGGGTGCCGTGCCGCATCGCCATCACCATCTTGATCACCCCGGCGACCCCGGCGGCGGCCTGGGCGTGCCCGATGTTCGACTTGATCGAGCCGAGGTAGAGCGACCGCTCCCGGTCCCGGCCGTAGGTGGCCAGCACCGCCTGCGCCTCGATCGGGTCACCCAGGGTGGTACCGGTGCCGTGCGCCTCGACCACGTCCACGTCGGCGACGGAGAGCCGGGCGTTGGCCAGCGCCGCCCGGATCACCCGCTGCTGGGCCGGCCCGTTCGGCGCGGTCAACCCGTTCGACGCACCGTCCTGGTTCACCGCCGAACCCCGGATCAGCCCGTAGACGCGGTGCCCGTTGCGCTGCGCGTCGGACAACCGCTCCAGCACCAGCACCCCGACGCCCTCGGCCCAGGCCGCGCCGTCCGCACCGTCGCCGAAGGAGCGGCAGCGGCCGTCCGGGGACAGGGCACGTTGCCTGCTGAACTCGACGAACAGTTGTGGGGTGGCCATCACCGCGACCCCACCGGCCAGGGCCAGCCCGCACTCCTCCTTGCGCAGCGACTGGCAGGCCAGGTGCACGGCCACCGACGACGACGAGCAGGCGGTGTCGACGGTGATCGCCGGGCCCTCCAGGCCCAGGTTGTAGGCGACCCGACCGGAGACGAGGCTGCCGGAGGTGGTGCTGTCGACGTAGTCGTGGTGCATCACGCCGACGAAGACGCCGGTGGCGCTGCCCTTCATGGCGGTCGGGTCGATCCCGCCGTACTCGAAGGCCTCCCAGGCCGCCTCCAGCAGCAACCGCTGCTGCGGGTCCGTCTCCACCGCCTCCCGGGGGCTCATCCCGAAGAAGCCCGGGTCGAAGTCGGCGGCGTCGTAGAGGAAACCGCCGTGCCGGGTGTAGCTCCTGCCGGGTTTGCCGGGCTCCGGGTCGTAGACGCCGTCGACGTCCCAGCCCCGGTCGGTGGGGAAGCCGGAGATGGCGTCGGTGCCGTCGGCGACGAGCCGCCACAGGTCCTCCGGCGACCGGACCCCACCGGGGTAGCGGCAGCCCATGCCGACGATCGCGATCGGCTCCTGGTCCCGGCTCTCCACCTCACGCAGCCGCCGGTTGGCCTGTTGCAGTTCGGCGGTGGCGCGCTTGAGGAAGGTCCGGAGCTTGTCGTCGTTCGCCATCGTTCACACCAATCTTTCCCGCGCCGGAGGTTCGTCGAGACTGCCGTCAGGAGATGCCGAGCTCGTTCTCCAGCACGTCGAACAGTTCCTCGTCGGTGGCGGACTCGTAGTCGTGCGGGGTGTCGTCGTCGGGGCGGCCGGCCCGGTCCTGCCAGCCGCGCAGCACCGCCTCCAGCCGGGCGGTCAGCCGGGCGTGCTCGTCGCCGGGCACCTCGGCCAGGGCCTTCTCCAGCCGGTCGAGGTCGGCGAGGACCGCACCGGCCGGGTCGGCGTCGGGCACCACCAGTTCGGCCTTGAGCGCGCGGGCCAGGGCGGTGGGCTCGGGGTGGTCGAAGACGAGGGTGGCGGGCAGCCGCAGCCCGGTGACGGTGCTGAGCACGTTGCGGAACTCGACGGCGGCGAGGGAGTCGAACCCGAGGTCCTTGAACGCCCGCCCGGGTTCCACCGACGCCGGGCCGGGGAAACCCAGCACGGCGGCGGCGTGCGTGCGGACCAGGTCGAGCAGCAGGGTCTCCCGGTCGGTGTCGGAGAGCCCGGCGAGCCGCTGCGCCAGCGGGGGGCCGCCGGCCGGCGCGGCACCGGCGGTGGGCCGGGCCGGGGTGCGGACCAGGCCGCGCAGCACGGCCGGCAGCGCGTCGGTGCGCCGCCGCAGCGCGTCCAGGTCGACCCGCACCGGTACGGCGGTGGCCCGGCCGGCGGCGACGGCCGCGTCGAACAGCTCCAGTCCCTCGTCGGTGGTCATCGCGGGCATCCCGAGCCGGCGCATCCGGTGCAGGTCGGCGTCGTCGAGGTGACCGCCCATCCCGGTGCCGGTGGCCCACAGGCCGAAGGCCAGCGAGGTCGCGGGCAGTCCGTCGGCGCGGCGGCGTTGGGCGAGCGCGTCGAGGAAGAGGTTCGCGGCGGCGTAGTTGCCCTGCCCCGCCCCGGCCACCCAGCCGGCCGACGAGGAGAACAGCACGAAGGCGGTCAGGTCGTGGTCGCGGGTGAGGTCGTGCAGGTGCCAGGCGGCGTCCACCTTGGGCCGCAGCACCCGGTGCAGTTGTGCGGGGGTGAGCGCGTCGACCAGGGCGTTCTCGGCGGTGCCGGCGGCGTGCACCACCGCGCCGAGCGGATGCCCGGCGAGCAGGGCGGCGACCGCGTCCCGGTCGGCGACGTCGCAGGCGGCGACCGTCACGTCGGCGCCGGCGGCGGTGAGGTCCGCGACCAGTTCCGCCGCGCCGGGCGTGGCCGCGCCGCTGCGCCCGGTCAACAGCAGCCGGCGTACGCCGTGCCGGGTGACCAGGTGCCGGGCGACGAGGCTGCCCAACCCACCGAGGCCACCGGTGATCAGGACGGTGCCGTCGACGGGCCACGGGCTGTCGGCGGTGGTGTCGACGGGCAGCCGGGCCAGCCGGGGCACCAGCAGTTGCCCGTCCCGGACGGCCACCTCGGGTTCACCGGTGGCCAGGGCCGCCGCGAGGTGGGTGGTGCCGGGTGCGTCGGTGTCGACGAGCACGAACCGGCCGGGGTGTTCGGCTTCGGCGGCCCGGACCAGCCCCCACAGGGCCGCTGCGGCGGGGTCGACCGGGGTGTCACCGGCCCCGACCGCGTCCCGGGTGAGCAGTGCCAGCGTGCTGTGCGCGTACCCCGGGTGGGTGAGCC
Source organism: Micromonospora sp. NPDC048894 (assembly GCF_040649765.1). NCBI lineage: Bacteria > Bacillati > Actinomycetota > Actinomycetes > Micromonosporales > Micromonosporaceae > Micromonospora > Micromonospora sp. NPDC048894. Next base: position 61,442 of record NZ_JBEZFY010000022.1, on the reverse strand, counting down.
AGCGGTGCAGCAGCCCCAGCAGGCGTTCGGTGGCCTCGTGCACGGCGGCCGGCGGGGTGCCGGGCGGGTCCAGGGTGACCACGACGGTGTCGGGCGCGGGTTCGGGCAGTTCCGCGTCGATGTCGAGGGCGGTCCAGTCGTCGGTGGCGGCGGCCGGGGTGGGGACGGGCTGCCAGGTCACCTCGTAGAGGTGGCGGTGCCGGCTGCGGGCGGCGGCGCCGAGCGCGTCGGCGGCGACCGGCCGGGCCACCACCTGGTCGATGGTGGCGACCGGGTTGCCGTGCCCGTCGGCGACGGTGACGGCCAGCTTGTCGCCGGTGGCCGGGGAGATCCGGATGCGCAGGGCGGCGGCGTGCGCGGCGTGCAGGGTGACGCCGCGCCAGGAGAACGGCAGTGGGGTGTCGCCCGCGCCCTCGTCGACCAGGTTGGCGTGCAGGGCCGCGTCGAGCAGCGCCGGGTGCAGCAGGAACCGGGGCGCGTCGGCGGCGGCCACCTCGGGCAGCGCCGCCTCGGCCCACACCTCGGCGGCGTCGCCGTCGCCGCGCCGCCACACCGCGCGCAGCCCCTGGAACACCGGCCCGTAGCCGTAGCCGTGGTCACGCAGCCGGTCGTAGAGGCCGTCGAGGTCGACGGGTTCGGCACCGGCGGGCGGCCATTCGGTGAGGTCGGCGGCGGCCGGGTCGGCCCCGGCCTGCCGGACCAGGACCCCTTCGGCGTGCCGGGTCCAGTCGGTCGCGTCGTCGGGCCGGCTCCAGATGCCGAGGGTACGAGCGCCGCTGTCGTCGGCGGCGTCGACGGTGACCCGCAGGGCCAGACCGCCGTCGGTGGGCAGCACCAGCGGCGCGTTGATGGTCAACTCGTCGAGTACCGGGCAGCCGACCTGGTCACCGGCGCGCAGGGCGAGTTCGACCAGCCCGGTGCCGGGGACGAGGACGGTGTCGAAGACCGCGTGGTCGGCGAGCCACGGCTGGGCGGTGCGGGCGAGCCGGCCGGTGAGCACCACACCGCCGGTGTCGGGCAGGTCGACGACGGCACCGAGCATCGGGTGGTCGGCGGGGAACTGGCCGAGCCCGGCGGTGTCGCCGGCCCCGGGTGGCGCGTCGAGCCAGTAGCGCTGGTGTCGGAACGCGTAGGTGGGCAGGTCGATCTGTCGGCCACCCGGGTCGACGGCCGACCAGTCCAGCTCGATCCCACTAGCCCATGCCTGCGCCATCCCGGCCGCGTACGCCGGCACCTGGCCGTCGTCGTGCCGTTGCGCGCTGTCGTCGGGCTGCTGTGCCGGACCGGCCTGGGTGCGTCGACGGCGCTGGAGCGCGATGGCGGTGGCGTCCTCGACGCAGTCGGCGACCATCGCGGTCAGCACACTGTCCGGCCCGATCTCCACGAACCGCGTCACCCCACGGGCCGCCAGAGCGGCCACCGCGTCAGCGAACCGCACGGTCCCCCGCACCTGACCCTGCCAGTACCCGACCGAACCCAACTCCTCGTCGGTGACAAGATCACCGGTCGCGGTCGACACCAGCGGAACGGTCGCCGGGTTGGCGGTGACCCCGTCGAGGACCTGCCCGTACTCGGCGAGCATCGGGTCCATCAAATGCGAATGGAACGCATGCGACACCCGAAGCCGACGCGTCTTCACCTCAAGGGAGGCTTCCAACGCGGCGATCTGCTCCTCCGTGCCGGACACGACCACCGCACGAGGACCGTTCACCGCCGCCACGTCCACGTCACCCAGATCCAACTCCGCCAACGGGGCGGCGATCGCCAACATCGCCCCACCCGCCGGAAGGGCCTGCATCAGACCACCACGCGCCGCCACCACCCGACACGCATCCGCCAGCGACCACACCCCCGCGACATGCGCGGCGGCAAGTTCACCGATCGAATGACCCGCCACGAAGTCCGGCTTCAACCCCCACGACTCCGCCAGACGGAACAACGCCACCTCAACCGCGAACAACGCCGGCTGCGTCCAGCCGGTCTGGTCCAGGAGACCGTCCGGGTCGGTGAACATCACCTCCCGCAGATCACCACCCAGCAACGACCCGAACGCCACACACACCTCATCCAGAGCCCGCGCGAACACCGGGAAAGCCGCCGCCAACTCGCGACCCATCCCCACCCGCTGCGCACCCTGACCGGTGAACAGCACGGCGGTGCGGCCGTGGTCGACCCGACCGGTCAGGCCGGTGCCGGCGGCGAGGGCGTCGAGACCCGACACCAGTTCAGCCACGTCCGCGCCGACGGCCACGCCACGGCACTCCATCGCGGACCGGCCGGCACCGAGGGTGAACCCGACGTCCACCGGGCGTTCGTCAATGAGGAAGCCGCGCAACCGGTCGGCCTGCGCGGCCAGTGCGTCCGTCGACCGCCCGGACAGTGGCCAGAGCAGCACCGGCGGCTCGGTGGCGACGGGCACGGCCGAGCCGGTGGCCGCGGTCGGGGCGGGGGGTTCGGCCGGGTCGGTGGGCTCGACCGGGGGTGCCTGTTCCAGCACCACGTGGGCGTTGGTGCCACTGAGGCCGAACGACGACACGGCCGCCCGTCGGGGTCGCCCGGTGTCCGGCCACTCGACGGCGTCGGTGAGCAGCCGTACGTCGCCGGCCGTCCAGTCGACGTGCGGGGTGGGCCGGTCGACGTGCAGGGTGCGGGGCAGTACGCCGTACCGCATCGCCAGCACCATCTTGATCACCCCGGCGACCCCGGCGGCGGCCTGGGTGTGGCCCAGGTTCGACTTCACCGAGCCCAGCCAGAGCGGCTGCTCCCGGTCCTGGCCGTAGGTGGCGAGGATCGCCTGCGCCTCGATCGGGTCACCGAGCCGGGTGCCGGTGCCGTGCGCCTCGACGGCGTCCACCTGGTCGGCGGTGAGCCGGGCGTTGGCCAACGCGTCGGCGATGACCCGGCGCTGCGACGGACCGTTGGGGGCGGTGAGACCGCTGCTGGCACCGTCCTGGTTGACCGCGGTGCCGCGGACCACGGCCAGCACCCGGTGCCCGTGGCGTTGGGCGTCGCTGAGCCGCTCGACCAGCAGCACCCCGACGCCCTCGGCCCAGCCGGTGCCGTCGGCGGCGGCGGCGAACGGCTTGCACCGGCCGTCGGCGGCCAGGCCCCGCTGGCGGCTGAAGTCGACGAACGTCTCAGGCGTGGCCATCACCGTCACGCCGCCGGCCAACGCCAGCGTGCACTCCTCGCGGCGCAGCGACTGGATCGCCAGGTGCAGCGCGACCAGTGACGAGGAGCAGGCGGTGTCGACGGTGATCGCCGGGCCTTCGAGGCCCAGCACGTAGGCGACCCGGCCGGAGAAGATGCTGCCGGTGTTGCCGTTGCCGATGAAACCCTCCAGCTCGGCGGGCACCACCGGCAGCCGGCTGGAATAGTCGTGGTACATCAGCCCGGCGAACACGCCGGTACGGCTGCCGCGCACCGAGGCGGGGGCGATACCGGCCGATTCGAACGCCTCCCAGGACGCCTCCAGCAGCAGCCGCTGCTGCGGGTCCATGGCGATCGCCTCACGCGGGGAAATGCCGAAGAACTCCGGATCGAAAAGGGCGGCGTCGGAAAGGAAACCGCCGGTCTTCGCGTACGTCTTACCGGCCTTGGAATCGTCGGGATCGTAGATGTCCTCGACGTTCCAGCCCCGGTCGTCGGGAAAGTCGGAGACCGCGTCGGTCCCGTCTGCCAGGAGCCGCCACAACGCGGCCGGGCCATCCACACCACCCGGGAAGCGGCAGCTCATACCGACGATCGCGATCGGGTCGTACTCCCGGCGCTCGGCCTGACGCAACTGCCGACGGGCCTCACGCAGATCCGTGGTGGCCCGCTTCAGGTACCCGAGAAGCTTCTCCTCGTTCTCCATCTACGTCTCCCGCCACTAGCCCCAGCCGGGCAGACCCGGGTCAATATCGACTCACGGGTCAGCGCGGCGGCAATTGTCGAAACAGAGAGCTTCTTCGGGGATTGTTGGTTGTTCGCGATGACCCTACGGCGGCCCGGCGCACCACTAACCCCCTACCGCCCCCAGAGCGCCCCCTAGCCCGCGACGCTCCGACCTCGACCGTGGGTCACCGTCGGCCGGGCCACCCGCGCGGCGGCTGGGGTTGCGGGCCGGGCGACTCCGACCGCGGGCATCGTGGCGGAACGACGGATGGCCCCCCAGCACACGCTGAGGGGCCATCCGTCGCGGGGCTACCGCCGGGGTGCGGTCAGAAGCGGGACCATTTCTGGCTACTCACGCCGAGGCAGTCCCACAGGTGCAGTTTGCCGCCGTTGTTGGGGTTCTGGTCGCGGACGTCGACGCACCGGTTGGCGCTGAGGTTGACCAGGTCCCCGGCGCCGTTGAGGGTGAACCGTTGGGCCGGGTTGCCGTTGCAGGTGACCAGGTTGACCTCAGTGCCGTTGGCGGTGCCGGCCCAGGCGGGGTCCATGCACTTGCCCATCGCGCGTACGGTGCCGTCGGTGGCGAAGGTCCAGGCCTGCGCGGCGGTGGTGTTGCAGTCCCAGATCTGGAGTTTCGCGCCGTCGACCGGGTTGGCGCTCGGGATGTCGACGCATCGGCCGCTCTGCGCGCCCCGCAGCCGGGTGGTGCCGGGCTGCGGGTTGCCGCCGCCGGGGACGTAGCTGGAGACCCGCACGTAGTCCACGAGCATCTGCTGGGGGAACTGGGTGGAGCCGTCGGGGTAGCCGGGCCAGTTGCCGCCCACCGCCACGTTGAGGATCATGAAGAACGGGTGGTCGTAGACCCAGCGGTTGCCGCCGAGCCGGGACGGGTCGACGCGGTGGTACTCGACGCCGTCGAGGTACCAGACGATGAGGTTCGGCTCCCAGTCCACCCGGTAGGTGTGGAAGGTGTCGGCGAGGGGCTGGCCGATGGTACGGCTGCCGGTGATGCCGCCTCCGCCGGAGTAGCCGGGGCCGTGCACGGTGCCGTAGACGGTGTTCGGCTCCCGGCCGATGTTCTCCATGATGTCGATCTCACCGGCGGCGGGCCAGCCGGCGCTGCCCATGTCGTTGCCGAGCATCCAGAACGCCGGCCAGATGCCCTGCCCGCGCGGGATCTTGATGCGGGCCTCGAACCGGCCGTACGCCTGGTTGAAGGTGGCGGCGGTGAGCAGCCGGGCCGAGGTGTACTCGCACCGGCCATAGTGGCACTGGTAGTTGGCCGGGTTCTCCTTGCGGGCGGTGATCACCAGGTTGCCCTGTCCGTCGTGGACGGCGTTGCTGGTGCTGTTGGTGTAGTACTGCCGCTCGTTGTTGCCCCAGCCACCGCCGCCGATGTCGAAGCGCCACCTGTTCTGGTCGACGGGGGTGCCGGCGGCGGCGTTGAACTCGTCCTGCCAGCTGATGCCGCCGATGGCGGCCGAGGCGGGCTCGGCCTGGGCCGGCAGGACGAGGGCGGCGGCAAGGGTGACCAGGGCGACCGCCGCGCGGGTGAGGGGTCGGGTTGCGAGCACGGAGGCTCCTCGGGGACGACATCGGGGGCGGGTGGGTTGCGCGCACCGGGGGAGAGCGCTCTCCACGAAGGATGTCGATATGCCGCGCTTCTGTCAAGAATGTTGCCAATTAACTCGGGTGACCACGGGCAGCTCAGGACACCTTCGTAACGAGAATTTCACTCTCAGTAATCAGCGTTTCCGCGCGGTGGGAACGTCGGGGGGCCGACCCGAAGGGGCCCTCAGCCGGGCGCGGATGACTTTCGACCGGGCCCGGGAAACTCCACCGGGGGCCGGATGCGGGCGGGACGCGGTGCGGACCGCCCGCCGACCGGCCCGGCCGATCAGTGATGCAGCCCGCGCCAGGAGGGGTTGCTGCCGCGCCAGGCGTCGGCGAGGATTACCGCCGCCGCCCGGCTCGGGCACTGCTGCACGCGGGAGCGACCCGACGCCCCGCCGATCTGCGCCTGGACCTCCCAGGCCTCCCCGTCGGTACGGATGTACACGTCCCGCCGCCCGCGCGGGCTCGGGTCACCGTTCCACCAGTGCTCCTCGACCATCATTTGCCGACCGTATAGCAAATCGGCCTCAGGACGTGAGTCACGAATTCGTCGAGATCCCTCACGGACCCGGCCCCGGTCACCCCTGCCGGGGAGTGAGCAGGTAGTCGTCGGCCTCCGCGCTCCAGGCCAACGCGACCTCGCCGGCGGTGGCGGCGGCCTTGCAGAACTGGAGGAAACTGCGGTAGCCGAGCTTCTTCTCACTGAACTCGGGGCGGGCCCGGCGGAGCTGGTTCTTGAGGCCGGAGAGCGCCACCGGGCCGCCGGACCCGGCCAGCTCCGCCACCACGCTGCGGAGCAACGCGAAGGCCACCTCCTGGTCGCCGTGCTCGGGCAGGGACACCTCGGGGTCGCCCTTGGCCGGCCCCTCCGCCAACTCGACGACGTTGTGCCCGGCGAGGTGACGCAGCAGCTCGCCGAAGGTGCGGAACCCGTAGTCGGACTCGCTGAAGGTCGGGTCCTTGCGCAGCAGGGTGCGCTTGAGCCGGGAGGCGGTCACCTCGCCGTCGGAACTGCCCTGGAGGCCGGCCACGGTCTGCGCGACCAGCACGGCGAGCGCGTCCGCGTCGCGGACCGGCTCCTCGGCGGCCGGCGGGCGTTCCGGCTCGGCCTGCTCCTGCTCCACCGTCTCGACCTGCTGCGGCTCCGCCGCACGGGCCGGCCGGCCCCGCCGGGCCCGGACGGGCAGGACGTCGACGCCCTCCAGCCGGTCGTAGTAGAGGAACTCGTCGCAGGCGGGCGGGAGCAGCGCCGAGGTGGACTTCTCCACCCCGACCCCGATGACCCGTTTGTTGAGTTCGCGAAGTTTGTGCACCAGCGGGGTGAAATCACTGTCCCCCGTGCAGATCACGAAGGTGGAGATGTAGCCGCGCTCGAAGGCCAGCTCCACCGCGTCGACCGCCATCTTGATGTCGGCGGCGTTCTTGCGGGACGCACCCATCCGCTGGGGGATCTCGATCAGCTCGACGTGCGAGCGGGTGAGCATCCGACGGTCCTCGTCGAAGTACGACCAGTCGGCGTACGCCCGCCGCACCACCACCCGACCCCGCTCCGCCAGGGCGTCGGCGATCGGGCGGAAGTCGAAGGCCCGCCCGCCATGGTGGTCCCGCGCGCCCAGCGCGAGGTTCTCGTAGTCGAGAAACAGCGCGATCCGATCCTCTTGATCCACGCCACCACCCTAATCCCGCCCCCTCCCCCCACCACGCCCGCCACGTCGCAGCACCCCGCCAACTCCCGGTGATCAAGAGGAAAACGTCACCCGACGAGCGGTTCCTGACGCATTCCTCTTGATCACCGGGACGCTCCGGGCGGGGCGGGGGGCTCCGGGCGGGGCGGAGGCCCCCCGGGGGGAGGGGGAGGGAGGGGGTTAGGGGGTTCGGTTTTCGGCTAGGGCCTTGATGCCGTCGAGGACGGACTCGATGTGGGAGCGGAGTTGGCCGAGGCGGGACTCGACGATCTGCTCCTCGTGCTCGGGGGCCTGGTCGATCACCAGGCTGAGGCCGGACCGGCCCGGACCGACCTGGGCGGTCTGCCGCAGCCGGGTGCCGGCGCCCTCCGGTTCCAGCTCGAAACGCCAAGTGGCCGCCGGGGACGACACGTCGGCCCGGCCGGCGCCGTCCGGGCCGGCGAACGCGCCGTCCACGTCCGTGACGACCCACCCGAAGACCCGCTCCTGGTCCAGCTCGGTGACGTACGACGCGGTCCGCCACTCACCGATGCGTGGATGGCTGTTGTAGCCGAGGAAGCTGGCCCCCTTGGCCAGGCCGTTGGTGTCGTCGAGCCACTCCACCCGCTGCAACTCCGGGCTCAGCCGGGCCGGCAGGTGGATGTCGGTCACCAGTTCCCAGACCCGGGACGGAATCGCCTCGACGTAGACCTCGTAGGTCACGCCCGGTCCATCGGCATAACGCAAAACGGCCACCTTCACGATCGAAGATCCGGCTCGCCGGATCACCCCACAGTCCGATCGACGATAATGCATGTGAGCAAGGGGTGGCAGGGGTGGCCGACGCTCAGGTGGTCACCGGCGGCAGCGGGCGGCCCCGCTCCGGTCGAGCGGGGCCGCCCCGGCGTCACCGGTCGACACCGGCTGCCGGCGGGGTGGCCATCTTGTGGTTCTGCCCCGGGACCCGGAAGTGGTGGAAGCTGACGGTGGCGCTGACCTCCAGCGCCTGCACCCAGTGCCACCAGCCCACCGGCACGAACAACAGCTGCCCCGGTTCCAGCACCACGTCGAGCACCGTCGCCTCGGCGAACCGGGGATGCCGGGTGAGGTCCGGGTCCGCCGCGTCGACCGCGCTGAACGTGCCGCCGCGCGGATAGACCAGGTGCCGCTCGTACGACGGGACCAGCCGGACGTGCTTGCGGCCGAGCACCTGGCCGAGCAGCACCGAACTGTTGTCCACGTGCAGCGGGGTCACCGTGCCGGCCGGCCCGAGCAGCAGGTGCCCGAGCCCGGACGGGTCCACGATCCCCTCCGGCGCCCGGATGTCGGCGGCGAGCGGGCGCAGCGCCCCGGACCAGTTCTCGTTGCGCGGCACCATGTAGTAGTCGTTGGTGCGCCGGCCGGAGCCGAGCAGCGCCAGGTAGTCGCGGAACGGCATGCTGGTGCGGTGCCGGTCGTACTGCCAGGCGTGGTCGGGGTTGGCCTCCCGCCCGGTCATCACCTCGACCACGGCGTCGCCGCAGGCCGCCGCCAGGCCGGAAAGCGTCCAGCCGAGGGCGGGCCAGTCGGCCATCAGGCCATCGAGCACGACCGGCCGGTTGCCGAAGTAGTAGCGGGAGAAGAACTCGGCGGGGTCGAGGTCCGCACGCCGTTCCAGGGTCCGACCGCCGTCGCTGTCGCGCAGCGTCCGGTACGTGTCGAGCACCGACTCCAGCCAGTCGTAGCGCAGCGCGAGCCGGCGGCACACCGCGAGGTACGGGTGGTCGGCCAGGTCCCGCAGCTCGGCGTCGATGGCTTCGGGGTCGGCGGACCCGGCGACGGCGGCGGCCCGCACCTGCGGCACCGACGCGCCCATGGCGAGGTTCTCGACGAGCCACTCCCGCCAGGCGGGGTCGAGTCGGGGCGGGACGAGCGTGGTCATGCCCCGGCCGCCGGGACGAGGGTGAGCCGGGGCGGGCGGACCGCCTCCTGGCAGGTCGGGTACGAGTTCTTCACGTGGGCGGGGATGTGGTCCGGCGGCGGGGTGAGCTGCAGTTCGCGGGCGTACTCCTGGCAGTTGACGTAGGAGTTCTTCACGTGGGCGGGGATGTGGTCCGGTGGCGGGGTGAGCCGCGCCTCGCGGGCGTACTCCTCGCAGTTGACGTAGGAACCCTTGACGTGGGCGGGGAAGTGGTCCGGAACGTTGGTCATGGGCCCAGTCAACGGGCCGCCACGTCCCGGCCACCAGGGACCGCCGTCCCGGTCGCCCGGGACGTTCCCGCAGGTCATGGGTAGACTCCGGCCGGAAACGATCATCGGAAGGGCCCATGACGAAAAGCTACGAGCTGCCGCTGCTGGTGTTGACCGCGGCGACCGGGGCGGTCGACGGCGTGAGCTATCTCGCGCTGGACCGGGTCTTCACCGGCAACATGACCGGCAACGTGCTCTTCATCGGTTTCGGGCTGGCCGGGGTGTCCGGCCTGCCGGTGCTCAACAACCTGGTGGCGCTGCTGGCGTTCATGCTCGGCGCGGTGCTCGCCGCCCGGTTGACCCGGCGCTCGTCGGGGCCGGCGGCGCTGCCCGCCGCCGGGCTGGCCATCCTGGTCGGCGGCAGTGTGCTGACCCTCGCCCTGGCCGGGCTCTGGCTCGCCACCGGCCCACCGACGCACGGGGTGATGCTGACCGTCACCGGGCTGCTCGCCCTGGTGCTCGGCGCGCAGGCCGCAGCGGTCAAGCACATCGGTATCCGGGACCTCTCCACGGTCGTGGTGACCATGACCATGGTGAACCTCTCCACCGACAGCCGGGCCGCCGGCGGTCCGGGTACGGCCTGGCTGCGCCGGTTCGGGGCGATCACCACGATGGGGCTGGGCGCGTTCGTCTCCGCGGTGCTGACGTTGCGGGTGAACGGGGCGGTGGCGCTGGTCGTGGCCGGGGCGTTGTTGACCGTCGGCACGGCGCTGATCGCGGTGATCCGCCGCCGCGAGGTGGCCGCGACGGCGACTGTCGACGCCTGACCCCCGCGACCTGCGGCGGGTGCCGCGCCACCACCGGCGCGGGCGGGGAGGACCAAAAACTTTTGTGGGGTTCCTACAACGGTCACCGCTCAGGGTTCGGTGATTACGACATGGCGCTACCGGCCGGCAGCCGGAAGGGTGATCGCTGTCGGGGGTCGATGCCTTGCGGCGCGTACTCGTGGATCTACCGGAGGAGTCGGTCGGGTGTTCAGCCGTGTCGCCATCGTCAACCGGGGTGAGGCCGCGATGCGCCTCATTCACGCGGTCCGAGAGCTGGCCGCGCAGACCGACACGCGGATCGAAACCGTGGCCCTCTATACCGACGTCGACCGTACCGCGACATTCGTCCGCGAGGCCGACGTCGCCTACGACCTCGGTCCCGCCTCCGCCCGGCCGTACCTCGACCTCAAGAAGCTGGAGCACGCCCTGGTCGAGACCGGGGCCGACGCCGCCTGGGTCGGGTGGGGTTTCGTCGCCGAGGACCCGGCCTTCGCGGAGCTGTGCGAGAAGATCGGGGTGACCTTCGTCGGGCCGAGCCCGGACGCGATGCGCAAGCTCGGCGACAAGATCGGCGCGAAGCTGATCGCCGAGGAGGTCGGCGTGCCGGTCGCGCCGTGGAGCCGGGGCGCGGTGGAGACCCTGGAGGCGGCGATCACCGCCGCCGCCGAGATCGGCTACCCGCTGATGCTCAAGGCGACCGCCGGTGGTGGCGGGCGGGGCATCCGCGTCGTCACCAGCGACGCCGAGCTGGCCGACGCCTACCAGCGCACCAGCCAGGAGGCGGCCCGCGCCTTCGGCAGCGGCATCGTGTTCCTGGAGCGCCTGGTCACCGGCGCCCGGCACGTCGAGGTCCAGGTGATCGCGGACGGTCAGGGCACCGCCTGGGCGCTCGGCGTACGCGACTGCTCGGTGCAGCGGCGCAACCAGAAGGTCATCGAGGAGTCCGCCTCCCCGGTGCTCAGCCCGGAGCAGGCCGTCGAGCTCAAGACGTCAGCCGAACGGCTGGCCGTCGCGGTCGGCTACCGGGGCGCGGCGACCGTCGAGTTCCTCTACCACCCGGGTGACCGGTTGTTCGCCTTCCTGGAGGTCAACACCCGGCTCCAGGTGGAGCACCCGATCACCGAGCTGACCACCGGTTTCGACCTGGTCAAGGCGCAGCTGCACGTCGCGGCGGGCGGCCGGCTCGACGGGGTGCCGCCGCTGGAGCGCGGGCACGCCATCGAGGCCCGGCTCAACGCCGAGGACCCGGACCGCGACTTCGCGCCCGCCCCCGGCCGGATCGCCCGGCTGGACCTGCCCGCCGGGCCCGGCATCCGGGTGGACACCGGGGTCAGCGAGGGCGACACCATCCCGGCCGACTTCGACTCGATGATCGCGAAGATCATCGCCTACGGGCGGGACCGCGACGAGGCGCTCGGCCGGCTGCGGCGGGCGATGGCCAACACCACCGTGATCATCGAGGGCGGCGCGACCAACAAGAGCTTCGTGCTCGACCTGCTCGACCAGCCCGAGGTGATCGACGCCAGCGCCGACACCGGCTGGATCGACCGGGTACGCGCCGAGGGCCGGCTCGTCTCGCACCGGCACTCCGCCGTCGCGCTCGCCGCCGCCGCGATCGAGGCGTACGAGGAGCAGGAACGCGCCGAGCAGCAGCGGCTGCTGTCGACGGCGTTCGGCGGGCGTCCCCAGGTTCAGCACGTCAGCGGCCGGCCGTTGGACCTCAAACTGCGCGGCGTGGGCTACCGGATGCGGGTGGCCCGGGTCGGCGCGCACCGGTTCCGGGTCGGTATCGAGGCCGGTGGCGACGTGCACACCGCCGACGTCGAGCTGGACCGGTTCGACCGGCACACCGGGCAGATCGCCGTCAACGGTGCCCGGTACCGGCTGCTCACCGGCACCCACGGCGCGATCCACCTGGTCGAGGTCGACGGCGTGACCCACCGGGTCGGCCGCGACGAGGGCGGCGTGGTCCGCTCCCCGATGCCGGCGCTGGTCGTCGCGACGCCGGTGGAGGTGGGTGCCGAGGTCGAGGCGGGCGCACCGGTGCTGGTGCTGGAGGCGATGAAGATGGAGACGGTGCTGCGGGCACCGTTCCGGGCCCGGCTCAGGGAGTGCGGCGTCTCCGTCGGCAGCCAGGTGGAGGCCGGCGCGGCGCTGCTGCGGCTGGAGCCCCTCGCCGACGACTCCGACGACACCCCGGACACCCCCACCGCCGCTCCCGTCGCCCTGGACCTTCCCGTCGCGCCCGACCAGGCCCCGGCGGTCGAGCGGTCCCGGCGCGGCCAGGAGGACCTCCGTGGTCTGCTGCTGGGTTTCGACGTGGACCCGCACGACGACGGCCGGGTGCTCGACGAGTACCTCGCCGCACGGCGGGCCGCCATCGAGGACGGCCACCGTCCGCTGGCCGAGGAGATCGACCTCGTCGACGTCTTCGCCGACCTCGCCGAGCTGACCCGCAACCGGCTGACCGGTGAGGACGTCAGCGGGGACAACCACGTCCCCAGCGCCCGCGAGTATTTCCACACCTACCTGCAGAGCCTCGACGTCGAGCGGGCCGGGCTGCCGGCGCCCTTCCAGGCCAAGCTGGCCAAGGCCCTCGGCCACTACGGCGTCACCGAGCTGGACCGCTCCCCCGCTCTCGAAGCCGCCGTGTTCCGCATCTTCCTGGCCCAGCAGCGGGCCTCCGCCGACGCCACGGTCGTCGCGACGCTGCTGCGCTCCTGGCTGCGCGAGCCCCCGCCGGACGCGGTGCTGCGTGAGCCCGCCGGTCTCGCGTTGGAGCGGCTGGTGGCGGCGACGCAGGTGCGTTTCCCGGTCGTCGCCGACCTGGCGCGCGGCGTGGTGTTCGCCTGGTTCGCCCAGCCGCTGCTGCTGCGCAACCGCGCCCGGCTGTACGCCTCGGTCCGCCGCCACCTGCGTCACCTGGACGCGCACCCGGACGCGGCGGACCGCGCCGAGCGGGTCGCGGAGATGGTCCGCAGCACCGAACCCCTGGTCCGGGTGCTCGGCCAGCGGCTCGTCCGGGACCACCTCGACAACGCGGTGATGCTGGAGGTGCTGACCCGGCGGTACTACGGCAACAAGGGTCTCGCCGACGTCCGCACCCGCCAGGTCGCCGACTGCACGTTCGTGGTGGCCGAGCGGGCCGACTCCAGCCTGCTCTCCGCCGCCGTACGCTTCGACGCGTTGGGCGACGCGCTGCGCGGGCTCGCCGAGCTGGCCGGGGACGGCTCCGCCGTCGACGCCGACATCTACCTCGGCTGGGAGAACCAGCCGGAGGACTTCGACGCGATGGCCGCCGCGCTGCTGGAGGTCGTCAACGCGCACCCGCTGCCGGCCCAGGTCCGTCGGCTCACCACCACCGTCGCCGGGCGTGGCGGCGCGGTGATGCACCACCACTTCACGTTCCGCCCGTCGAGCACGGGGATGAGCGAGGAGCGGCTGATCCGGGGCCTGCACCCGTACATCGCGCAGCGGATGCAGTTGGAGCGGCTGCGCAAGTTCGACCTGACCCGGCTGCCGTCGTCGGACGAGGAGGTCTACCTCTTCCAGGCCGTCGCCCGGGAGAACCCGTCCGACGAGCGGCTCGTCGCGTTCGCCCAGGTGCGTGACCTGACGGCGCTGCGCGAGCACGACGGTCGGCTGGTCGCCCTGCCCACGGCCGAGGACATCGTCGCCACCTGCCTGGACTCGATCCGTCGGGCGCAAACCCGCCGCCCGTCCAAGACCCGCTTCAACACCAACCGGATCGTCATCTACGTCTGGCCGCCGAGCGACCTGACCCGTGAGGAGATGGAGATGATCGCCGGGCGGGTCCGCCCGACGACCGTCGGCGCGGGGCTGGAGGAGATCCTGTTCATCGCGCGCCAGCGCGACCGCCGCACCGGTGAGCTGACCAAGATCGCGGTACGGATCTCGTTCGACGCCACCGGTGGGGCCGAGCTGAGCATGGGTGAGCCGCCGGCCGACCCGGTCGAGCCGCTCGACGACTACCGGCTGAAGGTGCTGCGGGCCAGCAGCCGCAACACGGTCTACCCGTACGAGTTGACCGGGATGCTCGGCCAGTTCGTCGAGCACGACCTCGACGACGAGCACGCGCTGGCGCCGGTGGACCGGCCCCGGGGGCGCAACACGGCGGCGATCGTCGCGGGGGTGGTCACCACGCCGACCCCGCGGCACCCGCAGGGCGTCACCCGGGTGGTGCTGCTGGGCGACCCGACCAAGTCGCTCGGCGCGCTCTCCGAGGCCGAGTGCCGGCGGGTGATCGCCGCCCTGGATCTGGCGGAGCGGCTCCAGGTGCCGCTGGAGTGGTACGCCCTGTCGGCCGGTGCCCGGATCTCGATGACGTCGGGCACCGAGAACATGGACTGGGTGGCGGCGGCGCTCAAGCGGATCGTCGAGTTCACCCAGGACGGCGGCGAGATCAACATCGTGGTCGCGGGGATCAACGTGGGCGCCCAGCCGTACTGGAACGCCGAGGCGACGATGCTCATGCACACCCGGGGCATCCTGGTGATGACGCCGGAGGCCGCGATGGTGCTCACCGGCAAGCAGTCGCTGGACTTCTCCGGTGGGGTCTCCGCCGAGGACAACTTCGGCATCGGCGGCTACGACCGGGTGATGGGCCCCAACGGGCAGGCGCAGTACTGGGCGCCCAACCTGACGGCGGCCCGGGACGTGCTGATGTCGTACTACGACCACACGTACGTCGCGCCCGGGGAGGACGCCCCGCGTCGGGCGACCACCGCCGACCCGGCCGACCGGGACGTCTCCGCCTTCCCGCACACCGTGGCGGGCAGCGACTTCACCACCGTCGGCGAGATCTTCTCCGCCACGGCGAACCCGGACCGCAAGAAGCCGTTCGACATCCGTACGGTGATGCGGGCGCTGTCCGACCAGGACCACCCGGTGCTGGAGCGGTGGGCGGGCATGGCCGACGCGGAGACCGCGGTGGTGCAGGACGTCCACCTCGGTGGCATCCCGGTCTGCCTGCTCGGCATCGAGTCGCGGTCGGTGCCCCGCCGGGGCTTCCCGCCCACCGACGGCCCGGACACCTACACCGCGGGCACCCTGTTCCCGCGCTCGTCCAAGAAGGCCGCGCGGGCGATCAACGCGGCCAGCGGCAACCGGCCGCTGGTGGTGCTGGCGAACCTGTCGGGCTTCGACGGCTCACCCGAGTCGATGCGCAAACTGCAACTGGAGTACGGGGCCGAGATCGGCCGGGCGATCGTCAACTTCCGCGGTCCGATCGTGTTCTGCGTGATCTCCCGCTATCACGGCGGGGCGTTCGTGGTCTTCTCCAAGGCGCTGAACCCGAACATGACGGTGCTGGCACTGGAGGGCTCGTTCGCCTCGGTGCTCGGCGGCGCCCCGGCGGCGGCGGTGGTGTTCTCCGGCGACGTCAACGCCCGTACCGCTGCCGACCTGCGGGTGCGCGACCTGGAGGCGCGGGTCGCGGCGGCCACCGGCACCGAGCGGGCGGCGCTGACCGCGGAACTCGACGAGACCCGCGCGGCGGTCCGCGCGGAGAAGCTCGGCGAGGTGGCGGCGGAGTTCGACCGGGTGCACAACATCCAGCGGGCGGTGGAGGTCGGCTCGGTCGACGCGGTGATCCGGGCCGCCGAACTGCGCCCCCGCATCATCGAGGCGATCGAGTCCCGACTGCGGTGACGCCGACCGGCGGGGTCCGGTGGGCCCCGCCGGTCGGCTGACCGGTCGGCCGAGCCGGCGGTGTGGCGGTCGCTGACCGACCCGCCCGGGTGACGTCGTCAGGTCCGGTATGGCGGTCGCTGGTCGATCCGGCGGGGTGACGTCGCCAGTCCGGGGTGGCGGTCGCTGGTCGACCCGGCGGTGGCGGTCGCCGGTCCGGGCGGGCCTACCGACGGGCCGCAGCTGCGGCCCGAACTGCCGGAGCCGACCGGCCTGGGAGTGGTTGTCGTGGACAGCGTTATGCCGCAGCGTCATATTCATGACGCTGCGGCATAACGCTGTCTGCGCATCCTGACGTCGGGACGGGACGGGGACGCCGCCGCAGTGAGGAGCGGCAGGCAGCAGAGCAGCCGGCCGCCGGGGACACCTGGCGGCGGAGGCAGCGCCCGGACCGGACGCCGGGCGCCGGCACCCAGACAGCCCGTCGGGACCGGTCGGAGCGCAGCCCGGCAGGACCGACCAGAGCGCAGCCGGCCGCCGAGCGACCGGTGCGCAGCCGTCAACGCGTGGCGGGTGCCCCGGCGTCGGCCAGCAGCCGCTGACGCATCAGGAACTTGCGGACCTTGCCCGTCGGGCCCATCACCACACCGTCGTCGGGCACGGTGACCACCCGCCGCAGCGTCCCGCCGACCACGGGGCCGAGCGCGGTGCGGACCTGGTCGGCGCGGTCGAGCGCCGGATCGGCGTCGTCGGCGAGCAGGAGCAGCACCTCGGTGACGATGCGGTCGTCGTCCTCCCGGACCGCGATGACAGTGCAGTCGCGCACGTCCGGGCAGTGCTTCAGGACGCGCTCCTCGGACAGCGCCGTGTAGAGCCAGTTGCCGTCGCCCAGGTCGACGGCGTCGCTGGCCCGGTCGACGTGGTGGTAGTTGCCCTCCGGGTCGCGGTACATCAGGTCACCGGTCAGGTAGTAGCCGTTGAGCCGGGTACGGAAGGTGTTGACCGAGTCGTTCCAGTACCCGATCGCCAGCGTCGGCGACTTGAGCCCGACGTGGCCCACCTCCCCCTCGGCGACCTCCTCGCCCGTCACCACGTCGAGCAGGGCGATCTGCGCGAACGGGTACGGCTTGCCGACGCAACGGTCGTAGCGGTCACTGCCGAGGCGGTGGCTGATCCGGAACGCGCCGTGGCCCATCTCGGTGGAGCCGAGCATGTCGACGAACTTCGAACCGGGCACGTCCACCATGCCCTGCCGGGTGTACGCCGGGTGGCTGCCGACGGCCACCAGCCGCCGGATGTGCGACTCGTGGGCGCAGTCGCCGGTGTTGAACCAGTTGCGCACCGAACTCAGGTCGCGGGCGGTCAGGTCGTGGCGGGCCAGCTCCGACCAGGTCACCGCGAAACCGAAGACGCCGGTCGGCCGCCAGCGTTCGATGGCGTCGAGGATCGTCTCGGCGCTGCGCGCGAACGGGCCACCCTGCGCCGACAGGTAGAGCAGCTGGTAGCCGTTGCAGAGCGCCTGGTTGACGGTGATGATGCCGGCGGTGTGCGCGGCCGGCAGGACGGACAGCTCCCGTACCTCACCGTAGGGGCGGGACTCGGTGAGCCGGACCGCCCGGATGGCGGCGAACAGCCCGTGGTGCGAGTGGACGATCGCGGCCGGCACCCGGGTGGTCCCCGACGAGTGGGTGATGGCGACCGGGTCCTCGGGGTGGTGGCGGTAGTGCGGCGGGGCCTGGTCGGGGTCGCCGGTGCCGGTCTCCGCGGCGTCGCCGAGGATCGGCACCCCGAGGTCGTGCTCACGCAGCGCGGCATGGTCGGCGTCGACGACGACCCCGACGCCGCGTAGCCGCCTGATGAACTCGGCCGCCAACTCGATCGGCATGTTGCCGTTCATCAGGGCCGGGATCGCACCGAGCCGGTTGAGGGCCAGGAAGTTGAGGAACACGTCGGGCGCGGACGTCACGTAGACCGCGACCGGGTCACGCCGGCCGATGCCGCGCCGCCGGAACCAGTCGGCGCGGGCGGCGACCCGCTCGGTCAGGGTGGCCAGCGACAGCGGCGTCCAGGCGGGGATCCCGTCCACGTCGACGTCGAAGGTCACCCGGGGCAGGTCCGGGTCGGCACCGTGTTCGGCCAGCCGGAGCAGGACGTTTCCGGCCCCCAGCTCCATGTCGGCCGCCAGGGTCGCCCGGAAGTTGTCGGCACCCAACGAGTTGTCTCCTCACCTGACACGCTCACGGTCACCGCACCTCGGCGCGACGGCCGATCTGGGACACGCTCAGGCTAGAGCGCGGACCACCGGCAGACAATGGCCAACATCAATTTCGGGTACGACCACGGCGGTGACCGCCCGTGCCGCCCGGCCGGTTTGCGGCGGCCTGTCAGGAGACCTCACGGTTGAACAGGTGCGACGACCAGACCAGGCTGACCGCCGCCAACCCGATCATGATGAGCGCACCCTGCCAGACCACGGGTTGGCCGATCTGACCGTTGAACAGCGCCCGCATGCCGTTGGTGGCCCAGGCGAACGGGTTCCAGACCGCGACCTGCTGGATCCACAGCGGGGCCAGCACCAGCGGGATGAGCACCCCGGCGAGCAGCGAGATCGGCTGGCCGACGGTGTTCACCAGCACACCGAGGCTGTTCTCGTTGCGCACCAGCAGCGCGATGTCGTACGAGATCGAGGTGCTCAGCAGCACCATCACCGACAGCAACGCGTAGGAGATGAGCAGGTTGCCCAGGTGCACCCGCAGCCCGAACGGCAACGCCACCAGCGTGATGATCACCGCCTGCACCACGTTCAGGCAGACGTGCATCAGGGCCCGGCCCAGCAGCAGCGCCGTGCGGCTGACCGGGGTCACCCGGCACCGGTCGATGATGCCGGCACGCAGGGCACTGAGCAGCCCGTAGCCGGCGAACAGCCCACCGAACAGGCCCATCGCCACGAACAGTCCGGGCACGTAGATGCGGTACGCGTCCGCGTACGAGGAGGCGCCCCGGTCGACCATCACCACCTTGAGGAACGGGGCGAACAGCACCAGATAGGTGATCGGCTGGGCCAGGCTGAACGCCACCATCACCGGGTTGCGCACCATCAGGCCGACCTCCTGCTGGAAGATCAGCCAGGTGTCGCGGACCAGTTTCACTGCGGCTCCTCTCGCACCGGTGGTCACTCCTCGAGCGAGCGGCCGGTCTTGGCCAGGAAGACGTCGTCGAGGCTGGGTCGGCGGGCCTCGATCGCCCCGGGCTCGATCCCCCGGCCCAGCAGGGTGCGCATGATCTGCGGGATGGCGGTGGCGGCACTGTCCACATAGAGCCGCAGGGTGCCGTCGACCACCTCGGACGAGTGCACGTAGGGCTGCTCGGTCAGCAGCTTCGTGGCGACCGGCAGGTCATTGTCGGTGACGTCGTCGACCACACCGGCCCGGTTGAGGTCGACCGCGACCACGTCCCCGGAGATCTCCCGCTTGAGATCCGACGGGGTGCCCTCGGCGACGATCAGGCCGCCGTCGATGATGGACACCCGGTCGCACAGGGTGTCGGCCTCGTCGAGGTAGTGCGTGGTGAGGAAGACGGTCATCCCCTCCGCCCGCAGCCGCCGGACCTCCTGCCACATCCGCACCCGGCTGGGCGGGTCCAGCCCGGCGGTCGGCTCGTCGAGGAAGATGACCTGCGGCGAGTGGATCACCCCGAGCGCCACGTCGAGCCGCCGCCGCTGCCCACCCGAGTAGGTCCTAATCCGGCGGTCGGCGAAGTCGCCGAGCTGGAACGCCCCGATCGCCGCCTCGGCCCGGCGCTGCGCCTCGGCCTTGCCGAAGCCGTACAGCCGGGCCTGGAGCACCAGGTCACGGCGGGCGGTCGAGTCGTCGTAGGTGCCACTGGCCTGGGCCACGAAGCCGATCTGCCGGCGGACCTGGGCGGGTGCCCGCAGCAGGTCGACCCCCGCGATCGTCGCCCGACCCCCGTCGGGGCGGATCAGGGTGGCCAGCATCCGCATGGTGGTGGACTTGCCCGCGCCGTTGGGGCCGAGAAAGCCGACGATCTCGCCGCGGGCCACCGCGAAGTCGACCCCGCGCACCGCCTCGACCGTGCCGGCGCTGCGGCCACGCCCGACCCGGTAGGACTTGCGCAGGCCGGTGGCCTCGATCATCGAGCCTCCTCGGGCGGGACGACGCCGGGCCACGGGAGTGTCGACCATGGACGGCGACACCCGTGCGGGTGCGTCAGGTCAGGCTAGTGTGGGCGTACCCGTAGGACAATGGTCGATGGGTCGACCGGCCAGGGCGGCGAGGTGCCGGGCGGCGGCCGTCGCGCCACCGGCCGCGGCGAACGACTCGCCGACCCGGCGGGCCTGCGCCCGGTAGCCCGGCCCGTCGAGGACGGCGGTGAGCGCGGCGGTGAGCTCCGCCGGGGTGGCCGACCCGAACGAGACCTCGATGCCGGCGCCCGCGTCGGTCACCTGCCGGGCGACCATCGGATGGTCGTGCCGGATCGGCGCGACGACCACCGGGACGCCGTGCGCCAGCGCCTCGGTCACCGTGCCCAGCCCACCGTGGGAGACCAGCGCGTCGAGGTGGGGCATCAGCTCCAGCACCGGCACCCGGGGGGCCACCAGCACGTGCGCGGGCGGGTCGGGCAGCAGGTCGGTCGAGGCGGTGAGCACCACCTGCACCCGGTCGGCGAGCGGTGCCGTGGCCGCCAGCATCCGCTGGAAGAACTCCCGGGCCAGGTGCTCGGCCATCGTCCCGACGGTGACCAGCACGTGCCGGCGGGACCGGTCCCAGGCGTCCCAGTCGAAGGCCGGCGCGTCGGGCCGGTGGCCCAGCGCCGGGCCGGTCAGCACGCACCGCGCCGGCAGCGGCGTCGCGCCCGTCAACGCCGTGCTGGTCAACCCGAGCACCAGGTACGGCGAGAAGCGCAGGTCGATCGTCTCGTCGACCGGCAGGTCGGTCATCGCCCAGACCCGGGTGAGCTGGCCGCGTACCCACTCGTCGAACTCGGGCAGGTCCGGCGGGGTGAGTTCCAGGGTGCCGACGCAGAAGGTGGCCCACGGCACCCCGTGCCGGTACGCGGCCAGCGCGCCGGCCAGCGCGTACTGGTCGACGACGACGACGTCCGGCCGGTGGTGTGCGACGGCCTGGTCGGCGGCGTCGCGGATGAACCGGTTGACCGGCAACACGTGCCCCTCCCAGAGGCTGCGCACCGAGGCCATGCCGGTCTCGCCGTCGAGGCGGAAGTACCGCTTGCCGGTCGGATAGAGGGTCGCGTCGGGGCCGATCAGCGGTCGCAGGTCGCTGCGGGGCCCGCACCAGGCCACCTCGTGCCCCGCCGCCTGGAGCGCCTGGCCGATGGCGAGCGGGGCGTTGAGATGGGACGCCACCGGCAGGACGACGAACAGGAAGCGGGCCACGTCGATATTGTGGCACGCGTTGACAGCGACGGACGCCGCTGATGGGATTCGACGCGTGGCGGTCGACGAGCAACGACACCGGGCGGCGTCGTCCACTGTGTCCGGTGACGGGCCGACCGTCGTGGTGGCCGGCCGACGCCGGGCGCCGGCCGCCGACCGGCCACGGTCGGCACCGTCGGCATGACGGCCCTCGACGCGGTCGCGGTCCACCTCCCCCAGCGCCGGGTCCCGATCGAGAGCCTGGCCGGCCCGCTGGAGCTGACCGACATGCAGGTCCGGTTGTTCCGCCGGTTCCACGGCCTGGACCAGGTGCGCCGCGACCCCGACCTGTCGCTGCACGACCTGCTGCTGCACGCCGCGACCGGGCTCACCGCCCTGCGCGGGCAGGAACACCGGGTCCGGTTCGTCCTGTACGGGCGGGCGTTTCCCGTCGTCACGCCGTACCCGGTCAACCCGCTGCACGACGTCTGCCGCGCGCTGGGGCTCGGCCACGCGGTCGCCTTCACCCTGACCCAGCAGTCGTGTGCCAGCGCGTTGCTCGCGATCGAGATGGCCGGCCGGCTGCTGGCCGCCGAACCACCCGGCCGGCACGGGCCGGGCGACGGTCCGTTGGCGCTGGTCCTCACCGGGGAGAAGGCGTTCACCCGGGACGCCCAGTTCATCCCGGAGACCTCGGTCTTCAGTGAGGGGGCGTCCGCGTGCCTGGTCAGCGCCGACGGGCCCCGGGACCGGCTGCTCGGCTACGCGTGCGCGCAGCGGGGCGAGTTCGACGTCGCCGGTGGCGCCTCCGGGGCCCAGTTCCAGCGCGAGTACCGGCCGGCGCTGGCGGAGGTGATCGGGCGTGCCCTGGCGGTGGCCGGGGTCACCCTGGACGACATCCGGCTGGTGCTGCCGCACAACGTCAACGTCGTGACGTGGCACCGGCTGTGCCGGCTGATCGGGCTCCCCCGCGACCGGGTGCTGCTGGACAACGTCCGGGACACCGGTCACGTCTTCTGCGCGGACGCGTTCGCCAACTACCTGACGGCGCGCGAGCGGGGGCTGCTGGACCCCGGTGACCGCTACCTGGTCGCCGCCGTCGGGGCCGGGGACGGCGCCACCTTCGCCGCCATGGTCTTCGCCCACTGACCGCGCCGCAGGAACCGGTCGGCGCGTGCCGCCCGGTGTGAAGCCGATCGGTGCGTGCCGACCGGTGTGAGGAAGGAGAACCGTGCCGGCAGCCCCGCCGACCGACCTGCACCTGATCCGGGCCGCCCGGCGGACCTTCCCCGGGCCGGCCGCGCTGCTGCACGACCCGGCCCACCGGGAGCAGTCCCGGCGCTACCTGACGGACCTGGCCTGCCAGGACGGGCGGGAGGTGCCGGCCGACCTGTTCGACACGGCGTCCGGGTCGCTGGGGCAGTCCTACGCGGAGATGGCCGAGGCGTTGATCCGGGCGCTCGTCACGCCGGACGAACCGGTGGACCTGCTCGTCCTGGCGTTCTCCCGACACGACATGCTGCCCGGCCGGGCCACCGCCACCTACCTGAGCCACGTCTGCCCGGGGACCCCGCTGTCGTTCGCCGTCTGCGACCAGGGCTCGGCGGCGGCCTTCAGCGCGCTGCGGCTCGCCCGGGCGTACGCGTCGTCGGGCGGGTGCCGACGGGTCCTGCTGATCGTCGTCGAACAGACCGTCGTGCCCTACGACACGTCCGCCCCCGCTCCGGCCCGGCACCAGGGGGTCGCCCTGCTCTACCGCACCAACGGGCCGGTCCCCGCACCGGGCCCGGTACCGCCCGCGGCTCCCGCCGCAGCGGAGGAGCCGGTGGCCGCCGGGGTACGAGGTGGACCCGGCACCACCGGCCCGGCGGGCTCCACCGGTGACGTCCTGGACGTCACGGCCCGGGTGGACGTCGTACGCCAGCACCCGGACGTGGCCGCCGACGAGGTCGCCGCGCTGGCCGGGTCCGAACTGGCCGCGCTGTCGGCCGGCCGCACCGACGGCCGGGTGGTGCTGAGCGCCGACCTCGCCACTGCCTGGCCGGCGCACCCCGTCGAGGGGGTGCACGTCACGCCGCCGGGGCAGCCGGTCACCGGCCTGTGGTGGACCCTGCTGGACCGGCTCGCCGACCCGGACCGGTCCCGGCCGGTGGTGGCCGCCGACTACGACCCCGACCTGCGCTACCTCTGCCTGGTCAGCTGGGACGACGCCGATCCGACCGGCGAGGGACGGCCCGACCGGTGACTACTCCGGCCCGACGGGCCGGCGGCGGCCCGGACGGTGGGCACGCCGCACCGGCCGGTCAGAGCCCGGCGGCCAGGGCGGTCCGGGCGAACGCGCACAGCCGGTCGTTCGCCTCGTCCGTGCCGACGGTGATCCGCACCCCCGCGCCGGGCAGGGCCATCACCAGGATGCCGGCCTCGCGGGCCCGTTCGGCGAACGGCACCGCCCGCTCCCCCAGCGGCAGCCAGACGAAGTTCGCCTCGCTGTCCGCCACGGTGAGGCCGAGTCCGCGCAGCTCGTCGATCAGCCGGGTACGCGACGCCGCCAGTTCGGCGCAGCGTCGGGTCAGTTCGGGGGTGACCGCCTCGTCGAGGCTCGCCACCGCCGCGGCCTGGGCCAGGCTGTTCGGGAAGAACACCGCGCCCACCATGCCGGCCAGCGGCGTCACCCTGGGTGGCACCACCGCGTAGCCGACGCGCAGCGCGGCCAGCCCGTACGCCTTGGAGAAGGTGCGCAGGACGCAGACGTTGTCGTGGGCGCGGTAGAGGTCCATCCCGTCGGGCACCTGCGGGTCGGTGACGAACTCCCGGTACGCCTCGTCGATGATCACCGGTACGTCGGCCGGGATCCGGGCCAGGAAGTCGTCGATCTCGTCGCGGTGCAGCACCGCCCCGGTCGGGTTGTTGGGGTTGCACAGCAGCACGCACCGGGTCTGGTCGGTCACGGCGGCGGCCATGGCGGGCAGGTCGTGGCGGTAGCCGTCCATCGGCACCGGCACGCCCCGGGCCCCGACGTTGCTGATGATCAGCGGGTAGCCCTCGAAGGACAGTGCCGGGTGGACCACCTCGGGGCGCGGCCCGAGCGCCTGGACGAGGTGTTGGCACAGCCCGGCCGAGCCGGGCCCGACGAGGATCGCCTCCGGTCCCACGCCCAACCGTGCGGCCAGGGTGCCCCGCAGTGCGGCGGCGGTGCGGTCCGGGTACCGCTGGAGGGCGGCGGCCCCGTCCTCGACGATCCGTCGGATGCTCGGCAGCGGCGGGTACGGCGTCTCGTTCATCGACAGGTCGGCCGGCGGCTGGGTGCCGACGGTGGTGGCAGTGGTCATCGTCGCTCACTTCGTTGCGGGGCCGGCGGGACGGGCGGGTGGGCGTGCCGGTCGGTGAGCAGCCCGAGCTGGTAGATCCGGTCGACCAGGGACAGCGGTCGGACGTTCGTGCCGGACAGGTTGCCGGCGGTGAGCCCGAGCAGCCGGGGGTTGGCCGCGGTGCGCCGCATCATCCGCGCCCCGAGCAGCCGGGGCAGCCCCGACACGCTGGTGATCATGCGGGCGGCGTTGTGGCTGACCGTGGCGATGTGGTCGAGCTGGGGTCGGCGGGCCGTGTCGTAGTTCCGCAGTGCCCGGTCCACCCCGGCGGCGTCCGGGCGGTCCCCGTCGGCGGTGAGGGTGGCGGCGAGGGTCTCGGCGTCGGCGAGTGAGCTGTTGACGCCCTGCGCCGCCATCGGGTGCACCGCGTGGGCGGCCTCGCCGACGAGGGCGAGGCCGGGCACGGTCAGCTGCGCCGCGCGCAGCCGGTAGACGGCGAGGAGCTGCCGCCGTTGCAGGCTGGCCCGCAACGCCGACCCCAGCGGCCGGATGGCGGGCACCCCGGCGAGCAGCCGGTCGCACCAGGCGGCCAGGTCGGCGGCGCTGTGGCCGCGGAACTCGCCCGGCGTCACCTGGACGTAGACCCGGCAGCGCCCGCCGGGCAGCGGGTAGACCAGGCACAGCCCCCGGTCGGTGCGGTAGGCCGACACCTCGTCGGCCACCTCCACCCCGGGCACGTCGAAGGCGACCAGGCCGTGCGGGTACTCCCGCCGCTCGACGTCGATGCCGACGGCCTTGCGCAGCGGTGAGGACATCCCGTCGGCGGCGACCACCAGCGCCGCCGGGATGTCCTGCTCGCCGTCGCCGCCGGTGACCCGGACCCCGGTGACCCGGCCGTCGGCGGCGCGCAGTGGGCCGGTGACCCGCTGCCCCCAGCGGAGCTCGACGGTGCCGGGCAGCCCGTCGGCGAGGACGCCGCGCAGGTCGCCGTAGTCGGCGCAGAGGATCTGCCGGTGGCTGCCCGGCAGGGTGCCGTAGTCGAGGGCGAGCAGTGCCCGGCCCTGCGGGTCGCGGATGGCCAGCTGGTCGACCGGACGCGCGCCGGTGGCCCGCAGGGCGTCGAGCACGCCCCAGCCGTCGAGGATGCGTACCGTCTCGGGTTGGAGGATCTCGCCCTTGGCGATCGACGCGGGGGTGCGTTGCCGGTCGAGCACGACCACCCGCAGCCCGCGGGCGCCGAGCGCGCGGGCTGCGGCCAGGCCGCCGGCCCCGGCCCCGACCACGACGACGTCGGCGCTCATCGGGCCACCGCGCCGGGTGTGACGCCCGCCCGCCCGGCGACGGTACGCCGGTATTCGCCGAGCGCCCGCAGCGCGACCGCCTGGGTGATCACGGCGTTGGGGTAGCGCAGGTGGTGGCGGATGTAGTTGCAGACCCGGGTGGCCGGCCAGCCGCCGTCGGGCCCGGCGGCGGCGAGCAGCCAGCCGACCCCCCGGTCGACCGCGTCGGCGTGCGCGGGGTCGCCGGTGGCCAGCAGCCCCTGGACGGCCCAGCCGGTCTCCTCGACCGACCCGGCGGTGCCGTCGCCCGGCCCCCACGACCCGTCCGGCAGTTGGGTGTCGCGCAGCCAGCCGGCCGCCCGGCGGACCACGTCGTGCCGGGCGTGGCCGACCCGGGACAGCGCCGTCACCACGACCGCCGTGCCGGAGGTGTGGTCGCGGTACCAGAGGTTCTCGTAGCTGCCGTCGGGGCGTCCGGCGGTCAGCAGCCAGGCCGCCCCGGCGGCGACCGCCGGGTGGTCGTCGGGGTGGCCGGAGTCGTGCAGGGCGAGGACGGCCTGGCTGGTGATGGCGGGGCAGGGCCCGTCGTTGGCGAGCTTGGTGTCGCGCACCCACAGGCTCCACGAGCCCCGGGTGTCCTGCCGGCCGATGAGCCAGGTCAGGCCGCTGCGCAGCACCGGGTCGGTGTCGGCGTCGGGGTAGCCGGCGAGCGCCGAGAGGATCTCGGCGGACTCCAGGGTCACCGGCCAGCCGCCCACGTTGGAGTAGCTCCATCCGCCCGGCGGCACGTCGAGCACCGTGAACGCGGTCGGTTTCTGGGTGGCGTGGAAGAAGTCCCGGGTCGGGGCCAACCGGGGGTCGGCGGCGTAGCCGGCGGCGGCCAGCCCGGTCACCGCGTAGCCGGAGCGGGTCAGGTCGAGGTTGGTCACCGCGTCCCAGGCGCCGTCGGGGCGGACCGCGCGACGCAGCCAGCCGACGACGGCCGTGGCGATGTCCGGGGCCTCGCCGGAGCGGGCCAGGCCGAGCAGCACCAGGGCGGCGGGCCACGGGTCCTCGCTCAGCGCGCCGGTCCGGCCTTCGTGGTCGTAGATCGCGCGCAGCAGCCGCAGGGCCGCCGGGCGGGCCCGGCGCAGGGTGGCCCGGCGCAGTCGGCCGGTGGGCAGCAGGTCGGCCTGCATCAGGGCCAGCCCGATGAACGGCGAGGTACGGAACGACAGCCGTTGCCGGCGGACCCGGTCGAACAGCACGATCTCCAACGGCAGCCGGCGCAGCGGGCCCGCCTCGACGGTCATCCCGGCCAGGGTGAGCAGTTGCCGGCAGAGCAGCGAGATGGCCGGGTCGGTGACCGTGTCGACACCCCCCATCGCGGCCAGCCGGGCGCGGCCGGCCGTGATCGCCTCGGCGCTGGCCTCCGGTGCGGTCAGGGCCAGGGCGGCGACCGCGACGGCGGTGGCGACGACCTCGCTGTCGGCCCCCACCACGCCGCCCCAACCGCCGTCGTCGTGCTGTTGCCGGCGCAGCCATGAGGTGCCGGCGTCGACCAGGTCGGCGCTGCCCACCGGGTCGGCGGCGTGCAGGGCGGCGACCGTACCCGCGGTGCCCAGCACCGAGGCCGGTGGGTCGTCGCCGAAGACCCCGTCGGGGCGCTGCCGGCGCAGCAGCGCCTCCGCGCCGTCGCTGATGGCCCGGTCGAGGGCCTCGGTGGGCACAACGGTCATGACACGTCCTCCATGGCGGCTCGGCGGGGGGTGGCCAGGGCCAGTGCCGGTCGGCCGGTGCCGAGTTCGTGCCGGGCACGCATCAGGTGCTGGGCCCACCAGGTCAACCCGACCATCGGCAGCACCAGCAGCAGTTGCAGGCCGATACCCAGCCGCAGCCCGACCAGGGCCGAGGCCAGCACCACCCGCTCGACGACCAGGACGGAGTGCGCCCGCAGCGCCACCACGACGGGCATGTCGGCGCGGTGCGCGACCAGTGGGGCGAGGGCGACGACCCCCAGCACCAGGACCACGATCAGCGTGGCCAGGTAGCCGGTCCGGCCGTCCGGCCCGGCCAGCAGCCCGGCGGTGAGCGCGGCGACGACGGTCACCGCGTAGAGGGCCAGCACGGTGCGTACCGCGAACGGCGAACCCCGGCGTACCGGCAGCGTGTGGTAGCCGCCGGCCCGGTCACCGTCGATGTCGCGCAACGCACCGACCAGGTTGGACATCGTGTCGTGCGACCAGAACGCGACCATCGCGGCGAGCAGCACCGGCACCGCCGACGGGGGGTCCGGGGAGAGTCCGACGGCCAGCGCCCCGTAGAGCAGCGCGATCGCGCCGAGTGCGCCCCGGACCAGGTTCCCGGCGACGCCGCGCGCCTTGCACCAGCGGCTGTAGGCGACGATGCCGAACGCGGCGAGCACGGCGGCCGAGGTGGTGCCCCAGCCGCCGAGCACCGCCAGCAGCGCGAGGACCGCGAAGCAGACCCCGCCGCACCACAGCGCCGTGCGGGCGGCCAGCCGGCCGGACGGGATCGGCCGGTGCGGCTTGCTGCCGGCGTCGAGGTCCCGGTCGAAGTAGTCGCCGAGGTAGTGGCCGCCCAGCCAACCGGCGGTCGGGGCGGCCCAGGCCGACACCAGCAGCCACGGGTGGTGCGGGCCGTCGGCCAGGGCCGCGCCGGCGAGCCCGACCAGCCCGACATACCACAGGGTGTACGGCCGCCAGGTTTCGATGTGGGCGCGCAGCGCGCGTACGGCACCGGCTGTGCTCACGCCGTCTCGCTCGTCATCCAGTGCGCGATGCCGGTGAGCACGTCGGCGCTGGCGGAGGGGGTGAGCGCGGTCAGCTCCGCCAGGGCCTGCTCGGCGTGCTCCGCCATCTGCCGCCGGGCCGCCTGCACCGCGTCGACCTCGTCGAGCAGGGCGGCGACCCACTCGACGTCCCCCGGGCCGGCGCCGCGCCGGTGCAGCACCGCCATCAGCTCGACCCGGGCGGTGTCGGTGGCCGCGTCGTAGGCGAGCAGCAGCGGCAGGGTCGGCCGGCCGTTGTTGAGGTCGCTGGTGGCCGGTTTGCCGGTCTGTTCGGGAGTGGCCACGTAGGACAGCAGGTCGTCGCGGATCTGGAAGGCGATGCCGAGGTGCTCGCCGTAGCGGGCCAGCCCGGCGGCGAGTTGCGGGTCGGCTCCGCCGAGCAGCGCGCCGACGTGGCAGACCGCGCGGAACAGCGCGCCGGTCTTGAGCCGGATCATCTCCGGGTACCACCGGGCGCCCGCGTCCAGGTCACCGACGAGCTGCGTCTCGAGCATCTGGCCCCGGCACAGGTCCCGGCCCGCCTCGGCCAGGGCCGCGACGGCGGCGGCGACGTGCCCCGGGGGTGCGGTCACCCCTGATTCCACAATGGACTGAAAGGCCGTGAAGATGAGGTGGTCACCCACCACGATGGCGCTGGGAATCCCGAAGGCCACCGGCACCGCCGGGCGACCCCGCCGCAGCGTGTCGGCGTCGATGATGTCGTCGTGCACGAGCGTCGCGACGTGCAGGTACTCCATCCCCAGCGCGGCCGGCAGCACCCGGGACGGCGACCCGCCCACCGCCTCGGCGGCGTGCAGCGTCATCATCGGACGCAGCAGCTTGCCCGCCGGCAACAGGGCGTACCGGGCGATCCCCACCAACTGGTCGGTCGTCTCGGGCCACCGACGCTCGAACTCCGCGTGCAGCAGCCGCCCGGATTCACTGCGGGCAAGGTCGTCGATGAAGGGCGGAAAACGCGTAAAGCCAGTAACCGTCATAGCGTGTCGACCCTTTCGCAAAGGCTCGGCCCAGCCGCCACGCGAGACGTTACCTGCCGGTCCCGCCCTGAACAACCATCGGAAAACCGCCCCGGCGATGGAGAAACACGAATGTCACGAACCAATTCACCATCAAATCGGTTGATGCCCAGAGAAATCCGCTGACCTGCTCACCGTGTGTCACACCGATAGCCGGAATCAGGTACGAAAGTCAGATCACCCGCCGCCGGATCAGGCGTCCGCCGCGAACTCCAACAGGGTCAGTCCGTCGGTGCCGCGATAGGTCCCGACCGGTGCCAGACCGGCCGCCGAGGCCAACGCCGTGTGGTCGGCCACGCCCCGCTCCCGGCCACCCACCAACACCAGCATCTGCAGGTCGTACGGGGACCGGTGCGGCACGTACGGGTCGGTCGGCAGCACCTCCACCACCAGTACCCGTCCGGTCTTGCCGGCCGCCTCGGCGCACCGGCGCAGGATCGCCGTGGCGTGCGTGTCGCTCCAGTCGGTCAACGCCCGGGACACCACGTAGACGTCGGCGCCGGCCGGCAACTCGGCGAAGAAGTCCCCGACCACCGTGTCGACCCGCCCGGTCAGCCCGTGCTCGGCGAACGTGCCCGCCGCCGTGGCCACCGGCTCGGCCCGGTCGACCAGGGTGCCCCGCAGGTGCGGGTGGGTCGTCAGCAGCTCCCGCAGCAGCCCGCCGGCACCCCCGGCGACGTCGACGACGTGACCCACCCGCTCCCACGGGTAGAGCGCCGCCACCTGGGGTGCGGTGAACCGCTGCTGACTGAGCATCAACGCGTCGAAGTAGGCCCGGTAGGACGGGTGGGCGTCCAGGTCGGCCCAGAAGTCCCGCCCGTGCACCGCCTGGTAGCCGGGCCCGCCGGTGCGGATCGCCGTCGGCAGCCCGGTGTAGGCGAGGTCCATCCGGGCCCCGAGACCGTCGAGATCCAGGTAGCCGCCGTGCCCGCCGCCGTCACGGTCGCAGAGCAGCTCACCGACGTCGGTCAGCGCGAACTCGTCGGGAGCCGGCTCGACGAAGACGCCCCGGTGGACCAGGTAGCGCAGCAACCGGCCCAGGGCGTCCGGGTCGGCGTCGCACCCGTCGGCCAGCTCGGTGAGGCGGGTCGTACCGGCCGCGATCCGCTCCGGGACCCGCAGCGTCACCGCCGTGCGGACCGCGAACGGGGTCGCCAGGTCGGTCAGCCGGCCCAGCCGGGCCGCCGCGTCGTCATCGGTCGGGGTCTCGATCGTCACCCGGACAGCCTCCTGTCGCGCCACGCGTCCACGATGGCCGTGGCCGTCGTCCGGCGGCCCGAATGTTCCCAAGGGCGGCGTGACGGCGTCAACATCGACGGTGGAGATCCCATTCACCGTCGTGGAACAATGCGCCGACGGGCCCGGGGCCCAGACCGGAGGAAGCACCGATGACCACTTCCCTCGTGCCGCAGGTACGGCTCGTCGCGGGCGCCCTGGGCGCCGAGGTCCACGGCATCGACCTGAACACCCTGACCGACGAGGGCTTCGCCCACCTGCACCGGCTGCTGCTGGCGCACCAGGTGGTCTTCGTCGCCGGGCAGACCGGGTTGACCCCGCAGGCGCACATCGCCTTCGGTCGGCGCTTCGGCGAGGTCGAGCTGCACCCGTACCTGCCCCGGCTCCAGGGGCATCCGGAGATCGTCCTCATCGACTCCGAGCACGGTGGGAAGGTCGACGTCTGGCACACCGACATGACCTTCCACCAGAGCCCACCGATCGCCTCCATCCTGCACCTGGTCGAGCTGCCCGAGACCGGCGGCGACACCATGTGGACCAACCAGTGCAAGGTGTACGAGGCGTTGTCCGCGCCCATGCGCGACCTGCTCGACGGGTTGACCGCCATCCACGTCATCCGGATCGGCACCGAGTTCACCAGTCGGGCCGAGCACCCGGTGGTCCGGGTGCACCCCGAGACCGGCCGCCGCTCGTTGTACGTCAACCGGCTGTTCACCTCGCACATCCCGCAGCTGAGCCGCAACGAGAGCGACGCGCTGCTGGAGTACCTGTTCGCGTTCTCCGAGGGCCCGCAGTTCACCTGCCGGTACCGCTGGCGCGTCGGCGACGTGGCGATCTGGGACAACCGGGTCACCCAGCACTATGCGATCAACGACTACGACGGCCTGCGGCGCGGTCAGCGGATCACGGTGCTCGGTGACCACCCGACCGGTGACGCGCCCCGGTGGGACCACTACGTCGCCGCACCCGGCCAGCGTTACTGGCCGGACCGGGTCAACGCGGTGGACAACTACTGACCGCCGGGCCACCCCGGCGGCTCACCAGGTGACCGGGAACGACGCGATGCCGCCGTTCATCCGGTCGTGCCGCCACGGGATCTGCTCGATCGGCACCGCCGGCGTCAGCCCCGGCAGCCGCCGCAGCAGCTCGCCGATCGACAGCTCCACCTGCATCCGGCCCAGCGCGGTGCCCAGGCAGAAGTGCGGCCCGAAGCCGAAGGTGAGGTGCGGCGCGGTCGGCACCCGGTCGATGTCGAAGACGTTGGGGTCGGGGAAGACCCGGGGATCGCGGTTGCCCGCCCACGGGATCGCCATCACGCAGTCCCCGGCGCGCATCGCCACCCCGCCGAGGGTCAGGTCCTCCTGCACCACCTGGACCCGGAACATGCTGCTCACCGACGTGTAGCGCAGGATCTCGTCGGTCGCCGAGGACAGCTTGCCCGGGTCGGCCCGCAGCTTCGCCAACTGCTCGGGGTGCTGGAACAGCGCGCGCAGCCCGGCGCTGGTGGAGTTGATCTCCAGCCCGCCGAGCAGCACCCCCATCGCCAGCTCCACCAGCTCGGCGTCGACCAGCTCGTGCGCGTCCCTGCCGAGCACCCAGGCCGAGAGCAGGTCGTCGCCGGGGCTCACCCGCTTGTCGGCCAACTGCCCGGCCAGGTAGTCCCGCAGCTGGGCCTGCGCGGTGGCGGCATCGGCCGAACCGTACGCGGTGACCGAGTTGAGGCCCTCGATCCACCCGTAGAACCGGGGCCGGTCGGCGACCGGGACCCCCAGCACGTCGCAGACCACGTACACGGGCAGCGGCGCCACCAGGGCCGCCACCAGGTCGGCGGGCCGGGGGCCGGCGAGCAGGTCGTCGAGCAGCGCGTCCACCAGCCGACGCACCCGGGGGCGGAAGGTGTCGATGCGGCGGGCGGTGAACGCCCGGCTGGCCACCCGGCGGACCACGGCGTGCGCCGGACCGTCCATGTTCAGCTCGCGCGGGCCGACGCCGTCGGGGGTCGCGGTCGCGCCCGGCGGAAGCCGGGAGAACCGGGGATCGGCCAGGACGGTGCAGCAGTCCTGGTAGCCGAGCACCAGCCAGGCCGGCCGACCGTCGGGCAGTCGCACCCGGCTGACCGGGTCGGACACCACCATGTCGAGCAGCTCGGCCGGCAGGTCACCGGTGAACGGCTCGAACGGATAGTCCCGCAGCTCGGAGACGACGGTCATGACGAGCTACCCACCTGTCGGTCGGCGGTCCACATCGGGCACCGGTAAGACTCGGCCATCGGTGCGTCGTCGTCAATATCCATTGGGTCGACCGACGATCTTCCGGGTACCGACATCCATCGCCTAGCATCTGTGCACCAGGACTGCCCGGTGACGCGCGCGGATGGGTCGGACTTGACTGCGGCTTTGCGGATTCTGATGTCGACGTGGGGCTGGCGGTCGCATTTCTACGGCCTCGTCCCGCTCGGCTGGGCCCTCCAGGCGGCCGGCCACGAGGTGCGGGTGGCCAGCCATCCCACGCTGGTGCCGGCGATCACCGCGGCCGGCCTGGCGGCGGTGCCGCTGGGTGCGGACCTCGACTTCGCCGAGGCGTTCGCGGGCCGGATCGGCGCGGTGGGCGCGCTGGACGGGGCCACCCGCACCGCCGAGCCGGTCGACGCGGTCGAGCCGGCGATCACCGCCGACGGCGGCGTGGTCCGGTTCGCCGACGCCCTCCTCGACGACCTGGTCACCTTCGGCCGGGACTGGCAGCCCGACCTGATGGTCTGGGAGCCGTTCAACCTCGCCGCCGCGGTGGCCGCCGCCGCGCTCGGCGTGCCCGGTGTGCAGCACCTGTGGGGGCCGGACTCCTCGGTCACCCTCCGGCTCGACCCGGAGGAGGTCCTCGGCCCGCTCGCCGGCCGGTTCGGGCTCGCCGCCACCGACGTGGACCTCACCGGCGGGCTGACCCTCGACCCGGTGCCACCACCGATGCAGGTGCCGATGACCCGCCCGGGACGACCGATCCGGTACGTGCCGTACAACGGCCCGGCCGTGTTGCCGTCCTGGCTGCACCGCCCGCCGCAGCGGCCCCGGGTCTGCGTCACGGCGGGCACCATGATGGCCGGTGCCGGGCTCAGCGACCGGCTGGGCCTCCCCCGGGTCATCCGCGCGGTCGCCGGGCTGGACGTCGAGGTCGTCGTGCTTGTCGAACGGGCCCAGCAGGCCGGGTTGGGCCCGTTGCCGGGCAACGTCCGGCTGGTCGACGGCCCGCTGGCGCTGCGGCTGGTGCTGCCGACCTGCGCCGCGCTGGTGCAGCAGGGCGGCGCGGGGACCACGATGACGGCGCTCAGCCTCGGGGTGCCGCAACTGATCCTGCCGCAGGTCAGCGACCAGCACTTCAACGGCGAGCGGTTGGCGCTCACCGGCGCCGGGACCTGGTTGGCGCCCGCGCGGGCCGACGACGACACGCTGCGCGACCTGGTCGGCCAGCTGATCGGCGACGGCCCCTGGCGCGACGCCGCGACGTCGATGCGCGAGCGGGTCCGCGCGATGCCCACCCCCGCCGAGGTGGTGCCGGCGCTGGTGGCCCTCGCCGCGCACCCCCGCAGCTGAGCCCACCGGCCTGTCGGACCACCCTAGGAGTCGTCGATGACGCAAGAGCCCATTCCGTACCCGCTCGCCCCGGCTCCCACCATCTACCACCCGTCACCGGACTACACCCGGCTGCGGGAGACCTGCCCGGTGGCGCCCGTCGCGCTGCCCGACGGGGCGTCGGCCTACCTGGCCACCCGGCACGCGGACGTCCGCCGGGTCTTCACCGACCAGCGGTTCAGCCGGGCCGCCGCGGCCGGGCCCGACCGTCCGACCCGGGAGCTGGGTTCGCTGGCCGAGGACTCGCTGATCGGGATGGACCCGCCCCGGCACACCAAAATGCGCCGGGCGGTGTCGCACGCGTTCACCGTCCGCCGGGTGGAGGCGCTGCGCCCGACGGTGGCCGCGCTGATCGACCGGATGATCGACGGGATGGTGGCGGCGGGACCACCGGCGGACCTGATCCCGCACCTGTCCGCGCCGCTGCCGATCTATGTGATCAGCAAACTGTTCGGCATCCCCGAGCAGGACCAGGACCGGGTACGCGAGTGGTCCGACGCGCTCGTCGGTGACTGGGACGCCGACCCGGCCGCCCCGCAGGCCGCCCTGGACGCGTTCGGCGAGATGATCGTCGAACGTCGCCGCGAGCCCGGCGACGACCTGATGAGCGCCCTGATCAACGCCTGGGACGAACACGACGACCTCACCGAACGGGAACTCGTCTCGGTGACCGCCGGCATCTTCGTCGGCGGCCACGAGACCACCACCAACCAGCTCAACCTGTTCCTGCTGGTGCTGGCCCGGCACCCCGAGCAGCTCGCCGGCCTGCGCGGTGACGACCCGGTCGCGGTGGCCCGCGCGGTGGAGGAGCTGTCCCGGTTCATCCAGCTCGGGGACAACGGGGTGCTGCTGCCCCGGGTGACCACCGAGGAGGTGGAACTCGGCGGGGTGTGCCTGCCGGCGGGCACCCCGGTGCTCCCGGCGATCGCGTCGGCCAACCGGGACGCCTCGGTGTTCGCCGGGGCCGACACCCTCGACCTGAGCCGGGTCGACAACCCGCACCTGGCGTTCGGGGCCGGCCCGCACCACTGCCTCGGCGCGGCGCTGGCCCGGATGGAGTTGCAGGAGGCCCTCGGCGCGCTGCTGCGCCGGCTGCCCGGCCTGCGGCTGGCCGTACCCGAGGAGGAGTTGCGCTTCAAGCCCGGCCTGGTGGTACGCAGCCTGGAGACGCTGCCGGTGACCTGGGACCGGGTCGACGGGTGACCGTCGACCCGGCGCTCAGCCGGTGATCCGGGTGGGGGCCGTCGGGTCGAACGCCGCCTCGACGGCCACCTCCTCCACCCCGCGCAGCAGCGCCTCGGCCTGGGTCTCGGTGAAACAGCCCAGGTCGAAGATGACCTGGAGGAAGATGGTCTCCGGCTGGTCCTCGACGGTGATGAACGCCTGTTCTGGCAGGTGGTCCAGGGTGCCGTCCCAGACCAGGAACGTCTCGGCTGCCTTCCGCCGGATCTGCTCGGGGGTCACCTCCTCGGTACGCGCGCCGTCGTCCGCCGCCTGCCGGGTCACCACCCGACGGTCGTTGATCCGGCAGGTGACCCGGGCCGGGTACCCGCGTTCGTCGTCGAGCCGGGCGCTGGCCTCGGCGAGCTGCACCGGGTCGTAGTAGGCGTACATCCCGGCGGCGACGGAGGCCTTGCGGGCCCGGGCCACCACCTCGTCCACGGTGGTGTCGGTGGCGTCCACGGTGAGCACGCCGTTCTGGCTCAGCGGGGCGATGGCCTCGGCGAACCCCGGCCGGAACCGGTTGCCGACGATGAGTTTGGCGGTCAGCGGGCTGACCCCGGTGGCCCGGCCGACCGCCACGGCGATCACCGCGAGCAGCACCCGGGAGGTGTCCGTCCTGGTCCGTCGGGCGATGGCCTGCACCGCCAGGTAGGCCGCGGGTGAGCTGAACCGGCCGTGCCAGAACCGCCGGCCGTGTCGCCCGGCCGGGTTGGTGACCGCACCGAAGGTCGACGGCGCGATGTCGCGCAGGTGCGACTCCCAGTGCCGGACCGCCCGGTCGCTGACCCGGCGCAGTGGCGGTGTGCGCTCCCGCCGGCCAAGATCGAGCAGCTGCACGGTACGCGGGTCGGGCGCCCGCCGGGCCGTCAGGTCGACCAGCCCGAGATCGGCCATCAGCAGGGCGGTCGCGGTGCCGTCGACCACCAGGTGGTCGAGGGTCAGCACCCGGTGCACCAGGGCACCCCGGTGCCGGACCACCGCCATCCGCACCGACCAGTCCCGGTAGAGGTCGTAGTGGGCCAGCAGCCGGGCGTGGCCCAGTTCGTAGGCGAACTTCGCCACGTCGGCCGGGTCGGCGTCGTCCGGGACGTCCAGCACGTCGAGGGCGACCTCCCCGGCGGCGGACACCACCTGGCAGGGTTCGCCGTGCTCGTCGGTGCCCAGCCGCATCCGCAGCGCCGGGTGCCGGCTCATCAGGTCGCCGAGTTGCGCCGCCACCTCCGCCACGGTGATCCCGGCCGGCACCGGGTGCGCGCCACTGACGTTGTGCGTCCACCCGGTCTCCCGCATGTCCTGCATGATCGCGAGCTGACCCCAGGTCAGCGGCGCGGTGCCCGCCCCCGGGCCGGCGAACGGGACGAGCACCTGCGCCTCGGCGGTCTGCGCGAACATCGGTCCATCAGAGCAACGCGAATCGGCACGTGTCAACGTCACAAATCGCCGCCGCCGCGGTGGCGTTAGGGTACGGCCATGCCCGACGCCGTCCGGATCTGGATCGTGTCGGCCCGGGTGTCCCCGGACGAGCTGGCCCGGTACCGGGCGCTGCTCGACGCCGACGAGCGGGCCCGCGCGGCGACGCTCGCCCAGGCGGCCACCCGGGACCGGTTCACCGTGGCGCACGGCGCGCTGCGCGTCCTGGTGGGCCGTGCGATGGACCTGCCACCCGAGCGGCTCAGCTGGCGGCGGGGCCGGCACGGCAAACCGACGCTGACCCACCCCCGGGGTGGCCCGCAGACGAGCCTGTCCTACTCCGACGAACTCGTCGCGATCGCCGTGGCCGGCGACCGGGCGGTCGGGGTGGACATCCAGCATCCGACGCCGGGGCTGGACCCGGTGGCGCTGGCCGACCGGTTCTTCGCCGCCGAGGAGGCGCGGCTGGTCCGCTCGGGGCCCGACGCCGCCGCCCGGGCCGACCGGTTCGCCCGGCTGTGGGCCCGTAAGGAGGCGGTGGTCAAGGCCGCCGGGGGTCGGCTCTGGCCCCAGCTGGCGCTGCCGGTGCACCGCGACGACGTGGTGCGCTGCGGCGACCCGGTGGGGGTGCACCGGGTCACCGACGTCGCCACCCCGGGCGGGTACCGGGTCGCGGTGGCGCTCGCCGGCGAGCCGCCGTTCGACGTCGCGACGTCGTACGGTCCGACCGGGTGGACGGATCGTCCCGCCGGCACCCCGGCTGAAGATCGTCGCACCCGTTGACACCCGACGATCACGTTTGCTCTGATGGCTCCATGGTGGAGCGTAGGGTCCCGTGACAGAGTCCGACACGGCCACTGCGCCGCAGCTGCGTGCGCAGGTCGTCGACAGCATGACCACGCTGCTGACCCGGATGCTCAGGCCGCCGGCCCCGGTCACCGAACGGACCCAGCTGATGGACGAGCTGGGCCTCAGCTCCTCCCTCGCGTTGGAGCTGCTGCTCGAGATCGAGGACGAGCTGGAGATCCAGATCGACGTGGAGGATCTGGACGAAGACCAGATGACCACGGTCGCCGACCTGGCCGACTACATCACCGCGCACTGCACCCCCCGCTGACGGCCCGCGACGGGGCCTGGCCGGCGTTTCGCGAAGGAGTCACATGCCGACCATGGACCAGCCCCGGCTGAGCGTGGTGATCCCCGCCCACAACAACGGCACGGCGCTCGACACGACGCTGACGTCCCTGACCCGGCAAACCCTGCCGCCACAGGAATTCGAGGTCATCGTCGGTGACGACGGTTCGGCCGAACCGCTCACCGCTCTCGTGGGGAGCTATGCCGACCGGCTGCGGATCGACTGCGTACGCAGCGAAGCCAACCGGGGCCGCAGTGCCAACCGCAACGCGGCGGCGGCCCGCGCCCACGCCGACACCCTGCTGTTCCTGGACGCCGACACGGTGGCCCACCCGACCCTGCTGGCCCGGCACCGGGCCCACCACGACGCCCTCGACGGCCGGCCCGGGGTGCTGCTGGGTCAGCGGTACGACCTCGACTGGGCCGGTGCGGACGCGCTGCGCCGGGGTGAGCCGATCGGGGCGGAGCTGCTCGACGCCGAGCGCGGCGACCCCCGGCTGGAGGACATCTCCCACCCGCAACGGATCCACGACTTCCCCAGCGCGCCCTGGGTGCTCGGGCTGACCCACAACGCGTCGGTGGACCGGGAGTCGTTCCTGCGGGTGGGCGGCTTCGACGAGACGATCGTCAAGTGGGGGTTCGAGGATCTGGAGTTCTTCTACCGGATCTTCCACCTGCACGGGGCCCGGCCCGACCTGTTCGAACTGGACGTCGAGGCGACGTCCTACCATCTGCCGCACTTCCGCAAGACGTCCAACGGGCTCGCCTCGATGGACAACATGAAGTACCTGCTGCGCAAGCACCTGCGCTACGACGTCGAGGTGCTGTATTCGATCAACACGTTCGGGCGGCACCTGGGCCGGATCCGGCTCTACGGCCAGGCCATCGACGCGTACCGGCGGGCGGGGTTGGGGCGGCCGGCGGTGCTGCCCGCCGCGCTGCGCGCGGAGCTGGCCACCGGCGCGGCCCTGGTCATCGGCAACGGGGTGTCCACCCTGGAGCTGGGCCCCGACTCGCAGACCTTCGACCACGACGCGCCGCCCGGCCCGACCAACGCGCACCTGCTCGGCACCGTGCTCCAGCAGTTCAAGGCCGGTGCGCTCGATCTGATCGTCAACGTCGACCTGTGGCGCTGTCTCCTCCCCGAGGACCTGCCGGCCTTCCTGACCCGGGGGCTGCTCAAGGCCGACCGGATCGAGCTGGTCGCCACCCACGCCGTCCCGGACCAGCGGGCGATGCTGCCGGTGCCCCTCGTGGCGGACCTCGACTACCTGACCGACATGCTGCACCAGCACTTCGACGTCACGGTCGGCGTACACGACACCGCGACGGTGCTCACGATCCGCTGAACCGCCCGGTGCGGCCGGCCGGTGCCCGCTCGGGCGGCCCCGGCCGGTCAGCCCCCGGCGGGGCCGAACACCAGGCTGACGTTGTGGCCGCCGAAGCCGAACGAGTTGGACATCACGGTGGTCACCGGGACGGCCCGGGGCTGCTTGCGGATGTGGTCGACCTCGTCGGCCGGGTCCGGGTCGTCGAGGTTGTGCGTCGGCGGCAGCAGACCGCGGCGCAGCGCCTCGATGCCGATGGCCGCCTCGACCACCCCGGAGACGCCGAGCAGGTGCCCGGTGACGCCCTTGGTGGAACTCACCGGCGGGGTGGCCGTGCCGTAGACGTCACGCAGGGCGGCGATCTCGGCCGTGTCACCGGCCTTGGTGCTGGTGCCGTGGGCGTTGAGGTAGCCGATCTCGTCGGCGTGCAGACCGGCGTCGCGCAGCGCCGCCCGCATGCAGTGCGCGGCCCCGGACCCGTCGGGGCGCGGGGTGGTGGGATGGTAGGCGTCGTTGTTCGCCCCCCACCCGAGCAGGTCGGCGTACCGGGGGACGCCGCGCGCCACGGCGTGCGCGGTGCGTTCCAGGACGAACACCCCGGCCCCCTCGCCGAGGACGAGACCGTTGCGGCGACGGTCGAACGGACGGCTCGCGGCCGTCGGGTCGGACCAGCCGTGGGCGAGCGCGCGGGCGTTGCCGAACGCGTCGACGAAGGCCGGGAAGAGCGGCGCCTCGCTGGACCCGCAGACCACCATGTCGGCCTCGTCGGCGCGCAGGATCCGCAGCGCCTCGCCGAGGGACTGGGCACCTGACGCGCACGCCGTGCCGATCGACGAGGTGTAGCCCCGGATGCCGAACCGGATGGCGATCCGTGCCGCGCCCATGTTCGGCAGCGTCCCGGGCAGCAGGTACGGGCTGACCCCGAACCGGCCCCGCTCGGCCCGCGCGAGCACCTGGCTCGCCAGGGTCGACAGGCCGCCGACGCCGGAGACGATGACGGCGACGCGGTACGGGTCGACGTCCCGGCCCACCTCGACACCGGCGTCGGCCAACGCGTCCTCGGCGGCCCGCAGGACCATCACGATCGAGCGGTCCACCACCCGGGACTCGGGGCCGGGCAGCACACTGGCCGGGTCGATGTCCGGGCTGAACGCCGCGACGTCGACGACCCCGTCGACCGGGTGCCCCCCGGGTGGTCGGCGTAGGCCGGAGCGGCCCTCGCAGACCGCGTCGAACACCTCGGCGGCGGTGTTGCCGACGGGGCTCACCAGCCCGATCCCGGTAACCGTCACACCCGCACGCACGCGCGTCCCTCCCGCCCGGTCCCGGCGACACCCCGGCCGCACCGACGACAACCGTGGGCCCGACCGCACCGGGCCCGGTCAGCCGACCGGTCGACGGGCGTCCGGGCGGGTGGCGCGGCGGGCACGGTCAGTGCGCCGAGGCGGGCTGGATGCGCCGGGACACCGCGCCGCAGAACTCGCCGACCGTCATCATCGCCAGGGCCTCGGCCTCGTCGTCGTCGAACGCCACCCCGAACCGGTCCTCCACCCGGACGGCCAGCTCGGCGAGGCCGAGCGAGTCCACGTCGAGGCCGGCCGGACCGAACACCGTGTCGTCGTCGGCGCCCTCGATGTCGTATTTCATCTCGGTCAGCGCGGCGAAGAGGAACGCGCGGATCTCGTCGGTCATGGCCGTTGTTTCCTTTCCGGAGGTCGGCGTCGGCGGGCCCGGCAGCCGGTGGGGCGCGGGAGGCGTGACAGGTGGCCGGGGACGCGGCCGGAGACCGGGTACGACGTCGGCGTGACCGTCGCCGTTCTGGTCACCGGAGCAGCCGCTCCGTGTGAATCGACCTTACTCAATCAAGACCGATTCGCAAGGTCCACCCGGACGGTGCCGGCGGACCGATCGGTGTCCGCAGCGACGAGCCGCACCGGGAGCCGGTCGTGACCCCGCAGCATGAGTTGCCGCCGTTCGCCGGGCTCCGCCGCGAGCGCCAGCGCCGGGAACCGGTCCAGCAGCCGGGGCAGGACGAGCCGCCCCTCCGCCCGGCCGAGCGCCGCGCCGACGCAGTAGTGCGGCCCGGCGCTGAAGGCCAGGTGCCGGTTGTCCGGGCGGGACGGGTCGAAGGAGTCCGGGTCGGGGAACCGTCGGGGGTCGCGGTTGGCCGCACCGGTCAGCACCAGCACCGACCGTCCACGGGGGACGGCGACTCCGGCGATGTCGGTGTCCTCGGCGGCGTAGCGCACGGCGAAGTGCACCGGTGGCTCGTACCGCAGGATCTCCTCCACGTAGGCCGGGGCGAGGCTGTGGTCGGCGCGCAACGCGGCCAACGCCGCCGGCCGCGCCAACAGCAGGGTCAGCCCGGTGCCGAAGAGGTTGGCCGTGGTCCGGAACCCCGCGTTGTACATGACGATCAGGTTGGCCAGCAGCTCGGCCTCCGACAGCTGGTCGGGGCGTCCGTCCCGGATCGCCGCCAGCGCCGAGACGAGGTCGTCGCGGGGCTCCGCCCGGCGTACGGCCAGCAGGTCGGTGAAGTAGGCGGTCAGTTCGTCGGCGGCGACGTTGGCGGCCCGGATCTCCCGGAACGAACGCGGTCCGATCTCCAGCACCGCGTCGAACGCCCGCACCCGCGCCGGGAACCACCCCCGGTCCCGCTCGGGCACCCCCAGTAGCTCGCCGACGACGGCACTGGGCAGGGGCAACGCGAACGCGGCCATGAAGTCCACCGGTCGGCCGTCCGCGCCCTCCCGGGCGAGCCCGTCGAGCAGCCGGTCGGCGATGCGCAGGATCGCCGGTTCCAACGCGGTGACCCGGCGGGCGGTCAGCGCCTGGCCGAACAACTGGCGTATCCGGGCGTGGTCGTCGGGCGGGGCGTTGAACATGCTGGCCTGCAGGGTCCGGATCACCGCGTGGTCCCGCCAGCGCAGGCCGGCCCGGTCCAGGTGGTCCGCGTCGAGCACCCGGAACACCGGATCACGCAGGACCCGGTGGGCGGCGTCGTACCCGTGGACCACCGCGGCGTACGGGGCCGTCGGGGCGAGCGCGACGGCCTCCCCCAGCTCGTGCAGCCGGGCGTAGTACGGGTACGGGTCGCGGCGTACCTCGTCGCCGAGCAGGTCGTCGAGGGATACCGGGAAACCCATGGCGCTCCTCGGACGACGGGCACGGGCGGAGGATGCGGTGACCATAGACGCATCGACGGCGACGTGTCCACGACCGGCACCCCCGACGACGGGTCCGCCAGCCGGCCGCCAACCCGGGTGGACCGGCGCAGCCCGGTCCTGCCCCACGGTGGGATCATCCGGCCGCCTGCCGTTGGTCAGGAATCGAGAAGCGGGCGGCGGCACCGGACCATAGCCTTTTCCCAGGTGGCCGGCAGGACGCCGCGCCTCGTCCACCCAGTGAGGGAGACAGCGTGTCCACGAAGAGTTCGACCGCCGCGTCCGGCGGCGGCACCGCCGGAGAGGCCGCCGGGGCCGGTGCCGGCGGGTTCAGCGCCGAGGAGCGCGCCGCGATGCAGGAACGCGCCGCCGAGTTGCGTGCCGAGGGGAAGAAGGGCGCCAAGAAGGCCGACGGGATGCAGGCGGTGCTGGACCGGATCGCCCAGATGGCCCCGGCGGACCGGGCGCTGGCCGAGCGGGTGCACCTGACGGTGGTCACGGCGGCTCCGCAGCTGTCCCCGAAGACCTGGTACGGGATGCCCGCGTACGCGAACGAGGACGGCAAGATCGTCGTCTTCTTCCAGGACGCCGGCAAGTTCAACTACCGGTACTCGACCCTGGGCTTCCAGGAGGCGGCGCACCTCGACGACGGTGACCTCTGGCCGGTGTCGTACGCGTTGCGTACCTGGAGCCCTACCGTGGAGAAGCGGGTCCGGGAACTGGTGACGGCAGCGGTCTCCTGA
This sequence comes from Micromonospora sp. NPDC048894, assembly GCF_040649765.1. NCBI lineage: Bacteria > Bacillati > Actinomycetota > Actinomycetes > Micromonosporales > Micromonosporaceae > Micromonospora > Micromonospora sp. NPDC048894. The sequence goes on along the minus strand of NZ_JBEZFY010000022.1, from coordinate 17,994 downwards.
CCGGCAGCGGCCGGTGTCCCGGCTGGCGGGCGGTGCTCCGGGGTGTCACCGCCGCTCAGGCGGGTACGCGGCAGGGATGATGCCGACCAGCAGAGCCCTGATCGCCGGTGCGGCCGGCGCGTCCGCCCTCAACGCCGTCACCTACCTCGACATGGTGGTCCGGGCCCGGCCGGCCAGCAGCACCGCCGAGGACAGCGCCGGCCGGTTGGCCGAACTGGCCCACGTCGACCTCGGTGACGCCCGGACCGCCACCAACCGGCGGTCCGGGCTCGGGCCGTTGCTCGGCTACGTCACCTCGGTGGCCGCCGCCGTCGGCTACGTGGCGGCCGGTGGTCGCCGGTTGCCGCTGGGCGTGTCCACCCTCGCGCTGACCGGCCTGGCGATGATCGGTTCCAACGGCCCGCTGACCCTGTTGCGGGTCACCGACCCGCGGACCTGGTCGGCCACCGACTGGGTAGCCGACCTGGTCCCGCACCTGGCGTACGGCGCGGTCACCGCCGTCACCCTCCGCGCGTTGCGCTGACCCCACGGCGGCAGCGCGGTGCCCGGGCGGGCGGCGGGCGGCGGCGTACCGGACGGCCCTGCGTGTTTTGCGGTGGGATGCCCGGGTAGGGGAAGAAGACCCGTTCCCCGCTCCGCACAAAGAGGTGCCACCCAGATGGAATCCCGCAAGCCGACCGAAGTCGTCAAGGACGTGGTGGACGCCGCAGCCGAGAAGGTGTCCCACCTGATCACCCCCGAGGTGCCCGGCGCACCGGGCACCGCCCCGCCGACCGTCGAGGAGCCCACCACCCCGCACGGTCCGCTGCCACCCAAGAAGGAACAGGGCGCACCGCAGACCCGTACCCCGACCGGCGCGGCCACCGGCGCACCGGCCGTCGCCAACGGCCAGCAGGGCGAGTTCCTCACCACCGCGCAGGGGGCCCGGCTGCGCGACACCGACCACTCACTCAAGGCCGGTCCGCGCGGGCCGACGCTGCTCCAGGACCACCACCTCCGCGAGAAGATCACCCATTTCGACCACGAACGCATCCCGGAGCGGGTGGTGCACGCCCGGGGCGCGGGCGCGCACGGCGTCTTCACCGGGTACGGCGCCGAAGAGGTCACCCGGGCCGGCTTCCTGCGCAAGGGTAAGGAAACGCCGGTGTTCGTCCGGTTCTCCACCGTCCTGGGGTCCCGGGGCTCGGCCGACACCGTCCGGGACACCCGGGGATTCGCCACCAAGTTCTACACCGACGAGGGCACCTTCGACCTGGTCGGCAACAACATGCCGGTCTTCTTCATCCAGGACGCGATCAAGTTCCCCGACATCATCCACGCCGGCAAGCCGCACCCGGACCGGGAGATCCCGCAGGCGCAGAGCGCCCACGACACCTTCTGGGACTTCGTCTCGCTGCACACCGAGGCGCAGCACCACACCCTGTGGAACATGTCCGACCGGGGCATCCCGCGCTCGTACCGGACCATGGAGGGCTTCGGGGTGCACACCTTCCGGCTGGTCGACGCCGCCGGGGCGACGGTGCTGGCGAAGTTCCACTGGAAGCCGAAGCTGGGCGTGCACTCGCTGGACTGGGAGGAGGCACAGCTGCTCAGCGGCATGGACCCCGACTTCCACCGGCGTGACCTCTACGACGCCATCGAGGCCGGCGCGTACCCGGAGTGGGAACTCGGCCTCCAGGTCTTCCCGGACACCCCGGAGGAGACCTTCGCCGGCATCGACCTGCTCGACCCCACCAAGATCGTGCCGGAGGAGCTGGCACCGGTGCAGCCGGTCGGGAAGCTGGTGCTCAACCGGACGCCGACGAACTTCTTCGCCGAGACCGAGCAGGTCGCCTTCCACCTCGGCCACCTGGTGCCGGGCATCGACGTCACCAACGACCCGCTGTTGCAGGGGCGGCTCTTCTCGTACGTCGACACCCAGCTCACCCGGCTGGGCGGGCCGAACTTCTCGCAGCTCCCGATCAACCGGCCGCACGCGCCGGTCAACGACATGCTCCGCGACGGGTTCCACCAGCAGGCCGTGCACGCCGGGGTCGCGCCGTACCGGCCGAACTCGCTCGACGGGGGCAACCCGTTCCCGGCCGGGGACGCCGAGAACGCGTTCGTCGACGTGCCGGTCACCGTGGCCGAGGCCCCGAAGGTCCGCGCCAACCCGGCCTCCTTCGACGACCACTTCAGCCAGGCCCGGCTGTTCTGGCTGAGCATGTCGCCGGTGGAGCGGGAGCACATCGTCCGGGCCTACACCTTCGAGTTGGGCAAGTGCTACCACCAGGCGATTCGGGAACGGCAGTTGCAGTGCCTGGCCAACATCGACCCGGTGCTCTGCGCGCAGGTGGCCACCGGCCTGGGCCTGCCGGCACCGGAGCCGACCGTGCCGCTGGCCGACGTCACGCCCAGCCCGGCGCTGTCCCAGCTCGGCCGCGTCTGGCCGGCCGACGGCCGGACGGTCGGCATCGTGGTCGACGCGGACGCCGACACCGACGACGTCGAGCAGGTACGCCGGGAGGTGTCCGCCGCCGGCATGGTGCCGCTGGTGATCGCCGCGCACGGCGGCACGGTGGGCGGCCTGACGGTGCAGCGGACCTTCGCCACCGGCCGCTCGGTCGAGCTGGACGCGCTGCTGCTGGCCGGGGCCCCCGCGCCGGCCCCCGACGCGCTGCCGGCCCGGGACGCCAAGGCGGGCGCGGCGGACGCCACCGTGGTCGACCCCCGGGTGCTGCTGCTGGTGCAGGAGTGCTGGCGGCACGCCAAGGTGATCGGCGCGTGGGGTGACGGCGTGCGGGTGCTGGAGCTGGCCGGGGTGGCCGGCGCGGCGGGCGTGGTGGCCGGTGATTCGCCGAGCGGCGTGCTCGCCGACGCGCAGCCCCTGCTGGCCGCGCACCGGGTGTGGGACCGGTTCCCCGCCTCGGTCTCCTGACGGGGGCTGTCGACGGGTGTCCGCCGTGGTGCACGGTGGACACCCGTCGCGGCCGGGCCGGTGGGCACCTTGCCGCCGGCCCGTACCGTCGGTGCGGTGGCCGAGAAGGACCTCTCCGACCGGGGTTTCGTCATCGCTATCGTCGGCGTCGGCGTGCTGCTCTGCTGTGGCACACCGGCCGCCGGCTTCTACCTGTCCCACAAGGACGCGAGGGAGGAGCCCGGCATCCGCGCCGCCGCCGACGCCTACCTGTCCGCAGTGGTCAGGCATGACGACAACGGCGCGTACGACATGTTGTGTGCGGCCGACCGACGCCGCGAGTCGCGGGCGGACTGGCTGGACCGTCCTGCGGCCGGGTACGGGGTGACCGGGTTCCGGATCACCGACGTGACGGTCAAGCGCCTGAGCGAGGGACCGACCCTGCGGTGGGTGACCGCCGAGGTCACCTATTCGGACCAGGCACCCCGGACGGTGGGGCTGAACGTCGAGCGGCAGGACGGCGACTGGAAGGTGTGCAGCCCGGACGTCCGGTGACCGACCCCCGGACGGCGAACGGCGGACGGCGGACGGCGGGCGGTGCGGCCCGGGCGAGGGCGGCGCAGGCCGGCCCCGGGTACGGCCGATGGGCGCGTATTGACGTCAGATGTCAGACGAATTACGTTGGCGAACGTCGATGTATTACGAATCGTGGCCTGCACCCCGGCAAGGAGCGTGCGCATGTTCAGACGACGAGTCGCCCTGCTGTCCCCCGTACTGCTGGCGGCGACCCTGGGCACGGCGGTGGTCACCGGCGCGGCGGTGCTCGGCAGCGCCCCGCCCGCGCAGGCGCTGGAGAACGGCCTGGCCCGCACCCCGCAGATGGGCTGGAACGACTGGAACTCGTTCGGCTGCAACGTCAACGAGACGCTCATCCGGCAGACCGCCGACACGCTGGTGACAAGCGGCATGGCGGCGGCCGGCTACGAGTACGTCAACATCGACGACTGCTGGTCGACCAGACAGCGCAACGCCAGCGGCGACCTGGTCGCCGACCCGGCGAAGTTCCCCAGCGGCATGAAGGCGCTCGCCGACTACGTCCACGGCAAGGGCCTCAAGCTGGGCATCTACTCCTCGGCCGGGACCACCACCTGCGCCGGCTACCCGGCGAGCATCAACTACGAGCAGCGCGACGCCAACCTCTGGGCGTCCTGGGGCGTCGACTACCTCAAGTACGACAACTGCGGCGACCACCTCGGTCGCAGCGGACAGCAGCGCTACACGGCGATGCGGGACGCGCTGGCGGCGACCGGCCGGCAGATCCTCTACAGCCTGTGCAACTGGGGCCAGGACAGCGTCTGGACCTGGGGCGCGTCGGTGGGCAACTCCTGGCGCAACACCGGCGACATCGGCGGCAACTGGAACTCCATCATGGGCATCCTCGACCAGCAGGTCGGCAAGGACTCGTACGCCCGTCCCGGCGCGTGGAACGACCCGGACATGCTGGAGGTCGGCAACGGCCCCACCGAGACCGAGTCGCGGGCCCACTTCAGCCTGTGGGCACTGCTGAACGCCCCACTGCTGGCCGGCAACGACCTGCGCACCATGTCGGCGGCCACCCGGACCATCCTGACCAACACCGACGTCATCGCGGTCAACCAGGACTGGGGCGGCCGGCAGGGCTACAAGATCAGTGACAGCGGTGACCTGGAGGTCTGGCGCAAGCCGATGTCCTCCGGCGGGGTGGCCACGGTGCTGCTCAACCGGGGCGGCGGCACGGCCACGGTCACCACCACGGCCAGCGCGCTCGGCCTCGGCAGCGCGTCGTCCTACGCGGTGCGGGACCTGTGGGCGCACAGCAGCTCGACGTCGACCGGCACGATCAGCGCCTCGGTGCCGGCGCACGGCGCGGCGATGTTCCTGGTCACCGGCGGCGGCACGCCCCCGCCCACCACCCCGCCGCCCACGACGCCACCCCCGACCACCCCGCCGCCGACCACTCCCCCACCGACGACGCCCCCGCCGGGCACGACGTCGGCCGTACGCAGCGTCTCCGCCGGCCGGTGCCTCGACGTCAACGGCGCGACGCAGACCAACGGCGCGACCGCCATCGTCTGGGACTGCCACGGCCAGACCAACCAGTCGTGGACCTCGACCGGCAGCCAGGAGCTGCGGGTCTACGGCACCAAGTGCCTGGACGTCAACAACGCCGGCACCGCCAACGGCACCTCGGTGATCATCTGGGACTGCAACGGCCAGTCGAACCAGAAGTGGCGTTTCAACGCCGACGGCACCGTCACGGCGGTCGGCTCGGGCCGGTGCCTGGACCTGGTGGGCAACGGCACGGCCAACGGCACCCGTACCCAGATCTGGGACTGCAACGGCGCGACCAGCCAGCGGTGGAGTCGCGGCTGAACCGTCCCACCCCGGCACCGGCCGCCGATGCGCCACCGGCACGCGGGACCGCACCGCGGGTGGTCGGCGCCCCGGTGCCACGCCGCACGGCGGGTGGTCGGCGCCCCGGTGCCACGCCGCACGGTGGGTGGTCGGCTCCGCCGGTCAGCGCTGCGCGGCGGTGAGGACCCGGCGCAGCGTGGCCGCGTACCCCCGGGGGTGGGTGGTGTTGCCGTTGTGGCCGCCGGGGAAGACCACCGGTGCGGTCCCGAGCAGCTCGGCCAGCCGGTCGGCGCACCGGCGGTCGAAGACCTCCGGTGCGGTGCGGGCACCGACGGCCGGGACGATCCGGGTGCCGCAGCCGGGCAGGTCGGCCGGGCGCAGGTCGTCGCCGACGATCGCGGTGAAGTCCCGGCGGATGAACGTGTCGAAGTTGGCGACCCGGCGCGGCGTGAACGGTTGCGGGGTGAGGTCGGGCTCGGCCTGCTGGCAGGTCGGGTCGATGCCGAGCACCCGGGCGATCTCGCGCATGGCCTCGGTCAGTCCACGGGCGGCGTAGAGGCGTTGGACGTCGAGCAGTTCGCGTTCGTGGCGGGTCCGCTCGCCGGTGGGCAGCAGCCGGGGCGAGACCGGTTCGTGGGCGACCAGCGTGTGCAGCCGGCCGGGATGGTGGACGGCCAGGCGGAGCCCGATCGAGGCACCGAGGCTGCACCCGAGCATCGCGGCCGGCTCGTCGGTGAGGGCGGCCAGCAGGCGGGCGGCGTCGTCCGCGTGGTCGGCCAGGGTCACCGGCCGGTCGGGGTCGGTGAGCGCGCTGCGGGACAGCCCGCGCCGGTCGTAGGTCACCACGGTGTACGCGTCGGCGAGCTGTGCGACCAGGTCGGCGGTCCGGCGGGCGTCACCCTCACCGCTCTGGCCGATCAGCAGGACCGGGCCGCTGCCCCGGACCTCGTGGTAGAGGCGGGCGCCGGCGACGGCGAGCGTACCGGTCCGGAGGGTGTCGGTTGCGGACATGTGCATCTCCATGCGCTTGACGGACGGGCGGGCCCCGCGCCGATAAAAGCATCGTATCAGATGCATCTCGAATGATGGATCGTTTCTGATGTACTCTGAACGGGTGAACGGCATCGAGTTGTTCCTCCTGGGGCGCACCCTCATGAAGATCGGCGAAGAGGCGATCCCCACCGAGGGGGTAGACCCCCACCCGGCGCTGCACCGCTCGGTGCTCATCGTGGCAAGCGACATCCGGGCCCATCCGGGCACCTCGGTCAGCGAGATCGCCGAGCGGACGGGCTTCCCGCAGAGCAAGGTGTCGGTCTGCGCCGCACGCCTGCGCAAGGCCGGTGCCATCGACGCGGTGGCCGACCCCCACGACCGGCGACGGCTGCTGCTGCACACCGCACAGCAGGTCTCCGACCGGGTCGTCCAGATCAGGGCCGCCTCGATCGACGGCGCGCTGGCCACGGCACTCGGCACCGACGACCCGCAGCGGATCGCCGAGATCACCGCCGCCCTGGAGACCCTCGCCCGCAGCCTCACCCCGCAGGCGCTCCTGCGGCTCCGCGGTGGCACCGAGGCGAGCGACGGATGAGCCCGACGGACGGGTGAACGACGGCACGACGGCACGACGCAGGATCCGCGTTAGGTCCGCAGGGCAGGCTCGGCGTCGGGGTGTCACCTTCCCGGGCACCCCGAGATCGTCGAGGAGAGCAGATGTCGGTCGACACCCTTCGTCTCATCGTGTCCAGCCCCGACCAGCCGGGGATCATCGCCGCCGTGGCCAGGTTCCTGCACCTGCGGGGAGCCAGCATCGTGGAGCTGGACCAGTACACCAGCGAACCCAGCGGCGGTCAGTTCTACCTGCGTACCGAGTTCACCATCGCACCCGAGCGACGGGCGGGCCTGAGCGACCAGTTCGCCACCGCCATCGCCGAGCCGTTCGGCATGCGGTGGCGGTTCAGCGACGCCCGACAGGTCAAACGGATCGCGATCCTGGCCTCGCGGGCCGACCACTGCCTGGTCGACCTGCTCTGGCGGTGGCGGCGCGGAGAGCTGGCCGCGGACGTCACCCTGGTCGCCTCGAACCACCCCGTCCTGCGCGACACCGTCACCGGATTCGGCGTGCCCTTCCACGAGGTCCCGGTCCGGCCCGGCGCCCGGGACGCCGCCGAGGGTGCCCTCGCCGACCTGCTGGCCGGGCAGTGCGACCTGATCGTGCTGGCCCGCTACATGCAGATCCTCAGCGGCGGGTTCCTGGAGAAGGTCGGCGTCCCCGTGATCAACATCCACCACTCGTTCCTACCAGCGTTCCCCGGCGCCGGCCCGTACGAGCGGGCCCGGCAGCGCGGCGTGAAGCTCATCGGCGCCACCGCGCACTACGTCACCGCCGCGCTGGACGAAGGGCCGATCATCGAGCAGGACGTGATCCGCACCTCGCACCGGGACACCACCGCCACCCTGGTCCGGCTCGGCGCGGACGTGGAACGGACCGTCCTGGCCAGAGCCGTCGAGTGGCACTGCGCCGACCGGCTGCTCCAGTACGACAACCGGGTGCTGGTCTTCTGAACCCCGCCCGACCCGAAACGACGTGTCCCCGGCCGCGACTGCGGACCAGGGACACGTCGTCTCGGGTGTCAGCCGTGCTACGTCCGGCTTGCCTCGGTCGGGGCCACCGCAGCCGCAGCGGCCGGCGCCGGTGCGGGCACCGCGGTGCCCGGCGGGGTCGGGGCCGGGGGCCGCCGCCGGACGAACGTGGTGAGCACCGCCGCGACCACGACGATGGCGATCGGGAAGAGGAAGTTGGTCTTCAACATGGACAGGAAGGCATGGTCGTACACGTTGGTGAAGACCGTCGCGATCTGGGCCCGGAGCTGGTCCGGCAGGTCGCCCGGCAGGTGACCGAAGATGCCACCGGGACCACCGGCCCCGGCCTGCACCCCGGCGTCGACGAACCGGTCACGCACGTCCGCCGGCAACTGCCCGGCCTGCGCGGTCGCCTCCTCCCGGACCGTGGTGGCGAGCCGGCTCTGGATCAGCGCGCCGACGATCGCCAGACCGAGCACCGAACCGAGCTGCCGCACCGTGTTGTTCAGCCCGGACGCCGCTCCGGCCAGCCGCGGGTTGACCCCGCGCATCGCCTCGGTCGCCATCGGCGCCAGCAACGACCCGGTGCCGGCGCCGGCGACGAGCAGACCGGGCAGGAAGGTGTACCACTTGCTGTCCAACTGGGCCAGGCTGACCAGGATGACCATGCCGATGGCGTACATGGTCAGACCGAAGAGCAGGACGAACTTGCCGCCGATACGGTCCGACAGCCGACCCGCGAACGGGGACACGATGATCGCGACCAGCGGCGAGGGTGCCAGCGTCAGGCCGGCGTGCAACGCGTCCATCCCCAGGACCTGCTGGAGGTAGAGGTTCATCGGCAGGACCAGTCCGAGCATCGCCATCGAGACGACGGCCGCGTTGATGCTCATGATCGTGTAGTTGCGGTCCCGGAACAACGCGAACGGCACCAGCGGTTCGTCGTCCTGCTTGGTGCGCTGGTGGGCGATGAAGACGCCGATCAACACCACCCCGACCGCGAGCAACGCCCAGATCTTCGCGCTCCAGTCGTAACGCTCCCCCTCGTTGAGGGCGAACACCACGCAGAACAGCGCCGCGGTGGCGATCAGCACGCCGACCACGTCGAAGCGGTGCTTGCGGTCCGGCTTCATGTTGGGGATGAGCAGTGGGGTCAGCACCAGCACGGCGATGCCCAACGGCACGTTGACGAAGAAGATCGACCGCCAGCCGAAGGTCGACACCAGCAGACCGCCGAGGGTCGGACCGGAAATGGTGGCGACACCGGCGACCGCACCCCAGACGCCCATGGCCGTGCCCCGCCGCTGCGGCGGGAAGATACCGATGATCATCGCGAGGGTCTGCGGCACCATCATCGCCGCGCCGATGCCCTGCACGGCCCGCGCCCCGATGAGCTGGCCGGGGTTCTGTGCCGCACCGCAGAAGACGCTCGCCAGGGTGAAGAGCGCCGTACCGGTGAGGAACAGCAGCCGTGGTCCCTTCAGGTCACCGAGCCGCCCGGTCGTGATCAACAGGACGGCGAGGACCAGCGAGTACGCGCTGATCACCCAGAGCACCTGGTTGAACGAGGCGCCCAGGTCGGACATCACGTCCGGGATGGCGATGTTGACGATCGTGAGATCCAACAGGGTCATGAAGAAACCGATCGACAGTGTCGCCAGCACCGCCCACGGGTTTCCGCGCAGCCTATTCAAGATATTTCCCTTCCATGCCTCATGATGCGGTTACCGGTGCCGACCACACGGTCGCGTGCCGGTCAGGGGAGCCGATCCGGATGCGGACCGCTGAGCTCCCGGTCCAATGTGTGAAACAGGTCGTCGTCGTCGATCGTGTCGAGTTCGTCGGCGCCCCCGGCGGCTTCGTCGCCGCCCTGCCGGCCCTGCCAGTTCCACAGCAGATTCCTCAGTCGCTCACCGATGTCGTCCTCCTCCCCGTCGGGGATGTCGCGGGTGGCCAGCAGAGCGTCCAGCCGGTCCAGCACGGCCAGCACCGCTCCGGCGGGTTCACCGGTCTCCGGCACCAGACGGGTGCCGATCTGCTCCGACAGCGCCACCGCGGTCGGAAAATCGAAGACGAGCGTGGTCGGCAGCCGCAGTCCCGTGACGGTGTTCAGCCGGTTGCGCAGCTCCACCGCCGTGAGCGAGTCGAAACCCATGTCGCGCAGGCTGCGCTCGTCGTCCACGACCTCCGCGTCGGTGTAACCCAGGACGCCGCGGATCTCCGTGCGGACCAGGTCCAGCAGCCGCTCGCCACGCTGCTGGGTCGACAGGGCGGCCAGGCTGTCGGTGAGACTGCCCGGGTCGTTCCCGGGGGCGGAGCTCACGGCCGCCGCCCGGCGGGCCGGCACGGGCACCACGGGAGCCAGTGCGGTGAGGACGTCCGGCAGCCCACCGGCCCCGGCCGCCGCGCGTAGTGCCGCCGGCGCGAACGCCGCAGCCACCACGACCGGCGGGAGGTACGGGTCGACCCCGGCGAGCGCCTCGTCGAGCAGGCCCAGCGCATCGGCCGCGGCCATCGGGGAGATGCCGATGCGGGCCAGCCGGGCCCGGTCCGCCGCGCCCAGCTCGCCGGCCATACCGCCGGTGCCCCACAGCCCCCAGCCGACGGCCAGGCCGGGAAGTCCCTCGGCGCGACGCTGCCCGGCCAGCGCCTCCAGGAAACCGTTGGCCGCCGCGTAGTTGGCCTGACCGGCGGTCCCGACGGTGGCGGCCACCGACGAGAACAGCACGAAAGCCGAGAGGCGTCGACCCCGGGTGAGTTCGTGCAGGTTCCACGCGCCCCGGGCCTTGGGGCGCAGCACGGCGGCACAGCGTTGCGCGGTCAGCCCGGTGAGCACCCCGTCGTCGAGCACACCGGCGGCGTGGAAGACCGCACCCGGCTGGTACGCGTCGAGCACCTCGGCCAACCGGTCCCGGTCGGCGACGTCGCAGGCGACGACGGTGGCGGTGGCACCGGCGGCGGTCAGGTCGGCGAGCAGTTCCGCCGCGCCGGGCGCCTGCGGGCCGCGCCGGGCGGTCAACACCAGCCGACGGACACCCTGTGCGACGAGGTGCCGGGCGAGCACGGCCCCCACCGCGCCGGTCGCACCCGTGATCAGCACGGGGCCGTCGGCGTCGAGCCGGTCACCCGTCGTGGCCGTCGGGTCCGGCCGGTCCCCGGCGGTCCGGGCCGAGGCGGGAAGCGGGGAGAGCCGGGGAGCGAGGGCGACGCCGTCACGCAGGGCCAGCCGGGGATCCCGGGCGGCCAGCGCCATCGGCAGTGCGGTGATCGAGGCCGGCGTGCCGTCCACGTCGACCACCGTGATCCGGCCCGGGTGCTCGCTCTGCGCGCTACCGAGCATCGCCCACACCGCGGCCATCGCCGGATCGGGCGTCTCACCCGGGCGCGCGGCGACCGCCAGTTCGGTGAGCACCACCAGACCGACGTCCGCGAGCAGGTCGTCGGCCAGCCACTGCTGCAACAACTCCAGCGTGTCGGCGACGGCCCGTTCGGCGGCCAACGGCGGTGCGAGCGCGGCCATCGCCCGGCTCGTGGCGATCGAGGAGACCGCGTCGACCACGATCACCGACGGCGGCGGGGCCCCGTTCGTCACCGCCTCGTGGACGGCCGTCATGTCGACGAAGAGGGCGGCCGGGCCGAGCAGCTCCGCCGCCGAGTCGGCCAGGACGCGACCGTCGTCGAGCACCGCCCACCGGGGGTGCGGGCTCGGGTCGACGGCCGGCAGCGCCACGGGGTGCCAGTCGAGACGGTAGAGGCCACCAGTCGGCCCGCTGTCCGGCTGGTACGGCCGCAGGGCCAACTCGTCGATGTCGGCGATCGGCGCACCGGCGGGGTCGACCAACGACACGGAGACGGTGCCGGCCCCGGAGCCCGGCGCGAGCCGTACCCGGGCGGTGGTCGCGCCGCCGGCGTGCAGGGCGAAACCGGCGACGGTGAACGGCAGGTGCAGCCGGTCGGTCGGTGGGACGCCGAACGCGACGGCGCGCAGTGCCGCATCGAGCAGCGCCGGGTGCAGGCCGAAACCGGCGGCGTCGGACGACACCTCGTCGGGCAGGGCCACCTCGGCGTAGTGGACGTCACCGGCCCGCCACAGCGCCCGTACGCCCGCGAAGGCCGGGCCGACCGCCAGGCCGGCGGCCACCAGGTCGGCGTGCAGGGCGTCCGGGTCCACCGGCGACGCCCCGTGCGGCGGCCACGGCGCGTCGCCCTCGGGCCACCCGGCGGGCGTGGCCGCCTCGGTGCCGAGCACTCCGTCGGCGTTGAGCCGCCACGGCGTGGAGCGGTCCTGCGGCTGGGTGTGCACGGTGAAGGCCCGACGCCCCGACCCGTCGGCCGGCCGGACGGTGACCTGGAGCCGGACGGCCTCCTGCGCCGGCAGCACGATCGGCGTCCGGAAGGTGAGCTCGTCGACCCGCCCGCACCCGACCTGGTCGCCAGCCCGGACGGCCAGGTCGGCGATCGCCGCGCCGGGCAGCGTGACCACCCCGCCGACCGCGTGGTCGGCCAGCCACGGCTGGTCGGCCACCGAGAGTCGACCGGTGAGCAGCTCACCCGCCCCGTCGGCCAACTCGACCACGGCACCGAGCAGGGGGTGACCCGCGGTGTCCTGGCCGGCGGCGCGGGTGTCCCCGACCGGGGCCGGGGCGTCGAGCCAGTGCCGCGTGGCCTGGAACGGGTAGGTGGGCAACGCGACCAGCCGGCCGGCCGGATTGCGCGCGGCCAGCACCGCCACCGGGTCGGGGTGTTCGACGTTGGCCAGTACCGTCGCCACGGCCGCCGCGAAGGTGTCCTGCTCCGGCTGGGTGGTCCGCAACGCGGCCACGGTCACCGGTGCCGGCTCCGCACCGCCGATGCTGCCCTGCACCATCGCGGCGAGCACCGGGTCCGGTCCCAGCTCGACGAAGATCCGGACCCCGTCGGCGTGCAGGGTGCGGACCCCGTCGTGGAACCGGACCGTGCCGCGCAGGTGACGGGCCCAGTAGTCGGGTGAGGTCAGTTCCTCGGTGGTGGCCGTGCGACCGGTGACGTTGGAGACGATCGGGATCTCGGGTTCGTGGAAGGTCAACTCGCCGGCGAGGCGGACGAACTCCGCCAGCACACCGTCCATGTGTGCGGAGTGGAAGGCGTGGCTGACGCGCAGCTGCCGGGTGCCGAGGCCGTCGGCCCGGCACCGCTCGGCGACCCGCTGCGCCGCGTCGGCGTCGCCGGAGACGACCACCGACTCCGGGCCGTTGATCCCGGCGATGCTCAACCGGTGCGCGTCCGGCCCGAGCAGGGCGGTCACGGTGGCCTCGTCGGCCCGGATCGAGATCATCGCGCCGCCCTCGGGGGCCGACTCCATCAGCCGGCCGCGGGCCGCCACCAGCCGGCACGCGTCGGGCAGGGTGAGCACCCCGGCCACGTGCGCGGCGACGACCTCACCGATCGAGTGGCCGATCAGCCGGTCCGCGACGATGCCGGCCCGCTCGACCAGCCGGTAGAGCGCCGTCTGCACGGCGAACAGGGCCGCCTGGGTGTAGCGGGTCCGGTCCAGCAGCGCGGCGTCGGCCGAGTCGGGGGCGGCGAAGACCACTGCGCGCAGGGGACGGTCCAGGTAGGGGTCGAGGTGGGCGCAGACCGCGTCGAAGGCCGCTGCGAAGACGGGTTCGGTGGCGTACAACTCGGCGCCCATGCCGGGACGCTGGCTGCCCTGCCCGGTGAACATCAGGGCCAACCCGCCGGGTGTGCCGCGCCCGGTGACGACGCCGCCGGCCACGCCGCCGTCGGCGAGCGCGGACAGGCCGGCGAGCAGGCCGTCGTGGTCCCGGCAGACCAGCACCGCGCGGTGCGCGAACACCGCCCGCCGACCCAGGGTGTACGCCGTGTCCGCGACCAGCGCCCGCTGCCCGTCGGAGCCGGGCGGCAGGTCGGCCAGGGCGGCGGCGAACCGGCGGGCCTGACCGCGCAGTGCCTCGGCGGTACGCGCCGAGAGGGGAACGAGGACCGGGAGGGCCGCCGCCCCGGCACCGCCATCGTCCGTGCCCGGCGCTACCCCGGCCGGTTCCTTCCCCGCGTCGGCGGACGGGCTGTCCGGGACGTCGTCGCCGGGGCGTCCGGCCGGCGCGGGAGCTTCGACGATGACGTGGGCGTTGGTGCCGCTGATGCCGAACGACGAGATGCCCGCCCGGCGGGGACGGTCGGCCACCGCGACCCAGTCCCGGGCCTCGTCGAGCAGGCGGACCGCGCCGGCCGACCAGTCCACGTGCGGCGTCGGCTCCTGCACGTGCAGGGTGCGCGGGAGGGTGCCGTGGCGCATCGCGAGCACCATCTTGATCACACCACCCACCCCGGCGGCGGCCTGCGCGTGGCCGATGTTGGACTTGAGCGAGCCGAGCCACAGCGGCGTCTGCGGGGAGCGTCCGACGCCGTACGTCGCGATGAGGGCCTCGGCTTCGATCGGGTCGCCGAGCCGGGTGCCGGTGCCGTGGGCCTCCACCGCGTCGACGTCGACGCCGGTGAGCCCGGCCGAGGCGAGCGCCTGCCGGATCACCGCACGCTGGGCCGCCCCGTTCGGCGCGGTCATCCCGTTGCTGGCCCCGTCCTGGTTGACGGCGGAGCCGCTCAACACGGCGAGCACCTCGTGCCCGTTGCGTTCGGCGTCGGAGAGCCGTTCGAGCAGCAGCAGACCGACCCCCTCGGCCCATCCGGTGCCCGTCGCCGACGACGAGAAGGCCCGGCACCGGCCGTCGGTGGAGAGCGCGCCCTGCCTGCTGAACTCGATGAACGTCTTGGGGGTGGCCATCACGGTGACACCACCGGCGAGGGCCATCGTGCACTCGCCCCGACGCAGGGCCTGCGCCGCCAGGTGCACCGACACCAGCGACGAGGAGCAGGCCGTGTCGACGGTGACGGCCGGCCCCTCCAACCCGAAGGTGTACGCGATGCGTCCCGAGGCGACACTGCCGGCACTGCCGTTGTAGAGGTAGCCCTCGGAGGACTCGGGCGCGGTGGCGAGCCGGGCCCCGTAGTCGCCGTACATCACCCCGACGAACACGCCGGTACGGCTGCCGCGCAGGGTGGCCGACGGCAGGCCGGCCCGTTCGAACGTCTCCCAGGCGGTCTGGAGCAGCAGCCGTTGCTGGGGGTCCATCGCGGCGGCCTCGCGGGGGTTGATGCCGAAGAAGTCGGCGTCGAACCGGTCGGCGTCGTAGAGGAAACCACCCTGGTCGGCGTGGCTGGTGCCGGGCCCGTCCGAGCCGGAGTCGAGCAGACCGGACATGTCCCAGCCCCGGTTGCGGGGGAACCCGCCCACCGCGTCCACACCGTCGGCGACGAGCCGCCACAGCTGTTCCGGGGACTCGACACCACCCGGGTAGCGGCAGCCCATCGCCACGATCGCGATGGGTTCGTCGGCCGGCCCGACCGTCGGGGCGACCGGCGTCGGGGCGGGACCGGTGCCGCCGGAGACCCGCTGGTCGAGGTGTTCGGCGAGCGCGGCCGGGGTGGGGTGGTCGAAGACCAGGGTGACCGGCAGGGTGATCCCGGTGGCGGCCCCGATCCGGTTGCGCAGCTCGACCGCGCTGAGCGAGTCGAAGCCGAAGTCCTTGAAGGTGCGGTCGGCCTCCATCGTCCCGGCCGGGTCGTGTCCGAGGACGGTGAGCACCGCGCCGCGCAGGAGCTCGGTGACCGCCTCCCGACGCCGGGCCGCAGGGAGCGCCGCCATCCGCCGCTCCCAGGACTGACCGGCGTCGACACCGGCGGTCGCCCGCACCCGGCGTGGGGCGACCCGGACCAGGTCCCCGAACAGGGCGGGCAGCAGCCCGGCGGTCGCCTTCGCGCGGAGCGCGGCCTCGTCCAGCCGGGCGGCGACCACGGTCGCCGGCAACGGGTCCGGGCCGGTCGGGTGGCCCGCCCGGACCGCCTCGAACAGCGCCAGGCCCGCCGCCTCGTCCAACGCGCCGATCCCGTCGCGGCCCAGCCGGTTCAGGTCGGTCCGGCTCAGGTGGGCGGTCATGCCGGAGGCCGTGGCCCACAGGCCCCAGGCGATGCTGGTGGCCGGCAGGCCGTGGGCGCGTCGGTGAGCGGCCAGGCCGTCCAGGAAGCCGTTCGCCGCCGTGTAGTTGGCCTGACCGGCGTTGCCCAGGGTCGCGGTCACCGACGAGAAGAGCACGAACTCGGCCAGGTCGAGGTCGCGGGTCAACTCGTGCAGGTGCCACGCCGCGGTCTTCGGCCGCAGGACGGCGTCGAGCTGCTCGGGGCGCAGGGAGGTGAGCAGTCCGTCGTCCAGCACCCCGGCGGCGTGCACCACGGCGGTGAGCGGGTACGCGGCGGGGATCGCGTCGAGCAGCCGGGCGAGCTGCGTCCGGTCGGTCACGTCACAGGCCGCCACCTCCACCCGGGCGTCGAGGTCGCCCAGCGCGGCGGTCAACTCGGCCATCCCGGGTGCGGCGGCACCGCGCCGGGCGACGAGCAGCAGCCGCTGGGTGGGATATCGGGTGGCCAGGTGACGGGCGAAGACCCCACCGAGCACCCCGGAGGCACCGGTGATCAGGACGGTGCCGTCGTTGCGCGTCCCGGCGGTGGCCCGCGAGGCGTCGCCGGGTGGGGCGAGCCGGGTGAGCCGGGCCCGGTGCTCGACGCCGCAGCGGATGGCGAGCTGTGGCTCGGTGCCGAACCCGGCGACGGTGACGGCGGCCCGGGAGCGCTCGTCGTCGTCCAGGTCGATCAGCACGATCCGGTCCGGGTGCTCGATCTGGGCGGTACGCAGCAACCCCCACACGGCGGCGGCAGCCGGGTCGACGTCCTCGTCGGGCCCGACCGCGACCCCGCCCCGGGTCACCACGACCAGCTTCGACGGGTGGGCCCCGCCCGGGGACCCGTCGGTGCCGGCCCCGGTCAGCCAGTGGGTGACCTCGGCGTGGACCTCGTGCACGAGCAACCGGGCGGCCTCGGCGGCGTCGCCGTCGGTGGTGGTGCCGACCCCCCGGTCGGTCAGGTCCAGCACCTGCCGGTCGGGTGCATCCGCCGGGTCCGCCGCAGCGGGCTCCCGGTCACCGGAGGGTGACCAGGTGATGGCGTACAGGCCGCCGTCGGTGGCGGGTCCCCGCAGGCCGCCGGGGATGGGCCGCATCACGAGCGTGTCCACGGTGGCCAGCGCCGCGCCGGTCGGGTCGGTGACGACCAGGTGCAGGACACCGGGTGCGGTCCGGGTGAGCTGGACCCGGGCCGTGGTCGCCGCCGTGCGGTGCAAGGCGACGCCGGACCAGGCGAAGGGCAGCTCCACCGGCGCGGCGGGTGCCTCCGGGTCGGTCAGGCCGGCGTGCAGGGCCGCGTCGAGCAGCGCCGGGTGGATGGCGAAGGCGGTCACCTCGGCGTGCTGCTCGGCGGCGAGCGCCACCTCCGCGAAGACCTGGTTTCCGCGCCGCCAGGCGGCCTGTACGCCCTGGAAGGCCGGGCCGTAGTGGTAGCCCCGGGTAGCCAGGTCGGAGTAGAGCTCGACGCAGT
The DNA here is from genome assembly GCF_040649765.1 of Micromonospora sp. NPDC048894. Taxonomy (NCBI): domain Bacteria; kingdom Bacillati; phylum Actinomycetota; class Actinomycetes; order Micromonosporales; family Micromonosporaceae; genus Micromonospora; species Micromonospora sp. NPDC048894. Next base: position 641 of record NZ_JBEZFY010000022.1, on the reverse strand, counting down.
CGAGGGGTTCCGCGTCGGCCGGCGGCCAGGTGTCGGCCAGGCCCTCGGCCGGTGCCCGGTCGTCACTGTCGGAGAGGACACCGGCGGCGCACGTCGTCCAGTCCGTCTCGCCGGAGCCGCTCCGGGCGAAGATGGACACCGGCCGGCGACCGGCGTCGTCAGCGGCGTCGACCACGGCGCGCAGTTGCACGGAACCGGTGGTCAGGACGAGCGGCTGGTGCAGGGTCAACTCGTCGACGTGGCCACAGCCGACCTCGTCACCGGCGCGCAGTGCCATGTCGAGAAAGGCCGTACCGGGCAGGACGACCGTGTCGCCGACCGCGTGGTCACGCAGCCACGGCTGGTCGGTCAGGGACACCCTGCCGGTCAGCACCACCCCGCCGGAGCCGGGCAGCTCCACCGCGGCACCGAGCAGGGCGTGGCCGGTGGCGGTCGTGTCGTCGCCGGTGTTGCGGGGTGCCTCCAACCAGTACCGCTCCCCCTGGAACGCATACGTCGGCACATCCACCAACCGACCCGCACCCACCACCCGACGCCAATCAACCCCCACCCCCGCAACAAACGCCTCACCCAACGACAACAACACCCGACCCACACCACCCTCACCCCGACGCAACGTCGGCACCACCACACCACCCGAA
>NZ_JBEZFY010000021.1:0-86541 GCF_040649765.1 Micromonospora sp. NPDC048894 | reverse complement strand
GTTGCTGGTAGCCGCTGACCTCGATGTGTCGGGCGGGGTTGCCGTCGATCAGCCCCTCGCGGACGGCGAGGTTGAGCGCGGCGCGCAGCGTGGTGTGCAGGTCATGCCGCCCGCGCCGAATATTGATCGGCGTGGCCGGCGTTAAGGTTGCGACGAGGACGACATCGGGATGGGGTGTGAATGCGATTCGTCGCCCGGCAGTCGGAGTTGCGCGAGCTCGGCGCGCTCGCGGCGGCCGCGGCGGGTGGGCGCGGAGGTGCGACGCTTATCGTCGGCGAGGCGGGCATCGGCAAGTCGACTCTTGTCCAGGCCGCGGTCGAGTCGCTCGACGGCTGGCGGGTGCTGCGCGCGAGCGGCGTCGAGTTCGAAAGTGAGCTGCCCTACGCGGCGCTGCACCACCTCTGTGCTCCGGTACTGGAGTACCGCCGCGAGCTCCCGGCGCCTCAGCGGCTCGCACTGGAGACGGTGTTCGGGCTCGGCGCAGGTGCCGCACCGAGTCCCATGCTGGTCGGCCTGGCTGTACTGAGCCTTCTGGGCGCTGCGGCGCAGGACGTTGCGGTGTGTTGCGTGCTCGATGACTCGCAGTGGAGTGATGAAGCGTCGCGGCAGGCGCTGGCGTTCGTCGCGCGCCGTGTCGGTGCCGATCGGGTCGCAATGGTGTTCGTCGCGCGGGAAGTCGCTTCTGTCCCGGAGCTCGATCGTCTTCCTCGGCTCGCCGTTGCCGGACTTGCGGCCAGCGAAGCCCTTGACCTGCTGCGATTGTCAGCGTTATCCAATCTTGACGGCCCGGTACTGGAACGGATTGTCGCCGAGGCGGGTAGCAATCCGCTCGCGCTGGTGGAGTTCGCTCGGGACGCGGATCCGTTGGGTCTGCCGAACGTGGTGACCGGTGGCGTGCAAGGCGCGTTGGAGGCGCAGTTCACCCGTCGGATCCTGCGGTTGCCGGCGCGGACCCGGTTGGTTTCGGTGCTCGCTGCGGCGGAACCCTTGGGCGACATCGTGCTGCTACGCCGCGCCATGACGGTTCTTGGGCTGGACGCTGCCGATCTCACTCCGGTTGTGGAGGAGGGCCTGGTGGTCGCCGGTCCCCGCTTGTACTTCCGGCATCCATTGGCTCGTTCCGCGGTGTACCGGTCGGCCGATGCCCGGACACGCCGGCAGGTACACGCGGCGCTGGCCGAGGCGACCAGTGTCGATACGGATGCGGACCGTCGCACGTGGCACCGAGCCAAAGCGGTCGCCGTTCCTGACGAGTCGATAGCGGCGGAGTTGGAGCGGTCGGCTGTGCGCGCGCACGAACGTGGGGGCTTCGCCGGGGCATCGGCGTTCTTGGAACGCTCCGCTCAGCTGACGCCGGACGCTTCGCGGCGGGCAGGTCGGTTGTTGTCGGCCGCTCGAGCGCGGTTGCAGTCCGGGGCGCCCGAAGCCGCGCGGGAACTGGTGAATCAGGCACGGCGCGGCCGCCCTGGAACGGCTGACAGCGCTGAGCTGCGCCTCCTGGATGCGATGATCGACTACCACGTGTCCCGCAGTATCCCGGCGACGCTTGCACTTGCCGACGCGGCCGAGGGTCTCGATCCCGACCGAGCCCGCGAAACCTACCTGGAGGCGTTCGCCTCCCTGATGTTCAGCATCGATGAGCCTGGCCGGCTGCGCCGTCTCGCCCTACGCATCCAGGAGCGGTTACCGCGACGGCGTCCGCCCCGCGCCGTTGACCTTCTACTTGACGCCCTGCTTGCCCAGAACCTGCTGCCCGTCGACGAGGCGGCACCCGCGATGCGCCGCGCGGTCGAGGCGTTTCAGGATCAGACCCGGGGGTTTGATGCGAATCCGTGGTGGATGGAGCGCGCCTGCGTGCTGAGCGCCGACCTCTGCGACGAGGTCGCGATGGAGCAGCTGACCGACCGTCAGGTCGAACTTGCCCGGGCACAGGGAGCCTATGCGATTCTGCCGCATGCGCTGCGTTTTCAGGCGGCCGCCAGGGTCATGGTCGGCCGGATTGATGATGCGGCCGCCAGCATCATCGAGGCACGCGCGGTCGACGAGGCGGCGGGCACGACCAATCTCCTCGGCTCGGACCTGACACTCGCCGCCTGGCGTGGTGACACTGAACGGTTCCGCGAGGTTCGGGAGGCGTTGCGCGACTGGGCCGGTGTGGAGTTCACCGCTGTCTTCTACGCGACCGGCGTGCTGCGCAACGGGCTCGGCGGCTACGAGGACGCGCTCGACGCGTTGCTGGTCGCGCGAGATCGGCAGCAGCATGGTTCGTACGTCGTCTCCGCGTTCCACAGTGAACTCGTCGAGGCCGCCGTGCGTGCCCGCCGGCCGGAGGAGGGCAAGGTCTCAGCCGCCTGGCTTGAGGATCTCGCGCGCGCCAGCCCCACCTCGTGGGCGGTCGGCGCGCACCTGCTCGCGCGAGCGCTGCTCGAACCGGGCCTGGGCGCTCACGAGCTGTACGTCGGCGCGATCGACCGGTTCGCCCAAACCCGGGTACGTGGGCACTACGCGCGGGCTCGCCTGCTGCATGGGGAGTGGCTACGCAGCGTGGGCCGTCGTGCCGAGGCGCGGGTGGAGCTGCGTGCCGCGCACGAGTTGCTGAAGACGGTCGGCGCGCGGGCCTTCGCCGACCGGGCCGCGCGGGAGCTGGCGGCCATCGGTGAGCATCCGGGGGCGGACGAGACCGACCCGCTCAACGCACTGACGGAGCGGGAGCTGCTTGTCGCTCGCAGGGTCGCGTCCGGGGCGGGCACCAAGGAGGTGGCCGCGCTGCTGTTCGTCAGTCCTCGCACGGTCGATGCCCACCTGCGCAACATCTATCGAAAGCTGGAGATAACGTCGCGACGCCAGCTCCGGGAGCTTCAGCTGTAGCGGATACGGCTGGCCCCGCCACCGGGGGCCGGTGGCGGGGCATCGGGGGTTTTCAGCGTTGTCAGCGGCGGTGCCGGTCGCAGTCTCGTTCAGCCGTGGTCTTCAGGTCTCGTAGCCACACCTCGAGACCTGCCCCGAGAGCGGCGGTGGCGAATTCGACGTCCGCTTCGACCTGGCGACCGCGCCAGGTTTCCTCGGTACGCACGAGAACCCGGCCCCCGACCTCGGTGAAGGTCCAGACGTGGACTCCCTCGTCGATACGCAGTCCTTCGCCGACCGCTGGACCGCTCCACCGCACGCACTTCTGCCGCTGAAGCTGGTGGACGGTGGAGGTGACCACGAGAGTGGTGGCGGGGTTGAGGTGTGTCTCCTGCACCGGAGTCGTCCACCGGAACGACGAGCCGGCGCGAAGCGGACCGGAGTCGAGACGCCTGCTGGTCAGGACCGGCGGTTGCCAGGACGGCCACCGCTCGACATCGGTCTGCAGCTTCCAGACCGTCCGGAGCGATGCGTCGATGACGGCTTCGGTGCGGTAGCGGATCTTGGCGTTCGGGTCGACGCTCTCCCCCGCGCAACGTGGTGCTCCGGAGTTGGCGCCGCTGCTCTGAGTGGAGGCGTGCGCCGACGTGGCCAGGACCCCCAGAATGGTGGTCATGGCGAGCGAGGCCGCCAGCATGCGCTTGATACCCGGCCAAGTTGGAGGGAAGACGGTCAAAGCTGTTCCTCTCACTGGGTTCGTCGCACGATGAAGGGTTGTCGCTATCCGGCGGCGTCCGCTTCGGCGGTGTCCTTGAGCCTTTGCAACCAGGTGACCAGACTCTCGTCCAGAGCTGCCTGGATGGGGCCAGGATCGGCGTCGACTGGCGGGCCCGCGAAGGACTCCTCGGTGGACACGATCAGCCCGCGGTCGCCAGGAGCCAGGTTCCAGACGTGGACGCCCAGGATGCCGTCCGGTCCGTTGGCGTGTCCGGACCAGACCAGGCGCTCGTAGGGCCGTACCTCGGCGATGGTCGAGACGATGTCCAGCCCAGACGCGGACCACCGGAACACCGATCCCGACCCGAGCGGCCCCGGGGTTTCCACCCGCGCGTACGGAAGCTCCGGCAGCCACGTCGTCCACGCGTCAATGTCGGTGAGAACGCGCCACACGATCTCAGCCGACGCCTGCACCGTGACCCTGTGTCGACTGATCACCGGTGCCGTCTCGTCGATCCTCAAACCTTCGTTTGCCGCGCCGGTGACCTGCCCGTTCTCCATCGCGCTACCTCTCTACGGTGAGCGGCGGCCCGCTGGCCGCCACCGTTTCGCGGGGCTGACCCCGCACAACGGAGACGATCCTGCCAAGGCACACGCCTCGCCCGCATCGGCAAGGATTACCTACTCCTGGTGTGGCCCCTCTCCCCCTGGCGCGGTGGCCAGCTTTCGCCGCAGGCCGCCACAGCGGACGGGTTCGCGGCCGGAGCACGCCCCGGCGTGCCAGGTTGATCGGGGCGAAGAGCCATTTCCTGGACACCGATAGTGGCCAAAAGGTCCAGTTTGCTTCGGGCGTCAGTGCCCGGTCGCGCCGTCAGCACCACGACCCGCAGATCGCTGTCCTGCGTCGGAAGAATGTTGGCGTCCAGGGCGATCTCACCAACCTCCGGATGGACAGCAGTCTTGTGCGCGCTTTCGTGAGCCGCGACGGTCGGACTCGCCCACAGTTCGCGGAACCGCGCAGTGCGGCTCAGCCGATCGATCAACGATGCGACATCGGGATCGTCCGGGTATCGGCCGGTGGTGGTCCGCAGGTCCGCGACGAGGGACTGCTCGAACCACACCCGTTCCGCCGCGGTCTGTCGGACCCGGGCGTTCCGCCGTTCGAACTGGGTGATCATGGCGTTCCGGTCCTCAACGCTGGCTCGGCACGGGTCACCCCAGGTCGCCGCGAACAAGAGGTTCCAGTGCAGCAACTGCCAGGCGGCGTCGTACACGGCCAGAGGGCTGGCGCTGAGCTGGTCGGTAACCCGGCGCACACTGATCGGGATCAACCTGGGAATGCGATCCGGGTTGGCGGTATGCCCAGCCAGACGCAGCAGGTGGGCCTGCTCCTCGTCGTTCAACTGCAACGCGCGAGCCAACGCCGAACACACCTGAGCCGACGGGGTCTTCGCTCGGCCCTGCTCGAGCTGCGCGACGTACTCGGCCGAGACGCCCGCCAGCATCGCCAGCTCACCGCGGCGCAGTCCGACGACCCGCCGCGGTGCGTGGTGGACCAGCCCGACGGTGGCCGGCTCCAGTCGGTCTCGCCAGGCGCGGAGCGCGGCACCAAGGTGGTTCATCCTCTTGATGATCCCGCATCCGGTTGCCCGTGTCCTGGTACCAGCAGTACGAGGAAGATCTCTGACTCCCTCGGAACGTATCGGTGTAGGAGCATCGATGGATGCTCAAAGTGACGCGAATGAACCACATCGGCGTGCCCGTCAGCGACCTCGACCGGTCGGTGCGGTGGTACGAAGATGTTCTCGGGGTCGCCGCTAACGGCGTGACCATTTCGGCCGACAACGCTGCGCTCGGCGCCGTGGTGGAAGTGGAGAACCCCGCGATGCGAGCGGTGTTCTCGCTCGCCGGAGACAACGTCCTGCTGGAACTGATCCAGTATGACCGGCCGGTGCCGAAGCCGTTCGAGGGCCGCAACTGCGACGTTGGGGTGATGCATCTCTGCTTCGAGGTCGACGACATGGACGCGGCGGTACGCCACCTGAGGGAGCGCGGCGTCCACCTCAACGCTGACCCGGTGATATTGGCCAGCGGTGACGGAATCCACGCTGGTGAGCTCGCCGGCACCAAGATCCTGTACCTGCGTGACCCGGACGGCATCCAGTTGGAGCTCTTCGAACTCCCTCGGTGACCACACGGTGCGCTACTCAGCCACGGGTAGGGCGACCGCCGCAGGCTCGGGAACGCCCCGAACCCGATCCAGGGATCGAGGGTTGGCTACGGCCCTCGCACCGACCCTGATCCGGCCCGGTCGGGCGCACGCACGGGTCTGCTGCACCGATGGTGACATCACGGTGTCGAACTGTTCAGCAGCTTTACGCGGTACGTCAGGACGACGCCTCGACGCTGTTGGTGGGACGTCCTGGTACGCCCCGACGGGTGGTCGTCTCCGGACCCGTTTGGCGTCCTTGCACCTGCAGCCCTACATCTGGTCCCGGCGTAGTTGCAGGGCGGGGTGGCGTGGTGGTGCGAATCCGAGGGTTCGGTAGAGGCGTTCGCCGCCCGGGGTGGCGTTGAGGTCGACCACGCTGACCGTGGTGTCGTCGGCGAACCAGCGCAGGAGCGCGTTCAGGCAGTCCCGGGCGTGGCCGCGTCCGCGTGCGTGGGGCACGGTGCTGATGTTGAAGACGTGACCGCGTAACCCTCCTGGATTGCCGGGTCCCGGCGCGTGCCGGTCGCAGAGGCCGGAGGCGTTGCTGACGATGCCGTGTTCGGGGTCTTCGATCACGAAGGCGGCGAACGTCTGCGGATCGCTCAGCGAACGGGTGAACCAGTCCAGGGCGGCGGCCCGCCACGGTGCCGTGGCGTCGCCGACGGGTGCCCCCATCGCCTCCAGCATGGTGACGCGAAGTCGTACCAGCGCAGCCGCGTCGTCGGGGCCGGCCCTACGTGGTCGTGCCATTGTTCGTCCTGCTCCCTGCTCCCTGCTCCCTGCGGCTACGCCGAACCGGCCGGCCCGCCGTGGCTGCGGCGGTCGGCCTCCCGGGCAGGCGGTGGAGCGTAGGACGGGCGCGGCTACGGACGAGGATCTCGTCGTGACCGCGCAGGCCGACCTGGTCTGAAGGGCCCGGTCAGGGCGTACCTGCTTCGAGGGTGGCTCAGCTGCGGTACGCGCGATGCAGGAAGTACAGCCCGGCACCCACACCGCCGAGCAGCAGTGCGGTGCTGCCGACGTGACCCCACCAGTGGTCCAGCAGACCGTCGGCCAGCGTGCCGGAGCGCAGCAGTTCCTCCGTCACGACGGCTGCCGCGAGGACGGCAATCGCAGCGGCGATCCACCCCCGGCGGCCCGTGTTCCTGTCGCTCGTCATAGCTGAGGTCGTCTCCCTGTTTTCGTCTCGACGGTATCGGGCCGCAGCCCGGGCTGGCGGTCCCGGCGGTCCCGGCGGTCCTGGCGGTCCCGGCGGTCCTGGCGGTCCGGGTGCTGTCGGCCTTCCCGGCATCTTCGGCAAGGACGATGAGGGTGGCACTGCTGCGGCCATGTGCTCAGGCCCGTCGTCGCCCTGAGGTCGACGGGCGGGCCCGTGTTGCGGGCCCGCCCGTCGCGCGTGTTCGGCCGATCCGCCCAACCGGCCAGCCGTGGCCGGTTACTCCTTGATGCCGATGCCGGCGACCGGAGGGACGCGGAGCAGTCGGGCAACCGGCAGGATCGTGGTGAACAGCGCCAGCAGCGTCGTGCCGCCGATGATGGACACCCATCCCAGCGTCGGCACGTAGGGCACCAGCTGCCCGGTGAGCGTGTGCACGATCGACACCAGGGTTACGGCGGCGATGGCTCCGCCGATGAGCAGCGAGACGCCGAGCAGGCCGGTCTGTTCCGCGTGGACCATCCGCTTGACCTGCTTGCCGGTGACACCGACCAGGCGCAGCAGGGCCAACTCACGGCCCCGGGCGAGGGCGGCCATGACCATGGTGTTCGCCGCGGCGAGAGCGGCGTAGCCGACCATGATGCCGATCAGGAGCTTGTTGAGCCAGGCGCTCAGCGCGAGGTCGTCGGCGAGCTGACCGCTGATGTCGGCCGTGCTGGTCACCGAGCTGCCGGGGTACTGGCCGATGACCTCGCCCAACGCGGCGGAGATGTCCTTGCCGGGCTCGGTGCGTACCAGGATCCGCTCGTAGCCGGCGACGGCGGTGTGCCCGGCGACGACGTCCTTGACGACGGTGACCGCGCCGAACGCGAAGCCCCGGTCGTAGATCGCCACGACGCGCAGGTCGGCGGGTGTGCCGTCGCCGAGCCGCACCGTGACCTGGTCGCCCACCCGCCAGCCGCTCGACTCGGCCTGCAGGGTCGACGCTGCCATGGCCGACCCGCGCAGGTCCGCCAGGCTTCCGCTGCGGACCTTGAGGTCCATGGTGAGGTCGACGCCCTCCGGGTCGATCGCCTGCGCATCCGCGCTCTCGACGGCTCCGTCCGGGATGATCGAGGTGTTTCGTACGCCGGTGGCCGCGAGCACACCGGGGATGTCGCGGATCTGCGCCAGCATGGTGTCGGGCAGTCCGGTGGCGGAAACCACGGTCTGCTGGGCCAGCACCCCACCATGGTTCTCGGCGACGATCTGCTTGTCCAGGTTGTCCTGGAGGAACCAGACCGAGCCGCCGAAACCGACGGACAGCACCAGTGCGGTCAGCACCGTGACCATGCCCTGGGCGTTGGCGCGCAGGTTCGCCGCGGCGAGGTAGCCGCTGTCGCCCCACACCCGCCGCAGCACCGGGGCGAGCAGCCGGGCGGCGGCCCGGTTGATCCACGGCCCGAGCAGAGCCACCGCGAGGACGAACAGACACAGCAGACCCATCGCGGGCCCGAGGGCGGCGGTCCCCTTCGCCGCGCCGGTGAGAGCGATCAGGACGAAGCCGCCGGCCAGGGCGGCGAATCCGGAGATCAGGCGGAGTACGCCGTTGCGGCCGGATTCCACGGCGATCTCACCGAGCGCCTCCGTCGGGCGGATCCGCACCGTCCGACGCGCTGCGAGCAACGCCGCACCGGTCGCCACCGTGACCGTTGCCACCGCCACGGCGATCGCCGCCCAGCCGCCACCGCGAACCGGGAAGGTGTCCGGGATGAACGCCCGGTCCACCAACTCCTGGTGCAGCCAGCGGCTGGCGAGCCAACCGACGGGCACACCGATGACGACCGACAACAGGCTGAGCAGTCCCACCTCGGCGAGGATCAGGCGGGCGACCTGGCCGGGGGTGGCGGCGACGGCGCGCAGCAGGGCGAGGTCACGGCGGCGGTGCCGGACCGCGAGCCCGATGGTGCCCGCCACCACGAACATGACCAGCAGCGCGACGTAGCCGCCGAACACGCTGCCCAGCTGGACCAGCATGAGGGAGGCCGCCTGGTCCGCGGACTGTTCCAGCAGCCCCCGCTCGTCGCCGGCGTAGGCCTTGACGCCGGCTTCGGCGGCCAGCCGGCGCACGTCGGCCACCACGGCCGGGGCGGCACCGGGTTCGGCCAGGACGGCCACCGCGTCGACCTGTCCCAGCCGGGGGTGGATGACCACCGCGTGCGCGTCGGTGAAGAACACCGCGGGTGGTGCGTGCGGGTCGGGCCGGGGGCCCGCGTGGCGGACGAAACCGCTGACCCGGTACGTCCGTGCGCTGCCGTTCACCAGGATCGGCACCTCGTCGCCCGGAGCCACCGAAGCGGCCAGCCGTTCGTCCAGCGCGACCTCGGTGTCGCGGGTGGGTCGGGCACCCTTGGTCAGCTGGTACGGGGTGATGGCGGTGCTGCTCCAGCCGTGGCCGGTGGCGGCACCGTTCGGCAGGATCGCCGGCACCGTCCGGTCGGCGACGACGGTGGCCACCCCCGGCAGTTGCCGGATCTGGTCGACCATCGCGGCCGGGACTGTTCCGCCCTCAGGCAGCGCGACGGTGTTCGTTTCCTTTTCGCCGAGCATGGTGGAGGTGAGGGTGATGTCCCGGTTGGCGACGACGACGTCGGCGGCCGCGTAACGCTGTGGGGCGGCGGTGAAGCGCAGGCCGGACTCCACGAGGACGCCCAGCGACATCAGGATCAGCACCCCGGCGGTCATCGCCAGGAGGGTGGCGGTCGCGCTGCCCTTGCGGTGACGCAGCATCTGTCCGGCCAGTTTCAGCACGGGTCAGCCCTCCTGCGTCAGCTGCGGACGACGCCCGAGCGTCGCGAGGTGCTCGGCGATCCGCTCCGCGCCCGGCTGCGGCATGTCCTGCACGATGCGCCCGTCGGCCAGCACCATCACCCGGTCGGCGTAGGACGCCGCCACCGGGTCGTGGGTGACCATGATGACCGTCTGTCCCGCCTCGTCCACCACCGAGCGCAGCAGGGCCAACACCTCACCGGCGGTCTGGGTGTCCAGCGCGCCGGTGGGCTCGTCACAGAAGATGACCTCCGGCCGGGTGGCCAGTGCCCGGGCGATCGCGACGCGTTGCTGCTGCCCGCCGGACAGTTCCGAAGGGCGGTGGGACAGCCGCTCGGTGAGCCCGACCCGGTTGACGATCTGCTGTATCCAGAGGGGGTCCGCCCGCTTTCCGGACAGCCGCAACGGCAGCGTGATGTTCTCCTGCACCGTCAACGCTCCGACGAGGTTGAACGCCTGAAAGACGAACCCGATCTCCGATCGCCGCAGCTTGGTCAGTTTTGTCTCCGACAGCTTCGACAGTTCCGTGTCGCCGACCCACACCAGGCCGCTGGTCGGGCGGTCCAGCCCCGCCGCAGTCTGCAGCAACGTGCTCTTGCCCGAGCCGGACGGGCCCATCACCGCGGTAAACGTCCCGCGCTGGAAGGTCGCGTCGACTCCGGCGAGTGCGGTTACCGCCTGCCGATCCCCGCCATAGACCTTGCGCAGTTGCTGGACCCGCACCGCCGCCACCGGCGTCTCTCTCGTAACTGTCGACCCGAATTCGAGTCGTGCGCTATTAACCGACATCGCCGGACTCCAATTTTCGTTGATTTCTTCCGCAGAGAAACCATATTTTTGGGAATCGCCTCCAGCAATCCAGGTGGCGGGCCGACCGAGGTAGCGCTGGCTGTACCGTCAGGGCCCGGTGCCGTCGTCAGGCGATCGGCACGGACCCGTCCGGGCGTGCTGTCCGTACGCCGGTCGGGTCACCGGCGCTGTATCGGGGGCGTATCGGAAAACGCATACGCCCCCGCAACGTGCGTGCATCTTGACTACGGCGATGAACCGGAGCGCAGCACTGTCAGCGCATCAATCGTCGACCGGGCAAGGAGCATGATCATGCATTCGGATGCCACACGGGGTGTCGACCGGCGGCGGCTGGTCACCTGGGGTGGGATGGCCGCCGCCGGGCTGGTGGCGGGCTCCCCGCTGGTGGGTGCCGGGCGGGGGCACGCCGCCCCGGCCCGCACCGGCCCGTCCGGGCGCGACCCGGCCCGGCCGGACACCCGGCCCGGCGGGGCCTACGACCGGTACGTGGCGCAGCTGGCCGCCGAGGGCAGGTTCTCCGGCGTGGTGCTGCTGTCCCACCGGGGGCGGACGGTGCTGTCGCGCAGCTACGGCATGGCCGACCGGGAGCGGGGGATCCGCAACCACGAGGGCACCGCGTTCAACCTCTCCTCGGGCAGCCAGCCCTTCCTGTCGGTGGCCATCCTGCAGTTGGTGCAGCAGGGCAGGGTGACGTTGTCCGACCCGGTGGGCACCCACCTGACGGGGCTCGCGGGTCAGATCGCCGAGCGGGTCACCATCCACCACCTGCTCACCAGCACCTCCGGGCTGGACGCCCCGATGCCGGACTGGCAACGCGTCTTCCACAGCCGGGAGGAGGTGCACGACCACCACGAGCAGTGGGCCCGGCAGGCGACGCTGGTGGGGGTTCCGGGTGCCGGGTCCAACGGTCACCTGCCCGGCGGCGGTGTCGGCCTGGCCATGGCCGCGCAGATCGTGGAGGCCGTCTCCGGCATGACGTTCTGGGACTACGTGCACGAGCATGTCTTCGGGCGCTGCGGGATGAGCGGCTCGGCGTTCTACACGAGGGAGCAGTGGCTCACCGACGGGCACATCGCGCACCCGTACCTGCAGCAGGCCGACGGCAGACAGGTGGATGCCGTCCGCAACCTGGACAAGGGCAGCCTGGACCCCAACATCCTGGGCCGCAATCCGGGTCGGGGCTTCATCGGGTACGCCTCGGGTGACGGCTTCGCCACCGCGCCGGACCTGGTCCGGTTCGCCGAGGCGCTGCGCGACGGTACGTTGCTCGACCGTCCCTACGCCGACCTGTTCGCCGGGGCCAAGCTTCCCGGCCCGGTGCCCACGGCGTACGAGGGGTACACGATGCCGGTCAGCATCGTCAACGGCCAGTGGGTGATCGGCCGGGGCGGCGGGGCCGGTGGTGTCGGCGCGAACTGGAGCATCTACCCGGACACCGGCTGGGTCGGCGTCATCCTCGGCAACAGCGACGGCGTACCCATGTTGGACATCTGCCTGCGGGAGGCCGAGGCCGTCACCGGCGGACCGGTCGGCCCACCCGGCGGTGGTGGCTGAGGGCCGGCCGGACGGTGCGCTCCGTCGGGCCTCGGTGTATCGCGGGCGTATGCGGAATCGGATACGCCGTCGCAACGGGCCGGGGGCTTCGATGGGGGCATGGAACACGGTGCACACCCGTCCGGGGCGTTCCGCCCCACCCGCCGGATCGTGCTCGCCAGCCTGCTCTTCCTCGGGCTGGCGGGCGCGGCGTTCGTCGTACGGCGGCCGCTGCTGATGTCCGCTCCGAGGTGTCTGGCCGGGCGGTGGCAGGGTTGCTACGACACGTTCAACGGGGTGGTGTTCATGACCCTGGTGGGGCTGCCGCTGGCGGCCCTGGTGATGTGGGCGCTGGCGCACTCCCGGCGTGCCGTCGGCGTAGCCCAGGCGTGGCGGACGTCGCTGGCCGAGGTGGGCATGGTCTACGGGACGGTGCCGTTCGTCTGGATGACCCTGATGCCGGGGGCGGCGCCGGGCGTCGGCCCCGGCCGGGTGAGCCTGGTCCCGTTACGGGACCTGGTCACCATGGGCCCGGTCGGTATCGGTGGCAACCTGCTGGTCCTCGCGGCGTTGGGGTTCTTCGCCCCGATGCGGTTCGCGGCGCTCGCCTCGGTGCCACGGATCCTGGCGCTCGGCGTCGGCTGTTCGGTCCTGGTGGAGACCGCCCAGTACGTCCTGTGGCTGGACCGGGTGTCCTCGGTGGACGACGTGCTGGTCAACACCACCGGTGCCGTGCTGGCCGCGCTGGCGTCCCGCCCCTGGTGGCAGGTGCCGTCGGAGCGGCCGGGTCCCACGTCGGTGCCGGTCGGCTGAGGTACGTCCGGGATGTGTCCGTCGAATGTCGCCGACCATAGGCTGCGCGTATGCGGGTACTGATCGTGGAGGACGAGCCCTACCTGGCCGAAGCCGTCCGGGACGGTCTGCGGCTGGAGGCGATCGCCGCCGACGTCGCTCCCGACGGCGACACCGCCCTGGAGTTGCTCGGCGTCAACCACTACGACCTCGCCATCCTCGACCGCGACATCCCCGGCCCCTCCGGCGACGAGGTCGCCCGGCGGGTGGTCGCCTCCGGCAGCGGCATGCCGATCCTCATGCTCACCGCGGCCGACCGGATCGACGACAAGGCGTCCGGCTTCCAGCTCGGTGCCGACGACTACCTCACCAAACCGTTCGAACTCCGGGAGCTGGTGCTCCGGCTCCGGGCCCTCGACCGCAGGCGTGGGTACGCCCGGCCCCCGGTCCGCGAGACGGCGGGCCTGCGGGTCGACCCGTTCCGCCGGGAGGTCTTCCGCGACGGACGCCACGTCGCGCTCACCCGCAAGCAGTTCGCCGTGCTGGAGGTCCTCGTCGCCGCCGAGGGTGGGGTGGTCAGCGCCGAGGAACTGCTGGCCCGGGCCTGGGACGAGAACGCCAACCCCTTCACCAACGCCGTGCGCATCACCGTCTCCGCGCTGCGCAAACGGCTGGGCGAACCGTGGATCATCGCCACGGTGCCCGGGGTCGGCTACCGCATCGACACCGCGCCCGGTGCCGGGGGTGGCGGGGCGGACCGTGGATAGGCGGCCCGGTCCGAGCGTCCGCCTCAGGCTGACCCTCAGCTATGCCGGGTTCGTCATGCTGGTCGGTGGCCTGCTGCTGGTCACCGTGTGGGTGTTCCTGCTGCGGTACGTACCCGAGGTGATCGACGACGCCCGACTGCCCGCGCCGGCACCCGACGGTTCCCGTCTCCCCGCCCCCGTGATGTTCGTGCCGAACCGTTCCGACCTGCTCCGTGCCTTCGCCCCGAGAGCAGCCGCAGTGCTGGCCCTGCTGTTGTTCCTCGGCCTGCTGGGCGGGTGGATCCTCGCCGGCCGGATGCTCGCGCCGCTGAACCGCATCACCCACGCCACCCGGATGGCCGCAGGCGGGTCGCTGTCCCACCGGATTCGGCTCGCGGGCCGCGACGACGAGTTCCGGGAGCTCTCCGACGCGTTCGACTCGATGCTCGAACAGCTCGAGTCCCACGTCGCCGAGCAGCAGCGGTTCGCCGCGAACGCGTCCCACGAGCTGCGTACGCCGCTTGCGATCTCCCGGGCGCTCCTCGACGTGGCCCGCCGGGAACCCGCCGGTGCGGGGGGCGAACTCATCGAACGACTGCACACCGTCAACCAGCGGGCGATCGACCTCACCGAGGCCCTGCTGCTGCTCAGCCGTGGTGACCGTGGCGCCTTCACCCGCGAGCGCGTCGACCTTTCCCTCCTCGCCGAGGAGGCCGCCGAGACGCTGCTTCCTCTCGCCGAACGGCGTCGGATCACCCTGGACGTCCGCGGTGGGGCGGCACTCACCAGCGGCTCCGCCGAACTCCTGCTGCGGATGGTGACGAACCTCGTGCAGAACGCCATCGTGCACAACCTTCCCGCCGGCGGCACCGTGACGGTCCTGACCGAGGCGTGCGGTGCCACGAGCATGGTGCGGATCGAGAACACGGGCCGGCGGCTCCCACCCGCTCTGGTGTCGACCTTCACCGAACCCTTCCGGCGCGGAACGGAACGCGTGCGCACCGACGAACACGCCGGCGTGGGCCTAGGTCTCGCGATCGTGCACAGCATCGTCCGCGCCCACGGCGGGACGCTCGACCTCGTCCCGCCCCCGCACGGAGGTCTCGTCGTCACGGTCCGGTTGCCCGGCACGCCGTGACGCGCCCCTTCCCTGCGGCCCGGGTGGTGCCCGTCGGACGTCCGCCATGGCCCCTGACGAGCGGCCGTACGGCGACGACCTTGCCTTATTGATGCACATGCATCTATCATTTGGCGGCCCGTCGGCTGCCGGGACAGGCAGTCGAAATATCGTCGAATCGCTTCGACAACCCAGTGTGACTGTGGGCTCGAAGACGGGAGACTCTTGTGAAATCCACCCTCAGGAAGGTGCAGTTCGCCGTGCTCTCCGGCGTCCTGGCGCTGGCCGGCTCCACCGCCGTGCTGACGAGTTCCGCCTCGGCCGACAGCATGGCCCAGGTGAACGCCACCCAACTCGTCGCCGACATGGGGGCGGGCTGGAATCTGGGCAACGCCCTGGAGGCCAACGCCAACGGCATCCCCAGCGAGACGGCCTGGGGTAACCCGGTCGTGACCCAGGCGTTCATCGACCGGGTCAAGGCGGCGGGCTTCAAGACGATCCGCATCCCGGTGTCCTACCTGGGCAACATCGGGTCCGCCCCGAACTACACGATCAACTCCGCCTGGCTCAACCGGATCAAGGAAATCGTCGACTACGCCTACGGCCGCGGCCTGTACGTGCTGATCAACATGCACGGCGACGGCTTCAAGACCGTCAACGGCTCGTGGCTGATCTGCGACTCGTCCAACCAGACGACGATCCGGGACAAGTACCAGAAGGTCTGGCAGCAGATCGCGACCAGGTTCCAGAGCTACAGCGAGCGACTCATCCTCGAATCCATGAACGAGGAGTTCGACGGGCAGTACGGCAATCCCACCCAGCCGTGCTACGCGAACATCAACGCCTACAACCAGATCTTCGTGGACACGGTCCGCCGCACCGGCGGGAACAACACCTCCCGCTGGCTGCTCGTCCCCGGCTGGAACACCAACATCGACTACACCGTGGGCAACTACGGCTTCACGCTGCCGACGGACCAGTACCGGTCGTCGTCCGTGCCCGCCAACGAGCAACGGCTGATGATCTCGGTGCACTACTACGACCCCTGGGACTTCGCCGGTGAGGAGAACGGCACCATCACGCAGTGGGGGCCGAACGCCACCACTCCGTCCCGGAAGTCGACCTGGGGTCAGCAGGACCACATGGACGGGCAGCTGAAGAAGGTGCGCGACACCTTCGTCTCGCGTGGTTACCCGGTCTTCGTCGGCGAGTACGGCTCGGTCGACAAGACGTCGGCCGACCCGACGAACAACAGGTACCGCGCGGACTACGCGCGCACCCTGGTGGCCGCCGCCAGGAAGTACGGCGCGGCCACCGCCTACTGGGACAACGGCTACAACGGGGCGTACGGGTTCGGGCTGTTCAACCGCAGCAACGCCACGGTCACCCAGCAGGGCATCATCGACGCCATCATGAGCGCCGTCGGCGGCACCACCCCCACGACGCCGCCGACCACCACCCCACCCCCCACCACCACCCCGCCGCCGCCGACCACCACCCCACCGCCGCCCACCACGACCCCACCGCCGTCGACCGGGCGGTCCTGTGCGGCGTCGTACACGGTGACCGGTCAGTGGCAGGGTGGCTTCCAGGCCGAGGTGCGGGTGACCGCCGGCAGTTCGGCGATCAACGGTTGGACGGTGACCTGGACGTTCGGGAACGGGCAGCAGGTGACGCAGGCGTGGAGCGCGACGTTGACCACCAGCGGCTCGACCGTCACCGCCCGCAACGTCGGCTACAACGGGGCGCTGGGTGCCGGTGGCAGCACGACCTTCGGTTTCCTCGGATCGTCGGGTGCCGTCAACGGCGTACCGGCGTTGTCCTGCGCGGCGAGCTGAGCAGGCCGTGAGCCGACGGGCCGGGCGTCACGGACGCCCGGCCCGTCGGTCCTACGCACACGAGATGTGGCGGGCGGACGGCCGCACGGGGGGTCGTTCCGCACCGATCGGCTGCTGGCAGCGCTCGCAGCTCCCGTAGGTCTCCGCCGCCAGCCTGAGCAGGGCGTCGTCGACCTCGGCGATCCGCGCCCGCGTCGCGGCGAGCAGCGCGATCAGCTGGGCGCGTTCGAAGCCGACGGTGGCACCCTCGGGATCGTGTTCGTCGTCGGCGTTCGAATCCCGCGATGCCGCGAACAGCGCCTCCAGATCCCGCGCCAGCGTCGCCGCCTCGACCTCCGCACCCGCCCGTAACCGCAGCAGCGCCTCCCGGATCATCTGCCCAGGTTGGTGCCGGACGTGGCGGTCGTACGGCTCCCGGTGGGCGGGCGTGCACCGAGGTCTCCGACGCCGGGATCGGCGGGCGGTTGGGCAGCACCACGCCGACGGTCAGGCCCCCGCCGACATCGACACACCCGTCGACCTGCGGACCGGCGTAGGGATCTCGGCGCGGTGCAATGGTGGCAAAGTTCCGATTATAGTGGCGGCGGTTCGTCAATGTGTGGTGCTGGAGGGTGGCGATGGAACGGCCGGAATGGGCACCAGCAGATGTGGATCTCAGCCGGCCGAGCGTGGCCCGAGCCTACGACTACTGGCTCGGCGGCTCGCACAACTTCGAGGTCGACCGGGAGTTCGCCCGCCAGGCACTGGCTGCGGTGCCCGATCTCCGCCTGGTCGCGCGGGCCAACCGCGAGTTCCTGCACCGGGCGGTGCGGTTCATGCTCGACGAGGGGATCCGTCAGTTCCTGGACATCGGGTCCGGTATTCCGACGGTGGGCAACGTGCACGAGATCGCCCAGCAGGTGGACCCGCACTCCCGGGTCGCCTACGTGGACATCGACCCGGTGGCGGTGACGCACAGCACGCACATCCTCGCCGGCCAACCGAACGCGGTCGCCCTGCTCGAGGACCTGCGCCATCCGGAGGCCATCCTGGACCATCCGGAGGTCCGCCGGCTGTTGGATCTGGACCGACCGGTCGGCCTGCTGCTCGTCTCGGTGGTCCACGCGGTCCCCGACCACGACGACCCGTACGGACTGATCAGGCGGCTGTGGACCGCGTTGGCCCCCGGCAGTTGCGTGGCGATCAGCCACGTCACCACCGACAGCCGGCCGGACGAGATGGGCGAGGGCGCCCGGCTCAGCGGCCGGACGAACACCCCGGTCACCGCCCGGACCCGCGCCCAGGTGGAGGACTTCTTCACCGGCCTCGACCTGGTCGAACCCGGCGTGGTGTGGTCCCCGCTGTGGCGTCCCGAGTCGGAGGCCGACGTCGGCGAGCACCCGGAACGGATGAGTTTCTACGTCGGAGTCGGACGCCGCAGGTGAACGACCGGCCCGCCGCCGACGGGGCCGACGGCCGGGGCGTCGGGGAGTTCGTGACGGCGTGGGCCACGGCCCTGCACCGGGCCCACTACGTGCCGATCAGCGCCGAACAACGGCACCGCATCGTCACCGGGCTCGCGGACCGCCTGGTCACCGCGGTCCTCGCCGGACCGGGCGGGCCCGGCGAAGGCCGTCGGATCGGTGCCGACCTGGTGGCGGCCGGCTTCGGGTCGCCGGAGGCGCTCGGTGGGACGATCGCGGTCCTCACCTCGCGGCTCCTCGGCGACCTCGGCGTCGCCGCCGACCCCACCCGGACGGCCCGGCTGAACGACCTGCTGGCGGAACTCGCGACGGGCTTCACGTCGGCCGCGCACGACCACAGCCTGCGGGCCCAGGACACGGTCCGGCTTGCCGCGTTGGCCGCCCGCACCCAGGCCGAGGAGGCGTTACGGGTCAGCGAGGCCAGGTTCCGTCGCTTCGCCACGCACGACCAGTTGACCGGACTACCCAACCTGACACTGCTCACCGAGCAGTTGGGACGGCTGTCCACCGCCGAGGCGCCGACCGACCGGGTCGGGGTCTGCTGCCTCGACGTCGACGACTTCGCGGCGGTCAACGACGTACTCGGGTACCAGGTGGGCGACCTGCTCCTGCGCGAGATCGCCGCCCGGCTCGGCGCGCTCGCCGACGGGCGGGTCGACCTGGTGGCGCGGCTGGACAGCGACCGGTTCGCGATCCTGGTCCGCGACACCACCTGCGCCGGGGACGTCGTCAAGATCGCTGATCGGGCGCTCGCCGTGCTCGCCGCCCCGTTCCGGGTCAGCGGCACCGAGGTGCCGCTGACGGTGAGCGCCGGGGTGGCCGAGGGCACCGTCGCCGACGGCGGCGCCGCGCGCCTGATGCGCGCCGGTGAGATCGCGCTGCACTGGGCCAAGGCGGACGGCAAGGCCACCCTGCGCCTGTTCGACCAGGACCGCAGCAACGCCGACGCCGAGCGTTACCGGCTGTCGGCGGCCATGCCGGCGGCGCTGCGACAGGGCGAGTTCACCGCCGCCTACCAGCCCGTCACCGCGCTACGCTCCGGACGGCTGGCCGGGGTGGAGGCCCTGGCCCGCTGGCGGCATCCCCAGCTCGGGCTGCTGAGCGCCGCCCGCTTCATCGAGCTGGCCGAACGCACCGGCCTCGTGGTGGCGCTCGGCAGCCAACTGCTGGAGCAGGCGTGCCGGCAGGCCAGCAGTTGGCAGCGGATCCAACCCGGCCTGTACGTGAGCGTGAACGTCTCGGTACGCCAACTGCACCGCACCGGCCTCGCCGGGGAGGTGGCGCAGATTCTCGACCGGACGGGTCTGCCGCCGCACCTGCTGCACCTGGAAGTCACCGAGCAGGCGGTGATCGACCTGACCGGCGTGGTGACGCAGACCCTGGCGGCGTTGATGCAACTCGGCGTCCGGATCGTCATCGACGACTTCGGCGTCGGCTATGCGAATCTGGCCAACCTCCGCTCCCTGCCCCTGTACGGCCTCAAACTCGACGCCAGTCTGACCCGGCCGTCGGCGCAGCCGGCCCGCTGGCCGGGGGCCCGCCGCCCCGGCACGGATGACGACTTCCTCGGCACCGTCGTGTCGCTCGGGCACAGGCTCGGTCTCGTCGTGACCGCCGAGGGCATCGAAACCGCCCAGCAGGCCCACCGGCTGACCGCGGCCGGTTGCGACAACGGGCAGGGTTGGCACTTCGGTCGTCCGGTGCCACCCGACGAGATCACCGCCGGCATCGTCGCGCTGCAGCACCGCGAAGCTGTGCCACCCGGCCCCGAGCTGCCGGTGATCCCGGTCCAGCGGCGCTGACGCCCCCGCCGGCCGCTGCTGCCGGAGGGTCAGGGGCCGGTGTGGACCAGCGCCGCCCACAGTTCCGGGCGGTCCGGGTGCGCCCGTCGTACCCGATCTATGGCCGCGTCCAGCGCGACGGCCGCACCGTCGGCGTCCAGGTGGTCCCCGGCGCTCAGCCCGGCGTAGACGTCGCCGGCGACCTGGGCCGCCACCCGGTCGGAGACCGCCCACTGGCTGCCGATCACGTGTCGGAAGCCGGCCATCTGGAGCGCCGCGGTGAGATGGATCGCCTCGTCGGGCAGGTCCCGGCCGCCCGCCGCGGTGCGACACGCCGAGAGGTAGGCGAGGTCGGCCCCACCGGCCGACTGGCTGCGGGCGGCGAGGCGGCCGGCCAGGTCCAGGACGCTGAGCCTGCCGTCGACCAGGCGGAGGGCGGCCGCACTGGGCCGCTTGAAGTCCTGGTCGCCGTGGCAGGCGAAGTGCGCCCAGCTGTGCCGTTCGAGCGCGCTCAGCACACCCTCGACGGTGGCGCTGCGACCGGACAACACCCGCAGGCCGGGCACGTGCGAGCTGACCGCGCGCAGCTCGTCGCTGACCGCCGGCAGCGACGGCTGGCCGGGCAGGGTGCCGAGCCCCACCGCGAACGCCCGCGGCGGCCCGGGCGGCGCCGGGGTGGTGCGGGCGCGCAGCAGCGCGGACAGGCTCGGGGTGTAGGACGACACGCAACGCGCGGCGATCGAGATCCGGCGTCGCGCGGCGAGCGGGGCGCTCGCCCCGAACCGGCCGGCGGCGTGCAGCGGCAACATCGTCAGCGGCCCCGTCGGGCACCACCACACGCGGTGCCGTCGCTCCGGCCCGACGCCGAGCAGGTCGTCGAGGGCCGCACAGACGGACTCCCCGACGGTGTCCCAGAGCCACCGCTGCAACGACACCAGCGTCTGGTGCAACGCGGCCCGCTCGGCCGGCCCGCCGCCCCCCTCCACCGCCCGCTGCACCTCGAGGAACGCCGCGGCACGCCGCTGCGCCGTGTCGTGCGACAGCCACGGCAGCGGCACGGCCCGTACCCCGTCGGCGGTGACGACGATCGCGTCGCTGCGCCACCGCGAGGTGTTGACCAGCACCGCGGCCCCGCCCCTGGTGGCGGGCTGGAGGGCGGCGAACGACGGCGGGTGCAGGAAGTTCTCGAAGCCGGGCTGGCGGCGGGCCTCGGCCGCCAGCCGCTCCCAGCGTTCCGCCAACCGGCGGCGGTGACCGGCGTCCTCGGTCTCGGCACGGTGCGGTCCACCCAGCGCGCTGGTCAGCAGGTCCCGGCCCAGCTCCCAGCCGGGCCGGGACGGCAGCGCGACGATCGGGGACGCCCCGGCGCCGTCCAGTTCCCGGCGCGTCCGGTCGAGTTCGTCGGCGAGCGTGGGTGCGACCGCGGCCAGCGCGGACAGGTCGCTGCGGGTCTGCAGGGCCTGTGACCACAGCACCTGACGACCCTGCTCCAGGAGTTCCACCGCGCGTTGCGGCTGACCGGCGGCGATGGCCCAGGCCGCCGCGTCGCCGGCCAGGCCGGCCACCGAGGTCAGCCGCTTCTCCTGCACGGTACGGTCCAGGCCCCGCCACGCCAGCAGCGGCAGCAGACCCACGGCGGTGCCGTACGCCTCCAGGGCCAGCGTCGCGTCACCGGCCTCGGCGGCGGTCTGCGCCCAGGTGCGGGCGGCGGTCATCCGGATCTCGATCGCACCCGCCCGGGAGGCCGACGACGACCGCCACATGCCGACCGCGGCGTCGAGGTCGGCCGGGTCGTGATCGATCAGGTAGCGGATCCGCAACGCCGTGCCGAGCACGTTGAGGGCCCGTGCCCGGTCCGGATGGCCCGGCGAGAACCCGGCCAGGGCGGCCATACCGGTGTCGACGGCGTCGCTGACCCCGGCCGGGTCGCTGCTCATCCGGGCCCGGATGAGCAGCGAGTGGGCCAGGCTGACCAGGTGGCCGGCCCGTTGGGTGCCGGCGGTCGGTGCGTCGACGGCCTCCCGGGCGCTGCGGATCGCCTCGTCGAGGTGCACCGACGAGTTGTTGCTGAGGCCGTGCAGGACCAGCAGCACCCCGTGGGTGGCCAGCAGTTGCGCGCGGACCGTGCCGACGGCCGGCAGGTCCGCGACGACCTGCCGGCTGACCCGGACCGCCTCGTGCAGGTCGGTTTCGTCCGCGTGGTCGGTGCTCACCCAACGCTGCACCAGCGCGATCACCAGCACACCGTTGAGGGCGGCCCGGTCCACGTGCCGCGCGGGCATGGCGGCCAGACCGCTGCGGCAGTGCTCGATCGCCTCGTCGATGTCGCGTGGACCGCCCGTCCGGGTGAAGCGCATGGCCAGGCACAGCGCCAGCAGTTGGCGGGCGGTGAGCACGTGGTCCGGGTCGGTGGACCGGTGGACCTCCCGGCTGAGGCGTACGGCCGCGTCGATGTCCGCCAACTGGCCGAACCGTTCGAAACTGAGCCGGTACACGTTCACGCAGCGGACCAGCACGTCGATCCGGATCGGGTCGTCCGCGCCGACGGCGGCCACCGCGACGTCCGCGTGCCGCTTCGCCGTCGACAGGTCCGCCACCTTACGCCGCTGCTCGAACCGGAAGCCGACGACCAGGGCCAGCTGGGCGTTGACGTACGGCCACCACGGATCACCGGGCGAGGTCAGCGCCGTGGCCTGCTCGGCGGCGACCACCGCCGCGTCGAGGTGCTTCGGGTCCGAGGCCCGGCCCCGCAACATCAGGACGGTGGAGAGCGCGGCGAGCACATCCACCCGGGACGGATCGGACGCGAGCAGGCTCCGCGCCACGTCCTCGGCCCGGACCAGCAGCGACTCGTCGCCACTGTCGTTGTAGGCGACGATGAGCGGATCCATCGAATCGACGGATCCTGCTTCGGATGGCACGGATTCAGTAGATTCGACGGCAGCTCGGGCGTCAATCGACAGGAGTGTCGTGTATGGAGCAACGTCGTCTGCTGGCCGCGTTGTGCGCCGCCGTACCGACCCTGCGCGAACGCGCCGAGGCGGGGATGTGGACCGACCTGCTCGACGACCTGCTCGACGAGCTGGCCGCCGGCCGGCCGGTGGAGGAGGTCTGCCGGCAGCTCGGCTGGACCGTCGGACCGGAGCCCGAGACCGAGCGCGGCATCGGCTCCGGCCCGTCGCTTCCCGACTACGCCGGGGGCGCCCGACTGGAGGGTCTCGCGCCGGTGGTGCTCAACGGTGACTACCGCTGCCCACACCACCGCTGTGCACGCCGGGCCCACCGCGACGACCGGGGTCGGGTGCCGCACTGTGCGCTCGCCGGTACGCCGATGACGTACCGGACCGAGCCATGATCGAGGTGCTGCTGGGCGAGGTCGGCCGACGCCTCAACGACCGGTGGCTGACCCGGGCGCTGGGCCCCGGCCTGCTGTGGTGCCTGGTCGCCGCGTTCGCCGTACTGCCGGGGCGCGGTGGTGTCTTCGACGTGCCCGGCGCGGCGCTCGCCGCCGCTGACGCGCTCGACCACCTGAAGGGCCGGGTCAGCCTGGCCGTGGTGGTCGGGTCGCTCGTCGTCGCGGTCGCCGCGGTGGCCGCCGTCGGCGCCCAGGCGGCCGGCCGGGTCGTCCGCCACCTCTGGCTCGGGTCCTGGGCCGGCCCGGCGGGGCGGATCGCGACGGCGCTGACCGCCCGCCGCCGGGCCGCTGCCGCGCGTCGGCTGGTCGCGCAACACCGGGTGGTCCCGGCGGTGTACCTGCCGGCCCGGCCGACGTGGATCGGTGACCGGATCCGCCTCGCCGACGACCGGGTCGCCGCGCAGTACGGTCTCCGCCTGGGCCTGATCTGGCCACGGCTCTGGCTGCTGCTCACCGCCGATGGCCGGACCGACGTGATGCAGGCCCGTGACCGGTTCGACCGGGCCGTCACCTCGGCCGGCTGGGCGGTGCTCTACCTGGCGCTGACCCCGTGGTGGTGGCCGGCGGCACCGCTCGGCGCGACCCTCGGTGTCGTCTTCTGGTGGCGGGCCCGGTCCGCGGTGGGCCTGTTCGCCGACACCGTGGAGGCGACCGTCGACCTGCGGCACCGCAGCCTGGTCGCCGAGTTGGGCTTCCCCGTCGAGGAGGGTCGTCCGCTGCCCCCGTCCACCGCTGCCGCCGTCAACGACCTGCTGCACAAGGGTGCCAGCGGTCACGGGCAGGAGGCCCGGGCCGGGGCGGCGAGCGAGCCCACGCGGTATCCGGCACCGTCCTTGACCAGTGACAGCCGGGAGCGCCAGCAATCGGATGACGAGCCTTCACCACTCGGCACGAACACCACGTTGACCTGAGGGCTGCCGCTGGCCGCGGTGCGGATCCCGATGATGGTCGCGCCACGGAACGGGCCCCGGTCCGCCAACGTGGCGGCGCGCGCGGTCTGGGTGCTGCTGCGGTCGGCCAGGCGTGGTGAGTCGATGTTGATCCCGCAGAGGAAGCTGCCGACGGCGGCGACCGCCGCTTTCGTCCGGGCGGACGTCCGGTTGAGGCCGCGCCCCACCGTGACGTCGCTGAACAGGCAGGGCCTGGCCAGGGGAAGGAGCTTTTCGAGGTCGAAACGGGTCGGTAGCGGCAGGACGGGCGCTGCGGGCACCCCTGCCGGGTAGCGGGTGGGCAGGACCCGGGGGTAGGAGGGCACGATGGTGGCGTCCCACCGCACTCCCGTCGGCAGACTCGACCGGGCCCGGGGGGTCGTGCTCGTCGTGTCGCTGTTGGCGCTGATCAGGCCGGCCATCACCGCGATCGCGGCGATCGCCGCGACGAGCAGACCCCAACCCCGGCCGGCCGGCTGGGGGTTGACCACCCCGGGCCGGGGGACGTTGCGGCGTACGGGGTCCCGGCGGGGGGCGTTCGGGCGCGTCGACCCCTGACCGGGCGGCTCCGGGCCCGGGGAAGCAGCCGGTGCCGTCGGCGGTGTGCGTCGGATGCCCCGCTCCAGGGCGTCCAGCCAGTGCTCCGGGGCCGGCCGGCGGTCCGGGACGGGGTCGAGACTCCGGCCGGCGAGGGTGACCAGTTGCCGGTCGAGCCGCCGCTGCGCCGCAGCCGGATCGCGGGTCTGCTGGTCACCGGCGAACAGGCGGACCGCGAGCAGTCCGAACTTGAACGCGTCGGTGGCCGGGGTGGCCAGTTCCTCGGCGTCCGCGTCCGGCACGTGCCACTCGGGGGTCTCGGCCTGCGCCAGCACCGAGTCGCCATCGAGGCGCATCGCGTCACAGTCGATGAAGTAGCACCGGGGTCGGGCGTCGAGGCTGAACAGCAGGTTGTTCGGCGACAGGTCACCGACGCAGACCCCGAGGCGGTGCAGCAGGGTCAGCGCCTCGGCGGTGTCCCGCAGCAGTTCGAGGCGCATCCGGTCGTCGACGTGCAGGCCACGGCCGCGCAGGTAGTCGTCGTTGTTGAGTAGGTACTGCACCTGTGCCAGCACGGTGTCCGGCCCGCGTGGCAGTTGGATCCGGACCCGGAACCGGTCGGGCACCCGGGGCATCAGGAAGCCCCGCACCACGCCCTCCTTACGGACGACGGCGGTGGGCCAGGCGGCGAGACCGAGCAGCGCGTCCGCGTCCGGTCCGGCGTCGGCGGCGAGTCGGACGAAACGGTTCAGCGTGGTCACGTCGACGTCGTCGACGAGCCGGGTCGCGTACTCCTTGTAGACCCACCGGGGGTCCTCGGTGAGGGCGTAGACCGTGCCCTGACCGCCGACCCCGATGCGGTTACGCGGGCCGAGGGCGGACAGGCTCACCTCGGGCGGCAGTGGGCTGGTCATGGCAGTTCGGGCGGGACCGGCCAGACGGCCAGCACGGTACGGTCGTCGTCCCAGGCCCCGCCGGCGAAGTCGAGCATCCAGGCGAGCCGGGTCAGCGCGGGCGGCGTGGTCAGCCCGTCGCCGAACAGTTGCCCGAGGTCCCCGGTGCCGTGCCCGAGCGGCTCGGCGAAACCGTCGGTGGCCAGCACCAGCACGTCGCCCGCGACGAGGGTCACCGCCACCGGGTCGACCTCGGTGGGCACCCGGGGCAGGGCGGCGACGCCGTCCGGCAGCAACTCGTCCTGCGGGTCGGTCGGGTCGGTGAGCAGTGGCTCCCAGGTGCCGTCGCGCAACCGCCAGGCGGCCGAGTCACCGACCCGGACCAGGTGGGCGACGGCCCGACCGGGCCCGTCCGGCCGGACGAGGGCGACGACCACGGTGCTGGCCAGCAGCGCCTCGGCCCGCTGCGGATCGGGCTCACCCAGCTGCCGCCCGGCGTACTCCACCAGGGCCCAGCCCGCGCAGCGCAGCAGGTCGTGCCAGTCGACGGTGTCGTCGGCGCGCAGCAGGTAGTCGACGACCGTCCGGCACACCATGGTGGCGCCCAGGTGGGACAGCGGGGCGTTGGAGACCCCGTCGGCCACCACCGCGATCACCGAACCGTCCGCCGTGGCCAGCGCGAAATCGTCCTGCCGGGGTACGTCGGACGCCCGGTGGCCGGGCCCGCGCACCGAGGCCGCCCGCACCGCGAAGCCGTCCGTCGCCCACCCGTCGAGCACGGTGTCCGGCCGGTACGGCTGCGTCTGCGGCGCGCGGGCCGGCAGCTCCGGGCCCGTCGCCCCGATCAGCGGAGGAGCCCAGTCGAAGCTCACACCACGTCCACGGCCATCCGGAAGCTGTCCGGCCGCTCCACGACCAGCTCCGCCGTGTCGCCACCGACGGCCTGCCCCGACCTGATGACGCTGCGGGTCAGGGCGGTGCAGAACTCGGCGATCGCGAACCCCACCTCGACCCCGGGGGTGGCCACGAACGCGAATTCCGGCCGGGTCGCCACGTGCAGGATCGTCTCGGCCCGTGCCTCGCCGATGCCACACGCGATGATGTTCGGCGCGGTCGGGGTGCGCTCCCGGTCGGTCAGCTCGGCATAGACCGGCTCCCACTCGCCCGGGTCGGTCGGTTGGCCGTCGCTGAGGAAGAACACCGCCGGCCGGTGCACCGCGAAGCCCTCCCGTTTGAGGGCGCGCACGTCGGCCGGGATCCGGTCGACCAGCAGGCTGAACGCGACGCCGTAGGCCGTCCCGGCCCGTACGGACAGCTGCGGCAGCGCCGACTCGTTGCGCAGGTCGGACAGTGCGGAGTGGACGATCACGTCCTCGGAGAACCCGATGATCGAGAAGCGGACCTTGGCCGCTGCGAGCGGCTCACGCAGCAGGGCGTCGTGGAGTGACTGGAGGCCGGCGTTCAGCTCGTCCACGACCGGAGTCATGGAGACGGACTCGTCCGCCACCAGATAGACCGGCAGGACCCGCCCCATGGTCTCGGCCATGCACACCCCCTCGACCGTCGCTGGTGGACCGCTTCAACGTAACACCGCCTGTCCATGCGAGTTTCGCGCTCCGCAACGGCCCTGACCGCCCCCGCCCTGACCGCCCCCGCCCCGACCGCCCCCGCCCCGACCGCCCCCGTTCCGCCCGGCCTGCTCAGGCCGGGCGATCCGCCCGGTCGGGGCGGGGAGGGATTCAGGCGGGCCGTCCGGCTTTCAGTGCGGCTGCGGTGTCGACCACGCGCCGGGCCTGGTAGCGGGCCGCCTGGAGGGTGACGTCACCGGGCGGGCCGCTGCCGGCCACGTGCGAGGTGCCGTAGGGGTTACCCGACTGGAACTGGATCGGGTCGGTGTAGCCGGGAGGCACGATGATCCCGCCCCAGTGGTAGAAGACGTTCGACAGCGACAGCAGGGTCGACTCCTGCCCGCCGTGCGAGGTGTTCGACGCGGTGAAGGCCGAGTAGACCTTGCCGGCGAGCCGGCCCTGGAACCACAGCGGGCCGAGGGTGTCGATGAACGCCTTGAGCTGGCTCGACACGTTGCCGAAGCGGGTGGGGGTGCCGAGCAGGGCCGCGTCTGCCCAGTCCAGGTCGTCGCCGCTGGCCACGTCGACGTCGGCGGTGTCCTGGACGTGCTGGGCCCACTCCGCCCTGGCGTCGACCGCCTCGGCCGGGGCCGTCTCGGCCACCTTGCGCAGGCGTACGTTCGCGCCGGCCTGCCGCGCCCCCTCGGCCGCGGCCTCGGCCAGGGTGTGCACGGTGCCGGTGGCGCTGTAGTAGATGATCGCCAGGTTCACTGGTTCCATGATCGTTTTTCCCCCGTCGCTGGGATAGTGTTCGGTGCACTGATACGACGACACAGCCCTGCCGAATGTCAGGCGGCGAGCCGGGGTCACCACCGCTGGCGTACGTCGGTCGAGCCGGTGGGCGGGGAGCGGGCGAGGGGGCCGGCGGCAGCATGACCAACCCCACCGGTCTGGGGTCCGACCGGCCCGGCCCGGCCCGGCCCCGAGCGGGCTCGTCGGCGAACGGCGTCAGCTCGTCAATCTCGCGTACCGGCTGCTCGGGTCCCTGGCCGACACCGAGGACGTCGTGCAGGAGACGTACGCCCGCTGGTATGCCCTGACCCCCGGCCAGCGGGACGCCATCGCGGCCCCGGACGCCTGGCTGGCCAGGGTCGCCGGTCGGATCTGCCTCGACCTGCTCGGCTCGGCCCGCGCGCGGCGGGAGCGCTACGTGGGTCAGTGGCTGCCGGAGCCGCTGCCCGCACGTGCGGAGTGGACCAGCGACCCCACCGGTGGTGACCCGGTCGACCAGATCGCCCTCGACGAGTCGGTCGGGATGGCCTTCCTGGTGGTGCTGGAGTCGATGACCCCGGCCGAGCGCGTCGCGTTCGTCCTGCACGACGTCTTCCGCTACTCCTTCGCCGAGGTGGCCGAGGTCGTCGGCCGTACCCCGGCGGCGTGCCGCCAGCTGGCCTCGTCCGGTCGCCGCCGCGTGCGCGGGGCACCGGTACCCGGCGTGCCCACCGCCCGCCAGGCCGGCATCGTCCGGGAGTTCAGGAAGGCGTGGCAGGCCGCCGACATCGACGCGCTCGTCGGTCTGCTGACGCCCGACGCCACCGCGACCGGCGACGGTGGCGGGCGGGTCAGCGCGGCACTCCACCCGATCGAGGGTGCCGGGCAGGTCGCACGTTTCTTCGCCGATCGGGGCGGTGCGGCCTCCGGCGTCCGGCTCCTGGAGTGCACGGTCAACGGGCAGCCAGGTCTGGTGGCGCAGGTGGCGGGCGTCGTCGGGGCGGTGCTGGCGTTCGACGTCGTGGGTGACCGGATCAGGCGCATCTGGACGGTCCTCAATCCCGACAAGCTCCGCGCCTGGACGGCCGGCTGAGCTGCGGGGCGGCTCCCGGGGAGCAGGCGGCCGTCCGGTCGCGGGCCGGTCCGGGCCGCCCCGCAACCGAGCGCGCGAGCCGGTGCCGGACCCGATCGGGTCCGAGGTGGCCCGGAACCACGCACCGGTTGGTGCAAGTCGTTGACAACCTTCGATATGTTGCCGCACCGTGGACGTATGCCAGGGGTCCGTTCGTCCGCGCCGCGCCGCCGCGTGCGGCCCGGCCTGCTCGCCGCCGTCGTCTCGTCGATCGCCGTGTTCGGCCTGGGAGCGATCGCCGTACCGGCCGCCGGTGCCGGCACCACGACGCTCCCCGTACCGGCCGCCGGTGGGCTCCCCGGGGTCGCGCCCGCACCCGCCGCGGCGCCCCTGGCGGGAGCGGCCACGACGCCGCCGCCGACCGCGCCACCCACCACCCCGCCGGGCACACCGGACACCTCGCCCTTCCCGCCGGGCGTGCCCACGAACGTCACCGCCAGCCAGGTCAAGACGAGGTCGGTCACCCTCACCTGGACGGCCGCGACCCGTGGCTGCTGCGCCATCGCCGGCTACGACATCACGTACTACAGCCCCTTCGACGACGTCGTCATGTCGGCAAGCGTCGGCGACGTCACCACCACCACGATCAGCAACTACATCACCCCGGGCCGGCAGTACCTGTTCCGGATCTCCGCCCGGGACGTCGTCGGGCACCGCTCCCTGTCGTCGGAGCCGGTCACCGTGGTCACCCCGGTCACCGACACCGGACCGGACACCACCCCGCCGAGCGCGCCGCAGAACCTGACCCTCGGCGACGTGACCGACTCGACCGCCACGCTCTCCTGGTCACCCTCGACCGACGACGTCGGGGTGAGCGGCTACAACGTCTACCGCTTCGACGGCTGGTACAGCTCGTTCCTGGTCGCCACCGTGTCGACGACGACGTACCCGATCGCGCTCCCGCCGCCGCCTCCGCCGTCGACGCCGCTGCGGTACCAGTTCTACGTGCGGGCCCGGGACGCGGCCGGCAACCTCTCGATCGCCTCCAACGCGGTCTTCGCGCCGACGACGCCCACCCCGCCGACCACACCGCCGCCGACCACCTGCCGGGTGACCTACCAGAACCAGTCCGAGTGGCAGGGCGGGTTCGTCACCGTCGTGACGGTCCGGAACACCGCGACCGCGCCGGTGGACGGCTGGACGCTCACCTTCAGCTTCCGGGGGGACCAGCAGGTCACCTCCGGGTGGAACGCGACGACCAGCCAGAGCGGGGCCACGGTGACGGCCCGTAACGTCGACTGGAACCGCGTCGTCGCGCCGAACGGCTCGGTGAGCTTCGGCATCCAGGGCAGCTGGCACACCAGCAACGCGCCGCCGACCAGCTTCGGGCTCAACGGCGGCCCCTGCACCGTCGGCTGAGCCCGGCCCACCCGGCTCACGTCCGGGCGGGCCGCCGGGTCCGTGGGTCACCCTCCTGCACCGCCTCGACGACGGCGAAGACGACGCCGATCACGGTCAGCAGCAGCAACGAGAGCACGGACGGCAGCGCGACGGTCACCGGCGCGAGGACGGTGACCACCCCCGCGCCGATGAGCCGGTGGGGGCTGACCGTCCGGAAGATCCGCAGCCAGAACATCTGGTTGCCGAGCAGGTACAACGCCACCCCGAAGAACAGCATGTAGTGGCCCAGCAGGGCGCTGTGCCGCTCCTGGGACGCGGCCAGGGTCTGGTGCAGGCCGTAGGCGATCAGGACGATCCCGGCCATCATCGGCAGGTGCAGATAGGTGTACGCGTCCCGCGCGGCGCGGACCCGACGGTCCCCCTCGTAGGCCTCGAGGGCGATCCGGGCCGCGTCGATGCCGGTGAAGTAGCTCCACCAGATCGTGCCGAGGGCCACCACCGACGCGACGACGACGACCAGCGTGGGGGCGGAGATCGGCACGTTGTTGATGGAGATGCCGACGGAGAGGACCGCCTCGCCGACGGCGATCAGGATGACCAGGGCGTGCCGGTCGGCCCAGTGCCGGACCAGCCTGATCCGCCACAGCCGCCCACCGGCCCAGTACCCGGCGACGTACTGCACGAGCAGCGCGGCCACCCAGAGCAGCGTGATGGCGGGGTGCCGGGCGGCCGTGTCGGGGGCGGCCAGCTCGACGACGGCGATCACCAGCAGGATGGCGATGGTGACGGTCGTGGCGACGAACCGTTTCCGGGTGCCCCGCAGGTCGGAGTTCTCCCGGACGAGCTGCCGGAAGATCAACCCCTGCATGAGCTGGATGCCGATGTAACACCCGACGACCAGCAGCGGGCCCGAGAGGCTGCCGGGCAGGGGGACGAAAGCCTGCGGGATCGCCAGCCCGATCAGCAGCACCGCCGTCATGATGCCCGCCGTGCACAGCCGCACCACCGTGCTGTCGTGCCGTACGGAGTTGGCGAGCCAGGTGTACGACGTCCAGGCCCACCACAGCAGCGCCAACAGGAGCATGCCCTGGGCCAGGCCGAGCAGGGTGGGAAACCGGTTCATCACCGCGGTGACCTCGATGAAGGCGTACACGAACACGAGGTCGACGAAGAGTTCCCGGGGGTCGACCGTCCCGACGTGGAGGCGCTCCTGCTCGATCGACTCGTGAAGTTGCCGGTGTTTTCGCCGGAAGAGGGTGTTGTCCAGCACCAGCATCGTGCAGACGGCGGCGACGAGCACCACCAGCGCCTGCACCGCGGTCAGCCGTCCGACCACCGTCAGCAGCGCCGTCAGCAGCGCCACCCCCACCAGCGGACCCCGACCCAGCAGGCGGATCGCCCGCCACTCCACCGCGACGAGCGCGCCCAGATAGAGCAGCACACCGCCGTACAGGATGGCGACGCCGGCCGACGGCCACGGCTGGGTGCTCTTCGGGGTGGTGTGTGTGTTGAGGTACTTCAGCCCCAGCGCGAAGAAGATCAACCCGCCGATCATGGGCAGGTGCAGCCCGCTGTAGACGTCCCGACCGACCCTGGCGCGGTCCCGCCCGGAGCTGGCCCGCAGGGCCCGTTCGATGATCACCTTGGCCAGGTCGAAGTAGCTCCACCACAGCGCGAAGACCACGGTGATGCCCAGCACCGCCCCGACGGCCAACTCGGGGGTCACCGGGCGGTCCACCCCGAGCCCCTCGCTGGCACCGATCGAGATGATCGTCTCGCCGAGCGCGATGAGCACGATCAGGGCGTGCCGTTCGGCGAAGTGCCACGGTGAGACGACCCGCCAGCCACCCTTGCTGGCTACCACGAGGATGAGCGAGTCGATCATGAGAGCGCTCGCGAACAGCACAGCCTGCACCAGGGTGGCGTCGACGATCGCCGGCAGCAGCGGCGGCACCAGGTAGGAGGCGAGCAGCACCAGCCCACCGGCGATGAAGATCGACCAGGCGGCGACCACCGACGGCCGGCCGCCCTCGCCCCGGTGGCTGACGAACGTGAGGACGACCATGGCGGTCGCCCGGATCAGCAGATATCCGCAGATCAGCACCATTGGGCCGGGCAGTCCGCCCGCCCGGTCGGTGAACGCCTCGGGTATCGCGACCCCGATCGCCAGCAGGGCGGCGGCGATGCCGAGCATGACCGGGGGCATGATCCCCCGGTCGAGGTGCACCACGTTGCCGAGCCAGACACACGGGGTCCAGCAGTGCCAGAGTAGGAGGATCACGAGCACGCCCTGGACCAACCCGAGGGGGCTGAAATGCTCGGCCATCAGCGTGGTGACGGCCAGGAACGCGAACACGAAGAGTAGATCGACGAAGAGCTCGACCCAGCTCACATCGCCGATGGCCCCGGGGTCACGGGCCACCAGACGCCGACCCCCGGCTGTCGGGTGTGGCGCGGGATCATCCCTCCGCACCCGGTAAGCCTCGCAAACCGGACACGGCTTGTCCCGTCAACGTCGATTAGCGGTGCGAACGGTCGGCGCCGAGCGGAAGTCACCTCCGCCGCGTACGCCACCGGGCCGGGCCGGCGCCTCCCCGGATGCGGGAGACGCCGGCCCGGGTCCGCGCGCTGCGGGAGCGGTCGCCGGTCGACCGTCAGGTCAGGGGCGTCAGGGTGAACCGTTGGTTGGTCTGCCCGTGACAGTCGTAGAGCTGGACCTGCGCCCCGTTGGCCGTGCTCCAGACGTCCAGGCACCGCCCGGACTGCACGCTGCTGATGGTGCCGTTGGCGTTGACGTTCCACTGCTGGTTGGTCTGGCTGTGGCAGCCGTAGATCTGGACCGCCGCGCCGTTACCGGAGCCCGCCGCGTCCAGGCACATGTCGCCGTACACCCGGAGTTGTTTGTTCGTGGTGTACGTCCACGACTGGTTGGTCCCGCGGTTGCAGTCCCAGAGCTGGACCCGGGTGCCGTTGGCGCGGGAGGCGTTGGGCACGTCGAGGCACCGGTTGGACTGCGCGCCGACGATCAGGCTGGCGGCGCCGGGCGGGTTGCTCGGCGGCGGCGTGGTCTGCGGCGGGGTGGTCGGGATCGGCGGCGGGGTGTCCGACGGGATCGGCGGCGGGGTGGTCGACGTCGGCGGCAGCAGCGGGCACGTGCTGCGGTAGCTGACCACACCGCTGTTGTCCGCCAGTGGGCAGAGGAACTGGCTGTACCGGGCGTCGTTGTCGACGAACATCTTGAGGAACGGCAGCATGGTCCGGATCAGCACCGGGTTCGACCGGCCGACCATGAACCCGTGGTCGGCCCCCGCGACCTCCAGGTAGGCGCTCTCGGTCGTGGTCGGGAGGCTGTTGTAGAGCCCGGTGGCGTAGGACGGGGTGACCACCGTGTCCGCCTGCCCGGCGAAGACCATCGTGGGCACCCGGTCGTTGGCCAGGTTCGACGACGGCGAGTACGGCGCGATGCCGACCGCCGCCTTCAACGCCGGGCGGCGCAGCGCCGCGCTGAGCGCCCCGCCACCACCCATCGAGTGACCGGAGACGGCCAGCCGGTTGGGGTCGATCCGGTCCCGTACCGGGCTCTGCTGCACCAGGTAGTCCAGCGCGGCGAGCAACTGGGTGCCCCGGGCCGTGTCGAAGTCGTTGCGGCTGTTGGTCTCGATGCCGATCACGACGAAGCCGTGCGAAGCCAGCCACGGCCCCATCCAGGCCAGCTCGACGGAGAACAGCGCGGTGTAGCCGGGCGAGATGGCGACCGCCCCGAAGGTGCCCTGGCTGGTGTCGGTCGGGTAGTAGATCCGACCGCCGTTGAAGCCGTACCCGGTCGGGACGGCGACCGAGGTGTTGGCGAACGGGCCGTTCACGGCCGCGACGCTGCTCCGGGTGGGGTCGGGGCCCCGCTGGTACGGGTTGTCGGCGGCCGACGCCGTCCCGGTCGCCACCGTCATGGTGAACAACCCGGCGACGGCGGCGGCGATCCCGGCCGTGACCAGCGTGAACAGCCTTCCCCGCCGACGGGGGGACACCCGGGCGGGGTGGGGCTGCTCCGGGGGCGGAGAGTGGGGTACGTGTCCGCGCACTGTCGGTACCTCCTGGTGGTGGATGGTGGGTGGCCCCGTAGCGTGCTGTTTACGTTCACGATTATCGATGGATTTCAGGTTGGCAGGTAATCCCGGGGTTTTCAACCGGTAGTTTCGAGCAGGTGACCCGATAGTTTCGAGGTCGTCTCCGGGGGTCACGGAACGGCCCTCCCCGGACGCCGTGGAGACGTCCGGGGAGGGCCGGTGGTCGGGACGGGGTCCGAGCGCGGCGCCCCGGGCCGGTGACTCGACAGCGGCGTGCCGGTCAGCCCGTGGTGCAGGAGCGGATCTGTGGCCGCGCGCCGCTGTTGCCGTTCATCATCGTGGTGAAGCCGAAGGTGTTGCCGCTGCCGTTGGACCGCATCGTCATCACGTAACCGGAGCTGTCCCAGCTGGGCGTGCCGTTCCAGGTGGTGTTGACCTTCTGCGGCGCGGTCAGCGCCACCACCACCGTCCAGTTGCTGCCGCCCTGGACCGTCACCGAGGTGTTGTACCGGTCGCCCCACACGTTCGGGTACGTCGCCGTCGCGGTGCACGTCCCACCGGCCGGCGGGGTGGTCGGCGTGCCGGTGGGCGGGGTGGTCGGGGGGTTGGTCGGCGGGGTGCCGTCCGGGGCCACCGCCCGGCCGGTGCTCGGCGAGATCATGCCCGGGCAGAGGCCACGGCTGTTCAGGTTGGCCATGATCTGCGGAATCGCGTCGCGGGTGTTCTGGATGCCGTCGTGCATCAGGATCACCTGGCCGTTCTGGAGCCGGCCGGCGTTGGAGACGATCTGGCTGACGCTCGCGCCGTTCCAGTCCTGGGAGTCGACGTCCCAGATCACCTGGCGCATGCCGAGCGACGAGGCGACCGACTGGAGGGTCGAGTTGGTCTCGCCGTAGGGCGGGCGGAACAGTTGCGGCCGTACGCCGGTCGCCGACTGGATCGCCGAGTTGGTCTGGGAGAGGTCGGACTGCATCTGGCTCTGACCCATCGAGGTCATGTGCGCGTGGTTCCAGCTGTGGTTGCCGATCCACATGCCGGCGTCGACCTGGGCCCGGGCGGCGGACGGGTTGCCCTGCACGTTCTGCCCGACGTTGAACATGGTCGCCCGGACGTTGTTGGCGCGCAGCACGTTCAGCAGCGCGCCGGTGCTGCCGGTCGGTCCGTCGTCGAAGGTGAGGCCGACGTAGCCGTTGCAGGCGGCGGCGCTGGACGGGGTGGCGGAGACCGCGACGCCGACGGCGCCCAGCGCCACGGTGGTGGCGAGCACCGCCAGCCGGACGGTCAGGCGGGAGGCTCGGGAGCGGGACGGGTAACCGGAGTCACCGGTGCTGGAGATCATGCGCAGGTCCTCCTGGGGGCGGTGCTGCCTGGGGATGCGGGGTTCTATCGAGATGCGTTGATGTCGCTGTGAATCGGAGTATTGCAGCGGCGTTTCGAACGCGTCAACGACTTTCGGAAACTTTCGGAAACGTGTTCGGTCGGGGCGTCGAGGCCGGCGCGCTGCCGGGTACCGCCGTCGTTCCCGGCAGCGTCCCGCCGCCCGGGGTCGCCCCGCGCCGGCTGCTGCCGGACAGTGGAACGGTGGACACCGTCGCGGAGTTGACCATCGTCCGGCACGGGCAGAGCGTCGCCAACGTCGCGTTCGCCGAGGCCCACGCGCGGGGCGTCGCCACCCACGGGCTCACCGGACGCGACGCCGACGTCCCGCTGTCACCACTGGGCCGGCGACAGGCCACCCGGCTCGGCCGCTGGCTCGCGGCGCAACCCGCCGACCAGCATCCCGACCACGTCGTCTGCTCCCCGTACCGGCGGGCCCGGCAGACCTGGGCGCGGGTGGCGGACACCGCCGCGGCCCTCGGCGTCACCCCGGCCCCGGTCGACCTCGACGGGCGGCTGGTCGACCGGCTCATGGGGGAGCTGGAACTGCTGACCCCGCTGATGATCGCCGAACGGTTCCCCGCCGAGGCGGCCCGGCTCGCCGCCGACGGCCTCCATGCCTACCGGCCACCCGGCGGTGAGACGTTCGACGACGTCGCCGCCCGCGTCCGCGCCGCCCTGGCCGACCTGCACCGCCGGCACGCCGGCCGCCGGGTGTGGGTGGTGGCCCACGACGCCGTGGTCGTCGCCGCCCGGCACGTCCTGGAGGGGTTGTCGTTCGCCGACCTCGACGCGGTCCTCGCCACCACCCCGGTCGCCAACACCTCACTCACCCGCTATGCGTCCACCCACGGCCGCCTCGACCTCGTCGAGTTCGCCGCCGTCCCGCACGCGCCGTGACCGGCTCAACGGACCGGATCGGGCCACGACCCGACGGCACCGGGTACCCCGGCCAGCCGGGCGAACGGCCCACCGGCGGTCAGCAGCACCCGGGGCGGTCCGCTCTCCACCAACCGCCCCCGGTCGAGCACCAGCACCAGGTCGGCGTCCGCGACCGTCGACAACCGGTGTGCGATGACCAGTCGGGTCATCGGCAGCGTGCGCAGGCTCGCCTCGACGGCCGCCTCGGTCACCGCGTCCAGCGCGCTGGTCGCCTCGTCCAGGATGAGCAGGGCCGGGTCGGCCAGCAGCGCGCGGGCCAGCGCGACCCGCTGACGTTGCCCGCCGGACAGGCCGACGCCACCGTCGCCGAGGTGGGTGTGCAACCCCATCGGCAGGGCCGCCACGTCCTCCTGCAGCGCGGCGAGCCGCAGCGCCCGGGCGACGGCGGCGTCGGAGGCGTCCGGGCGGGACAGCGTCAACGCCTCCCGCAGGGTGCCCGCGCCGAGGTAGGTCCCCTGCAGGACCACCCCGATCTGCCGGCGCACCGAGGACAGGTCCAGCGTGGCCAGATCGTGGCCGTCGACGCGGATGCACCCCCCGGTCGGGGCGTACAGGCCGGTCAGCAGGCCGACCAGGGTGCTCTTGCCGCTGCCCGAACCGCCCACCACCGCCACCTTGCTGCCGGGCGGGATCACGGCGGTGACGTCGCGCAACGCCCAGGGCGACCGCCGGTCGTACCGGAAACTCACCCCGTCGAGGGTGACCAGGCCGGTCAGCCTGGGTGCGGGTACGCCGGGAACGGGTTGCTCCAGCGGTGCGTCCGCGATGTCGGCCAGCCGGTCCATGGTGGGCGCGAGCAGGGTGAACGACGGCAACCGCTGGGCCAGCGCGACCGCCGGGGTGATCGCGGCGACCGCGAGCGCGGACAGCCCGGCCGTCCGACCCGGCGAATCGGCCTGCCCGACCGCCACCAGGAGCATGAGCACCGGGCTCGCCATCGACCAAGCGGCGAGCAGCGCATCCGCGACCGCCGACAACCGGGCCAGCCGGTGCGCCGCCCACACGCCCCGGTCGAACGACTCCTGCCAGCGCTGCCGTACCCGCTGCTGGGCCCCGGCGACCCGGATCGCCGCCATGCCCTGCACCGCGTCGGCCAGCCGGGCCGCCTCCTCACCGGAGGCGAGCAGCTCCTCCCGTTGCAGGGCACCGGAGCGGCGGCCCACCCACAACGCGGTACCCGCCTGGACGGCGATCACGGCGGCGGCCACCAGCCCCAGCACCGGTGCCAGCACCGTCACCACGGTCAGGTAGCCGACCACCAGCAACCCGTCGAGCGCGGTCGCCACCAGCGCCGACGCCAACAGGTCCCGGACACCGGCCACCGCCCGGACCCGGTCGACCAGGTCACCGGCGGACCGGCGGTGGAAGTACCGGTAGACCACCGCGAACAGCCGGTGCACCGTCTCGGTGCCGAGCCGGCTGCCGATACGCCGTTGCAGGGCGGTCACGGTCAGCCCCCGGGCCAGGGACAACGCCCCGGTGAGCACGGCCAGCGCGGCGACGGCGACGAGCCAGGACGCCGCCGGGGGCATGACGGCGTCGATGAGCGCGGCGGTCGCCCACGGTACGGCCAGGCCGGTCGCGGTGAGCAGCACCGAGGTCGCCGCCAGCAGCGCGAGCAGGCCGGTGTGCCGACGCAGCACCGGCACCAGCAGGTCGCGTACCGGTGACGGGGCCGGTGGGACCGGCGGGGCGGGCCCGTCGGGTGCGGCCAACAGCACCACTCCGGTGGTCCCGGCGGAGAACTGGGCGGGTGACAGCCGCCGCCGACCCACGGCCGGGTCGACGACGTCGATGCCGCGCCGGCCCACCCGCTCCACCACCAGGTAGTGGTCGCCGTTCCAGTGCGCCAGCAGGGGCATCGCCAGTTCCCTCAGCCGGGTGGCGTCCCGGCGCAGTGCGGGCAGGGCGATCGCCCGGCAGCGCAGCCCGTGCTCCTGCGCCGCGTCGCGCAGGTCACGCAGGCTCAGGCCGTCCCGGCCGACGTCGAGCCGGGCCCGCAGGTACGACGCCGGGACCGCCCGACCGCAGGCGGCGAGCAGCATGGCGAGCGCACTGGGCCCACAGTCGGTGGCGGCGACCTGGAGCACCACCGGCACCCGGCGCGGCCCGGTCACCGGACCCGGGTCGTCCGGTCCCGGGGCAACCAGAACCACTCGACGTCGGTGTCGGCCCGGCGCTGCGCCAGCCACTCGTCGAACATGGCCCGCTCGACCAGCGCCCGGGTGTCGTCGTCGAGGACGGCCGGCTCGCGGTCGACCACCACCGCCGTCACCGCGGTCCCCGCGATCGTGGTCGGCACCGGCCCGGTGGCGTCGCGCAGCTCCGCCGGGGCCGCGACCGCCACCGGCCGCAGGACGCCGGCGGCCCGGCCGGCGCGGACGGCGGCGGCCACCGTCGCGAGCGCCGTCGCGCGGTCGGTGGGGGGCGTCCCCTCGGCGGTCCAGGCGATCAGGAGCCGGTCGAACGTGGACCGGTGCGCGGCGAACCACTCCGGCAGCCGGTCACCCACCACCCGGGCCCGCAGCCGGGCGACCGCCACGGTGTGCGCGACCAGGTCGGCGAAGTCCTCGGCGGAGAGCCCCCGCTCGGCCAGCCACCGGGCGGTCGACTCGGCATCGAGCAGCCCCTTGGCCCGGCGGTACGCGTCGGCCGCCGCCTGTAGTTCGCCGTCGTCGACCTCGACCGGGTGCTGCTCCAGCTCCTCGGCGACCAGGCCGGTGTCGACCAGCCGGGCGAGCACGTCGTGGTCGTACCAGAGGAAGTCGAGGGCGGTGAGCGCCTCGCCCACCCGCAGCGTCCGGGTGCCGACCCGGGCGAGCTGGTGGTCGGAGTGCCGGACCGCCCCACGAAGCGGCCACGGCAGGGCCGGCGTCGGGCT
Source organism: Micromonospora sp. NPDC048894 (assembly GCF_040649765.1). Classification (NCBI taxonomy): domain Bacteria; kingdom Bacillati; phylum Actinomycetota; class Actinomycetes; order Micromonosporales; family Micromonosporaceae; genus Micromonospora; species Micromonospora sp. NPDC048894. The sequence continues at coordinate 46,871 of NZ_JBEZFY010000021.1, read as the reverse complement.
GTACGCCACGGAGACCGTGCCGGCGGGTTCGCGCAGCAGCACGTCGAAGGAGACGGAGCCGTCGGCGACCTCCTCGTCCCGCACGATCGCCGGATCGGCCCCGGGCCAGCGCTCCCGCAGCGGGGTGAGGCGTCGGCGGGCCTCGGGCAGGCCGGCCCGGTCGACGGTCAGCTCCCGCACCAGGGTGAGGGCCGCGTCGAGCAGGGCCGGGTCCAGGGTGGTCATGTGGTGGCTCCGGGGGTGGGGGCGGGCGTGGTGAGCAGGTCGACCACGGCGGCGGTGATGGGCAGCCCGGTCTCCTCCTCCACCCACAGGTACTGGCCGCTGGGGTTGATCTCGAGGTAGACGTACCGGCCGTCAGGGGTGACGATCAGGTCGAGGGCGCTGTAGCGCAGGCCGAGCGCGCGGGTCAGCGCCACGCACCGGGCGGCGACGTCGGCGGGCAGGTCGTAGCGGCTCAGGGGGGTGTTCCGGTCGTCCTGGCGACGCCAGTCGTGTCGGGCGTGGTTGGACCGCTGGGAGTCGATGGCGGCGGTGAACACCCGGTCGCCGACGACGGTGACCCGCAGCTCGACCCGCTTGGGCACCCGTTCCTGCGTGATGAGGGGGCAGTGGCGTACCCCGTCGACGTGGCCGACGTCGCGGTGGGTGACCGGTTCGGTGAAGCGCATCAGTTCGTCGCGGAGGCTGGTCAGCCCGACCTGCTTGGTGATCATCCGACCGCCGGTGTGGTCGAACAGGTCGAGCACGGCCCCGGGGTCGTTGCCGACGGCGGTGGCCGGCACGTCGAAACCGAGGCGCAGGGCGAGCTGGAGCTGGCGGACCTTCTGCTGGGCCCGCAGCACCACCGGCCGGGCGGCGGGCAGCGCCGGCACGTCGAGGGTCTCCCAGACGTCGCCGACGAACTGCCGGCTCTCCTCGACCACGAAACCGGCGTGGGGTTCGCCCAGGTGGGCCGGGGCGACCGGGATGCCGGGGCGGCGGAACCAGACGGCGGTCACCGTGTCGAGGTCGAGGACCCGGTCACCGGTCCCGAGCGGGTCAGCGTGCCGGACCAGGGTGCGGGTCAGCCGACCGTCCCGGATGGTCACCGACAGCGATGCGCGGGACGGCACGTCGGCCGGGTCGAAGCGGACCCAGTGGACGCCGCGCCGGCCCAGCTCCACCTCGGCCGCGTCGGCGTGCACGTCGTCGGGGGCGGTCAGGATGAGGATCATGGGTGCTCCGGGCGGGGGCCCGCCGACGGTCCGGCCACCCGGGGGTGGGCCGGATCGCCGACGGTGACGGATCAGAAGTCGGTGTCGGTGTCCGGTCGACCCCCGCCGGGGATGTCGTCGATGGTCTTCGACGAGCCCGCGCCGTTGCGCGGCAGCCCACCGAGCATCCCGGCGAGCTGCTCGTCGGCCAGCTCCACCCCGTCGGCGGGAATGGTGTCGATCTGTACGGTCCTGCGCTTCATGGTGTTACCTCTATCTGGTTCGCAACGCCGGCCGGCCGGCTGGACCGGCTGGTGCGAGCAGTCTGTGCCGACCGGGGTGAGCTGGGCACCAGGGAAATCCCCAGGGTTGGTCCCGGGTTCTACGCTCGGCCGGTGTCCACCGAGATCACGGCCGAGCGCCTGCTGTCGGCGGCCGACCGTGCCGACCCGGATCAGTCCGCGCGCCTGGTGTTCCAGGCGTTCCTCGCGCTGTCCCGCACCGCCGACCGCGACCGGTTGCTGGCGTTGCTGGACCGGGTGCGGCGGGCCCACGAGGTGAGCGGTTCGGCGCGGACCGAGCTGATCTACCGCACCCTGGCGGGGACGGCGGCGACCCGGGCCGGCCTCGCCGAGGGCCCGGAGCACCTCGACGCCGCCGTACGGATCTTCGACCGGCACGCCTTCGGTGACGACCCGGTGCTGGTCGAGTGTGCGCTGACCGCGGTGATGACCCTGATGCGTCCGCACGAGGCGCGGCGGTTCGCCCCGCTGCTGGCCGACCTGGACCTGACGCCGGTGGACCGGGCCCGGATGCTCGCGCTGATCGGGGTGGGCGACGCCTGGGCCGGCAACCTCGTCCGGGGCCAGGCCGAGCTGCGGGAGGCGGCCCGGTTGGCCGGGCAGTGCGGCAGCCTCGACGTGCAGGCCGAGGTGACCTCCTGGCTGGCCAAGTGCGACGCGCTGCGTGGTGACCTGGACGATGCCGCCGTCCACCTGGACCAGGCCCGCGAGCTGGCCGCGCGGGTCGGGTCGGCGTGGGTCGCCCACCACCTGCCCGAGTGCACGGCCGCGCTGGCGTTCGCCCGGGGTGACCGGGAGACCTGGGCCGGGCTGCTCGAACTCGTGGTGGCCACCGACGTCGGCGCGACCGCCGGCCTGCAGTACGAGCACCGCTGGGAGCTGGCCACCCATCACGCCCTGGCCGGCCGACCCGGGGTGGCCGGTGAACTGCTCGCCGGGGTCGACGACCCGCCCGTCTCCTGGCCGGGTGGGCCGGTGCTGCCGGCCTGGCGGGCCTGGATCCTCGACCCGGACGCGGTCGGGACGACGGCGGCGCTCACGGCTGCGCTCGACCTGCTGACCCGACCCACCGAGCAGTTGCTGGCCGCCCGGCTGGCCTGGCTGCTCGGCACGCACCACGGTCGGGCCGGCCGGCGGGGCGGGGCGGCCCGGTTGTTGGAGCAGGCGTGCGCGGGTTACGCCCGCACGGGTGCCGCCGGGATGCTGACGCTGGTGATGCGGGATCTCCGGGCGCTCGGCGGCGCACCCGTCGCGGGCCCGTCGGGGGTGGACCTCTCCCCGGTCGTCGGGCCGGTGTTCGGGGCGCCCCCGGGCGGGCCGACGTTGACCGAGGCGGAGGCCCGGGTCGCCACCGCGATCGCCAACGGGCTCAGCAACCGGGAGGCGGCCCAACGGCTCTTCCTGTCGGTCAAGACGATCGAGTTCCACCTCGGCAACATCTTCCGCAAACTCGGGGTCCGTAACCGCACCGAGCTGGCCACCCGGCGGGTCCGTGCCCGCTGAGGGCGACGTCTCCGGGTGGTCGGGCGGTGGCGCAGGGTGTCGGGCCGCCGGGACCCTCCCGACACCTGTCGCAGATCGAATGCATTCGATATAACATCACCGCAGGGCAGCGTCACCCCGCACGGGCGTACGACGCGGAGTGTTCGCGATCCACCGGGCGGACCGGGCAGCCGGCCGGTGGTCACCGATGAGGACGCGGCCGGGTGAGTGCCGGCCCGGCGTCCCCTGTGTCGTGCTGGTCCCGCGCGGCGAGTGCGGTGCTCCGGTCGTCGACCCCACAACGATCGGCCGGTTCCGTGCTGGTGCGGCGACGGACCAGACAGAACACCGAGAGGAAACGCACAGATGAACGACGTACCCGCTCCATCGAAACGCCTTACCAGGAGCAGCGTCAGGCTGCTGCTGGGCGGGGCCTGCGCCCTGGCGATCACCGTGACCTCGATGGTCGTGGCCACCACCGCCCAGGCCGACCTCAGCGGGCCGCCCGGGACCACGCTGAAGGCCGCCGCCGAGCGCAGCGGCCGGTACTTCGGTGCGGCCATGGGGGCGGACCGGCTCAACGACTCCGGCTTCCTCAACATCGCCAGCCGCGAGTTCGACATGATGACGGCCGTCAACGAGATGAAGCCCGACGCGACCGAACCCAACCCCGGGCAGTTCGACTTCAGCAGGGGTGACGCGATCTACAACTGGGCCACCCAGCGCGGCATGCGGTTCCGGGGCCACACCCTGGCCTGGCACGCCCAGCAGCCGCGGTTCTGGGGCAGCCTCAGCGGCAGCGCCCTGCGGCAGGCGATGATCAGCCACATCAACGGCGTGATGGCCCACTACAAGGGCAAGCTCTACGCCTGGGACGTGGTGAACGAGGCGTACGCCGAGAACGGCAGCCGACGGTCGTCGAACCTCCAGTCCACCGGCAACGACTGGATCGAGGTGGCGTTCCGCACCGCGCGGGCCGCCGACCCGTCGGTGAAGCTCTGCTACAACGACTACAACATCGAGAACTGGACGTACGCCAAGACGCAGGGCGTCTACAACATGATCAAGGACTTCAAGGCCCGCGGCGTACCGGTCGACTGCGTCGGTCTGCAGACCCACTTCACCGGGGGCAGCTCGCTGCCGGGCAACTTCCAGCAGACGCTGTCCAGCTTCGCCGCCCTCGGGGTGGACGTGGCGCTGACCGAGGTCGACGTCACCAACGCCTCGACCAGCCAGTACCAGGGCATGACCCAGGCCTGCATGAACGTCCCGCGCTGCGTCGGCATCACCACCTGGGGCATCCGGGACAGCGACTCCTGGCGGGGCAACGAGAACCCGCTGCTGTTCGACCGCAACAGCAACCCCAAGCCGGCGTACACCTCCGTCCTCAACGCCCTCAACGCGGCCTCCACCACGGTGCCGGGGACGACCACCCCGCCGCCCACCACCCCGCCGACCAGCGCTCCGCCGACCACCCCGCCCACCACGCCACCGACCACCCCGCCGACCAGCGCTCCGCCGACCACGCCGCCGCCCACCGGGCAGCCGGGTGGCTGCGCCGCGACGTACCGCACGGTCAGCAGTTGGAACGGTGGCTTCCAGGCCGAGATCATCGTGACCAACGGCTCCGCCGCCATCAGCGGCTGGACGGTGCAGCTGACGATGGCCAGCGGACAGACCATCGTCAACGTCTGGAACGGCACCAACACCGGCAACAGCGGCGCGGTGAGCATCCGCAACGCCTCCTACAACGGCGCCCTCGGCCCGAACGCCTCGACCACCCTCGGTTTCCTGGCCAACGGCAGCAGCAGCACCGCGCCCGGCAACATCTCCTGCGCCACCGCCTGATCCCCCGCACCACCGCCTGACGGCGGGCACACCACCCACGCCGACCGGGGCCGCAGCCACCAGCTCCGGACCCGGTCGGCGTGGGCCGGCCTGCGGCGACCGGGCGTCGTGGTCGACCAGGGTGTGGGCGGCGCCACCGTCGTGGCCGATTCTTGCCGATGCTTCTGCATGTTCCCGGGGCGGCGGAGTCACTTGACTCTTGGTCATGACGCAAACCTGGAAAGCGACCCCCCGCTCGGTGGTCGCCGGTGTGCTGCTCGGCACCACGGTGCTGGTCGGCCCACTGACGGCGGCCTCGCAGGCCGCGCCCAGCCAGCCGTTCGGCACGTCGGCGACGACGCCGACGTCCGAGAACGGCCGCTCCCTGCTCGACCTGATCCCGGCGCAGACCCGGGACCGGATGATCGCCCAGACCCCGCTCGTCGACGCCGCCAACGTCATCCGCACCGCCGTCGACGCCGGCACCCCGCGCGGCTACGCCGGCATCGGGCTGGTGGACGACCATGTCACGCTCTGGTGGAAGGGCACCCTGCCCAAGGACGTCGCGACGGCGGTGACGACCGCTCGCCGCACCGCCCCGGTCGAGGTGGTCGCGGCCACGTACTCCCGTACCGAGTTGAAGAAGGCGGCGGCGAAGCTCACCCCCGTGGTGGACGCCGACCCGAAGGACGCCGCGCACGCCGTCCGGCTCCGTACCGACGGTTCCGGCATCGAGGTCGCCGTCGACCCGAAGGCCGGCGCGAAGCAGCCGAAGCTGCCGGCGACCGGGGTCAGCACCCGGACGGTCGTCCGGGAGCGGATGGTCGAGCGGTCCCGTTACAACGACTCCGCGCCGTACGACGGCGGAATCGGCATCGGCCTGACCACGTACGCCTGCACCGCCGGCTTCGGTGTCCGCAACTACACGACCAACGTGGGCTACCTGCTCACCGCGGAACACTGCGGCCCCATCGGTCAGCCCTGGCACGTCGGTTGGAACACCAACACCAACACCGGCACGTTGATCGGCTACTCGGTCGCCAGCAACGACGACCACGACACCATGCTGGTGTCGACCTCGTCGCCGGGCAGCCACATCTATGTCGGTGGGCAGAACGACGAGGTACGCGCCCAGGTGACCGGCTGGACCCAGGTCTTCCCCGGTCAGCTGCTCTGCCAGTCGGGTTACACCTCGGCCGGTGAGATCGGCGGCCCGGTCTGCAACCTGCGGGTCGACTTCCACTACGACGACATCGAGGACCTGGTCGAGGCCACCCAGCTCGACGGCGACGAGTCGGCCCGGGGCGGCGACAGCGGTGGGCCGGTCTACTCGGTCAACGCCAACGGCACCGTCCTCGCGGCCGGCACCACCACCCGGTCGGCCGGTCCCGGCTTCGGCTTCCAGGACTTCGCCACCGCCCGGGACGACTACGGCGACATCCGGCCGGCCACCGCCCTCGCGAGCACCTGCCGGGTGTCGTACGTGGTGACCAACTCCTGGAACGCCGGCTTCAACGTCAGCGTCACCGTCTACAACGACGGCCCGGCCGTCAACGGGTGGTCGCTCGGCTGGACCTTCCCCGGCAGCCAGCTGGTCCAGGGTTACTGGAACGGCGTCCTCCAGCAGACCGGCGCTGCGGTCACGGTGGGCAACGAGAGCCACAACGCCAGCATCCCGACCAACGGGGCGGTCAGCTTCGGCTTCACCGCCAGCGGGTCCCCCACCGTGCCGGCACCCTTCAAGCTCAACGGCACCACCTGCAACTGACCCCCTCCCGGCCGTCCCTGGGCACCTCACAGGAAGCGGCGCAGCAGTCTGGTCGTCCGCCACGATCCGGGTGACCACGAAGAGGGCCCCGCCGGTCATCCCGGCGGGGCCCGTCGTGTTCGTCCGCGCCGGTGGGCCCGCCGACGGCACCGGCGGTCCCGGGCTGGCGGGCGATAGGCTGCCGACGGTGTCCGAGTGATCTGAGGGGTACGCGTGAGTGGCGCAACGGTTCGCGGGCTGGTCGTGGTCTGCGGGCAGCCGACGTGAACGACGGGCTGCGTCCCGGCGACCCGGCCCGACTCGGGGGGTACGAGCTGCTCGACCGCCTCGGTGAGGGGGGCATGGGCAGTGTCTTCCTGGCCCGGTCGCCGCAGGGACGCCGGGTGGCGGTGAAGGTCGTCCGTCCGGAGCTGTCCCACGACGACGAGTTCCGGGGCCGGTTCCGCAGTGAGGTGAACCGGGCCCGCCAGGTCCCGCCGTTCTGCACCGCCGAGGTGCTGGACGCCGACCCGGACCACGACCCGCCCTACCTCGTGGTGGAGTACGTCGAGGGCCCCAGCCTGGCCCAGGTGATCCGCGACGGTGGGCCGCTGGGCTCGGCGCAACTGCACGGCATCGCGGTCGGGGTGGCCACCGCGCTCACCGCGATCCACGGTGCCGGGGTGATCCACCGGGACCTGAAGCCGGCGAACGTGCTGGTGGCACCCGGCGGGATCAAGGTCATCGACTTCGGGATCGCGCGGGCGTTCGAGGCGACCAGCCAGCACACCCGGACCCACCAGATGGTCGGGACCGTCTCGTACATGGCGCCGGAGCGGTTCGACACCGCGTCCGGTCGGGCGGTGGGCCCGGCCGCGGACATCTTCGCCTGGGGTGCCGTGGTCGCCTACGCCGCGACGGGCCGGAATCCGTTCGGGGGTGATTCCGCGACCGCGACAGCGATGCGGATCCTCACCCAACCGCCGGACCTGACCGGTCTGCGGGGGCCGTTGCGGGAGCTGGTCTCCCGGGCGCTGGAGAAGGACCCCGACGTGCGGCCCACCGCGCGGGAGCTGCTCGACGGGCTGTTGACGGTCACGGCCCCGGCGGGCGATCCGGCCCCGGCGGGCGATCCGGCCTCGGCGGGTGTTCCGGCCCCGGCGGGTGTTCCGGCCCCGGGGGGTGTTCCGGCCCTGCCCGTCGCGCCGTCCTCCGCCGGTGCCGACCGACCGTCGGCCGGGTCGCCGGCACCGGTCGCGGCAACCGGCGTCCCCGGCGACGGCCCGGGTGACCCGGCGTCGGCGTCGGGTGGCTCGGGCGAACCGTCGGCGGCGGGGGTGGACGTGGCGGGTCGACGGGTCTCGTCCCGGCGTCGCCTGTTGGTCGGGGTGGGGGCGGCCGTCGCGGTGGTCGCGGTGCTGGTGTCGGTCGCGGTGTTCGGACCGCGACTGGTCGGCGACCGGTCGACCCCGGATCCGACCGGCGCGGCAGCCGGTGGCCCGACGACGGGTGGCCCGACGACCACCGCATCCGGATCGGGTACGCCACCCGCGTCGCCGTCCGCCGCGTCGCCGTCCGCCCCGGACCGTACCCGGGCCATCCTGGCCGGGCAGCGGCAGATCCTGCTGCACGTGGTGGAGATCGACCGTGACCTCTCGCTGCCGTTCGACGGTGTGGTGGGGGTCGGCGACGGGACCACGCCGGACGCCCGTTTCGTGCTCGACCCGGTCGGCGTCGACTTCATGATCAGGTCGCTGAACCCGCAGATCGCCCACCGGCCCTGCCTCGGCGTCAAGCTCGACGCGCAGGGGTACGCCTCCCTGGTGGGCACCGACTGCGAGCCGACCGCGGCGACGCTCTTCGGGATCTCCCGGGAGGGCAAGGACGACAAGGGGCGACTCGCCTACGCCATCGTCAGCGAGCAGTACGGCGTGGTGCAGTGGAGCCCGTCCCAGAAGAAGATCTATGTGGAGGTCCTCGGCGACGCCCCGGTGGGCACCACGTTCAGCCTGGTCGACCGGGGCGCGGTCGGCTAGCTGGGGAGCCGTGCGCCGCGACCCGGTCGGGTGGGGGGCGGTGCCGACCGGGCTCCGCGGGCCGGGAGCGACCGGCTCGCCCGGGCCCACCAGACGTGCTGATGTCTGTCGATGTTGCCTGATCGGATCCGGTCGTGCTGGAATGGCTCAGATCGCCGCAGCACGGGGGCAACCGCGCTGGCAACGGTGAGCACGGGAGCAGCGCAGTGCCGGCACCGCGCCAGTTCGGCAGCCGCGGGTGCCGCATCGCCGGGCCAGCACCAACGGCGACGGGCAGGTGTCCCGTCGTCGGTGTCCCCGCCTCGCCTTCCCGTACCCGCCGAGACCGCCCCACCTCTGACCGCCATGGGCGTCCGACGCGCCCGGGACGAGGCCGGTGGTGCTCGGGCCGGCCGGGATTTCCCGCTGAGCCCTGCCCGCGTGGTGGGGGTCGGCCGTCATGGAGGAAAGACCATGCGCAGTTTCCTCGCGGTGTTCACCGCCGCCCTGATCCTCGGCACCGCAGCCGGCAGTGTCCCGGCCGGCCCGTCGACGGCCGCCGAGCGGTCGTGCCCCCGTGGCCTGCTGTTCTGTGAGGACTTCGACCGGCTGCCCCTCGGGGGTCCCCGCACGGTGAACTGGGGCGTCGACACCCGCCACGGCACGCTCACCGTCGAGCGCGCCCGGCGCGGCAACCAGGTGCTGCACCTGCACGCGGTCGACAACGGACGCGCCTTCCTGCGGGTCGACGACTTCGCCGCGCCCGGCAACCGCTTCTACGGGCGGATGCGGCTGCGGGTCGACGCCTTCCCCACCGCCCCGGACTGGGCGCACTTCACGCTGGTCGAGGCGACCGGCACCGGCAGCACGGAGGTCGTCCGCCCGGTCGGCGGCCAGTACGCGCCGACCGTCCCCGGCACCTTCTGGGGGGTGGGCGCCGACGGTGGCCCGACCGGCGACTGGACCAACTGGCGGGAGTCCGCCCCGGTCGTCGAGGACACCTGGCAGTGCTTCGAGTGGCAGCTCGACCCGGCGGACAACCGGGTCGCCGTGTGGATCGACGGCGTGGCGAACCCGGACCTGACCGCCTCCACCACCGCACACGGCGGCAACGACGTGCCCTTCGTGTTGCCCACGGTCGACACCGTGAAGATCGGCTGGCAGCTCTACCAGGGTGGCACGACCCCGGGCGCGTTCGACCTGTGGATCGACGACATCGCCCTGTCCACCAAGCGGCTCGGCTGCTGACACCTGCCGGTTGCGCCCTCCGGGCGGGACGACGATCCGTCGTCGTCCCGCCCCGGACGGGTGTAGGGCGGGACAGGTCGACCCGGGACGGTTGCCCGGGGGTGGGTTTCCCGACCGGGCTGTCCGGGGTGGGTTTCCCGACCGGGCTGTCCGGGGTAGAGAGCATCCCGCCCGTTCGTCAGCCTCCTGAGGGGACAGTCATGTCGGCACAGGCGTTTCTCTATGTCATCGCGGTCATCCTGCTCGTGCTCGCCGCCCTGCCGATCCCCACCCGGGGGTTCTCGCTGGCCCTGCTCGGGGCGGCGTGCGCGCTGCTGGCCTACGCCTGGCCGGTGATCACCGCCTAGCCGCCGGGCGGCCCGGATGCGGCTGGTGTGGGCCGAGGTGGCTGCGCTCGCCCTCGTGGTCGAGGATGCAGAGGATCTCGGCCGGGCCGTCGTGCGCGCCGAACGCGTGCGGGACCAGGGTGGAGAACTCGGCGGCCTCGTTCGTGCCGACGAGGATCGTCCGGTCTCCGAGGCGCAGCTCGATGGTGCCGGAGAGCACGGTGAACCAGTCCCGGCCCGGGTGCACCCGCAGGTCGGTCGGGACGTCCCGGGTGATCCGCAGCTTGGCGACGGTCTGGTTGCTGTCCCGGGAGAGCAGCCAGGTGGTGACGCCCCGGTCCTCGTCGCAGTGTGGACGGATCACGACGTCGTCGTCGGCGTCGGACTCGACCAGCCGGTCGAGGGTGATGCCCAGCACCCGGGCGATCGTGGCGATCTGGTCCAGGGCGACCCGCCGGTGTCCGGTCTCGATCCGGCTGAGCGTGGACGGGCTGATCAGGCAGCGGTGGGCCAGCTCGTCCAGCGACCAGCCTCGGGCCACCCGCAGGCTGCGGATGCGCTGCCGGACCAGGGTCTCCAGATCCTTGTCTTGCCTCATAGGCAAGATGCTATGCCAGCGAGGCATGGTCGGGCTACCGTTTCCCCATGGCACACGACCATCTCATCGAGCTGCTCGACCTGGACGCGGAGGTGCTCCACGAGTATTTCCGCGACGTGATCGGCTGGGTCGGCCGCGAGGCCACCGCGCAACCCCACGTCGTCGACCTCGGTGCCGGCACCGGCACCGGCTCCCTCGCCCTCGCGCGGGAGCTGCCCGGCTCCACCGTCACCGCGGTCGACCTCTCCCCGGAGATGCTGTCCCACCTGCGTGACCGGGCCGACGCGGCCGGGCTGGGCGACCGGATCCGCACCGTCGAAGCCGATCTCGACCAGCCCTGGCCCGACCTCGGGCCGGTCGAGGTGATCTGGGCCGCCGCGTCGATGCACCACATGAAGGATCCGGCGACCGCGCTCGCGTCCGCGTACGGCATGTTGCGGCCGGGCGGTCTACTGGTGATCGCCGAACTGGAATCGTTCCCGCACTTCCTCACCGGCACCCCGGACGAGGAGGTGGAGCGGCGCTGGCACGCCGAGGCGGCGAAGCGGCGGCAGGAGGCGGGCCTGCACATGCACGAGAACTGGGGCGAGCGGATGAGGCAGGCCGGATTCACCTCGGTCACCGAGCGGCACTTCGACATCGACCTGCGTCCACCGGTACCGGCCGCCACCACCCGCTACGCGCAGGCCACGCTGAGCCGGATGCGCCACGGGCTGGAAGGGCGGCTCTCCGCCCTGGACCTCGCCGCGCTGGAGCAGACCGTGGCAGGTCTGGCGACCCGTGCCGACCTCAGCGTCCGTACCGGGCGGACGGTCTGGCTGGCCCGCCGCTGACGCACCGGTTCCGTACCGCCCGGCCGTGGCCCCGCCCGACCCGCACCCGGTCAGCTCCGGGTGCGGGTCCTGGTCCGGGTCGGTCGCCGGCGGTCGTCGTCGCCACCGGCGAGCCGCGTGTAGGTGAGCATGTTCGCCACGGCGACACCGACCACCCCGAAGCCGACCTGGAGCGCGAGCACGATCCAGTCCCAGCGCAGCACCCAGACCTGCACCGGAGCGTCGTCGGCGATGCCCAACGCCCGGGCGACCACGGTGCCGAGCACGGCCGCACCGACACCGATGACGAAGGTGGCGAAGACACCGATCCGTTGCCGGCCGGGCAGCACCAGCCGACCGAGCAGGCCGACGAGGGCACCGATGAGCACCGCACCGAGATAACCGGTCACCAGCATCGAGTCACTCCCTCCCGAGGGTGGGGGAGTACATGCCCGCCCGGCGTACCACCGGAAACCTCCGCACCGCGCGCCCGGCCCGGGTCGGACCGGGCCGCGCGGTGCACCGCAGGCCCGCGCCGACCGGCCACGTCCGGCGTGCGCCCGCCGGCACGGCGAGGTGTCCTTCAGGTACGCCCACGGCGTCGGGCCGGTCCAGTGGTGGCAGGTCAACGCCTCGGACGGTCATCCGATCCCCGCCGATTCGGTGCGCGGTCGGAATCGCGTCGCCGGTGTCCGAAGTGGGGTCCGTGTCATCATGGCGTCGAGACCGACCCTTCAGGAGATGGTGTGAATTCCGCCGTACCCCAGACCGAAGATGCCGGTGCCGCTGCCTCAGCCCGGCCGACCGACGTGCTCGGGACATCCGCCGCGCAGGCCCGCAGCGCCGCGCTGGAGGAGCTGATCCGTAAGGACCCGGGGCAGTTCCGGGTGCTCACCGGTGACCGTCCCACCGGCCGCCTGCACCTCGGTCACTTCTTCGGCACGCTGCACAACCGGGTCCGGCTCCAGGAACTCGGGGTGGAGCTGTTCGTGGTCATCGCGGACTACCAGGTCCTCACCGACCGCGACGTGGCGGACAATCTGCTCCAGCACGTCGAGGAACTGGTCCTGGACTACCTGGCCATCGGGGTGGACCCGGCCCGCAGCACGATCTTCACGCACGGGGCGGTGCCGGCGCTCAACCAGTTGATGCTGCCGTTTCTCAGCCTCGTCTCGGTGTCGGAACTCAACCGCAATCCCACCGTCAAGGACGAGATCTCGCATTCGCGGCAGTCCGCCGTCAGCGGCCTGATGTTCACCTATCCCGTCCACCAGGCCGCCGACATCCTGTTCTGCAAGGCGAATCTGGTGCCGGTCGGCCAGGACCAGCTTCCGCACCTCGAACTCACCCGGACGATCGCCCGTCGTTTCAACGACCGGTACGGCTGCGGCAAGGCGGTGTTCCCCCAGCCCGACGCGCTGTTGTCGAGTGCTCCGCTGCTGCTCGGCACGGACGGCACCAAGATGAGCAAGAGCCGGAACAACGCCATCACCCTGGCCGCCACCGCCGACGAGACCGCCCGCCTGGTCAAGGGGGCCAAGACCGACTCGGAGCGGCACATCAGCTACGACCCGGCCACCCGACCGGAGGTGTCGTCGCTGCTGCTGCTGGCGGGCCTGTGCCAGGGGCGTACCCCGGAGCAGGTGGCCGCCGACATCGGGTCGGCGGGGGCGGCGGCGCTCAAGAAGGTCGTCACCGAGTCGGTCAACGAGTACCTGGCCCCGATCCGGGCCCGTCGGGCCGAGTACGGGCAGGACCGCGCCCACCTGCGGGCCATCCTGGGTGAGGGCAACGAGCGGGCGCGCGCGGTCGCCGACGCCACCCTCGCCGAGGTGCGGGCGGCGATGAACACCTGCTACTGACGTCGGCCGTGGCCGGTGGCGTGCTCGGGGAGCCGGCCGCCGGCCACGGGTGTGGCCGGCGGCAGGTCACCGACGGCAGTGCCCGACGTTCAGACCTTGCGGGCCACCCCACCGACGATGGTGTGGTAGGTGGCGGTCTGCCGGGAGTCGTCCTCGCCGTCCGGGTGCCACTCGGCCAGCGGGACCAGCCCGGGCGGGATCAGCTCCAGGTCGCCGAAGAAGCCGAGGATCTCGTCGCGGGTACGCCACCGGCCGGTGCCCAGCGTCTCGTTGAAGACCTTCTCCACCGCCCGCGCCTTCGCGGAGACCTCGGGCTGGGTCTCGCCCGGGTCGTAGAAGTGCGAGATGGCCAGGTAGCTGCCGGTGGGCAGGGCGTCGATCAGCCGGCGGGCCACCCCGGCGGGATCGTCGTCGTCGTGCAGGTGGTGCAGGATCGCCAGGAGCAGCAGCCCGACCGGCTGGTCGAAGTCGATCAGCTTGCGGTCGCGCATCTCCGCCAGCAGCTCGTCCGGCTGCCGGACGTCGGCACCGACCACGGTGGTGGTCCGGGCGTCGGCGAGCAGGGCCCGGCCGTGGGCGAGGGCCATCGGGTCGTTGTCCACGTAGACCACCCGGGCGTCCGGGTCGACCTGGTGGGCGATCTCGTGCACGTTGCCCCGGGTGGGCAGGCCGGAGCCGAGGTCGAGGAACTGGCGGATGCCGGCTTCGGCGGCCAGGTAGCGGACCGACCGGCGCAGGAAGGCCCGGCAGGCCCGCCCGGCCTCCGGACCGTCCGGGGTGACCTGCATCGCCATCTGGGCGGCCTCCCGGTCGACCGCGAAGTTGTCCTTGCCGCCGAGGTAGTAGTCGTACACCCGGGCGATGCTGGGCCGGGTGGTGTCGACGCCCGGCGGCGCCACCTTGTCGCTCGTCAACGCTTCGATCCCTCCGAACAGGGCCATGGTCGGTGAATACTGGCGGGGAGACCACGACACCCATGGCTGCCGAACCGGTGCCGGCCCACGACGTGGGTCGGATCTGCCCTGAGGGTAGATGAGCGCGCTCCCATCGTCGATTCCGCCTCTGTCGGTAACGCGGCAGGAGAGTGCGAATCAGGACTGTCGGTGCGTTTGCGCGACCCGATCGGCGTCCACAGTCGACCGGTCCACGATGGTCGGCGGCGGAACGTCTCCGCCGTCGCGGCGGCGGGCCGCGCCGGAGCGACCGGACGGACGCGGGGAAATCCATCGACCAGACCCGATCACCATGTGGACCGGCCCGGTGGCCGGTGTCCGGAAGTTCCCGGCGGTCCATCGGTATTGACCAGCATCTTAGTAAGAAATCCGGATCATTGCCGGGATCGGTGGATCGCCACCCATGCGGTGGGGTGGTTCCTAATTTATGCTGCCCGTAACACATCGATACCGGTGTATCAATGCCGGTGCCACCCCGCGACCGCCAACGACGGCCGCTCCGTTCGCCGATCGGAGTTCCCGATGGTCCTGCAACCGGCCGCCACCGTGCTGGCCAGCCTCCTGCTCGCCCTGCCCGCCGCCGTCCCGGCGGGCCCCGACACCGCGCCCGCACCGTCGGCCGGTCAGCCCGCCGCCCTCGCCGGCCCACCCGGCGCACCGCCCGGTGTCTGCCCGACCGGCACCGGATACGGCCCGCCGCTGCCGTCGACCTCGGTCACGGCCACGAAGATCCGTGGCGGCTTCGCCTTCCTGGAGGGCCCCGTCTGGATCGCCGACCGGGGCTACCTGCTCTTCTCCGACATGGCCGCGGCGACCGGGTCGGAGTGGGTCCAACCGTCCACGATCAGGCGGTTCACCCCGCCGGCCACCTTCGACACCTTCCTCGGCAATGCGGGCAGCAACGGGCTCGCGCTCACCCCCGACGGGCAGCAGCTCGTGGCCGCCACGCACGACCAGCGCAGCGTCTCGACGTACCGGCTCGACAACCTGGCCCGGGGGGTCGTCGCCGGCAACTACCAGGGGCGGGCGTTCAACTCGCCGAACGACGTGGCGGTCCGCTCCGACGGCGTCGTCTACTTCACCGACCCCAACTTCCAGCGCGGCAACCGCCCCGACCAGATGGGCGGGCGGACCAGCGTCTTCCGTGTCTCGAACGGCCAGGTGTCGCTGGTCGACGACGCGCTGCGCCAGCCCAACGGCATCGCGCTCTCCCCGGACGGCGGCACCCTCTACGTCGGCGCCTACGGCGAGAACAAGATCTACAAGTACGCCGTCCAGCCCGACGGCAGCACCGGCCCCCGCAGCGTGTTCGTCAACTACGTCGGGGGTCCGGACGGCGGCACGATCGACTGCGCCGGCAACGTCTACTGGACGTCCGGCGGCGACGGGCTGGTGCACGTCTACTCGCCCACGGGCAGCCAGCTCGGCACGATCCGGTCCGGCCCCAGCGGCACCACCAACGTGGCGTTCGGCGGGTCCGACCGGCGCACCCTCTTCGTCACCTCGGGCCGTACCAACGACTCCGGCCTGTACAGCGTGCGGCTCAACGTGCCGGGCTACCCGTACTGACCACGACCAGGCTCTGAGAAAGGGACGTATCGCGTGCGAATCAGTCCTCGTCATGCCACCCTGGCCCTGTTGACCAGCGCCTGCACCATCCTGGCCGGCGCACCCGTCTCCGCCGGCCCGCCGACCGCGCCGACCGGGACGACCCTCGCCCGGGCCGCCGCCGACACCCGGCCGCCCACCGCGCCGGGCTACCTGCGCAGCAGCAGGCTGACCTGTCAGTCCGTCACGCTCACCTGGTCCGCGTCCCGGGACGACGTCGGCGTCGCGTACTACGACATCTACCACGACGGCCAGCTGGTCACCTCGGTAGCCGGCAACACGCTCACCGCCACCCTCACCGTCGCCCAGGGCGTCACCTGGGGGTGGTACGTCAACGCCCGGGACGCCGCCGGCAACGTGTCGCAGGCCAGTGCCACGCTCTCCGTGACACCGCCGTTCTGCCAGTCGGACACCCAGCGGCCCACCACCCCGACCAACCTCGCCGGCACCGCCAACGGCACCGACGTGACCCTGACCTGGACGGCGTCCACCGACAACGTGGCGGTCACCCGGTACGACATCCTGCGCGGCGGGGTGACGGTCGGCTCGGTCACGGGCACGGCCGCCAACCCGCCGGCGACCTCGTTCACCGACACCGGGCTGGCCGCCGCAACCGATTACCAGTACACGGTCGTCGCCCGGGACGCGCAGGGCAACACCTCCACGGCGAGCAGCGCGGTGACCGTGCGCACCGGGTCGGCCTGCACCAGCGCGGTCTGCGGCACGACGGTGGTCACCACCGAGCGGGACCTGCCGTGGGGGCTGGTGCAACTGCCCGACGGCACGGTGCTCTACGGCCGGCGCGACCTGTTCGACGTCGTCGCGATGAATCCGGACGGCAGCAACAAGCGCAGCATCGGCACGGTGCCCAACGTGGCCGGCACCAACGGCGAGGGCGGGGTGCTCGGCCTGGCCGTGTCGTCGAGTTTCACCACCGACCGCTGGCTGTACATCTACCACACCACCACGACCGACAACCGGATCGTCCGCATCCGCTACGACGGCACGTTGCAGACCGGCACGGTGCAGGTGCTGGTCACCGGCATCCCGCGCAACAAGTACCACAACGGCGGGCGGCTGCGCTTCGGCCCCGACGGGATGCTCTACGCCGCCACCGGCGACGGGCAGAGCCCGGACCGCGCCCAGGACGTCAACGACCTGGGCGGCAAGGTGCTGCGGGTACGCCCCGACGGCACCGTGCCGTCGGACAACCCGTTCGGCAACGCGGTGTGGAGCTACGGGCACCGCAACCCGCAGGGCCTGGCGTTCGACTCCCGGGGCCGGCTCTTCGAGCAGGAGTTCGGCAACAACGTCATGGACGAGACCAACATCATCGTCCGGGGCGGCAACTACGGGTGGCCGGCCTGCGAGGGCACGGTGGGGTCCTGCGCCAACCCGAACTTCATCGCCCCGGTACGCACCTACCCGGTGGCGGAGGCGTCGTGCAGCGGCCTGGCCATCGTCCGGGACGTGCTGTATCTCGGCTGCCTGCGGGGCAACCGGATGTACCGGGCGGTGATCAGTGGGAACACCCTCACCGACGTGCAGCAGTACTTCGTCGGCACGTACAGCCGGCTGCGGACCGTCGAGCCGACCCTCGACGGGAACCTGTGGTTGACCACGAGTACCGGCGGCGACAAGGACAGCATCCCCAACAACAGCAACGAGCGGATCCTCAAGGTGACCCTGGGCAGGTAGCCGGGTCCGCTGCGCGTCCGGTAGCCGCGACCGCGTTCCACCGGACCACCACCTGCGGTGCGGTCGCCGACCATCCCGGTCGGCGACCGCACCGGCCCGGGCCCGCAGCTGACCCCCGGCGGAGCGGGACCGGACTTCCGGTGGAGCGGGATCTGCCGGTGGGCCGTGTCCACAATGCTGGGACGTGTCGGCGTAGCCTGAATCGGACGTGGTTTCCGTCCACCGTGATGAGACCGTCGCGTGCCGTCAATCTGAGGTGAAAGAGGCGAACCCGGCTGTGTCGACCCAGCAGACCTCGCAGGACAATCCGCTCGCGGATTTCGGTCCCAACGAGTGGATCGTCGACGAGATGTACCAGCGCTATCTGGCCGATCCGACGAGCGTCGACCATGCCTGGCACGACTTCTTCGCCGACTACCGACCGCCACCGGCCACGCCCACCCCGCCACCGGCCTCGACCGCCCCGCCAGAGGACGCGGCCACCCCGCCTCGGGACGCCACCCCGCGAGAGGGCGGGGCCGCGCGAGAGGGCGGGGCCGCGCCGCGGGCGGCGGCTGCGCCGGATGTGGTGAGGCCCGCGGACGCCCACGCCGGGGCGGCGACCGGGGCGAGCGCACCGACCCCGCCGACCGCCCGGGCCGGGCAGGCTCCCGCGTCCGGCGAGCGGGCCGGGTCGCCCGGTGGGCGGTCCGGCGGAACCCGGGCGACCGGTGGGAAGACCTCCGGCGGTGGCGCGGCGGGTGACCCGGCCACCGCCGCGAGCACGGTCCCGCTGCGCGGGGTCGCGGCCCGCATCGTGCAGAACATGAGCAGCTCGCTGCATGTGCCGACCGCCACCAGTGTCCGCGCCGTGCCGGCCAAACTGCTGGTGGACAACCGCATCGTGATCAACAATCATCTCGCCCGGGGCCGGGGTGGCAAGGTCAGCTTCACCCACCTGATCGGTTGGGCGCTGGTGCGCGCGGTCGTCGCGCATCCGGAGATGAACAACTCCTACGCCGAGGTGGACGGCAAGCCCGCGCTGGTGCAGCCGGAGCACGTCAATCTCGGTATCGCCATCGACCTGGCCCGGCCGGACGGGACCCGCACCCTGGTCGTACCGTCGATCAAGAAGTGCGAAAGCATGGACTTCCGGCAGTTCTGGCAGGCGTACGAGGACGTGGTCCGGCGGGCCCGGCGCGGCGAGCTGACCATGGAGGACCACTCGGGCACGACGATCTCGCTGACCAACCCGGGTGGCATCGGCACCGTGCACTCGGTGCCCCGGCTGATGCCCGGCCAGAGCGCGATCATCGGCGTCGGCGCGATGGAGTACCCGGCGCCGTACTCGGGCATGTCCGACGAGACGCTTGCCGACCATGGCATCAGCAAGGTCACCACGTTGACCAGCACGTACGACCACCGGGTGATCCAGGGCGCGCAGTCCGGCGAGTTCCTCAAGACGGTCCACGAGTTGCTGCTCGGTGAGCACGGCCTCTACGACGACATCTTCACCTCGCTGCGCATCCCGTACGAGCCGGTGCGCTGGATGCGGGACGTGGCCCGGACCTCCGAGGGGCAGATCGACAAGGCCGCCCGGGTGATCGAGCTGATCCACGCCTACCGGGTGCGCGGGCACCTGATGGCCGACACCGATCCGCTCGAGTTCACGATCCGCCGGCACCCCGACCTGGACGTCCTGCAACACGGCCTGACCCTGTGGGACCTCGACCGGACCTTCCCGGTCGGTGGCTTCGCCGGCCGGCAGAAGATGCGGCTGCGCGACGTGCTCGGCGTCCTGCGGGACACCTACTGCCGCCGGGTCGGCGTCGAGTACATGCACATCCAGGAGCCGGAGGAGCGTCGCTGGATCCAGGAGCGCATCGAGATCAGGTACACCAAGCCGGACCCGGACGAACAGCAGCACCTGCTCAACCGGCTCAACGCCGCCGAGGCGTTCGAGACCTTCCTGCAGACCAAGTACGTCGGTCAGCGTCGCTTCTCGCTGGAGGGTGGCGAGTCGCTGATCCCGCTGCTCGACGAGGTGCTCCAGGCCTGTGCCGAGGGCGGCTTCCACGAGCTGGTCATCGGCATGGCCCACCGGGGCCGGCTCAACGTGCTCGCCAACATCGTCGGCAAGCCGTACGAGAAGATCTTCAACGAGTTCGAGGGCCAGATGGACCCGGACTCGGCGCACGGCTCCGGCGACGTGAAGTACCACCTCGGGCAGACCGGCAGGTACACCACGCCCGACGGCCAGCACTGCACCACCGTCAGCGTGGTGGCCAACCCGTCGCACCTGGAGGCCGTCGATCCGGTGCTGGAGGGCATCGTCCGGGCCAAGCAGGACCGGCTCGACCTGGGCCTGGAGGGCTACACGGTGCTGCCGGTGCTGGTGCACGGTGACGCCGCGTTCGCCGGGCAGGGGGTCGTCGCCGAGACGCTCAACCTGTCCCAGCTGCGTGGCTACCGCACCGGCGGGACCGTGCACGTGGTGGTCAACAACCAGGTCGGCTTCACCACCGCCCCGGAGTACAGCCGTTCGTCGCTCTACTGCACCGACGTGGCCCGGATGATCCAGGCGCCGATCTTCCACGTCAACGGCGACGACCCGGAGGCGGTGATCCGGGTCGCCCGGCTGGCCTTCGAGTACCGCCAGGCGTTCAACAAGGACGTCGTGATCGACCTGGTCTGCTACCGCCGCCGTGGGCACAACGAGGGCGACGACCCGTCGATGACCAATCCCCGGATGTACGAGATCATCGATGCCAAGCGCAGCGTCCGGAAGATCTACACCGAGGAGTTGATCGGCCGGGGCGACATCACCGTCGAGACCGCGCAGCAGCAGCTCCGCGAGTACCAGGCTGAGCTGGAGCGGGTCTTCAAGGCCAGCCGGGACGTGGCCGTCGCGCCGTCGCGGGCCCGCCCGTCCTGGTCCGCGGCGCCCGAACAGCAGGTCGACACCGCCGTCGACGCGGCGGCCGTCCGTGCGGTCGGCGAGGCGCACCTGCACCTGCCGGAGGGGTTCACCGCGCACAAGCGGGTCCAGCAGGTGTTGCAGCGGCGGGCGCGGATGGCGGTCGAGGGCGGTATCGACTGGGGCTTCGGTGAGCTGGTCGCCTTCGGCTCGCTGCTGACCCAGGGCGTCACCGTCCGGTTGGCCGGCCAGGATTCGCGACGCGGCACGTTCACCTCACGGCACGCCGCGGTCGTCGACGCGGCCACCGGGGAGTCGTACCTGCCGCTGTCCCGCCTGGCCACCGGCGACGCCCGGTTCTTCGTGCACGACTCGCTGCTGAGCGAGTACGCCGCCATGGGCTTCGAGTACGGCTACTCGGTGGAGAACCCCGATGCGCTGGTGCTCTGGGAGGCGCAGTTCGGTGACTTCGCCAACGGTGCGCAGTCCATCATCGACGAGTTCCTCTCCTCCGGCGAGCTGAAGTGGGGTCAGCGGTCGTCGCTGGTGCTGCTGCTGCCGCACGGGCAGGAGGGGCAGGGGCCGGACCACTCGTCCGGGCGGCCGGAGCGCTTCCTGCAACTGTGCGCGCAGGACAACATGCGGGTCGCCATCCCCAGCACCCCGGCCAACTACTTCCATCTGCTGCGCCGGCAGGCCCTGTCGGCCAAGCGCAAGCCGCTGGTGGTCTTCTCGCCGAAGTCGCTGCTGCGGCACCGGCTCTGCGTCTCGGACGTGGCGGCCTTCACCACCGGCGGTTTCCAGCCGGTGCTGGACGACGGCGGGCCGGGTGTCGAGGCGCCGTCCGCCGAGAGGGTCAGGCGGGTGCTGCTCTGCTCCGGCAAGGTCTACTACGACCTGGTGCAGGCCCGCGCCGACCGCGGCATCGGCGACACCGCCATCGTCCGGCTGGAGCAGCTCTACCCGCTGCCGGTCGGGGAACTCCGGGCGGTGCTCGACCGGTACCCCCACGCGGAGGACGTCGCCTGGGTGCAGGAGGAGCCGGCCAACCAGGGTGCCTGGTCGTTCGTGGCGCTCAACCTGGTGGAGCACCTGGACGGGGTGCGGCTGCGCCGCATCTCCCGTCCGGCCGCCGCCGCCCCGGCGGTCGGCTCCGCCAAGCAGCACGAGGTCGAGCAGGCCGCGATCATCGACGCGGCGCTGCCGCAGCCCTGAGGTACGGGTGACGAACGGACGGGGCGGCTCGCCGGTGTGGTGAGCCGCCCCGTCCGTCAGGGTTCGGGTGGTGGGGTCAGCCGGTGACCTCGGTCGTGGCGTACGTCTCGCGGAGCGGACGGGTGTCGCGGTGTCGGCCCGTCCGGGTGCCCGGTCGCCTTCCGTCGGGGGTGGCTGGTGGGCCGAACTGGACCAGGTCAGCGACAAGTATTTACAATGGTCTTTGTTAACGCTCACACCCGTCCCGGTGCCGAGACCACCTCGTCCTGTCGAGGTGGCGATCGGCGTGTGCCCGGCGGGACCGGCGGCCGGCGGGCTGTCCGGTCCGGCCGCCCCGCGTCACCGACGTGCCGCCCCTCACCACGGTGGCCGTCCGACCGGCCCACGCCCTCGGCCAGCTCCACCGATCCAGGGGAGAAATCCATGCGAACGAGGGCACGATGGCTCGCGGCGCTCGCCGTACTCGGCGTCATGACCGCCGGGGTGGTGACACCGACCGGCCCCGCCCACGCCGAATCCAACGGCGGGGTACGGGTGATGCCGCTCGGCGACTCCATCACCGAGGGCACCCAGGTGCCGGGCGGCTACCGGATCGGGCTCTGGCAGCGCCTCGCCGCCGGCCGCTACACGATCGACTTCACCGGATCGCAGTTCAACGGGCCGGGCAGCCTCGGTGACCACGACCACGAGGGGCACCCCGGCTGGCGCATCGACCAGATCGACGCCAACATCGTCGGCTGGCTGAACAACCAACGGCCGCAGACCGTGCTGCTGCACATCGGCACCAACGACATCCTGCAGAACTACAACGTGGGCACCGCGCCGAACCGGCTCTCCACCCTGATCGACCGGATCACCACCACCGCACCCACCGCGGAGGTGTTCGTCGCGCAGATCATCACGCTCTCCAACGGCAACCAGGCGGCGGCCGCGCGTACCTTCAACGCGGCGATCCCGGGCATCGTGCAGAGCAAGGTGAACGCCGGCAAGCGGGTGCACCTGGTCGACATGCAGAGCGCCCTGTCCACCGCCGACCTGATCGACGGCATCCACCCCACCTCCGGCGGCTACGACAAGATGGCCGCCCGCTGGTACAGCGCCCTGCAGTCGGTGCCCGGCAGCATCGGCAACCCGGGTAACAGCGGCGGACAGACCACCACGATCGTCGGCACCCCCTCGGGCCGGTGCGTCGACGTGCCCGGTTCCGCCACCACCAACGGGCTCCAGCTGCAGCTCTGGGACTGCCACGGCGGCACCAACCAGCAGTGGACGTACACCTCCGGCCGGGCGTTGACCGTGCTCGGCACCAAGTGCCTGGACGCCGCCGGCTACGGCACCACCCCGGGCACCCTGGTCACCACGTACGACTGCCACGGCGGCACCAACCAGCAGTGGAACCTCAACGCCAACGGCACCATCACCGGCGTGCAGTCCGGCCTCTGCCTCGACGCCAACGGCGGGGCCACCGCCAACGGCACGAAGCTCGTCCTGTGGACCTGCAACGGCCAGGCCAACCAGCAGTGGAGCCGGCGGTAGTCCGCAGCCCCCGTCAACCGAAGGAGAGGCCCGAAGTGACGCTACCGACAGATCGACCCCCGACCCCACCCCCGGCCGGCCGCCGGACCTCCGTACCCCGGTTCGTGAGCTGGCTCTCGGCGGGCCTCGTGGTGCTCCTCGGCCTCGTGGCGACCGCGAGCATGCCGCACGCCGCGGCGGCGGCGGACAACCCCTACCAGCGTGGCCCGGACCCGACCCCGGCGAGTGTGGCCGCCACCCGGGGGCCGTTCGCCACCACGCAGGCGACCGTGCCGGCGGGCAACGGCTTCAACGGCGGGTTCGTCTACTACCCGACCGACACCAGCCTGGGCACCTGGGGCGCGGTGGCGATCGTGCCCGGGTACTCCGCCCTGTTCGCCAACGAGGAGGCCTGGATGGGCCCCTGGCTGGCGTCCTTCGGTTTCGTGGTGCTCGGGATCGAGACCAACAGCCGTACCGACGGTGCTGACGCCCGGGCCACCCAGCTGCTCGCGGGGCTGGACTACCTCACCCGGACCAGCCCGGTGCGCAACCGGGTGGACCCCAACCGGCTCAGCGTGATGGGCCACTCCGCGGGCGGGGCCGGCACCCTGCTGGCGGCGCTGCGGCGGCCGTCGCTGCGGACCGCTGTCGGCCTCGCCCCGGGTACGCCCGGCAACAACCTGAACATGTCGACCACCCAGGTCCCCACCCTGCTCCTGTCGGGGCAGAACGACGGCACCGTCACCCCGTCCTACGTGCAGGGCATCTACAACACGCTGCCCGCCGGGGTGGAGCACGCCTGGGCGGAGCTGGCCGGCAACGACCACCTGTCGTTCACCCGGTCGAACCCGACCGAGATGCGGCTGCTGATCCCCTGGCTCAAGATCTTCCTGGACTACGACACCCGCTACACCCAGTTCCTCTGCCCGCTGGCGAACAGCACCGGCGTCTCCCGGTACAGCTCCACCTGCCCCCTGGTGCCGCCGGGCGGGCCGACGACCCCGCCGACGACCCCGCCGCCCACCACCCCGCCGCCGACCACGCCTCCGCCCACCACCCCGCCGCCCACCACGCCTCCGCCGACCACCCCGCCGCCGACGACCCCGCCGCCCGGCACCGCCTGCACCGCGACGTACCGCACGATCGGCTCGTGGTCGGGTGGCTTCCAGGCTGAGGTCACGGTGACGGCCGGCAGCGCCGCCGTCGACGGCTGGACCGCCCGTTGGCAGTTGGGCAGTGGACAGGGCATCAGCCAGGTCTGGAACGGCACGCTGAGCACCAGCGGCTCGACCGCGACCGTCCGCAACGTCTCCTACAACGGTGCGCTGGCCCCCGGCACCTCGACGACCTTCGGCTTCCTCGGCACCGGCACGCCGACCAGCCCGTCGCCGACCTGCACCAGCCCCTGAGTGCGTCGGTCGCCCACCCGTCGGCACGACGGGTGGGCGGCCCGGTGCGCCACGGGTGGCACGACCGGCAGGTTGCTCACAGCTGATCCACAGCCGACTGCGAGGCCACTCCCCACCATGTCCCGTACGAACAGTGCGTGATTACCCCGATGTCCAGGGTGCTCGTCGTGGACGACGACCCCCATCTCCGGGCGCTGCTCTCGGCGACGCTGGGAAGGCACGACTTCGAGGTCCGGGTGGCCTCCGGCGGCCGGGAGGCGCTGGTCGTGGCGGCGGACTTCGAACCGCACCTGGTGGTGCTCGACGTGGTGCTGCCGGATCTCGACGGTCTCCAGGTCGCACGGAGCCTGCGTGCGGGTCCCGGTCCGGGAGTGCCGGTGCTGTTCCTCACCGCCCGTGACGAGGTGGCCGACCGCATCGCCGGGCTCACCGCCGGGGCCGACGACTACGTCACCAAGCCGTTCAGCCTGGAGGAGCTGGTGCTGCGGGTGCGGGCGGTGCTGCGCCGCTACCGGGCGGATCAGGGCACCCAGGACGGCGGGTTGCTGCGGTACGCCGACCTGGAGCTGGACGAGCAGGCCCACGAGGTACGCCGGGGCGGGCACCCGGTGCCGCTGTCGCCCACCGAGTTCAACCTGCTGCGGTTCCTGCTCGCCAACGCGGGCCGGGTGGTCAGCAAGGCGCAGATCCTCGACGGGGTGTGGAACTACCGCTTCGGTGGCGACGGCCGGATCGTCGAGTCGTACGTCTACTGCCTGCGGCGGAAGATCGACCGCTGGGACCCGCCCCTGATCCACACCGTCCGGGGTGTCGGTTACGCGTTACGGCTGCCCCCGCGGGCGCAGGATGCGGCGGGGTCTGTTGCGGGGCCGCCCCGGTGAGACGTCTCCTGGCGCGCGCCCGGATCCCCGTGGAGGGTGGGGTGGAAGTGCCGACGTAGGGTGCGCTGCCAACGCCCGGCGGGCAGGTCGGGGTCGAGGGCGGCCAGCCCGGTCGCGTACTTGGAGATGGCCACCGGGCGGTGACCCTGCCGCCAGAGCAGCCGGTCGACGTGGGAGGCGGTGGAGCCGGTCTTCGTCTCGATGATGGCCAGTTCGGGCAGCGCCAACCGACGGCCCCGGTGATCCTCCCAGCGCAACGCGACGTCGATGGTCGCCCGGCTCGCGGTAGCCGGTAGATAGAGCGTGCTGCGCAGGTAGCTGGTGGTGAGGGTCGGCGCGAAGGTCAGGGTGGGGCCGGTGCGCAGCGCCGCGAGCACCCCGTCGACGAACGACCGCCCGGGGGTGAGGGTGCCGCTGTCGTCGGGACGGTAGGGCAGCCGTTCCTTGACCGTGCCGCCCCGGGTGCCCTCCGTCTTCACCTCCAGCCAGCAGAGGCCGGAGTCGAGGTACGTCCTCGTCCTGATCTTGAAGCGGCGGCGGCGTCGGCGGGCGGTGAGCCGGAAGCTGACCAGGTCGGCGGTGTCGAAGTAGATCGACTCGTAGCGGAACGCGCGCCTGCCGTCGATCTCCAGCACCTGGTCGGTGTGGTCGAGCCCGGCGAGCAGGTGCGGCAGCTCGGCGAGCGGAAGGAGGTACTTGCGGTCGAACCGGGTCTGTAGCGCGGCGCGTTCGGTCAGTTCCGCGAGCCCGATCGGCGTGAGCTGGGCCAGCGCACCGGTGAGCGGGGTCAGGACCGCGATGGGCGGGGTCAGGACCGCGGTGGGCGGGGCCAGCGCCGCGGTGAGCGGGGTCAGGGCCGCAGTGGGCGGGTCGGAGGCGGTCACCGGGCGGCGCCCGCGTCGACCGGCCGCCGCCCGCCGGTGGCGGTGACCCTGGGCCGCGAGTAGCGGACGTCCACGATCGTGGTGTCGTTGACCAGGTCGACGCGCTCGACGTTGACGTTGTGCACCCGGGCGCCGAGCAACTGCTCCAGGTGTGCGGTGAGGGCGACCGAGTCGGTGACCGCGCTGTCCAGCACGATGACGTGCCGCCGGTACCGGCGCAGCAGTCGGGGGTGGTCCCCGACGAACATCACGGCGAGGATCAGCACCGTCAGCGCGCCGACCGTCAGGACCGAGGTACCGGAGAGCGGGCCGAGGATGCCGAGCGCGAGCGCCGAGAAGTAGTACGCCACCTCGTGCTGGTCGAGTTCCGTGGACCGGAGCCGGATGATCGACAGCACCCCGAACAGCCCCAGCCCGAGCCCGGCGCCGACGGTGCTGCTGCTCAGTGAGCTGGCCACGGCGAACACGCCGACGTTGACGCCGAGGTAGGCGACCACCAGGTCCCGTCGTCGGTGGCGCGGGAAGTACAGCGCGAAGACGAGCAGGACCACGGCGACCAGGTCCACTCCGGCCAGGACCAAGCGCGACATATTTGCTCCTTGGGGTGTCCGCCGGCCGTTTGCCGTGTGCGGCGTCCGGCGGTGTGGCATCGGATCTGGCGGTGGTGCAAAGGCGGGCCGGTGGCGCGGTTCGGGCCCGGGCGGGCCCGAACCGCAGGGCCCGGACTCAGAACCGCCCGTACCGGCCGGCGGTGACGCCGGTCAGCACCCGGGTGGCGCCGGTGATGCTGCCGCCGGTGTAGAGACCGCCGACATTGGTGCCGGTCACGCTGCCGCCGGTGTAGATGTCGTACCGCTGGCCGTTGGTGATCCGGTTGGACGAGAAGACGACCTCCCGGACGGTGGCCGAGGTCCGGTACGAACCCAGCACCGTGCTGCCGGACACCACGTGCACGATGGTGTTGGCGGCCAGGTTGGCGTTGAACCGGGGGGCCACCCAGCCCTGGCCGGTGTTCGGCACCGCCTGGAACACGGCCAGCGAGGTCAGCGCCGCGCCCACCACCGTGCCGCCGGTGAAGGCGATCGGGCCGTCGGCGTCGATCGCGCCCTCGCCGCCGCCCCGGGTGCTGGAGCCCCGGGCCACCACGGTGCCACCGGCGAAGGTGAGCGACCCGTTGGAGTCGAAGCCGTCCGTGCCGCCGCTGGCCACCACCGTGCCGCC
Organism: Micromonospora sp. NPDC048894; assembly: GCF_040649765.1. Taxonomy (NCBI): domain Bacteria; kingdom Bacillati; phylum Actinomycetota; class Actinomycetes; order Micromonosporales; family Micromonosporaceae; genus Micromonospora; species Micromonospora sp. NPDC048894. Next base: position 19,173 of record NZ_JBEZFY010000021.1, on the reverse strand, counting down.
GGTGACCTTGATGAACGCGATCGCGGACGGCTCCATGTGGCCGAGGCCCTCCTCGGCGGCGTTGACCGCGTCGTCGCTGGCCACGACGGTGATGTTGCCGCCGCTGATGGTGGTCCGGAGTCCTTCCAGCGCTTCGTAGGACCGGGTGACGTTGATGGTGCCGCCGGAGATGTTCAGGACGTTCTCGCCCTTGATGGCGTCGTCGGCGACCGAGGCGGTGATGGTGCCGTTGGTGATGGTGAGCACGCCCTTGCCGGCCTCGGTGTCGTTGGACTTGAGCCCGTCGCCGCCGGACGAGGTGACGGCGATCGTGCCGCCGTTGACGGTGAGGGAGTCCTTGCCCCGGATCGCGTCGTCCACCGCGTTGACGGTGATGGTGCCGGACTGGATGACCAGGTCGTCCTTGCTGACGATGCCGTCGGCGTGGTTGGCGCGCACGGTCAGCGCGCCGGTGCCGCCGATGGTCAGGTCGGCGGCGCTGAACAGGGCGGCGTCCGGCTCCCCGGTGTTGGTGTACGTCGCCGCGTCGGTGAGGTTGTTGCTGGTGCCCGCGGCCAGGGTGACGGTGACCGCGCTGGCGTTGGTCACGTACAGCGGCGAGGAGGTGGAGTTGGTGATGGAGGCGCCGGCGAGGACGAGTTCCACGGTGCCGGTGATGGCGGTGTCGACAGCGATGTGGCCGTTGTTCAGCGTGCCCCTGATCTCGTAGGAGCCGGGCGCGGTGATGGTGACGGCGCTGCCGGCGACGGTGACGTTGCTGCCGGTGACGCTCGCGCTGGAGCCGTTGAGGGTGATCGTGGCGGTCGCGGCGGCGACGGCGGCGACGGCGAGCGGGCCGGCCAGCAGGGTGGCGGTGAGTCCGGCCAGGACGGCGGTACGACGTGCGGTGGCTGTCATGGGGGGTCCTGTTCCTCGGGGCGGGCGGGGTGGGGCGCGTCGGGCCCGGGCGCGGTGCGGACGCCTCGAAGGCCGGCCGTCGGTAGGGTGAACGGCGGATGAACGAGGCATTGCATCGACGATGGTAAATGAGATTCGTCGCTCGCCGACAGTGCTGGAGCAGGAAATCGAAGCGCTTTCACCATTGCCAGCTGACTGACAGGTGATATTGACGGAACTCTGAGCCGGGCACGCTTGACCGGGGAATCGGGAGCCTGCCCGGCCGGGCCGGCGGATGGCGGGCCGGTCAGATGGTGATGACCACTTTCGCCCTGGCGTGTTCGCCTTCGAGGTAGCCGATGGCATGGGGCACCTCGGGCAACGGATAGGTCCGGTCGATCACCGGTGTGAGGTGGCCGGCCTCGGCGTGGGCGCGGAGCGTGTCGAGGTGCTCCCGGCCGGGGGTCGCCGTCAGGACGACGACGCGCTGCCGGACGAGGGGGGCCAGCAGTCGCCCCCGCGCGATGAGCCGGACCGGCCCGAGGAGGCTGCCGCCCCGGTACACACCGCCGCCGGAGAGCACCAGCGTCCCGGTCGGGGTCAGTGCCCGCCGCAGCGCGGTGAGGCTGCGGTTGCCGACCAGGTCGAACACCGCGTCGTGGCGGTCCCCGTGGGTGAAGTCCTCGCGGGTGTAGTCGACGACGTGGTCGGCGCCGAGCGAGTGGACCAGGTCGACGTTGCGGGTGCTGCACACCCCGGTCACCGTCGCGCCCAGCACCCTGGCGAGCTGCACGGCCAGGGTGCCGACACCACCGGAGGCGCCGTTGACGAGCACGCGCTGGCCGGGCGCGACCCGGGCCGCGTCCCGCAGCCCCTGGAGCGCGGTCACCCCGGCCAGTGGCAGGGCTGCCGACTCCGGCGCGGTCAGGTTCGCCGGCTTCGGCGCGACCAGGGCGGCGGGGGCGCACACGTACTCGGCGAACGCGCCGTTGGCGTCCCCGAGGTCGCCGAACACGCTGTCGCCGGGGCGCAGGTGACGCACGTCGACGCCGACGGCCTCGACCCGACCGGCGAAGTCGCGACCCCGGATGCGGGCCCGGGGCCGCGTCAGGCCCAGCGCCAACCGCGCCATCCGGGGATCGCCGCGCATCACGTGCCAGTCGTACGCGTTGAGCGCGGCGGCCTCGACCCGCACGAGCACCTCGTCGGCGGTGGGCACCGGCACGTCGACGTCCGCGAGGGTCAACGTCTCGGGGGGCCCGTACCGGTCCTGCACGATCGCCTTCATCTCGCCCTCCTCGGAGTGTACGCCGTACACCAGATGTCGACCACGGTAGGTGTACGGCGTACACCTGTCAATGCCGGTTAAGGTTTCCCTCGCCGACCGAGGACAGGGACCGAGATGGCCGAGCAGGCTGAGACGCTGCGCCGGACGCCGCTGAGCAGGGACCGCATCCTGCGCGCCGCCGTCGTGCTGGCCGACGGGGCCGGAATCGAGTCGCTCAGCATGCGCAACCTCGCGCAGGAACTGGGCGTCGTGCCGATGGCCCTCTACAAGCACGTGGCCAACAAGGACGAACTCCTCGACGGCATGATCGACGTGGTGGTCGGCGAGATCGAGCCGCTGACGACGGGCGTCGGCTGGCAGCCCGCCATCCGCCGACGTGTCCTGTCGGCCCGGCAGGTGCTGCGTCGGCACCCCTGGGCGTCGCTCGCCATCGAGTCGCGCACCATGGCGACGCCGGCCGTCCTCGGCTACCTCGACTCGATGATCGGGGCGCTACGCGCCGGTGGCCTCTCCACCGACCTCACCCACCACGTCATGCACGCCATGGGCAGCCGCATCCTGGGCTTCAGCCAGGAGTTGTTCGACGCGTCCCGGCAGGCCGGCCGGACCGGACCGGCCGCCCCGACGCCCCCCGCGCCCCTGCCGCCGGAGGTCGCGGCGCGGTTCCCGCACGTCGCCGAGATCGCCGAGGCGGCCTCGCACGACGACGGGTCCGTCGTGGGGCAGGGCTGCGACGACCAGTTCGAGTTCGAGTTCGCGCTGGACCTGCTGCTGGACGGCATCGAACGGCTGCGCGCGCAAGGCTGGACGTCGGCGCGCTGATCAGCTGAGGTCGGCCCGCCGCTCACCGGCGTGTCACCCCGGACCGCCCCGACGCCGATCGGCCACCGTCCCGGCCCCGACCGCCCCGACGCCGATCGGCCACCGTCCCGGCCCCGACCGCCCCGACGCTGGTCGGCGACCGTCCCCGACCGGGGCCCTGACGCCGACCGCCCGGCCCCGATATCGACAGGCGGCCTGGTGAAAACGTTTTCGCCGGGCGCGTTCGCCATTTCGACGCGCGCACCATTTCTTGCTCTCCCAACATATAGCGGACGGGGGGACTTGCCGCAAGACCCGGGTCACCCCGCAGAATCGTCAGCCGAGGTCGCCGCCAGCGGAAATGCATCACGACGGTGCGCCGGCGACCTGTCACCAGCGGAAGGCGAAACGATGTCCACGTACCCGAAGACATATTCGAGGCCGCTGAACCACCCGGCCACCGTCATGCGGCGACGCCCGACCGTCCCGGAGGTCGCCCGATGACCGGTCGGTACGTACGGGGTCTGCGTGAGGTCGACCCGACGCAGCGGAACCTGGTCGGCGGCAAGGGCGCCCACCTCGGCGGACTGACCCGCATCGACGGGGTCCGGGTGCCGGCGGGCTTCTGCGTGACGACGGACGCCTTCCGGCGGGTCACCGCGCTGGCGTCGGGACTCGACGGGCAACTCGATCGACTGGCCCGGCTGGCACCCACCGAACGGGCGGCGATCGGCACCCTCAGCGCGCAGATCCGCCGCACCATCGAGAACGTCACCGTCCCCGACGACGTCGCGACGGAGATCATCCGTGCCCTCGATGCGCTCGGCGGGCACGGCGGGTACGCCGTCCGGTCCAGCGCGACGGCGGAGGACCTGCCGACCGCCTCCTTCGCGGGGCAGCAGGACAGCTTCCTCAACGTGGTCGGCCCGACGGCGGTGCTGCGGCAGATCAGCCGGTGCTGGGGCTCGCTGTTCACCGCACGGGCCGTCACCTACCGCCAGCGCAACGGAATCGACCACCACCGGGTCGCGATGGCGGTGGTCGTCCAGCGGATGGTCCCCGCCGGGGCGGCGGGCGTCCTGTTCACCGCCGATCCCGTCACCGGCAACCGGCGGGTCTCCTTCGTGGAGGCCGGGTTCGGCCTCGGCGAGGCCCTGGTCTCCGGGCTGGTCGACGCGGACGTCTTCCGGGTCCGCGACGACGGTGTCGTCGCCCGGACGATCGCCGCCAAACGCCACGCCGTGCGGACCACGCCGACCGGCGGGACCCGGGTGGTGGCGATCGACCCGCAGCGGCAGGACCAGCCGGCGCTGACCGACCCGCAGGTCGTCCGGCTGGTGCGGCTGGGCCGGCGGATCGAGGCGCACTTCGGTCAGCCGCAGGACATCGAGTGGTGCCTGGTCGACGACGACTTCCAGATCGTCCAGACCCGACCGGTCACCACGCTGTTCCCCGTCCCGGTGGCCGACGACACCGACAACCACGTCTACGTGTCCGTGGGCCACCAGCAGATGATGACCGACCCGATGAAGCCCCTCGGGTTCTCGATGTACCAGCTGATCGCCGCCCGGCCCATGTACGAGGCCGCCGGCCGGTTGTTCGCCGACGTGACGCCCGAGCTGGCGTCGCCGACCGGCCGCGCCGGCCTGCTGGCGGCCCTGGGCAGGTCCGACCCGCTGATCGGGGACGCGTTGCGCACCGTTGTGGAGCGCGGTGACTTCATCCGGGAGGTGCCGGACGAGAAGCCCGCCGGGCCGCCACCCGGGCCGGCGGCACCGCCCGTCGAGACCGATCCCGCGCTGGTCACCGAGCTGATCACCCGGATCGACGACGCCAACGCCGCCCTGGCCCGCGAGATCCGGACGAAGTCCGGGCCGGCGCTGCTCGACTTCATCCGGACCGACTTCCCCCGGCTGACCCGGATGATGATCGATCCGAGGAGCATCCCGGTCATCATGGCCGGGATGGAGGCGGTCTGGTGGCTCAACGAACACCTCCAGGAGTGGCTCGGTGAGCGCAACGCCGCCGACCCGCTCACCCAGTCCGTCCCGCACAACGTCACCTCGGAGATGGGGCTGGCCCTGCTGGACGTCGCCGACGCGATCCGGCCGTACCCGGAGGTCGTGGCCTTCCTGAGCCGGGTGGCGGACGACGGCGGGCCCGGCCGGGAGTGCGACGCCCCCGGCGGGCCGGACGACCTGCTGGCCGGGCTGGACCAGCTCGCCGGTGGCCGGGAGGCCCGGGTGGCCATCGGGTCCTGGCTCGACCGGTACGGCATGCGGGGGGTCGGCGAGATCGACATCACCCGGCCCCGCTGGCGGGAACGTCCCGCCATGCTGGTGCCGCTGATCCTGGGCAACATCAGGAACTTCGCACCGGGGGCCGGCGGGCGGCACTTCGAGCAGGGCCTGCGCACGGCGCGGGACAAGGAGCGGGAGGTGCTGGAGCGGCTGCGGGCCCTGCCCGACGGCGGCGCGGACAAGGCCGAGCGGACCAAACGGATGATCGACCGGGCCCGGACGTTCGTCGGCTACCGGGAATACCCGAAGTACGGCATGGTCACCCGCACCTTCGCGTACAAGCAGGCGTTGCTGGCCGAGGCCGACCGCCTGGTGGCCGACGGTGTGCTGCGGGGCCGGGAGGACATCTGGTACCTCACGTTCCCCGAACTCGACGAGGTCGTCCGTACCCGCCGGGTCGACGACGGGCTCATCCCTCGACGGGCGGCGGAGCACCTGTCGTACCGGGCGCTCATCCCGCCCCGGGTGCTCACCTCGGAGGGCGAGATCGTCGCCGGGACGTACCAGCGGGACGACGTGCCGGTCGGCGCGCTGGTCGGCCTGGCGGTCTCCGCCGGGACCGTCGAGGGTCGGGCGCGCGTGGTGCGGGACGTGGCACGGGCCGATCTCGAACCGGGGGACATCCTCGTCACGCCGTACACCGATCCCAGTTGGACGCCGCTGTTCGTCACCGTCGCCGGGCTGGTCACCGAGGTCGGTGGCCTGATGACCCACGGCGCGGTGATCGCCCGGGAGTACGGCCTGCCGGCCGTCGTCGGGGTGGTGGACGCCACCCGGCTGATCCCGGACGGGCAGCGGATCCGCGTGCACGGCACCGACGGGTACGTCGAACTTCTCCCGTGAGCGGCCGCCGGTCGGGTGCCCGGGTCACGGGGCCGGGCACCCGACCAGCGCGGCGCGGATGGGGATGACGGACGCTCACCGGTGCCGTCAGCCGACCCGGATCGCACCCGCCGGGCAGAGGTCGGCGGCCCGTTGGACGCGGTCGCGCGACGCGGCTCCCGGGGCGGGGTCACGCAGCAGCACCAGGCCGTCGGTGTCGTCCTGGTCGAAGACCTCCGGGGCGGTCAGGACGCAGTTGCCCGCCCCGCAGCACCGCTCCCGGTCGACGGCCACCCGCGGCGTCGTCTCCGCCGGTAGCTGTCGTGGGGTGGGCGTCACCAGGTAACCGGGAGAGCGTCCAGGCCGAACACGACCGAGTTGTCCCGGGTGGTCAACTCCTGTGGGTCCGCCGCCACCCTCAGGTCGGGGAAGCGGCGTGCCAACTCCACCAGCGCGACGCGCAGTTCGGCTCGGGCGAGGGGCTGACCGATGCACTGGTGCATCCCGAACCCGAAGGCCAGGTGCTGGTGGGCCTGCCGGTACGGGTCGAACCCGTCGGGGTCGTCGAAGACCTCCGGGTCCCGGTTGGCCAGGGAGAGCAGGGCGATGACGCCCTCGCCGGCCCGGATCAGCCGGTCGCCGATCTCGACGTCCTCGGTGGCCACCCGGAACAGCCCGGTCCGGACGATGCTGAGGTAGCGCAGCAGCTCGTCCACCATGCCCGGGGCGAGGTCGGGGCGGTCGCGCAGGAGCGCGTACCGCCCGGGGTGGCGGGTCAGCAGCAGGACGCTCAGGCCGAGCATGTTGGCGGTGGTCTCGTGGCCGGCGATGAGCAGCAGCAGGGCCATCCCGCCGAGTTCGTCGACGCCGAGTTCACCCGGCTCGACGCGTTCCCGGATCAGCCGGCTGAGCAGGTCGTCGGCGTCGTCGGGCCGGGCCCGCTTGGCGTCGATCAGCGACCGGAGGTATTCCCGCAGCTCCTGGGCGGCGTGCTGGAGCTGGTCCATCGGCGCCTGGCGGTTGAGCAGCAGCCGGCTGCGGGACTGGAAGAAGTCGTGGTCGGCGTAGGGGACGCCGAGCAGGTGACAGATCACCTTGGACGGCAGCGGCAGGGCGAACGTCGACACGAAGTCGGCCGGTGGGCCGGCGGCGGCCAGGTCGGCCAGGGCCTCGGAGACGGTCTGGTGGATCAGCGGTTCGATCCGGCGGACATTCTTGATCATGAACTCTGCGGTGAGCATCCGGCGCAGCCGCAGGTGCGCCTCGCCGTCCATCCGGATGAAGGCCCCCTGGGAATCCGCCGTCACCTCGGGGGGCAGCGGGCGGAGCAGGGGAAAGCCGGGGCGTTGCAGATCGGAGCTGAACGCCGGGTGGCGCAGCAGCTGCCGCACCTCGGGATGCCGGGTGACCAGCCAGGCGGTGGCTCCGGTGGGCAGCTGCACCCGGGTCACCGCCTGACCGGCGAGGCGCAGTCGTTCGGCGTCGTCGAGCAGGGCGAACGGGCTGCGGGCCGGGTTGACCGGCGGCCAGTGGGGCAGGTCGGTCTGCGTGGTCTGTGTCATGTGGAACACTCCTGCCATGACGGTGAGTAGTCGCACCGATTCGTGACGTTACTCATCGGCGAAGGTCGACACAACCCTGCGCCGCGACCGCCGACCGTTGCTCACCCCGCCCGTCTCCCGCGGACCGTTGCTCACCCCGCCCGTCTCCTGCGGACCGTTGCTCACCCCGCCCGTCTCCCGCGCCCGACGGCAAGAGGCACCGGGGACCCCGGCCCGACGGCGGACGGCCCCACGGTCCGCGCCGGAGAATCGGCGCGGGACCGCAGGGCCTCAGGGGTGGCTGTCGGTCGACGACCGGTGGCTCAGGTCGCGCAGACGGCGTACGCGCGCACCTTCCAGTTGCCGCTGAAACCGTTCTCGTCCTCGGCGGCGCGGACGGTCGCCGTGGTCGACGAGGTGGGCCGCATCTCGGTCAGCCGCACCTGGCCCTCGCCGCCGACGATCTCGCCGCCGACCCCGTGCAGGCGCTTGCCGGCCGGGCAGGTGGCGGTGACCGTGCGGCTGGCCGTGGAGTTGTCGGCGCTGTCCACGATCACCCGCTGCTCACCGGGGAGCGGGTCGACGCAGATCACCGACGCGTCCACCGACCAGTTGCCCGCGAAGGCGTTGCCGGCCTCGACCCCCGCCACCGTCACGCTGCTCTGGTTGATCCGCAGGTCCTCCAGGAGCACGTCACTCGCCCCCGAGCCGAGGGCCAGGGCCGCACCACCGCCGCCGATGGCCCGCTTGCCCACCGGGCAGAACAACTCCAGGAACTTCGGGTTGACCGAGTTGGACGCGGAGTGGCCGGTCACCACCTCCAGACCCGACGGCGCCGAGGCGCAGATCGCGCCGGCGGTGACCGCCCAGTTCCCGGCGACACCGTTCGGGTCCTCCCGGCCGGTCACCGAGTAGAGCCCGGAATCGGCCAGCGGCTGCATGATGTCCATGCCCACCTGGCCGAGACCCGACCCGGTGATCGCGCCGCCCCCGCCGATGACCGTGGTGCCGGTCGGGCAGACCGCGCTCTGCGACTTGGCGACGCTGTTGCTCGGCCCGACCGTCGTGCGGATCAGCAGGCCGGGCACCGCCGCCACCGGCCCGCTGAGCGCGACCTGACCGAGCACCACCGCGCTCAGCAGGGCACCACCCAGGGCGACCGTCCGTCGCGTCCACTCTTGGCTGCGCATGATGTTCTCTCCTCGTGTCGTGCGGTCCCGGAACCGGTCGGTCCCGGGCGGAGTTCGGATGGGGAAACGGACCGTCAGGGGGTGACCCGCCGGATCCGGACCGGCACGGAGTCCGTGCCGACCAGACCCGATGCGTCGAAGACCTCCAGCCACACCGACCAGGTGGTGGTGTCGGTCCCGCTGGTCAGCTGGGCCAGCGCCGCGGTGAAGGACGCACAGTTCTTCGGCGTGCCCTTGTCGTCGACCGGTTCGCCGGTGGGCACCCCGCCGCCCTGGCACAGCACCTGCTTGACGCCGCCGTCGCCGTACGCCGTCCACCGGAACCGGGTCCCGGCGACCACGCCGTCCTCGACGTCGAACCCGGTCCCGACGAACGCGACCGACTTCGGCCCGGACTCGATCGTGGTCAGCTCCAGGGCCGGTGTCGGCAGGGTGATCGTGGCGACCGGCCGGGACTGCCCGGCCGGTGCCGAGGTGACCGCGAAGGCCCGCTGCACGCTCGCCCCACCCGCCGCGAACGTCACGGTGTACGCCCCCGGCGTGACCGCGTTCGCCGGCAGCAGGGCCTGGTGACCGGCCTTCTCCAGGACCACCGTGTTGCCGCGCCGGACCGTCCAGGACACCTCCGCGTCGGGGAGCTGGCCGAAGAGGTCTGGATCGTTCGAGGTGCCGAGCAGTCCGACCGACTGCCCCGCAGTGAGGGTCAGCCCCGCCGGCGGCGAGATGATCCCCACCGTCGTCGGGCTGTCCACCACCGTGACGGTCACCGACGCCGAGCCGGTACGCCCCAGGCTGTCGGTGGCGCTGGCGGTGATGACGTGGCTGCCGGCCGACAGCGACGGCACGAACGTCTGCGACCCGGTGGCCAGCTCACCGTCGAGGCTGCTGGTCCAGGTGAGCGGGATCTCCTTGCCCAGGAAGTCGGTGGCCGTGCCCCAGAGGTCCACCGACTGGTTCACCCCGAACTTCTGCTTGGTCTTCGGGGTGCTGATGGTCACCGCTGGCTTGCCGACGGTCACGCCCAGCGCCTCGGCGACGGCGGCCAGCGCGTCGACCCGGCGCTGGCTGCCGGTCACCTTGTCGCCCAGCCCGCCGACGTGGGCGGTGTCGTTGAGGATCTCGCGGACCTGCTCGGAGGTGAGCGTCGGGTCGGCGGCCATCACCAGGGCGGCGACCCCGCCCACGAACGGCGAGGCGACACTGGTGCCGCAGGTGGTCTTCGTGGTGTTGACCGCAGGCGTACCCGGATCGGTCAGGCCCGCCACACACATCGGACCGTAGATCTCCACCGACGTGGTGAGGTCCTTGGTGCCCCAGTTCGACCCGCCGGACACGGTCGCGTTCGTGTTCATCCCGCCCACGCACATGACGTGCGTGCTCTCGCAGGGCACCCAGAGGGTGTCGCCGTCGACGTTCGTGCCGTTGTTGCCGGCGGCGGCGACGATCAGCGCCCCGGTGTCCCGGACGTGCTTCATCCGCCGGTCGGTCCAGGTGCGCGCGTGGCTGACGCCGAGGTTCACGTCCCGGGTGAAGCTGAGGTTGACCACGTCCGGGTGGGTCGACTCGGCGGCCTTCTCCAGCCGGCGCAGGACCGTCCAGTAGTCGATGCCGTTGCGGACGGCGACCAGTTCCTGCACCACCGGCCCGGCCGGACCGGCGGTGCCGTAGTCGTTGTCGACCCGGCCCATCCCGGCGAGGACCACGCTGGTGGCGTGCCACGGGCAGGGCGTGCCGCCGGTGCAGTCGTTGGTGTTGCTCTCGCCCCATTCCGCCTTGTGCAGCGAGACCTTGCTGGGGAAGTCGGAGTTGAACTGGAAGCCGCCGTCCTGCACCAGGTACTTCACCTGCTTGGTCAGCCGACCCTTGCTCTCCAGCAGCTGCCAGGCCGGCGCCACCCCGATGTCCATCGCGCCACCGGCCCGCATGAACGTCCAGTCGAAGACGTTCTTGCCGATGTCCGGGGCCTCGAACACCTGGCCGTCGGTGATGCCGGATGGCTCCACCAGCCAGTCGAGGACCAGCTCGGTGCCCGTACGCCACTCGGCGGCGGCCAGCGCGAGCAGCCGCAACGCGCGCTCGTCGCCGACCCGGTACCCGCCGGACTGGCGTGGCTCGGCGGCGAGCAGGTCGGCGACCAGCCCCGCCGGGTCGGCCCGGTTGGCGTCCACCCGGACCAGGTGGTCCTGCCCCTGCTCGTCGGGGGCGAACGAGTCGAGCACCTGACCACCCCAGCGGGCCAGGAAGGCGTCCAGTTCGGACTGGCCGGCGACCCGCACCATCACCTCGTCGAGCACCAGGCCGGCGGGCTTCCCGTCCGGCCCGGCCACCACACCGACCTGCCGGTCGGTGCCGACCCGCCCGACGGTGTCGAGTGACAGCCGGGGCGCGGTCAGGCCCGGGTCGACCCGGAAGGCCAGCGGTTCGGCACCGGCGGCCCCGGGCACCCCGGTCGGGCCACCCGGGACGATGGCGGCGGTGGCGTCCACCGAGGTGGTCGCGACGAGTCCGGCGGCGAGCGTCGCGACCACTACGGTGGCCAGGTACCGGCGTCGGCCGGTGCCCGGTCGGCGGGTCGAGGAACGTGTCGTTGTCATGGGTGTCTCCCGGTGTCGGCGCTGCGATGACACCCGTGGGAGTGCCGGGGGGTCGGCATGCCAACAGAAAGTTCCCGGGAATTTTTTTCTTCGCTCTACTGGAGCGGTGGACGAGTGGTGGGGGAACGGATGGATGTGACGGCGCTGGACGACCGGGCGCTGGTCGAGGCGCTGCGACGTGGTGACCGGGTCGGCCTGGAGGGCATCTACCGGCGGTACGCCGACCGGCTCTACACGTACGCCCGGGTGATGCTGCGCGAGCCGGAGGCCGCCGCGGACGCCGTCCACGACGCGTTCCTCCTCGCCGGTCAGCGCATCGACCAGCTGCGTGACCCGGACCGGCTGCGGTCCTGGCTGTACGCGATCGTGCGGACGGAGTGTCTGCGGCAGTTGCGGGAGCGGTCCCGCTCCGCTCCGCTGGCGGAGGCGGCCGAGCCGGTCGCCGACACCGCCGACCCGGCCGCCGCCGTCAACGCCGACCAGGTACGCGACCTGGTGCACCTGGCGGTCGCCGCGCTCAACCCCGGTGACCGTGAGGTGGTGCACCTGGCGATCCGCCACGACCTGTCCTCCGTGGACATCGGTGTGGCGCTCGGGGTGCCCGCCAACCATGCGCACGCCCGGTTGTCGCGGGCCCGGTCCCAGCTCGAACGGGCACTCGGCGCGCTGCTCGTCGCCCGGGGCGGGGCGCGGGACTGCCCGGCCCTGGCCGACCTGCTCGACGACTGGCAGGGCCGGCTCACCCCGACCCTGCGCAAGCGGGTCGCCCGGCACATCGACGACTGCGCCCGGTGTGGGCTGCTGCGGCGCGAGCAGTGCAATCCGGCGGCGCTGCTGACCGCGTACACGGCACCGGGTTTTCTGGTGGTCGCCGACTCGGTCTGGCCGCGGCTCGCCGACGTGGATCCCGCCACCGGCCAGGTCGCCGGCCCCGACCCCGGCCCCGACCCGGCCGGCCCCGACCCGGCCGGCGACGACCCTGCCGACGGGGGCTCCGCCGACGCGGGTCCGACCGACGGGGGTGCCGTCGACGCCGCCGACCCGGGAGAGGTCCCCGACCCGGCCGGTCCGGTCGGGGCGTCCGACGGCCGGACCGAGACGCCTCCGTCGTCCGAGACCGCTGCGTCGCCGGGCGACTCTGTCGTCGCGGGGGACGCCCCGGATGCCGCCGCTGGCGGACGGGTCGTCCACGCGGTGCCGGTCGCCGCGCCCGTGGCGGTGGTGACCTCGGGTGACGCGGCGGCTGCGGGCACCGCCGCCGGCCCGGAGCGGCCGGTCGCGGTCACCGCCGGCCCGCCGGCCCGCCGGCGCAACCGGCGGCGGCTCGCCGGTCTGCTGCTGTTGCTGCTCCTCGGGGCCGGGACCTGGGCGTTGTCGCCCGTCGGGCCGGCCGCCGAGCAGGCGGCGGTGACCTCCGGCGAGCTGTCCGGTGGCACGTCGTCGACCGCCCCGACGGGCGGCGGTTCCCCGCAGCGGGGTGCGTCGCCGTCGGGTCCGGCCGGTGCCGGTGTGCCGGCCACGGCGGTTCCGCCGCCGGTCGTCGCTTCGCCGTCGGCCGGAGCCGGGCAGCCGACCGCCGTCGTGCCGCCTGCGGGTACGCCGCCGGTCCCCGCTCCGACCGGAAAACCGGCCGTGCCCCACCCGCCGGCCGCGCTGCCGCTGGCCGTGCCCTTCACGGTGACGGCGAACGCGCACGTGCGCTGCGGCGCGGCCACCTGGAGCCTGGTCGTCCGGGCCACCGGCAGTGCCACGCTCGGGACGGCCCGGGTGCGGTGGACACCTGCGGGTGGCCGGGCGGCGAGCCGGGCGATGACCGTGGACGGGTCGTCCGCCCAGGTGACGGTGGGTGGGCTCCGTGCCTCGGCGGCGACCTGGTCGGTGCGGGTGACCGGCACCGACGGCCGTACGGCGGACAGCCCGTCGACCACGACCGCCGACCCGTGCGTCCGGCCCGGTTAGTCGGCCTGCCGTGACCCCTCGCCGGGGTCGGGTGCGCGGACCCCGGCGAGCAGCACGGTCAGGTACAGCTCGTCGCGGTGCCGGGGCGTGCCGGCGATCCGGGCGGCGAACGCGGTACCGCAGACCAGGTGTTGCAGGTCGTCCAGCGTGAGGCCGGGGCGCAGTCGGCCGGCCCGGGTCGCCTGCTCCAGCACGGTCGCGGCCAGGTCGCCCAACTCCGCGCGACCGGCTGTGGTCTGCGTGGTGGCGTCCTGTTCCGCGGGGGTCGCGAGCACCTCGGCGAGGGCCGGATCGTCAAGTTGACTGCGCAGGAAGGCCCGTAGCAGCAGCTCCACGCCGGCCCACGGGTCGTCCTCGCGGGTTGCCGCCCGTGCCTGGTCGAGCAGCGCGGCGAAGGCGTCGGCGGCGAGCGCCTCCAGCAGCGCCCGTCGGGTCGGGAAGTGCCGGTAGACCGTGCCGACGCCGACTGCGGCCCGCCGGGCGATCTCGTTGAGCGGCAACGACAGGTCACCTTCCGCCACTACGGCACGGGCGGTGGTGAGCACCCGTTCCCGGTTGCGGGCGGCGTCCGCACGCAGTGTCGTCGTCACCGCGCCAGCCTAACCCAACGGATGGACCATCCGATCGGATTGACAATCCGTTTACCTCCGGGTTCAATCGGATAGGTAATCCACTTCATTCCTCCACCGGAAGGCACCCCATGGACAGCGCACCCGGCTGGACCGTCGCCGATCTCACCGACCAGTCCGGCCGGACGTTCGTGGTCACCGGTGCCAGCAGCGGGCTCGGCGTGGCGATCACCCGCCACCTGGCCGCCCGCCGGGGCCGGGTGGTGATGGCCGTCCGGGACACCGCCAAGGGCGCCCGGGTCCGGGCCGGGATCCTGCGCGACCACCCCCGGGCAGATCTCGTCGTGCGTCGACTGGACCTGCTCGACCTCGACTCGGTCCGCGCCTTCACCGAGGACCTCGGGAGTGCGGTCGACGTGGTGGACGCGCTGGTCAACAACGCCGGCATCGGCACCGTTCCCCGGCGGCTGAGCCCACAGGGGGTGGAGAGCCAACTCGCCACCAACCACCTCGGCCACTTCGCCCTCACCGGGCGGCTGCTGCCCGTGTTGACCGCCGGCCGGACGCCGGTCGTGGTCACCGTCTCCTCGGGTCTCTACCGGCTCGGTCGACTCGACCTGACCGACCTGGCCGCCGAGCGCCGCTACTCCCCGGGCGGGGCGTACGCCACGTCGAAGCTGGCCAACGTGCTGTTCGGGCTGGAACTCGACCGACGGCTGCGGGCCGCGGGCTCACCGGTGCGCAGTCTGCTCACCCACCCCGGGATGACCAGGACCGACCTCTCCCGGGACCTGCCGTCCCTCGCCCGGCGGGTCGAGACCGTCGTCATGGGGCCGCTGCGCCGCCCTCTCGACGAGGCTGCGGCACCGATGCTCTTCGCGGCCACCGTGCCGGCCGCGCCCACCGGCCGGCACATCGGCCCCGGCCGGCTGTTCCGCCGTGCGGAGCCCACCTTCGCGCCGCTGCGCGGCACCGCCACCGACCGGCAGCTCGCGGCCGACCTCTGGGCCCACTCCGAAGAGCTCACCGGGGTACGCCCACTGCCGGCCCCGCTGCGCTGACGGGGGCACCCCGGGAAACCCGTAACCGATGGGTTACGCTTTACGGGTGGACGAGGTGGCGGCGGCGATATCCGATCCGATCCGTCGCAGCATCCTCGAGCTGCTGCGCGACGGTGACCTCCCGGCCGGGGAGATCGCCGACCGGTTCCCGGTGAGCAGACCGGCCGTCAGCCGCCACCTGCGGGTGCTGCGGGACAGCGGCCTGGTCCACAGCGAGCTGGTGGGTCGGCAGCGGCGCTACCGGCTCGACACCGACCGGCTCACCGAGCTGGTCGACTGGCTCGCCCGGTTGCGTCGTCCGCGCGGTTGGGCGCAGCACCTCGACGCGCTGGAGACAGAGGTCCACCGCACCCGCCGTGAGCGGCGCACCCGCGACACGGCACCCCGAGCAGTAGGAGAGACCGCATGACCGGCATCCCCACCGGGCAGTTGTTCCGCACCCTCACCGGCACCGACCTGGTGCTGGTGCGCACCTTCCGCGCCCCGATCGAGGACGTCTGGGCGAGCGTCACCGAACCCGACCGTACCGCCCGCTGGTTCGGGCGGTGGGAGGGCGACGCCGGCCCCGGCCGCACGATCCGGTTGCAGATGGCCTTCGAGGACGGCACCCCCTGGACGGCGCTGCGGATCGAGGCGTGCGAGGCGCCCCGGCACCTGGCCGTGTCGTCGGCCGACGAGTCGGGCGGCTGGCGGATCGAGCTGGCGCTCACCGAGACGGCCGGCACCACCGAACTGCGGTTCACCCACCACCTCGACAGCGAGGAGCACGTCGGCGAGATCGGCCCCGGCTGGGAGTTCTACCTCGATCTCCTGGTGACCGCCGGCCCGGACGCCCCGGCGGACGCCCCGAAGGCCGACTTCGGTGACTACTACCCGGCGATGAAGCCCCACTTCGAGCAACTGCGCACCGGGGCCAGCTGACGACCCGGGCCGCGCCACCCGGCCCGGCCCGGGTCGACCACGGGCCGGTCGGCTCACATCCGCTCGACGGTACGGATGCCGAGCAGGTAGAGCCCCTGCCGCAGGGTGCGGCCGGTCAGGTCGGTCAGCAGCAACCGGCTGGCCCGCAGTTCCCCGTCGGCCCGCAGCACCGGGCAGCGCTCGTAGAACGCGCTGAACCGGGTCGCCAACCGGTGCAGGTAGCCGGCGAGCTGGTGGAACTCCATCGTCCGGGCCACCTCGTGGACGACGGTGGCGAACCCGAGCAGCTCGAACGCCAGCGCCCGCTCGGCCGGCGCGGTGAGCACGACCCGGGCGTCCGGGTCGACAGCGGTGCCGGCCCGCCGCGACACCGACCTGGTCCGGGCGTACGCGTACTGCAGGTAGGGGGCGGTGTTGCCGTCGAGGGCCAGCATCCGTTCCCAGTCCAGCACATAGTCGCGGGTGCGGTCGGTGACCAGGTCGGCGTACTTGACCGCGCCGATACCGACGGCCCGGCCGATCTCGGCCGCGTCCGCCTCGTCCAGCGCGGGGTTCTTGGTCCGGGCCAGCGCGGTCGCCCGGGTCACCGCCTCCGTCAGCAGGTCGACCAGCTTCACCGACTCCCCGGTCCGACTGCGCAGCATCCGCCCGTCCGGACCGAGGACCGAGCCGAAGCCGAGGTGCTCGGCGCGGGCCGGCGGGCGCAACCAGCCGGCCTGCCCGGCCACCGCGAACACCATCGCGAAGTGCTGCCGCTGCGGCAGGCCGACCACGTAGAGCAGCCGGGTCGCGCCCAGCTCGCCGGTACGCAGCCGCAGCGCGGCCAGGTCGGTCGCCGGATAGCCGTACCCGCCGTCGCCCTTGCGCACGATCAACGGCAGTGGTGTGCCGTCCCGCCCGGTGAACCCCGGTGGGAAGGCGCAGGTCGCCCCGGCGCTGTCGGTGAGCAGCCCGAGCCGGTCGAGGTCGCCCACCACCGCCCCGAGCCGGTCGTCGTACGCGCTCTCGCCCCGGAAGTCGCCTTCGGTCAGGGTGACGTCGAGCAGTTGGTACACGGTCAGGAAGTACCGCTGGGAC
The DNA here is from genome assembly GCF_040649765.1 of Micromonospora sp. NPDC048894. Taxonomy (NCBI): domain Bacteria; kingdom Bacillati; phylum Actinomycetota; class Actinomycetes; order Micromonosporales; family Micromonosporaceae; genus Micromonospora; species Micromonospora sp. NPDC048894. The sequence continues at coordinate 2,174 of NZ_JBEZFY010000021.1, read as the reverse complement.
TGCTCGACCAGCAGCCGCCACAGCCGCCGCGTCTCCGGATCGCCACCCTGCAACGCGACCACCCGCTGCCGAGCCCGGTCCCGGAAGGCCGGGTCGGCGTCGAACTTCGACCGGGCCGCCTGGTAGAACCCGTCGAGGTCGCCGATGGACAGCTCCTGTGCCGCCTCCGCCTCACCGAGGTCCACCAGATGCGCGATCAGCATCCCGAACGGGGTGCCCCAGTCGCCGAGGTGGTTGACCCGCACGACCCGGTGCCCGAGCCAGCCCAGCAGCCGTACCGCCGCGTCGCCGATGACCGTGGAGCGCAGGTGCCCGACGTGCATCTCCTTCGCCACGTTGGGCCCCGAGTAGTCGACCACGACGGTCTCCGGTGCGGCCGTCACCGGCACCCCGAGCCGGGCGTCGGCGGCCAGCGCAGCGACCATGCCGGCCAGCGCGCCGTCGTCGATCGTCAGGTTGACGAAGCCCGGACCGGAGACCTCCGCCGTCGCGCAGACGTCGTCGAGGACCGCACGGTCCAGCACCGCCTGGGCGATCTCGCGCGGCGACCGGCCGAGCCGCCGGGCCAGCGCCAACGCCGCGTCGGACTGGAAGTCCGCGCGCGGCGAGCGCCGTACCACGGGGTCGACCGGGCCGTCGGCCACGGCGGTGAACGCCGGCGTCAGCCGGTCGGTGAGCAGCCTTTCAAGATCCATGGGTACGCCGATCTGCTCGGATCCGTCGACGCGGATCTCCGGGATGGGAGAGTCTGCGGACGGACCGAGGACAGCGGCGGTGACCGGCGGCTCGATCCGCCGGTCGCAGGGAATGGGTCAGCGCGGGCGGGCGACGGATCGCCGGCGTCGCTCCGCACCGACCTGGACGTCGTACGACGTTCCGGGGTGCTGGGCGGGCGCGCTGGTCATGCCGCAACGGTAGCGGGCCGCCCGGCGGCGGGTACACCCGGTTTCTCGACCGCCCGCTGGCGGCGACGCCAGCCCGTTTGACCCGTTCGGCCTGGCCGGCCCCGGCAGGCGTGGCTGGCCTGGGTCGGCCCTGGCTGGCGTGGCTGGCCCCGGCGGGTGTGGCTGGCCCGGTAGACGTGGCTGGCTCGGTCGGCCCTGGTAGACGCGGTTGGCCCGGCTGGCGTGGCCGGCCGGGTCGGGCTTGGTCGGCACGGCGGGCGTGGTCGGCACGGCGGGCTTGGTTGGCCCGGCCGGCCCTGGTCGGCGCTGGCTGGCCCCGGCGGGCGTGGCTGGCCTGGTAGACGTGGCTGGCTCGGTCTGGCTCGGCCGATGGGCATGGTGGAAACGAAGCGACTGTCCGCGTCGGTGCCGACGGCGGACCTGGCGGGCACGCGGCTGTCGGGGGTGCGCGTCCGTGCTCGCCCCCGGTGGGGACCGGGAGCACTGGAATACTCGGTGACCATGGTGTTGTCGCGGGGTTGGTCGCTGTTCCTGATCGGGGTCGGGGTGTGGACCTGGGCGATCTGGCCGAGGTTCGGGCTGGCCATCTGGAACGACGCGCGGGCCTGGGCCGGTGGGACGGTCGGCGGGGGCGCACCGACCGGCTTCTTCTGGATCCACCTGCTCCTGATCGCCGCCGCACTGGTCATCGGGACCACGGTGGGGGTGCTCGGCATCCGGGGTTGGCGGGCAGCGCGCCGGGCTTCCCGCCGATGACCTGCGGATTTGACGATCAAACCCGAAACCGCGTAACTTTCTCTCTGCCAGCGCGGAACGGGCAAACGGGACGAAAGCCCCAGGAGTCAGGTTCCAGGTTTGGCACCGGGTCGTCGAGGGCATCAGTCCACTACGACACGGACCGGGTGGGGCTCACCGAAACGCCGCAGGGCGGATTTGGACGGGCGGAACCGACCGGGTAGTGTTGTCGATCGGCAGAGCACCGGGCGAGCCTACGGGAGATCGTAGCGGCCGGTTCTGCCAAATCCGATGATCAAGCACAGTGCTGGTCGCCGTGTGCGCTCAGCGGAGCAAGGCCGTACAAAGCGTGACACACCGGGATACACCGGTTGACACGGGGAAGACGGTGAGGTAACGTAGTAAAAGTGCCCAGCGCGGAAGCGCCGGACACGGTGAACGAGATACCCCAGTTCGGGGGTCCTGTTGGTCGGGGCTTTCGGGTGGTGTGTGGTTGTTCTTTGAGAACTCAACAGGGTGCTTGATAAGCCAGTG
>NZ_JBEZFY010000020.1:0-104539 GCF_040649765.1 Micromonospora sp. NPDC048894 | reverse complement strand
AGCAAGAAGGGTCTGACCGCCGTTTCGGCAGGCCAGACCCCTCATGATCTTGTGCGCCCGAAGGGACTCGAACCCCTAACCTTCTGATCCGTAGTCAGATGCTCTATCCATTGAGCTACGGGCGCCCGGTGCTCGACCAGTCTACACAACCGGTTTTGCGCGGAGACTCCGGGATTCGAACCCGGGAGGGGCTTTAAGACCCCAACCGCATTAGCAGTGCGGCGCCATAGACCAGACTAGGCGAAGTCTCCTCGGTGACCCTGCGGACCACCGCGGACGAGGATACAGGTCCGCCCCCACCCGGGGCAAAGCGACTATCCCGACCGACTGCAAGCGCTGCTGGGGATCGTGCCGGAGGGTCAGCCCGGAGGTGGCTGCGGGGCGGCGGCCGCCCTCCCACGACACCGCCCCGCACGCGTATTCCCGCGTGTGCCAGGTCACGTTCGCGGCTACGCTCCTGTCCCATGCAGGAGCAGCCGCCGAGCGACCCGCCCCGTCGCCCCGCCAGCGACCGGGCGCGTCGCCGCTCGCCGGAGGCGACCTTCACGCCGCCGCCCGTACCGCCCCGGCAGCAACAACCTTCCGATGACGAGGCGACGCCCCGGCCGAAGCGGAGTCGCCCCACGAAGGCGGCACCGGCCGTGCTGTTCCAACCCCCCGCCGACGGGTCGCCCGTACCATCGCCGCCGCCTGCCGCCCGACCACGCCGCGCGGCCGACGGTCCGCCGGCAGACGAGCCGACCAGCACGGCGGGCGGTCCGCCGGCAGAGGAGCCGACCAGCACGGCGGGCGGTCCGCCGACCGCACCCGCGCAGCGCGGAGGGGACGAGAGGTCGGTACGCGACGCCGCCCCCGCCGCGGGCAGCGCGCCGGCACCCGCCGCGATCCCCGGGTCGCCTGCCGCGCGACGCACCGCCCGCAGCCGGGCGGCGGGGGCGGCCGCCGGCAGCACCACCTCCCCACCCCGGCGAGAACTACGGCCCGACCCGGCCGAGGGGCCCACCACAGTCCCCGGCACCCCCGATCCACCGCCGGAGACCGCTGTCTCGGCGGAGACGCCGGAGACGCCGGAGACGATTGTCTCGGCGGAGACGCCGGAGTCAGCTGTCTCGGCGGAGACGAGCACGCCGACAGAAACAGCCGCTCCACAGGCACCGGTTCCGCCACCGAAAACGGCCAGACCGGCACAGAAGTCCACGGCTTCGCAAGCGGCCACACCGACGACGACCACGCCGGTGGTGCCGGGCACGCCGCCACGGAAGCGGGCCCCCCGGAAGGCGGCGCCGGCGGAGGAGGCCGGCCCGACCACCCGCCGGGCTGCGCCCCGCAAGCGGGCGACCTCACCGAAGAAACCGGCACCGCCGGAACCCGCCCCGGCGGCGACCACCAACCCCACCGGGGAACCCGACCCGACCATCGGGCAGCACCCGGTAGCAGGGCCCGACCTGGCGGGCGGGCAGCGTCCGCCCGCCGGATCGGAACTCGGCACCGCGCCGACCGCCCCCGGGCCGGCCACCGCCGACCTGGCGGAGCACGGCCCACGAGCCGTGCCCCCACAGCCCGACGCCACCGACGCACCTGCCGAGGCGGCAGCGGACCCGGACGGCGTGCCATCGGAGCGGGTCGAGCTGGCGGTGCTCCGGGCCCGGCTGCTGGCCCACCCGGGATTCGCCCCGGAGCTGCTGGCCCTGGCGGCGGTCGAGGGGATCGGGCCGCGCGCGCAGACGTGGGCGCGCGGGCTGCGGGAGGCGTACCCGGATGCCGGTCCGGACGGGCTGGCCCGGCTGGCCACCCGGCGGTTCGTCAGGTGGGCCGGGGTGGGTGGGGCGACGGCGGCGGTGGCCGGGCTGTTCGCGCCGGTGGCGGAGCTGACGGCGGTGCTCTGGACGCAGTCCGCGCTGGTGCTGCACGTGGCGGCGGCCTACGGGCGGGACCCGCTCCACCCGGACCGGGCGGTGGAGTTGCTGGTGCTGACCCAGGTGCACCCGGACGCGGACAGCGCCCGTGCCGCATTGGACTCGGCGCGGGCGGCGGACGGGCCCGGTGACGGGCCATGGCCGCGTGCGGCGGAGGCGGCCTGGCGGTTGGCGGCTCCGCTGGCCGCGCAGGCCGGGGGCTGGGCTGCGCTCCGGCTGGCGGCCCGGCTGCTGCCGGGGGCGGCGGTACTGGCGACGGCGGCGGGTGACGCGGCGGCAACCGAACGGCTCGCTGCCCGGGCGGTGGCCTCCTACCGGCCGGCCCGGGTCGGCCGGTAGGGCCGGCCCCCACCGAACCCGCTCACCGTCGGCGGCCTCCGCGGCACTTCAGTGACCACCGCCGGAACATCGACAGCGGAGCGGCGCGGCGACAGGAGGGCGGCGCGGGCAGTGGGTGGCGGCGGTCAGAGCCAGTCGAACCAGTCCTTGGGCAGCAGCGAGTAGCCGACGAAGGCGACCACGTCCAGCAGGGTGTGCGCCACGATCAGCGGCATCACCCGCCGGGTGCGCAGGTAGAACAGGCTGAACACGACGCCCATCACGGCGTTGCCGACGAACGCGCCGAAGCCCTGGTAGAGGTGGTAGGAGCCGCGCAGCAGCGCGCTGGTCGCGATGACCGCGCCGATCCGCCACTGGAGCTGGCGTAGCCGGGTGACCAGGTAGCCGACCACGATCACCTCCTCCAGCACGGCGTTCTGCACGGCGGCGAGGACCAGCACCGGCACCGCCCACCACAGCGGCGGCAGGCCGGCGGGGACCAGGGTGGCGTTGATGCCGAGCTGCGCCGCCACCCAGAACAGGGCCAGGCCGGGCAGGCCGATCAGCGCGGCCAGCCCGGCGCCCCGGGCCAGGTCGGACCCGGGCCGTCGCAGGTCCACGCCGAGGGTCCGCGCCGGGTCGCCGGGGTCCCGTGCCAGCAGGTGTACGGCGAGCAGCACCGGCAGCAGCGCGAAGACGATGCCGAGCAACTGGTACGTCAGGTCGAGCCAGGGCCGGGCGGACTGCGAGGTGTTGAGCGAGGCGGTCTGTTTCGACAGCGGCCCGTCGGCGGTCAGCTTCGCGGTCAGCGACACCACGGCGTAGACGGCCGACTGCCCGAGCGACAGGCCGAGCACCAGCAGGGTCTCGGTGCCGAGGACCCGCCGGGTCACGGGGCGGGTGGGCTGCTCATCGGTCACCGCACCACTCTGCCCGACGGGGTGGCCCGATGGCACCGGCCGGTGGCCCCGGACGAGCCGATCGCACAGTCTGTGCGACCGCTATATACGCTCCGTGGACATTCTATCGGGGCCCGATCCGCCGTCAGGAGGAGGACCGCCCCCCGTGGACAACTTCGCTCGGCTGTTGAAGGAGAGTTGGACCCTGGTCGAGGAGGACCGGAACCGGCTGAGCGGTCGTTTCTACGCCCGGCTGTTCCTGCTCGATCCGGAGCTGCGCCGGCTGTTCCCGGCGGAGATGACCGGCCAGGGTGACCGGATCCTGGACGCCATCGTCACCGCGACCCAGGTGATGGACGATCCGGAGAGCTTCGACGAGTACCTGCGCTCGCTGGGCCGGGACCACCGCAAGTACCACGTCGACGCCGCGCACTACGCGACGATGGGGGTGGCGCTGCTCGACGCGTTGCGTACCACTGCCGGTGACGGTTGGAGCCTGGAGTACGACCAGGCGTGGCGGGACGCGTACGCGGCCATCACGGCGACCATGCTGGCCGGGGCGGAGTCGGACGAGAATCCGCCGTTCTGGCACGCGGAGGTCCTCACCCACGAGCGGTACGGCACCGACACCGCCGTGTTGACCGTCCGCGCCCTCCAGCACCCGCTGGTCTGGCGGGCCGGCCAGTACGTCAGTGTCGAGGTGCCCCGGCACCTGCCCCGGGTGTGGCGGACGTACTCGGTGGCGAACGCCCCAAACGACGACAACGTGCTGGAGTTCCACGTCCGTACGCCGGCCGGCGCGGGCTGGGTGTCCGGGGCGTTGGTGCGCCGGACCAAGCCGGGTGACCTGCTGCGGGTGGCCGCTCCGATGGGGTCGATGACGGTGGACCGGGATTCCGGGCGGGACATCCTCTGCGTGGCCGGCGGGGTCGGCCTGGCGCCGGTGAAGGCGATGGTGGAGGAGTTGGCCGGCTGGAACCGGGCCCGCTGGGTGCACGTGTTCTACGGTGCCCGGCACGCCGACGAGTTGTACGGCCTGGCCGGCCTGGAGGAGCTGGTCGCCGCGCATCCCTGGTTGTCGGTGACCCCGTCGTGCAGTGACGACCCGGGCTTCGACGGCGAGCGTGGGGACGTCCCCGAGGTGGTGGCCCGGTACGGCCCGTGGACGTCGCACGACTGTTACGTCTCCGGCTCAGCCGCGATGGTCCGGGCGACGTTGCGGGCGCTCGCCGAGGACGACGTCCCGCCGCAGCACATCCGGTACGACACGTTCGGCAACCTGTAGAGCTTTACTCCCCCCGAACCGGGGCGCGTGCCCCCGCCCCCTGGGGCACGCGCCCCGGTCCCCTCCGTGCCCACCCGGATCAGCGTCCGGGGCAGGGGTTCAGGCGTTGCTGTCGCGGTACTCCTCGACGGGGACCAGCGGCACGCCGGGTGCCATCCGGTCGGTCCAGGCCCGCCCGTCGAGGTGGTCGATCTCGTGGGCGACCAACCGGGCCATCCCGTACGCGAACGAGGTGATCATCCGGCTGCCGTCCCAGCGGGCGTGTTCCACGTCGATGCGCAGTGGGCGGGGCACCAGGCCGCGGTGGTCGGCGGTGGCGAGGCAGCCCTCGTACTGTTCGACGGTTTCCGGGCTCTCGGCGACCAGCCGGGGGTTCACCAGGACGACCGGCGGGGCGGTCCGGTCGGGGGGGCGCACGACGGCGACGGCGACGTCCAGGCCGAGCTGCGGTGCGGCGAGGCCCATCCCGGCGCTGAACGTGTGCACCTCGTCTGCCTGGGCCAGCAGGTCGGTGAGCCGGCCGGCCACTTCGCGGGCGGCGGCGGCTTCCCGGGGCAGGTCGAAGGGGCGGGCCGGCCGGCCGGACGCGGTGGCGTCGGGGGGCAGCACGCCGAGGGCGCGCAGCCGGTCGGCGGGGCGGGCCGGCACCTGCGGCGTCGTCTCCGCCGGCTCCTGGCGGAACCGCCACTGGAGGCGGAAGCGGGTGTTGAGCGGCGGGTCGTCGGTGGACCAGTCGAAGACCACCCGGTCGCCCCGGTCGTGTCGGCGGACCGGGGTGCGCAGTGGCCCCTCGTCGGCGGAGAGCGAGGTCTCGACCCCCCAGACCCGGGGGTCGAGGGCCGCCGGGAGGTCGAGCCGCACGGCCAGGTGCCGGGTGGGCAGGCGGACGGCCCGTTGGAACCAGGGGCCCCACTTGACCCGGCCGACCCGGTAGGCGTATTCGACCTCGGCGCGATCGCCGGGGTGCAGCGGGAACGGCCCGTCGGCGTTCTCGAACAGCAGCCAGATCTCCTTGTACGCGTCCCGGTCGTGGCGGACCCGCCAGTGCATCGGTTCGCGGCCGCCGTCGTCGTGGTGGATGGCCCGGAAGCGCAGCTCGGCGAAGGTGAGCGGGTGTTCCCGGTGGTGCCGGTTGGAGCGCCCCGGATCGTCGGGCCACCGGTCGACGGCGACCCGGACGAGGTAGCGGGTGACCGGTTCGGTGCCGGCGTTGTGCAGTCGACGACGGATCACGCACCGGTAGGTGCCGTCGACCAGGGTGAGGGTGGCGGTCTCCTGTTCGACGACGAGCCCGGTGCCCGGCGGGAGCCACCGCCCGGGGGGTGTCGGTTCACGTTGCCCGGGAACGGCACGGGCCTGGCGGAGCTGGTCGTACTCGCGGAAGCACTGCCAGATGACGCCGCCGGCGTCGAGGACGGCTTCGGCGCGGCGGGCGAAGTCTTCGGTGGGCCGGTGCCGACGCCCCTCGACGTGACTCACGTACGACGGGTCGAAACCCATCAACGTGGCGAGCTGTTTCTTGGTCAGCCCTCGCCCCGTCCGGTGCCGGGCGAGTTCCGCCGCGAACGAATCGGCGGCCCGCTCCAGGGGAGAGGTCGTCATCAGCTTCCTCACGCAAAGCAGCCGGGACGACAAGTCTTCACGTTTTCTCCGTTTCCCCGTACCGAACTGGCACGTTGTCGACATATGCCTTGACACCGCCGGCGTTTTCCGCGCCTTCGGTCGGGTAGTAGCCGAACCGGGCTGATCCGTGCCGACCGGACGGCCATGGTGATCCCGACCTCCCGATCCGCTGCCGGAGAGGCTTCCCTCAGGACCCCAAGCATGGTTAGGCTAGCCTTAGCTTCACGGGCGACCCCTCCGGCACCGGAGTGGCCGACGAGACCTCCGCCACCCACGGCGGACGAGCGGTGACGGGAGGGGGTCGGGATGACGGCGGTGATGCCGGGCCAGGATCTCGCCGGCCGGCTCGCCCCGGTCACCACCACCCTGCGGGCCATGTTCGGCACCGACGCGCTGCCCGGCCTCGCGCCGGGTCTGGTGGTGGCGGACGAGTTCGGCTGGAGCCCCGCCACCACCCTCGTCGACGGCACCCGGATGCCCGAGTTCCTGCGCGCCGCCGCCCGCCGCTGGGGTGGCACCCCGCACGCCTGCGCCGCGCTGGCCTGGAAGTCCTACAGCTACTGGACGGCGCTGCCGGTGGTGCTCGGGTGGGCCTCGGCCCGCCGGGTGCCGCTGCTCGACCCGGCCGACGTGCTGATCCACTTCGAGGACCACCGGCAGCTGCTCACGATGGGCCTGCGCCGCTCGACGACCGTCGCGGTGCTGCCCGGTGACCCGCTCGCCCTCACCGGCCAGCCCGGGGTCCGGGTCGCCGCCGACGAGGCCGAGCTGCTCGGCCTCCTGCGCGCCTCACTGCTCGACGCCCATCTCGCCCCGATGGTCACCGCGATCCAGGCGGAGGTGCGGGTGGGCGCGCGTACCCTGCTCGGCTCGGTGGCCTCGGGCATCGCGCACGGCATCCTGCGGGCGGCGGACGCCCTGCCCGGCCCGTCGGTGCGCACCATCGACACCCTGCTCGACACCCTCGGCATGGCCGACCTGGTCGAGCTGGTGCCCGGCCGGGGCGGCGAGCCGACCGTGCAGCGGCGCACCTGCTGTCTCGCCTTCACCCTGCCCAGCCCCAAGGTCTGCCAGGGCTGCTGCGTCCGCGCGGCCTGACCGGCCCGCCCCCGCTCAGCCCGTGAGCGGCCGGACGTCCCAACGCCACACCCCACCGGTCCAGACGGGGGTGATGCCGGTCACCGCGGTCATCGCCCGGCGCAGCGCGTCGGCGTGCGGGTGCGGGCCGAGGATCACCACGCCGGCCCGCCAGTAGCGCAGGTCGGTCACGGCGGCCCGTCGGTCGGCGGCGGTGACCGGTGGGATGGTGCCGGTGCGCGCGATCCCGCCGAAGAAGTTGCTGGTCCGCCGGTACGGCGCGGTGAACAGGGCGGCGTCCGGCTCGGGCGACCACGGCCGGGTGTCGGGGGCCAGGAAGTAGCCCCGGGCCAGCGGCATCTCCAGCCGGGTCCGGGACGACCACCGCAGCGGGTCGGCGTAGGTGTTGTCGGGCAGCGGCAGGGTCACCACGCTGCGGCCCCCGGTGACGTAGGGGCGCCACCCGCCGGAGGTGACGAACGCCGGCACCGGGTCGAGGCGGGTCGCCGGCAGCGGGGTCGGCAGCAGCGGCAGCAGGGCCATCAGCAGGACGGTCGCCGTGACGAAGCGGATCTGTCGCCTGGCGGTCGGGTGCCGGTGGGCGAGATCCCGGGCCCGCTGCACGCCGAGGGCCAGCAGCACGCCGATGACCGGGGTGATCGCCAGCGACCACCGGGTGGGCACCACGGAGTGCAGCAGGGGCAACTCCTCCAGCAGCGCCCAGGGGGCGGGGACGCCGGTGTTACGCCCGTTGAGCTGCACCTCCCGGCCCAGCGACAGGACGGCGAAGAGCAGCCCGAGCGCGGCCAGGCCGAGCACCAGGGCGTTGCGCCGCAGCCACCAGACCAGGGCGACCGTGAGGACGACCAGCGGCCAGCCGAAGAACGCGTTCTCCTCGGTGGGGTTGCGCGCCAGCGGGTCGGCGGACCGGGCGTCACCGGCCAGGGACTCCCGCGACCAGCCGACGAACGCCCCCAGGTCGGTGCGGTAGCCCCGGATCAGCCGGGACAACCCGTGGTAGGAACCCGGCCCGAAGAGCTGCACGTACAGCGGGTAGGCGAGCAGCACGGCGGACAGCAGCGCGGCCACGCCCAGCCCGGCGAGGAACGGTCGGGCCGCCGTACGCAGCTGCGGCCGGCCGATGACCAGGGCGCCGGTGACCGCGGCCAGGGCGATCGCCGTCATCAGCAGGATCTCCAGGTTGAGGAAGGCCTGCCAGACGATCAGCAGGCCCAGCAGGAGCCCGTTGCGCAGCCACCGGCCCGGCTCGGTCAGTCGCAGGGTGCGCCAGATGATCAGCGGTACGACGAACTGGGAGACGATGTTCGGGTGGGCGTTGGCGTGCGACACCATCGCCGGGGCGTACGCGCAGAAGGCTGCGCCGAGCCAGGCCGGCCCCCGGGACCGGGTCACCACCCGGGACAGGAAGAAGTACCAGGCGGTGCCGGTGGCCGCCATTCCGAGGGTGAGGAAAAGAAGAAAGGACCAGTGCGGCCCGAAGAGCATGGTGACCGGGGTCATTGGTATTGAGATGGATAATACGGAGGTATTCGCCATCAGATTCACGCCGTCGGGCACGTTCATCCGGTCCGAACCGAACGGATAACTCCATTCCGTGACGACCCGAGCGCCGTGCGCCATCATCCACTCGAACTGCGCCTGGTCCGACCGGTTGTCCCGCACCCCGGCCCCGGGGTCGCGCCACAACCGGGCCGTGACCCACATCGCCAGCGCGAGATAGCTGGCCACGGCGAGCGCGTCCCACCGCCACCCCGCCCTCGCCGGACCCCCCGCCGCCGGGGCAGGTGGGCGACGCGGGCGGCCCGTCGGGAACACCCGCCGCCACCTCCGCCGGACGACACGCCGGGTCGGCACCGGCTCGGCGTCCCCGACGCCGGACCGGCCGGCGACAGGCTCCGATTCAGAAGTAGTCATGACAATTCACAGCGTAGTTGGCCTATGGCGGGCACGTGACATGTTTCGGGTACTGCCGTACTATGTGCCGGGTTCGCCGACCGCCGATCACGTGCCCTCCCCCGACCACAATTCGGCCTTCACAGTGCCCCGTTTCCTCCGCCCCTCGCGCGGATGATTCACTCTGTCGGTCCAGGCGCGGGTCAGTCATATCGTGAGGAATCGACGCATGGTAGAAATCACTGGGGATCAGCGCGTCCAGTCAGAGGTCCTGGAGGGCCTCGCCACCGCGGTCAACCACCGCCGGTGGTTCGTCGAACTGGCGGTGCCCCACCTCGGTGACGACCCGATCGAGATCGGCAGCGGCCTGGGCGACTACGCCCTGGAGTGGGCGCGGCACGTCCCCCGCTTCACCGCCACCGAGGCCGATCCGGACCGGCTGATCCTGCTCAAGGAGCGGCTGGTCGACGAGCCGACGATCGAGGTCCGCGAGATGCTGCTGCCGCACCCGGGCGGCGGCGACTACAGCGCGGCCGTGTCGTACAACGTGCTGGAGCACATCGAGGACCACGTGGGTGCGCTGCGCAGCATGCGCGACCTGGTCCGGCCCGGCGGCGCGGTGATCATCATCGTGCCGGCGTTCCAGTTCGCGATGGGCCCCGCCGACATCGCCACCGGCCACGTGCGCCGCTACACCAAGAAGACCCTCGGCGACGCGATGACCGCGGCCGGGCTGCGGGTCGAGACGATGCACTACGCCAACGCCCTCGGCCTGATCGGCTACTTCATGGCCACCAAGGTCTTCCGGCTGATGCCGAAGGAGGGCCCGATGGTCAAGGTGTACGACACCCTCGTGCTGCCCGCCACCAAGGCCGTCGAGCAGCTCGTCCGGCCGCCGTTCGGCCAGTCCGTCTTCGCCGTCGCCCGGGTACCCGGCTGACCGTGCCGCCCGCCCGCCGGCCCCGCCCACGCGGGACCGGCGGGGCACCGCTCACTCCTTGATCTGGTACGTCGGCCGGATGACCGCCCGCGCCAGGGTGTGGAACGCCAGGTTGAAGCCGACGTACGCGGGGCTGGCGTCCGGCCCCACGCCGAGCGTGTCGACGCCGACCGCGTGCACGGCGAAGACGTACCGGTGCGGACGGTCACCCGGCGGTGGGGCCGCGCCGCCGTAACCGGTGTCGCCGTAGTCGTTGCGGACGCTGAACGCCCCACCCAGGTCGGCCTCCTGCACGCCGGTCGGCAGGCTGGTCGTCGAGGCGGGCACGTCGACCAGCACCCAGTGCCAGAAACCGCTGCCGGTCGGGGCGTCCGGGTCGAAGCAGGTCACCACGAAGCTCTTCGTCCCGGCGGGGAAACCCGACCAGGCCAGGTGCGGGGAGACGTTCTCGCCACCGGTGCTGCCGTGCGCGTACCGGGCGTCCATCGGCTCGCCGTTGTGCACGTCGTCACTGGTCAGGTCGAACGACGACACGGTCGGCAGCAGCTCGTACGGGTCCGGGGCGATCGGTCGTTCCAGGGTCATCGGGAAGGTCCTTCCGGTGTGCGCGTTTTCCTCTGCCCCTTCTTACCCCGCCGGGCGGGGACGACGAACCGGAAGCACCGCGCACCGTCGGGCCGCCAGAATGAGGGGACGCGGCCGACGGGCCGGTCGACGACCGGGAGGGCACATGCGGGACACCGAACGTGAGGCGGAACTGTTGGAGGCGGAGCGCCGCCTCCAGGCCGCCCAACGGGCCGGCGACGTGGCAGCACTCGACGCCCTGCTCGACGACCGGCTGATCGCCGTCGGGCCGGACGGTCGCACCTTCGGCAAGTCCGACGACCTGGCCGCGCACCGCAGTGGCAGTTCGGTGCTCGACGAGCTGGTGGAGGAGGAGTTGGAGCTGCTCGTCGCCGGGACGACGGGGGTGACGTTCTTCCGGGGGCGGGTCAGCGGCACCTTCGAGGGTTCGCCGTTCGCGGCGCGGCTGCGCTACACCCGCACCTGGGCCTACGACGACGGGTACGGCTGGCGCATCCTCGCCGCCCACCTCAGCCCCGTCCCCTGACTGCTGACGTGCGGGCACCCATCCAGCGCCGTCAGCCGCCACGCGGGACGGACGTGACCCGTCGTGCTGGCGGCCATCGGGGAAGGTCTCCCGGAATGGGAGGTACTGACGTGCGTCAATGAGCGTCGTTGCCTGATTCACTGGCCCACCGGAGTGCAGGTGCGCACGCCACGCCCGCCTGCGCGTGTCCTGCCACCCCGAGCCCTCATCCGCGGGCTCCTGGTGCTGCACGATCCGGCCAGACAACAAGCTGCACACATCCGGCCAGCAAACAAATGTAGTCGCGCCGGAGCAAGAATGACTCTTCCGCCGCCACACATCGCTGATGTTCGACCGATCTGGCGCAGTTCGTCATACGGTTCCCCGCTCGACTCGACGCGGCGCAGCGGCTCGATACGTGCGCTGATCGACTCGGACGCACCGCGAAACGCGAAAAGGTCCTGCCCGACAGACTCGTCGGGCTGGAATGGCCGGAAGCGGGAAGCGATCCGTAATCCACTCGACCCTGTCGGGACCGATCGACTCCATCTTGTCGACCACTGGCCGCCAATAGCCGAGCCGACTGTACCCAGGCTGGCGCGAAGACCGTCGACGGTGGCGGTACGGCGGTGTCAGCGCAGAGCACCGCATCACACCACTGCGGGCATTTTGTCTGATTCACTACTTAAAAGCGATAGAACCGCTAGGTTGCACCTTGACAGCAAGAAGGAGGGTAACTGTCACCCCGCAGCTCCAAGTGTCGGACTTCCGACACTACTACCGGTGCACTTTCGGTAACTTCATGCAACCCCTGCTCGATGAAGTTACCAAAGGCGGACCCTGAGTGCCCCGTGGAAAAGGCAGCGCAGCCGAGGTCCAGTACCTGCGAGACGGCGTCGAACTCACTCAGTACGGAGAGGAAGGAGAGGATTTCCGCAACTTCCTGCGGGTAGACATCGGTGAGACCGAGATGTCATTGATCATCGGCAGGCAGTCCAAGATGGCGGTGGCGCTCCTCGTTACAAAAGCTGCACCACCTTGGGCCAAGGCTCGGTACACCACCGTCGGCGCGCTGCGTCAAGCCGGCTTCGAAGTCGTCCACTCACCCACCCGGGGGAATCCCCTCCATGTCTCGGTCTTCCCACCGTCTGGGCCATATGGGCCTACCGAGTGGGATGACGGTATGGCGATGAGCTTCGACAAGTGCTTCACTGAGTCCACGGGAGGTGATACTCGTGAGTAAGTCGGTTCTCCCAAAGTTGGGCAATCTAGCGTGGGCACCGGTCACCTCGGTGGAGGAGGTCGAGATATTCGATCGCTACAACGGCGTACCCACCCTCGGCATATTCAGAACGGGCGGCCAGGCTCATCTGTTCTGGCGCACACTCGGCTACACCGGGGACATCTCCCTCTGGCTTTATGTTCCGCTGTCAGACGGAGATCAGGAGGCCCTCGGTGACGACGAGGGTCCCGGCCTGCTGGACGGAATTGTCTACCAATCGGCAAGGCAGCGCTGGGTGACTGTCGGCGTCGCCGACTACTACCGGCTCATCTTCGAGCGCGAGTGGAGCATTCCGCCCAACGCGAAGCACGGCCAGATTCTTCGATCGCTGATCGAGGATGTAACGGCGGCCCTTCAGCTTGCGATCGATGGAGGACTTCCGCCCGGCAGGAAAGAGAACTTCAAGAAGGCGCAGGACGCTGTCCGCCATCTTGTGGCCTGCTGACCACCTCATTGCCGCTTCCTGCCGACCGGCAGGAAGCGGCACGCGCCCCGAGAAGCACTCCGGTGACGCTTCGCGACCTCTGGTGACACGAAAGGTCAGCCGAGGACGTGCCCGCGCCGTTCGAGCAGGCTCCATGAGCGGCTGAAGGCGGGCACGCATGGACGGCGCACACTGCGAGACGCCACCTGGCAGGGTCAACACTGGTGAGGGTGCGTTGCTGCGGCTCTGGACGCGGAGGGTGTGGGATTCGAACCCACGAAGACATCGCTGCCTTACCGGTTTTCAAGACCAGCGCCATCGGCCACTAGGCGAACCCTCCCGGACCGCCACCCACGGGTGCGCGGCCTGTGCCTAGTCTGCCACGAACCGCGTCCGGGCGAGCCGGCCCATCACCGTCGGGCGGGGTTCGGCGTACCGGAAAGGGGTCCTTGATCCATGGCATGACCAGCGTGACCTCACCCGGTCGGTCCACTGTGGCCGAATTTCCGGCCGTCCTGGGCGAGCGGTGGCCCGCCCCGGACGACGGGTGGTGGATTTTGCCGACCGAAGGTGGCCGCAGTGGCAGTTGTCGTCAGACCGACGTGTGTCACCGCACCGCCACCGTCGACGACTGCGTTTTTGGATCGGATCGGGTAAGACTGGGCCATGCACGCGATCACGATCCCGGAACCCGGTGGACCCGACGCGCTCGTCTGGGCGGAGGTGCCCGACCCGGAGCCCGGTGCGGGTGAGGTGGTCGTCGAGGTGACCGCCAGCGCGGTGAACCGGGCCGATCTGCTCCAGCGGCAGGGGCAGTATCCGCCGCCGCCGGGTGCGCCCGCGTACCCCGGGTTGGAGTGTTCGGGGGTTGTCGGCGCGCTCGGTGCGGGGGTGACCGGCTGGGCGGTGGGTCAGCCGGTGTGCGCGCTGCTGGCCGGCGGCGGGTACGCCGAACGGGTGGCCGTGCCGGCCGGGCAGCTACTGCCGGTGCCGGCCGGCGTCGACCCGGTCGACGCCGCCGCGCTGCCCGAGGTGGCCTGTACGGTCTGGTCGAACCTGGTCCGGGTGGCCCACCTCGGCAAGGGCGAGACGCTGCTGGTGCACGGCGGCGGGAGCGGGATCGGCACGTTCGCGGTGCAGTTCGGTGCGGCGCTGGGCGCGACCGTGGTGGCCACCGCCCGGTCGACCAAGCACGGCAAGCTGCGGGAGTTGGGTGCCGCGCACACCGTCGACTACCGGGAGCAGGATTTCGTGGAGGAGGTCCGGCGGGTCACCGACGGGCGGGGCGCGGACGTGATCCTCGACATCATGGGTGCCTCCTACCTGGGCCGGAACGTGGCGGCGCTGGCCGACGGCGGCCGGCTGGTGGTGATCGGCATGCAGGGCGGGCGCAAGGCGGAACTGGACCTGGGCGCGCTGCTGGCGAAGCGGGCGTCGGTGGCGGCCACCGCGCTGCGCTCCCGTCCGCTGGCCGACAAGGCGGACATCGTCCGGGGCGTCCGGGAGCAGGTGTGGCCACTGGTGGAGTCCGGCGCGGTCCGACCGATCGTTGACCGGCGGCTGCCGATGCGCGACGCCGCGCAGGCGCACCGGCTGGTCGAGTCGGGCGACCACGTGGGCAAGGTGCTGCTCACCACCGGGTGACGGCCCGGCCGGACCACGAGGTGGTGCGGCGGCAGGAGCACCGCACGGACCCCGGACCAGGCCCGGCGGCACGGCCCACGCCAGGCGGGGGTACGGGGGTTACGGCTGGTCGGTCGGCTCGGCGGTGAGCAGGCCGGCAGCGCAGCCCAGAGCCCGGGAGCGTTCAGGCCGGCGGACGCGGGCCGTCGCGGCGGGGCAGCACCAGGCGGGCGCCGGGGCCCTCGCCGGCCAGCGTGTCGCCCGGGTTGTAGAGGGTGCAGCGCTGCAACGACAGGCAACCGCAGCCGATGCAGCCGTCCAGGTCGTCGCGGAGCTTGCCGAGCAGCTTGATCCGCTCGTCCAGCCGCTCCCGCCAGGTGCGGGAGAGGGCGGCCCAGTCGTCCGGGCTGGGGGCGCGGGACGAGGGCAGCGAGTCCAGCGCGGTCCGGATCTCCTCCAGCGAGATGCCGACCTGCTGGGAGATCCGGATGAACGCCACCCGGCGCAGCTCGGTACGGGCGTACCGACGCTGGTTGCCGCCGGTGCGGTCGGCGTTGATCAGCCCGAGGCGTTCGTAGTAGCGCAGCGCCGACTGGGCCACCCCGCTGCGCGCGGAGAGCTGCCCGATGGTGAGTGACTCGTGCATCATGACCCTTGAGTTGAAGTCAACTTCAGGTTGCACGCTAGCCATATGACCACACCGACCGCAACCCGCCCGTGGGGCCGCACCCTCCCCGCCCCGGTCGTCGCGCCGCTGGAACGCATCCGCGCCGGCAACGCCTACGACGACAACGTGTACTCAACCGTCGACGTGCACTGGGTGCTCTACGACCGGGTCCTGCGGGTCACCCCGGCCACCGTCGACGACCCGGACCGGGACCGCTTCCTGCTCTCCAAGGGGCACGCCGTGGCCGGCTACTACGCGGTGCTCGCCGCCAAGGGGTTCATCCCCGTCGACTGGCTCGACGACGCGGGCGGGCCCGACAGCCGCCTCGGCGGCCACCCCGACCGCACCCTCGTCCCCGGCGTCGAGATCGGCTCCGGCTCCCTCGGCCACGGCCTCGGGCTGGGCGTCGGCACCGCGCTCGGCCTACGCGCCCAGGGCCGCACCACCCCCCGGGTGTACGTCCTGCTCGGCGACGCCGAACTCGACGAGGGCTCCAACCACGAGGCGATCGCGTACGCCGGGGCGACCGGCCTGGCCGGGCTCACCGCGATCGTGGTCGACAACGCGTCGGCCAGTCACGGCTGGCCGGGCGGGGTGGCCAGCCGGTTCACCGTCAACGGCTGGACCGCCGCCACCGTCGACGGGCACGATCACGACGCCCTGCACGCCGCCCTCACCGGCCACGACGGCCACCGCCCGCACGTCGTCGTCGCGGTCGACGGACCGACCCCGGGGAGCCGGTCATGACCATGCGGGACACCTTCGTCGCCAGCGCCACCCGGTTCCTCGACGACCCCCGGACCACGATCGTGCTGGCCGACATCTCCGCCGACGCCTTCGCCGAGGCGGGCCGACGGTATCCGGACCGGGTGGTCAACGTGGGCATCCGGGAACAGTTGATGGTCGGGGTGGCCGGTGGGCTCGCCCTCACCGGGCAGCGCCCGATCGTGCACAGCTACGCCCCGTTCCTCGTCGAGCGGGCGTACGAGCAGATCAAGCTGGACCTCGACCACCAGGGGGTCGGCGCGGTGCTGGTCAGCATCGGCGCGTCCTACGACCGGGCGGAGGCCGGCCGGACCCACCTCGCCCCGGCCGACGTCGCCCTGATCGACACCCTCGACGGCTGGACCGTGCACGTGCCCGGTCACCCCGACGAGGTCCCCGACCTGCTGCGCGACGCGGTCTGCGGGCAGCACTCGAGCTACCTGCGGCTGTCGCTGCGCAGCAACACGCGGGCGTACCCGCAGGCGGGTGGGTTGCAGGTGTTGCGCGACGCCGGGCCGGGCGCGGCGCTGCTGGTGGCGGTCGGTCCGGTGCTCGACGCCGCGCTCGCCGCGGTGGCCGGGCTACCGGTGACGGTCGCCTACACGCACCGGCCCCGGCCGTTCGACGTGGCCGGGCTACGGGCGCTGGCCGGCGGCGAGGTGATCGTGGTGGAGCCCTACCTGGCCGGCACCTCGACGCGGGTGGTGGCCGAGGCGTTGGCGGACCGGCCGCACCGGCAGCTCAGTCTCGGCGTGGGCCGGGCGGAGCTGCGGCGCTACGGCACCGCCGAGGATCACGACCGGTGGCACGGCCTCGATCCGGCCGGGCTGCGCCGGGCGATCGGCGACTTCCTGGCGGCGGGCCACCACACCGGCCCTTCCTGACGACCGGGCGGTCTCCGACACGCCGACCGGAGGCCACGGCGGGCCCGGCCGTCGCGCTCAGCGGGATGCGCGCGACGGCCGGGAACGGGTGCGTTCCCGGCCGAGGATCCAGATCGCCTCGACGCCGTCCTTCCAGGTGATCTTCTTGCCCTCCTCGCGCCCGCGCGCCCGGTAGCTGATCGGGACCTCGTACGGGCGGATGCGACGGCGCAGGAGCTTGCCGGTCACCTCCGCCTCCATCCCGAACCCCCGGGACCGGATGCCCAGCGACCGGTACAGCTCGACCGGCATCAGCTTGAAACAGGTCTCCAGGTCGCCGATGTAGGAGTTGAACAGGACGTTCGCCGCCATCGTGACGCCCTTGTTGCCCATCACGTACCAGAAGCTGTAGGCGCTGTGACTGCCGAAGGTGCGGTTGCCGTAGACCACGGTGGCCCGCCCGTCGAGCACCGGGGCGAGCAGCCGGGGGATGTCCTGCGGGTCGTACTCCAGATCGGCGTCGAGGATGACCATGTATTCGCCCTCGGCGCTGTCCACGGCCGTCTTGATCGCCGCGCCCTTGCCCGCGTTGCGGGAGTGGGTGATCACCCGCAGCCGCGCGTCGTCCGCCCGGCCGAGGATCTCCCCGGTACCGTCCCGGCTGCCGTCGTCGACCACGACCAGCTCGATCTCGCACGGATAATCGACCGCCAATGCCTGCTTGAGGGCATCCGCGATGCGTTCTTCCTCGTTGTAGACCGGCATGAGGATCGAGAGCTTCACGGGAATCTCCACGGTGGCGACAGTGAGTCGGGCCTAGCCTAGCCTGGCAGATCGGCCCCGCGAGGGTCGCCACCGCAGCGGCGGGTTCCCGTCATCCGCGGCCACCGTACCGGCCGGCACCCGGTCTTTCAGCGCAATGGTGTTTACTTCCGCCCATGTCGGCAGCCGGCTGGATGCTCGTGGCGGCCCCCGTCGCCTCGCTCGTGGTGCTCTCCGCTCTGCTGCGGCCCCGAGCCGCCGGGGTTGTCGCCCCGCACCGCCTCGGCGTCGTCCGGGCCGCCCTGCTCACCGGCGTCTTCGCCGTGCTGACCGTAGAGGTGCTCGGCGCCCTCGACGCGCTCACCCTGCCCGCCTTCGCCCTGGCCTGGCTGCTCTTCGTCGCCGGGGTGGCGGTCGCGGCGGCGACCCACCGACGGTCCGGGCGGGATGCCGGCCGGCCCGGCGCCACCGCCGCCCGGACCCGCCGGGCGGCGCTGGTCGGCTCGGCAGTGGGCGGCCCGACGGCACAGGGCCCGGGCGGGGACGGGCCGAGGGCGGACCACCTCACCGGGGACCCGGCCGCCGGCACCCGCGCGGAACTGCCGAGCACCGCCGGGCGCGGCGTCGCGGCGGTGCTGTCCGACTGGGCGGGCCGCCTGACCCACCTGCGGCGTACGGCGACCCGGGGCGAGCGGCTGCTCGCCGGCGGGGTGCTCGCGATGGTGTCGATCGAGCTGGTGGTGGCGCTGCTGGCCGAGCCCAACAACTTCGACTCGCAGACCTACCACCTGCCGAAGGTGGAGCACTGGGTGGCCCAGGGCAGCCTGGAGTTCTGGCCCACCGCCATCCACCGGCAGGTGACCATCCCGCCCGGCGCGGAATACCTGCTGCTGCACCTGCGCCTGTTCACCGGCGGGGACGCCCTGCACAACCTGGTGCAGTGGGCCGCCGGGATCGGCTGCCTGCTGGCGGCCACCCGGATCACCGCCCAGCTCGGCGGCGGCCGGCGGGCCCAACTGCTCACCGCGTTCCTGCTCGCCACCACGCCGATGGTGGCCCTCCAGGCGACCAGCACCCAGACCGACCTGGTGGCCGCCGCCTGGGCCGCCTGCGCCGCCACCCTGGTGCTCGACGGCCTGCGCCGCCGGGCCGACCTGACCACCGCGCTGGCGCTGGGCGCGGCCACCGGCCTGACCGCGTTGACCAAGACCAGCGGGCTGATCGCCGTCGGTCCCCTGCTGCTGCTCTGGGGGCTGGCCCAGCTCCGCCTCGCCGGAGGCGGCACCGGTCACTCCGCCGGGGCCGGCACCGGTCGCTCCGCCGGGGCCGGCACCGACCGGACCGGCCGGGCGGTCGACGGTGTCGGGTCGGATCCGGCGACCCGGGCGGCCGACCGGCCGGCACCCACCGGGACCCGGCAGGTGGCCCGGACGGTGGGCGGTTCGCTGCTGGTGCTGCTGGTCGCGGCGACCGTGGTGGGGCCGTTCCTGGCCCGGGAGACCGCCGAGTTCGGCCACCCGTTGGGGCCGCCACGACTGCGCGAGTCCATCCCGATGGAACGGCACGACCCGGCGTCCGTGCTGGTCAACGCGCTGCGGATCGGGCACACCGCGTTCGACACCCCGCTCGCCCCGCTGCGCGCCGGCACCGCGGGGGCGATCACGGCCGGCTCCCGCGCCGTCGGTGTCGACCCGCAGGACCGGGCCATCACCTTCGGCCGGGAGGTCTTCCCGGTGCCCTCCTGGTATCCCGACGAGGACCGGGTGGCCTTCCCGCTGGCCGGGTCGCTGGCGCTGCTCGGGGCGCTCTTCGCGCTGGCCCGCCCCCGCCGGGTCAGCCCCGGTCGACCGGGGACACTGCGGGCGTACGCGGCCGTGGTGGTGCTCGCGGTGGTTCTGCACACCGCGATGATCAAGTGGCAGCCGTGGGGGAACCGGCTGCTGCTGTACGCGCTGGTGCTGGCCGTACCGCTGGCCGGGCTCTGGGTGGACGCGGTGCTGCGGCGGCGGCCCGGGGCGGGACGAGGGTCGGTGGCCGCCGGGCTGGTGGTGACCGTGCTGGCCACCTCCGCGTTGGCCGGCGTGCTGGCCCTGTCGTACGGCTTCCCGCGCCGGCTGGTCGGTGCCGGCTCGGTCTTCACCACCTCGGAGTGGGACACCCGGTTCCTGCGCCGGCCACAGTGGGCCGACGAGTTCCGGTGGGCCGCCTCGGCGGTGCGGGCGAGTGACGCCCGACGGATCGGCCTGGTGCAGCAGAACGACAACTGGGAGTACCCCTGGTGGTTGCTGCTGCGCGGCGACGACGGCCGCTCGCCCGAGCTGGTGGCGTTGCAGTCGGTGCTGCCGGACCGGCCGCCGGCCGACCCCACCTCGGTCGACGCGATCGTCTGCACCGGCCCCCGCACGGAGTGCGCCCGGCTGGTCCCGGCGGGCTGGACGATCGAGTACCGCGACCACGTCGGCTACGCGCTGCCCCCGCCCCGCTGAGCGCGATCCGACCGCCGGCAGCGCCGGCCAGCTGAACCGGTCGGCGGGACGTCGGGCCGGCGTGGTGGCCAACGCCGGCCCGACCGTCCCCACGGGTCACTTCTGCTTGACCGGCACCACGATCAGCCGGGCCACGCTGGCGTCGCCGTCCCTGGCCCCCGCCACGTTGACCTTCGTACCCACCTTGACGTCGTTGGCCTTGATGGTGGTGCGCCGCTCGACCACCCGGAGCTGCTCGCCCAGCTTCCAGGTGAGGGTGAAGCCGTCGGTGGACTTCACCGTCACCGAGTCGCCGTCGATCGCGGTGACCTCGCCGCGCTGCACGACGACGGTCTTCGTGCCGTCCTTGGTCTGTACCACCGCCTCGCCGTGCAGGCCGTTGCGGCCCAGCTGCACCCGGGCCTGCCGGCGCTGCCGCAGCTCCTTCACCCGCTCGCTCCGCTTGCCCTTCGCCCCGGCCTGCGGGGACGGGGTGGTCGACGCGGCGGGCGCGGCGAGCAGGTCCAACTCGACCGGGTCGAGGCCGAGCGCGGCCAACGCCTGCCCCTCGACGCCCAGCGCGGCGGCCACCTCGACGACGGCGACCTTCGTGCCGTCCTGCGCGACCTGGGCCGTACCGCAGCCGGCGACGCCGAGCGTGAGCGCCGCGAGCAGCGACGTGGCGGTGACGGCGATTCCCCGATGTGCCATGACTCTCCCTCTGGTCCGTGGTGCCACCAGCGTCGCGGAGCCCGATGGGCGCGGGGTCAGGCCGATGTTCGGGTCGGGTAAGGATGGGCGGGCAGCCGGACGGTGAACGCCGCGCCGCCCTCGGCGGCGTGCCCGGCGACGATCTCCCCGCCGAGCCGGCGGACCAGCCCGGCGGCCAACGCCAGCCCCAACCCGCTGCCGACCTTGCGGACCCCCCGGTAGCGCTGGTGCAACGCCCCCCGCTCGAAGGCCACCGCCAGGTCGTCGTCGGTGAAGCCGGGCCCGCCGTCACGGACCTCGATCAGCCCATCGGCGGTCGGGTCGGCACCGGCCGCCCGGACCGCGAGCACCACCGGCGCCCCCGGCGGTACGACCCGCAGTGCGTTCTCCAACAACCCGTCCACCACCTGCCGGATCCGCCCCGGATCGGTGTACGCGGGCACCGCCGTGCCCGGCGTCTCCAGCCGGAACGGCACCCCGACGGCCGCGCACCGCTCCGACCAGGTGCGCTCGGCGTCGGCGGCCAGCCGGGTGAGGTCGACCGGCACCGGTTCCAACGGGAAGTCCACCGCCTCCAGCCGGGCCAGCGCCAACAGGTCGGCGACCAGCCGGTCCAGGTGCTGGGCCTCGGTGAGCATGGTCCGGCCGGTGGCGGCGGCCTCGTCCGCGCCGATCACCCCGTCGGCGAGCGCCTCCGCCCACCCCCGGATCGCGGTCAACGGGGTACGCAGCTCGTGCGAGACGGACAGCAGGAACTCCCGCTGCCGGCCCTCGCTGGTGGCCAGCGCGGCGGCCAGCCCGTTCAACGCGTACGCCAGGTCGGCGACCTCGTCGGGGGGTTCGACGGGCACCCGGACGGCCCGGTCACCGGCGCGCAACCGGGCGGCGGCGGTGGCGGCGTGCCGGATCGGGCGGGCCAGCCGGCGGGCGAGCAGCAGCCCGGCCGCCGCCCCGGCGGTGAGCCCGGCGAGCAGCGGCAGCCAGAGGGCGCGCAGCACCTGCCGCCACGGCCCCTGCGGGGTGGCCCGGGTCAACACCACACCCTCACCGCCGGGCAGTGCCCGCCCCTCGACGAGGGTCCGTTGGCCGTTGACGAACCGTCGGCCGGAGACGTCCCGACCGCCGGAGACCCGGTTCACCACCTGCCGGGGCAGGCCGGGGCGGTCGGCCAGCCCACCCTGGACGACGTACACCTCGATCTGTTGTTCCCGGAGTTGGCGGATCAGCCGGTCGCCGGCCGCGTCGCGCTGGCGGCTGGGGCGTACCCGCAGGACGTCGGCGGCGAGACGGGCCTGGGCGGCCAGCGCGGCCTGGTCGCGGCGTTCCACCCCGCGTACCGCCAGGGGGACCGCGACCAGCGCGGTGACCAGCACCGACACCAGCGACACCGCGCAGGTGACCAGGACCGCGCGGGCGGTCAGCGTGTGGGTGAACCGGCGGCGCGGCCGACGGCGACGCCGCCGGGCCCCGCCCGGCGGCGGGGTGGCCGGTGGCAGTGCGGCCGACAGCGGGGCGGCCGGCGGCAGGGCGGCCGACAGCGGGGTGGTCGGCGGCCGGGGGGCGGGCTCAGCCATTGGCGGCGTATCCGACGCCCCGGTGGGTGCGGATCACGCTGGCCGGGCCGAGCTTGGCCCGCACCTGGGCGACGTGCACGTCGACGGTGCGGGTGCCGGCGTGTGCCGCGTAACCCCAGACCCCGGCCAGCAGCTCCTCCCGGGTGAAGACCCGGCCGGGGCGGGCCATCAGGTGGGCGAGCAGGTCGAACTCGGTGGAGGTGAGCTGGACGGGGGAGCCGGCCGCGAGCACCGTGCGGCGGGCCGGGTCGAGGGTGACCGGGCCGACGGTGCGGGGCCGGTCCGGCCCGTCCGGGGCGCCGGCGGTGCGCCGCAGCACCGCCCGGACCCGGGCCACCAACTCCCGGGGGCTGAACGGCTTGGTGACGTAGTCGTCCGCGCCCAGCTCCAGGCCGACGATCCGGTCGACCTCGTCGTCGCGGGCGGTGAGGAAGAGGACCGGGGTCCAGTCACCGGCCTCGCGCAGCCGCCGGCAGACCTCGGTGCCGGCCAGGCCCGGCAGGGTGATGTCGAGGACGCAGGCCACCGGGCGCAGCCGTCGGGCGGCGGCCAACCCGCCCGTGCCGTCCCGTTCCAGGTGTACGCCGAACCCGTCCCGGCTGAGATAGAGCCGGACCAGGTCGGCGATGGCCGGTTCGTCCTCCACCACGAGGACGAGCCCACGTTGGCCGGTGGCGTCAGCGGTCACCGGCCCATGATGACCGACCCTGGACCGACCGAAACGTAGGCCGGTGTTCGGGTCAGGTAAGGATGTGGTCAGCGGGTCGGCAGCGGGCGCAGCAGCGGGGCCGGTGCGACGGCCGGCGCGTCGCCGATGGTGGCGACGACCCGTTCCTCGGGCTTGCGCAGCCGGGTGCGGAACGCGTGGTGCAGCAGCGTGTCGAGCTGCCACACCTGCTTCGGGTGCTGGGTACGGATGACGAACCGCTCCCGCACCCCGTCGATCGCGGTGGCCGCCAACTCGACGGCCTGCGCCCGGGGATCGGGGCTCCAGGTGACGTTGCTCAGCTCACGCAGCTCGGTGTTCAGGTGCAGGCGCAGCCGGTGCAGCACCCGGGTCTGCTGGGTGACCACCAGCCGGCGGTGGGTGAGCAGGAGGAGGTAGTCGCCGTCGACCGGCCGGTCGGGGCGGGCGCACCGGGCGACCAGGATGGTGGCGTCGCCGGAGCCGACGCACTGCCGGAAGACCGGCATGTGCCGACTCACCGTCTGGACCGCCAGCCCGGTCTCGGCGGCGGCCGGGAGGAAGGTGCGCGAGAAGACGTCCATACCTGGCCAACGAGCCGTGACCAGGGGTGATGTGGGTCACTGTCGACTTTTGGAAGTTCCACTCCCCCGTGTCGCACCACCGGTGTGTCTTCCGGACCTCCCGCCCGCCCGACACCCGGTCAGACGGGCATCGGGGCGAAGAGCTCGCCGAGCCACCCGGGCACCGCGTCGGCGTACTCGGTGCGGCTCGGGTCGGTGGTGTCGAGGGCCCGCCGCCAGGACAACGCCCGACTTACCGTGGTCACCCGCATGGCCAGCCCGGCGACCTCCCGCAGGGTCGCCTGGTCGTGCCGGTCGGTCCACGGCTCCAGATAGGCGTCCCGCAGCCGGACCAGCACCGGGTCCCCCTCCGGCAGCGAGAACGTGTGTGCCGCCGAGCGCAACGTCACCAGCAGGGTGCCGAACGGGTGCGCGACGGAGGCGTCCCCCCAGTCGAAGAAGCGGTAGCCGTCGGCGGCGGCGAACACGTTCCCGTCGTGCAGGTCGTCGTGCTGGACACTGGCCGGGATGCCGCTGTCGGCGAGCCGCCGGCAGTCCTCGGCGAAGCGCGGCAGGTGCGCCCGCAACCGGTCGTGGGTCGCCGCGTCCAGGCCACCGCCCCCACCTTCGCCACCGGCGTCGAGGAGCAGGGCGGCCCGGTCGTCGAGGAGGTCGGCCAGGAGGCCCGGCATCGCCGCCGGACGCTGGTCGGGTACGCCGAGCGCGACGAGTTCGTCCGCCGCCGGGACCAGCTCCCGCTGGAGTTCGGCGTAGGCCGCCAACACGTCGACCCAGCGGGCGGGCTCGGGTTCGGCCAGTTCACGCAGGGTGGGGCCGCCGTCGGGCAGCAGGGACCAACCCCGGGACGGGTCCACCGCGACCGGGTCGAGCACCCGACCGGGGGTACGCCGGGCCAGCTCGGCCAGGAGCACCACCTCGTACGCCGTGCCGGGATTGTTCGCCTTGAACCAGTACGACCCGGCGTCGGTGGGCACCTGCCAGACCGACGACCAGGGGCGCAGCCGGGCCTCCACCGGGCCGGTGACCCGGCGACCGTGCCGGTCCAGGTGCCCGGTGACCCAGTCGAGGGCGGCGGACCGCCACTGCGGATCGGCCCAACCGGCGGCTACGGGAATGGTCGTCACGCCGCGCAGAGTAGGCCACCATCCCACCCCGGCACCCGCCATTTTCCACCGGGCCGGCCCGCTGGTCGGGTGGTGGCCGGATCGACCTGGGATCGCGGACGGGCGGTGTCAGAGCAGTTCGAGGATGGTGGCGTTGGCCATGCCGCCGCCCTCGCACATGGTCTGTAGGCCGTAGCGGATGTCGTTGTCCCGCATGTGCTGGAGCAGCGTCGTCATGATCCGGGCGCCGGACGCCCCGAGCGGGTGACCCAGCGCGATCGCCCCGCCGCGCGGGTTGAGCCGTTCCGGGTCGGCCTCGGTCTCGGCCAGCCAGGCCAGCGGCACCGGGGCGAACGCCTCGTTCACCTCGTACACGCCGATCTCCTCGATGCCCAGGCCGGCGCGGCGCAGCGCCTTCGCGGTGGCCGGGATGGGGGCGGTGAGCATGGTGACCGGGTCGTCGGCGGCGACCACGGCGGTGTGCACCCGGGCCAGCGGACGCAGGCCGTGCCGGCTGGCCCAGTCGCTGGTGGTGACGGCGAGCGCCGCCGCGCCGTCGGAGATCTGCGACGCGGACCCGGCGGTCACCACGCCGTCGGCGCGGAACGGGGTCTTCAGCCCGCCGAGCACCGCGAGGGAGGTGTCCCGGCGGATGCCCTCGTCGGCGGTGAAGGTGCCACCGTCGGCCAGCGGCACCGGGGCGAGCTCCGGGTCGAACACCCCGGCGTCCTGCGCGGCGGCGGCCTTCTCGTGGCTGGCCAGCGCGAACTCGTCGAGCTGGCTGCGGGAGAAGCGCCACCGGGCGGCGATCAGCTCGGCACCGACCCCCTGGTTGAACGGGAGCGGCTGGTCGTCGGCGAAGCCCTCGACCCCCCGGTAGCGGGCCCGGAGCTGGTCGCTGAACGGCATGCCGTCGCCGACGCTGGACCCCATCGGCACCCGGGTCATCGACTCGACACCGCCGGCCACCACCAGGTCGGCCTGCCCGGAGAGCACCGTCGCGGCGGCGAAGTGCAGGGCCTGCTGGCTGGAGCCGCACTGCCGGTCGAGGGTGGTGCCGGGCACCGACTCGGGCCAGCCCGCGGCGAGCACGCCGTTGCGGGCGACGTTCCAGGACTGCTCGCCGACCTGGGACACGCAGCCCCAGATCACGTCGTCGACCTGGCCGGGATCGATGCCGGTGCGGTCGGCGAGGGCGCGCAGCACGTGCGCCGACAGGTCGACCGGGTGCACCTCGGCCAGGCCACCCTTGCGCCGCCCGACCGGGGTACGGACCGCACCGACGATGACTGCGTCGCTCATGACTACTCCCCGGTAACTTCGGCTGCCTCGATCCTACGTCCCCGACCGCCGGTCCGCCCTGCCCGGCGCACCCGACCCGACGCAGAGGGGCGGGCGGCGCGGGGCGAGCGGTCGCCGCAGGGGGGCGGGCGGAGCTGGCATGCTGGGACGGTGCATCCACCATCGTCTCCGGCCCGCCAGTGGCGGGTCCCCCCGGCGCTCCCGGCGGTGAAGCTGGTCGGTGCGGTCGGGTTGGTCGCCCTCGGGCTGCTGCTCGCCGCCGGGGACCCGGTCCCGCTGGCACTGGCCGTCGCCGCCGCCGTGGGCCTGGCCGCCTGGGCGGTACGCGACCTGCTCGCCCCGGTCCGCCTCGCGGTCGACGCCGAGGGGATCACCGTCGTGCGGGGGTACGCCGGGCGGCGGCACCTGCCGTGGGGCGTGGTGGAGGCGGTCACCGTGGACCGGCGGACCCGGTTCGGGTTGACCGGGGAGACGCTGGAGATCGACGCGGGCGAGACCCTGCACCTGCTCGGCCGGGCCGACCTGGGTGCGTGGCCGACCGAGGTGGCCGAGGCGGTCCGGGCCGCCCGCCCCTGACCGGCGCGCGGCCCGCGCCGGCACCGGCACCGCTCAGCCGAGCAGCATCACGGTGCGGACGATCACCAGGCCGAGCAGCGCCACCAGGATCACCGCCGTACCGGCCGCCTGGAAGACCGAGCGTCGCATCCGGGGGGCGTACGCCAGCACGAGCGCCATCAGTGCCCCGACGATCAGCCCGCCGACGTGGCCCGGGATGGAGATGCCCGGCACGGTGAACGTGAAGATCAGGTTGATCACCAGGATCGGCAGGATCGCCGAGGTGTCCCGACCCAGCCGGCGCATCAGCACGAAGATCGCCGCGAACAGCCCGAAGATCGCCGTCGAGGCACCGGCCGACGCGGTGTTGGGGCTGCTGAACAGGTAGGCCGCCACGTTGCCGCCGAGCCCGGCGACCAGATAGAGGGTGAGGAAGCGCAATGGCCCGAGCAGGGCCTCCAACTCCCGCCCCAGCACCCAGAGCGCCCACATGTTGAGCAGCAGGTGCACCACGCCGTAGTGCAGGAACATCGCGGTGACGAGGCGGTACCACTCACCGGAGGCGACGCCGTGCGCTTCCCCGAACGGCACGTACGAGGCGTAGCTGAGCACCGAGCCCCACTGGGTCAGCGGGGTGCCGCCACCGAGCAGGCCGCCGAAGCCGGACCCGCCGATCATCGAGTCGCCGCCCCGGTCGCTGAGCACCGAGACGATCATCACCAGCACGTTCAGGGCGATCAGGACGCGGGTGACCACGCCGCGACGGCCGGCGGCACCGCCACCGAAGGCGGTACGCGCCGGCCGTACGCTGCGGCGTCCCTCGTTCACGCACTCCGGGCACTGGTGGCCGACCGGAGCGTCCCGCATGCAGTCCGGACAGATCGGCCGGTCGCAGCGGGAGCACCTGAGGTACGTCTCCCGGTCGGCGTGGCGGTAGCAGACCGGGGTGGTCGGCACCGGCCCACCGGTGGCGTCGCCGGCCGGCCCGGAGCGTTCAGTCATGCGTGCAAAGGTACCTCGCGGGTGCGGTCAGGCCTCGGTGCGCTCGATCTCGACCCGCTCGATCACCACGTCCTGCAACGGCCGGTCGCTCGGACCGGTCGGGGTGTTCGCGATCGAGTCGACCACCTTCGCCGACTGCTCGTCGGCCACCTGGCCGAAGATGGTGTGCCGGTTGTTCAGGTGCGGGGTCGCCCCGACGGTGATGAAGAACTGCGACCCGTTGGTGCCCGGCCCGGCGTTCGCCATCGCCAGCAGGTAGGGCCGGTCGAAGCGCAGCTCCGGGTGGAACTCGTCGGCGAACGTGTAGCCCGGGCCGCCCCGGCCGGTGCCGGTCGGGTCGCCCATCTGGACCATGAAACCGCTGATCACCCGGTGCGAGATGGTGCCGTCGTAGTACGGCCCGTTGCCCGGCTGACCGGTGCGGGGATCGGTGTATTCCTTTTTGCCCTCGGCCAGTTCCACGAAGTTACGAACCGTCTTCGGAGCGTGATTGCCGAAGAGCTCCAGCCGGATCGGGCCAGCGTTGGTGTGCAAGGTGGCGTAGACAGCCTCGGCCACGGGTACTCCTCACTCGTTGGTCAGTTCCATGCGGATCCTCCCATGTGCCCCATCTGGCAGTGCGGAGGCATCCGTTGGTGGAGGATGACGAAGGAACAACTCCCAGGAGGTGGGACCGTGTTGGGAATCGGGCGACGCAAGACCCAGGGGCAGCTGGCAAAGGTGGAGCTGCACCAGGGCATCGGTCACCTGAGGCAGGCTGCCACGCACGCGGCGAAGGGTGCCGGCGCCACGGTCGGCCCGCGGGTCCAGGCGGCCCGGGGGGCGGTCGCGCCGACCGCTGTCGTGGTGCGGGACCGGGCTTCCAGTGGCCTCGCGACGACGGTCGCGGCCCTCGCCCCGGTGGCCCTGGCCGTGCGCAACGCCCAGGCCGAGGCCGCCGGTAAGGCGGTGGCCGGCAGGAAGGCCGCCGCCGCGAAGCAGGCCGCGGTGAGCAAGAAGATCAAGGCGAAGAGCCCGAAGGCCCGCAAGAGGAAGCGCACGTCGCGCGGCATGCTCGCCGGCCTGCTGGTCGCCGGGACGGTGGCCGGGGTGGCCGGTGCGATGGCGATGCGTCGCCGCCGTGAGCAGCAGGAGTGGGCCGAGTACGACCCGACCCGCAGCATCGGCACCGCCCCCGTCACGCCGCCCGCCGCCGGCGTCTCCGCCGGCTCGGTCACCGCCGGCATCGACGCCCCCCGCGACGAGGTCGACATCCTGGTCGTGGAGACCCCGTCGGCCGACGACCCCGCCACCACCGGTCCGGTGCCCCCGTCCACCGGTGTCGGCAGCTCCACGGTGGCCGGCACCCCGGCCGGCAAGCCGGTGATCCACCCGAACGACAAGGTCCCCTCGGTCGCCGAGGGCGCCACCGACGTCTCCGGCCGGCCGGCCGACGACCTCGGCAAGGCGCTCGACGCCGGTCGGAACGCGGCGCAGTCCGGCACCCGGCGCTGATCCCCCGCACCACGTCGGCGGCGCGGTGACGACCTGACCGGTCGTCCCGCGCCGCAGCCGACTTCCGGACCCCGTCGGGTCCCGGGTCGCCCGACAACGGGACGCGCCGCTGGCACCCGGAGCCCTCGGCACGGTACGGCCCGGCACCGTCATCCGGCCTGCCCGGGGCGGCGGTCCCCACGAGAACGTAAGGATTTTTCAGGGTTCTCCCCGACCGTTACGGGCCCACCCGGCGGGCTTCCGGCTCCTACAGTGCTCGTATGTCGTCGACCACCGACCCGGAGCGCCCGGCTCCGGAGCCGAACGGCGCCCCCTCGACGGGGCGCTGGGACCAGTCCGCCGAGCGTCCGGAGGAGCCCCCGGCCGGGCGTGACCGGGCGCTGTCCCGGCGGCGCGTGCTCTCCGGCACCGCCGCCGCGCTGGCCGGCGCGGGTGTGGCGCTGACCGGTGAGTTCGGCTACGCCGAGGCCACCGCCGACAGCAAGCTGCCCGTCTACGGCGGGTACGCGGCCAGCGTGCACGCCGACCGGCGTACCCCGCCCCGGTCGTCCCGGGTCGACGTGGTGTGGAGCGTGGACACCACCCGACGGTTGATCGCGCTCACCTTCGACGACGGTCCGGCCCCGAACTGGACCCCCCGGGTGCTGTCGATCCTCGCCCAGACCGACACCCCGGCCACGTTCTTCATGGTCGGCCGCCGCGCCCGTGAGTACGGTCGGCTGGTGGCGCACCGGCTGGACGGCCACGAGATCGGCAACCACACCTGGGCCCACCAGGACCTGGCGAAGATGACCTACGAGCAGGCGTGCACCGCGATCGGTCGGGCGCACAACGAGCTGACCCGGCTCTGGGGGCGGGAGCCCACCCTGCTCCGCCCGCCCTACGGGCACCTGGCCGGCAGCACCCTGCTGGCCGCCAACGACCTCGGCTACCAGGTGGTCCTGTGGAACCGGCAGATGCTCGAATCCCGGTTCACCCAGAATCCGGACGGCCTGGTCGACTACATCGTCGAGTCCTGTGACCCGGGCACGATCCTGCTCGCCCATGACACCGGGCCGGCGGACCGGCTGGTGGCGATCCGGGGGCTGGCCGCGATGATCATCGGGTTGCGGCGGCGGGGCTTCGAGTTCGTCACCGTCTCCGAGCTGATGGCGGCGGCGACCCCGGCGGCCACCCCGGCGCACTGACCCACCGCCGCCCCGGCCCACCGACCGGGCGGCACACCGGCCACTGACCGGCCGCCACCCCGGCCCACGACCGGGCGGCGGTCAGAGCCAGCCGTTGCGGCGGAACCACCGGTAGAGCGCCAGCGAGATGGCGAGCATCAGCGCGAGCACACCCGGGTAGCCGTACGTCCATTTCAGCTCGGGCATGTTCTCGAAGTTCATGCCGTAGACCCCGGCGAACGCGGTCCAGACCGCCGCGATGGCCGCCCACGCGGCGATCTTGCGCATGTCGTTGTTCTGGTCGACGGTGACCTGCGCCAGCCGGGCCTGGAGGATCGAGTTGAGCAGGTCGTCGTAGGAGTTGACCTGTTCGACGGTGCGGCTGAGGTGGTCCTGCACGTCGCGGAAGTAGCGGCGTACCTCCTGCGGCACCTCCCGGTGCACCTGCGCGGTCAGCGTCATCAGCGGCCGTTGCAGCGGGATCACCGCCCGCTTGAACTCGACCAGTTCCCGCTTCATCTGGTAGATGCGCTGGATCCGCCCGCTGCTCTGCCGGTCGAAGACGTCGGCCTCCAGCACGTCGAGGTCGTCCTCCAGCTGGTCGGCCACCTCCAGGTAGAGGTCCACCACCCGGTCGGTGATCGCGTACGCCACCGCCCACGGGCCGTGCCGCAGCAGGTCCCGCTTGGCCTCCAGGTCGGCCCGGACGGGCGACAGCCGGCAGGCGTCCCCGTGCCGGACGCTGATCAGGAAGTTGGGGCCGATGAAGAGCATCACCTGGCCGGTCTCGACCACCTCGGAGGTCTCGGTCAGCTCGGTGTGCTCGCAGTACCGGGCGGTCCGCAGCACCAGGAAGCTGACGTCGCCGAAGCGCTCCAGCTTGGGCCGCTGCTGGGCCTTCACCGCGTCCTCGACGGCCAGCTCGTGCAGCCCGTACGTCTCGGCGATGGCGGTCATCTCGGCCAGTTCCGGTTCGTGCAGGCCGAGCCAGACGAACCCGCCGCGCTCGTCGCGGGCGGCGGCCAGCGCTTCGGCGTACCGCCACTGGCCGGGGCGGCGTTCGCCGTCGACGTAGAGGCCGCAGTCGACCACGCCGCTGCGGCCGGGGCCGGTGGGCGCGGGGGTGCGGGGGGAGCCGTCGGCGTTGAGGATGCGCGACATCGCCCGGACCGGGGACACCCAGGCGCGGGGGTTCAGCACCCGACCGCCGTGGGGTGTCGTCGACCGTTCCCGTTCCGCCCGGTCCGTCATGGCGTACCCCCTCCCGGTGTGCGTGCTGCGGCTTGCAGGCTACGCCGCCGCCGGGCCGGCGGCCCTCGGACGATCGGCGGCCCCTGCGGCGGGACGGACGGCGGCAGGTGGGTGGCCGTGATCCTGGTCACCCGGGCCGGGCCGGGAGCGGGGCGGATGCCGGGGAGCAGGTGGGGGGTGGTGCCGGGCGGGTCGGGCCGCGTCCAGGGGGGTGAGGGGCGACCCGACCCACCCGGCACCGTTGGGGGCGGGGGCAAAGCTGCGGCGTCACCCGGCCGGCCGGTGGCAGGGGCCCTGAGCGGGTCACCAGCCAAACGTGAGTGACGCTCGCAGCATTGTGGGGCGTCGGGCCGGCCGAGGGGAGCCCTCGACCGGCCCAGGTCGCGCTTCTGTCAGAAACCCGACAGATTTTCAGCCGCGTACGGCAGCCACCGCGTCCGCCAGCCGACGCACACCCTCGTCGATCCGGTCCGCGGTCACCGCGGAGAACGCCAACCGCAACGCGTGCCGCCCACCGTCGACCATGAAGTCGCTGCCCTTGACCACGGCGACGCCCCGCTCGGCGGCGGCCGGCGCCAACCGGTCCACGTCCACGTCGTCGGGGAACTCCACCCAGAGGAAGTAGCCGCCGTCCGGCTCGACGAAGGTCACCTCGGGCAGGTGCCGGCGCAGCGACTCGGCCAGCACCCCGGCCCGCTCACCCAGCGCCGACGACACCGTGGCGATGGACCGCTGGATGTCACCCGAGACACAGAACTGGTGCACGATCGCCTGCGCCACCATGCCCGGCGAGATGTAGAGGCTGGTCGCCGACTTGGCGATGTCCGCGATCAGGCTCGCCGGCCCGACCAGGTAACCGACCCGCACCCCGGGGCAGACGGTCTTGGTGAAACTCGACGCGTGCACCACCACGCCCCGGGTGTCCATCGACAGCATCGACGGCAGCGGCTCACCCCGGAACCGGATGTCGGCGTAGGGGTCGTCCTCGAAGATCGTGAAGCCGTACTCGGCGGCCAGGTCGAGCAGTTCCCGGCGCTTGTCCAGCGACAGCGTCACACCGGCCGGGTTCTGGTAGTTCGGGATCACGTGGGCCAGCCGGGGGCGTACCCCGGACTCCAGCAGCTTGCGCAGCTCGGCGGTGTCCAGGCCGTCCGGCTCGATGCCCACGCCGTGGATCTCGCCGCCCATCCGCTGGAGGTTGAGCAGGGTCCGGTCGTACGTCGGCCGCTCCACCACCACGGCGTCGCCGCGCCGGACCAGGTGGTCGAAGAGGAACGCGTCGGCCTGGAGCGAGCCGTTGGTGACCAGCACCTGATCCGCCTCGACGCCGTGCTTCTCGGCGATCCACTTCCGCAAGGGTGGGTACCCGACGGAGGTGCCGTAGGCGGTGACCCCGGCGGGGTCGGCGTCGAAGGCACGGACGGCGGCGGCCTTGAGCCCCTCGACATCCACGATGTCCAGCGAGGGCGCGCCACGGGCAAACGAGATCAGCTGCTCGGCGGTCATGCGCACGAGCCTAGGGCCTGCCCGGCCCGCTCCGGCCGGCATACACGCCAAGTTCAACATGCGGGCAGTCCCACCCGCCCCGGCGGTGGCGGCGGTCCAGCCCGGCGGCCTCCCGACGGTGGCCGGCGCACCGGGAGTCCGGGGCGGGGTGCACCGGGCGTCCGGGCCGGGGCCGGGGCGAACCGGTCGACTCCGGTGCAGGTCGGGACGGGACCGGACATCGGCGCGGTCGGCCGGCGCTCGCTACTGTCGAAGTGTGCCCACCGAGCCCTCCCGCTGCGCCGGCGCGTTGACCGTGGGCGATGGCGTCGAGCTGGCACCGCACCGGTTCACCGGGCTGGTCGCCCCGGCGGTCGAGCGGGCGTTCGTGGCCGGGATGCTCGCCGGCCGCGACGGTGGTGGCGCCGAACTGAGCCAGCGGTACGGCGGCCCGGCCGCCACCGGCTTCCTGGTGGAGTTCCGCACCCGGCTCGCCGCACCCGGGGGTGCCGTCGACCGGGCCGGCTTCGCGGCGGTCAACCGCTACCGCGACCCGGCCACCTGCCACCGGGCGCTGGACAAGCAGGTCGCGCACGGCATGATCGCCCGCCGGCCGGACGGCGGTTTCACCGCCACCGAACGCGGTGTCGACTTCCTCACCGAGCTGTACCAGGTGCACGCCGAGGTGACCGAGGAGCTGTGGGCCGGGCACGACGACCGGGTGCACCGGCTCGTCGAGGCGTACGGTCGGGTGCTGGCGTACGCGGTGCTGCTCGCCGGGGAGCCGGACGCCGAGCCCGGGCCGGCGTTCGCCGCGATGGCCCCGCCGTACGAGCCGGACGGCATCCCGTCGGGGGTGTTGCTGCTCAACCGCCTCGGCACGCTGCGGTACCACCGGGCGGACGCGCACGCCGCCGCGTGGACCGCCGCCGGGCACACCGCCACCAGCGTCGGGGAGCTGCCGGACGGGCCGGAGCGACGGGCCATCGAGCTGGAGACGGACCGTCGGGCGGCCGGCCCGTACGCCACGCTGACCGCCGACGAGCGGCTGGGCGTGCTCGCCGACCTGGCCGCCCTGCCCGGTTGAACCGCTGCCCGGCCAGCCCTGGAACCCCTGCCCGGCCCGGCCGAACTCACGGTTGGCGGCGGCTGCCCGGTCACCCGGGGCTATCCTCCACGGTGACCTGGAGTCGTACGAGGGAGGCCCGCATGATCGGGATGGTGCTCGCGGCCGGTGCGGGACGCCGACTGCGCCCGTACACCGACACCCTGCCCAAGGCGTTGGTGCCGGTGGACGGTGAGACCACCATCCTGGACATCGCGCTGCGCAACCTGGCCGAGGTGGGGCTCACCGAGATCGTCATCGTGGTCGGCTACGCCGCCGACGCGGTCGTGCAGCGGCAGTCGGCCCTGGAGGAGAAGTACGGCGTCACCCTCACCCTGGTGCACAACGACAAGGCCGAGGAGTGGAACAACGCCTACTCGCTGTGGCTGGCCCGGGAGCACTTCGCCCGGGGTGTGCTGCTGGTCAACGGCGACACCGTGCACCCGGTGAGCGTGGAGAAGACCCTGCTCGCCGAGCGCGGGCCGGGCATCCTGCTGGCGGTCGACACCCTCAAGGCGCTGGCCGAGGAGGAGATGAAGACCACCTTCGACGCCGCCGGCCAGCTCACCCGGATCACCAAGCTGATGGACCCGGGCGAGGCGTACGGGGAGTACATCGGCGCGACGCTGATCGAGCCGCAGGTGGCCGGGGCGCTCGCCGACGCGCTGGAGGCGACCTGGCGACGCGACCCGAACCTCTACTACGAGGACGGCTACCAGGAGTTCGCCGACCGGGGCGGTGAGGTGCGGGCCGCGCCGATCGGGGACGTCTCCTGGGTCGAGGTCGACAACCACGACGACCTGACCCGGGCGCGGGAGATCGCGTGCCGCTACTAGCCCGTACCATCCTGACCCCGCTGCACATCGACGTGCGGCGCGGCGCGGTCGCCGACCTGGCCACGATCCTCGCCGACGGGCGGATCTCCGCCGGAGGTGACGTGGCGGTGGTGGTCGGCCCCGGTCAGGGCGGGCAGATCGCCGACCTGCTGCGGCCGTCGCTGCGCTCGGCGGACGTGTTCACCGTGGCCGGCGGCACCCTCGACGCCGCCGACGAGCTGGGCGGCAAGCTCCGCGAGCGGTCGTACGACGCGGTGGTCGGCATCGGCGGCGGCAAGACCATCGACGTGGCGAAGTACGCCGCCACCCGGCGCGGCCTGCCGATGGTGACGATGGCGACCAGCCTCGCCAACGACGGTATCGCCTCCCCGGTGGCCAGCCTGATCACCGGCGGCATCAAGGGCTCCTACGGGGTGCACATCCCGATCGCGGTGATCGTCGACCTCGACTTCGTGGCCGCCGGCCCCGACCGGCACAACCGGGCCGGCATCGGTGACGTGGTCAGCAACATCAGCGCCCTGGCCGACTGGGAACTGGCCCGGCAGGTACGCGGCGAACCGGTCGACGGCCTCGCCGCGTCGCTGGCCCGGATGGGCGCGGAGGCGGTGCTCGCGCACGGCGGCGACATGACCGACGACGCGTTCGTCACGGTGCTGGCCGAGGCGCTGATCTCCAGCGGCCTGGCGATGGCCGTCTGCGGCAGCAGCCGACCGGCCAGCGGCGGCTGCCACGAGATCATGCACGCCGTCGACGCCCTCTTCCCCGGCACCTCGTCGCACGGCGAGCTGGCCGGGCTCGGCGCGTTGTTCTGCACGTTCCTGCGCGGTGACGAGCGGCGCTTCGCCGAGATGGCGGCCTGCCTGGGCCGGCACCGGCTGCCCCGGCACCCGGCCGACGTGGGGCTCAGCGACGACCAGTTCGTCGAGGCGGTGCAGTTCGCCCCGGCCACCCGCCCCGACCGGTACACCATCCTGGAGCACCTGGCCATGTCGGTTACCGAGACGCGGGAGCGGCTGGCAGACTACGCCGGTGCACTCCGCGACCACAGTGGCTGAACCCCGCCCCACCGTTGCCGACTTCCACCGGGTCAACCGGGGCGGCGGCCTGTTCAGCGAGTCGGTCAGCCAGTGGCTGGGTGCCGTCTTCGCCCTGGTCGCCCAGCGCCTCGGGCTGCGCCCGACCGCGCTGACCATCACCAACCTGGTGCTCGGCCTGGCCGCCTCGGTGACCGTGGTGGCGCTCGCCGACCGGGTCGCCGCCGGTGACGTCCCGGCGTGGGTGGTCGGGCTGGTCGCGCTGGTCGGCTGGCAGGTGGCGTACGCCCTGGACTGCGCCGACGGGCAGCTCGCGCGGGTGACCGGGCAGGGCAGCGCGGCAGGTGCCCGGGTCGACGTGCTCTGCGACGTGGCCGCCCAGATCGCCCTGGTCGCCGCCCTGTCCGCCACCGCCGTGGCGCAACGCCCATCCACGCCGACCTGGCTGGTGGCGACCTTCGCCGGCACCTGGATGGTCAACCTGGTGACCTCGGTGATGCAGGCCGGCCCCAACGCCGCCAGCATGGTCACCTCCACCTCCCTGCCGGTACGCCTGGTCAAGCTGGTCCGCGACTACGGCGCGGTGATTTTCGTGGCGGGGTTGGTGCTGATGCTGGTGCCGGCGCTGGTGTTCTGGGTGGTCGTGGCGTTCACGGTGGTGAACGGCGGGTTCCTGCTGGCCAGCATCGCCTTTTCGGCCCGCGCCTCGATGTAGGGCCCTGCGGCGCGTCGCCACCCGTTGGCGTCACGACATCTCGCCTGCGTCGGCGGCGGTGCTGCCCTCACGGTCCCGCAGTCCCTGCGGAACCGCGCTCTCCGGCGCGTTGTCGGCGGAGTTGTTCGAGGACGGCGGTGTCGGCTTCGAGGTCGGGGTGGTCGACCTGCCGGTCGAGGTCGACGACGTGTTCGAGTTCGCGGATCGCCTGGTCGAGTTCACCGCCCGCCCGATGGATCATCGCGATGTTGTACCGGGTGACGGCTTCGCCGGCCCGGTCGCCGACCTCCCGCTGGATGGGGAGGGCCTGGCGGAAGTGGTCCAGGGCCCCCTGCCGATCCCCCAGGCTGTGGTACACGCTGCCGATGTTGTGGAGGGTGACGGCTTCGCCGGCCCGGTCGCCGACCTCCCGCTGGATGGGTAGGGCCTGGCGGAAGTGGTCCAGGGCCCGCTGCCGATCCCCCAGGCTGTGGTACACGTGGCCGATGTTGTTGAGGGTGGTGGCTTCGCCGGCCCGGTCGCCGACCTCCCGTGTGATGGGGAGGGCCTGGCGGAAGTGGTCCAGGGCCCGCTGCCGATCCCCCAGGCTGTCGTACACGCTGCCGATGTTGTTGAGGGTGGTGGCTTCGCCGGCCCGGTCGCCGACCTCCCGCCGGATGGGGAGGGCCTGGTCGAAGTAGTCCAGGGCCCCCTGCCGATCCCCCAGCCTGTCGTACACGCTGCCGATGTTGTTGAGGGTGACGGCTTCGCCGGCCCGGTCGCCGACCTCCCGTGTGATGGGGAGGGCCTGGTGGTAGTGGTCCAGGGCCCGCTGCCGATCCCCCAGCCTGTTGTACACGCTGCCGATGCTGGTGAGGGTGGCGGCTTCGTTGCCCCGGTGGCCGGCCTGTTGGTACAGGGTCAGGGCCTGCTGGTAGTCCTCCAGCGCCGGCCGGGGTCGGCCGGTCGCCGACCGCGCCCAACCCCGCTGGTGGAAGGGGCTGGCGTCCGGGCCGAGGGTCAGGGTCGCGGTGGCCATGGCCTCGACGGCGGCGAACCGCGAGGTACGCAGCCACACCCGACCCACCCGGTCACCGACGTTCCGGGCGATCTCCGGCTGCCGACCGGCGACAGCGAGTCGATGCACCTCGACCCAGCGGGCGATGGTCCTCGGGTCAGTGGCCATCGGAGGCGGTGGGGTCGAGGACCCAGAGTTGGTAGAGGGACTGGGCGGCGTCGGCGCAGGCCTGGGTGTGTTCGTCGTCGGTGAGTAGGGGGCGGACGAGGGGGTGTAG
Organism: Micromonospora sp. NPDC048894; assembly: GCF_040649765.1. Classification (NCBI taxonomy): domain Bacteria; kingdom Bacillati; phylum Actinomycetota; class Actinomycetes; order Micromonosporales; family Micromonosporaceae; genus Micromonospora; species Micromonospora sp. NPDC048894. The sequence continues at coordinate 66,750 of NZ_JBEZFY010000020.1, read as the reverse complement.
GACGTTGGAGACGTAGTAGCGGGGCTGGTGGGTCTCGGGGTCGGTGCCCTCTTCGAGCAGGCCGAGTTGGACGGCCCGCTGGATGTGCCGGGTGGCGTCGGGCTGCTGGTGCAGGGCGTGGACGGTGGCGGCGGGGACCGGTAGTTCGACGACGTTGACCTTGGCGAGCATGCGGCGCAGTTCGAGGGGTTGGGAGTCGAGCAGGTTGTCGGCGAGGACCGTCTCGCGGCGGAATTTGTCGGCTTCGTTCTCGATAGCGGTGAGCAGGCCGTCGACGTCGAGGTTGGCACCGCCGACGTCGCGGTTGGCATCGTCGACGATCCGGTTGAGCCAGTCGAGCAGCCGGGGGTTGCCCGCTGCGGCCATGATCGCCCGGTCCCGGATGACGGGGTCGATGGTGGAGTCGGGGCGCAGCTTGGCCAGATTGGCGATCTTCTTGGTCTGTTCGACCGGGGTGAGGGTTTCCAGCGCTTCGACGGCGAGGGTGGTGCCGGCCGGGGTGGGGAAGCGGTAGCGGCTGGTGATGACGACGCGGCTCGGGCTGCCGGTGTCGCGGATGGCGGTGAGCAGGGCAGACAGGATCTCGGCCATCGCCGGGGCGAGCACCCGGCTGCCGTCGTCGCGGGTGTCGAGGTTGCCGGTCTCGAAATCGTCGAAGACGAACAGGCAGGGAGTGTCGCCGAGCGGCCCGTCGGCGTCGAGCAGGTACCGCAGCCGAACCAGCAGCGGAAGCTGTTCGTTGTCGAGGAGTTTGGCGGCCTCGGTCCTCTGGTCAGGGTCGTCGAAGCGGACCTTGTCGAGCAGTTCGCGGAACTTGATGGCGTCGACCCGGCCGTACCAGACGGCACGCTGGTGGGTGGGCATGCGTTCCAGGAGCCGGGAGGCGAGGCTGCTCTTGCCGAGCCCGCCCATGCCGGCCAGCAGCAGGCCCTGCGCCGCGCCGGGGGTGTCGGCGGGTTGCCGCAGTACGCGTAGGCAGCGCTGGATGACCCGCCGCCGGCCGACGAACTCGGCGCGGGACGCGACCCGGGACAGTTGGGTCTGCGGGTCCAGGAACTGCTGGTCGGCGGCCCGCACCTGCAACCGCTTACGGCCCTTGGTGTGCAGCGGCGTGACCATGGGGGCCAGCGGGGACCGGTCGGCGTAGACCCGGAGCAGATGCCAGTAGCTGCTCTTCCTGTCGTGGAACAGATGGCGGCGGGCCTGGACGACGGCCCGGTCCAACGACCCGCCGTCGGCCAGGGCCTGGTAGAGCGCGGCGGCGAAGTCGGTGGCGGAGACGTCCCCGACCGGCAGCGCCCAGCCCAGCACCGCAGGGGCACCAGCCTGCACCAGGCTCTCACTCATCGACGGGAACACCCCGCCCTCCGGGGCGTCGGCGGTGAGGCAGCCGGAGACGAACACCAGCCTCGGCCAGTGACCCTGCATCGCCTCAGCCAACTGGTCGGCCGTCGCCCTGGTGGGTGCGCCGAACTCGTCCTCCAGGACGAAGACCGGCTGCCCACCGGCGGTGGTGGCGTGCCCGCTCAGGTGCAGCACGTCGAAGTGGCCGGGCCCGTAGTCGCGGCTGAGGAAACGTAGCCCCTCCAGGGTGCCGCTCTCCTCGACCACCAGATCGGTGCCGGTGCGTCGGGTCGCGGACAGGATCGCCGCTTCCTCGGCCTCGAAGTTGAGCACCGGCTCGACACCCTCGGGCGAGGCCGCCATGAACAACACCCGCAACGGCCGGTTACCCGGCGCGACCGGGCCGGTCAACGCCGCATGTTCGCCGGCCGCCCGGACCGGCAACAGCGGCGCCCGCCCGGCCACCGTCAGGAAGGCGCCCTCCCGGGCCAGCAACTCCCACGGCAGGTGCCGCAGCCGCTGTTCGGCGGTGATCCGCAGCACCGCCCCGGCGGGATGGGCCAGCATCGGGGTGAGCCACCGCTCGTCGCCGTCGAGGAACTCCGCCAGCCGGGTCCCCAACTCGGCCAGCCGGGTCGCGCCGTACACCCGCTGTGCGGTGGTGTCGGTGCTGTAGTCGCGGCGTACCAGGGTGATCAGTTCGTCGACCGCGGCCCGGTCCAGGCTGCGGACCCGGGGTGGCTGGCCGTCGGCGGACAGCCGCAGCTCGTAGTGGTTGGAGGTCTGCTCGAAGACCTCCAGGTCGAAGGTACTCATCTGCCATCCCCGTCATGGTGGTCAGGTCAGTCCGGCCCGCAGCTCCGCCGCCCAGCTCGCGGCCCGCGCCCCGGACACCTCCACTGTGGCGCTTTCCATGACCACGTCTCCCCTGATGCGCCTGGTCAAGCCGGTCCGAGGCCGCCCACCGCCGGCCCGGCCAGGTGATCGACGGTGGACCTTGGGTGGCTACTGTACGTTTCCTTCGCGTCGCGCGACCGCTTCGTGAACCCGGCTCGGGTGACGACTTTCCGACTTACTGACCGGCTCCCTGCCATCGGGGGTAAGAACGTTCACGACCGATGCGCTGCCGCCCGCCGGGTGGTGCCACGGTCCGGTGGCGACCGCGTCGGCAACAAGGAGCATCAGGATGACCGAGGTGGAGTCGGGGATCGAGGATCGGGAAGCAGCACGACTCCGACCCGTCACTCCCACTGCGGCGGTCACCGTTGCCCGGTGGGTCGAGGTGCACCGGCTCGCGGTGGCCGGTCGGCAGCCGGTGATCGCCCGGGATGTCGGTTCCCGGGTGTGTCGGGTGTGGCTGCGTACCTCGCGGTTCGCCGCCGTCGAGGCCATGGCCACCGCGACCCTGACCCTCGGCCCGGACGCCAGCCCCTTCCACCAGCGGGGTTGGGCGCGGTCGGCGACCGGCCGACCCCGGCCGGCGCTGGAGGACTACCAGCAGGCCCTGACCCTGTACCAACAGGCCGGCCACCGGGCCGGCGAAGCCGCCACCCTCACCAGCATCGGCAGCGTGTACGACAGGCTGGGGGATCGGCAGCGGGCCCTGGACCACTACCACCAGGCCCTCCCCATCACACGGGAGGTCGGCGACCGGGCCGGCGAAGCCACCACCCTCAACAACATCGGCCACGTGTACGACAACCTGGGAGATCGGCAGCGAGCCCTGGACCACTACCACCAGGCCCTACCCATCCGGCGGGAGGTCGGCGACCGGGCCGGCGAAGCCGTCACCCTCAACAACATCGGCCACGTGTACCACAGCCTGGGGGATCGGCAGCGGGCCCTGGACCACTTCCGCCAGGCCCTACCCATCCGGCGGGAGGTCGGCGACCGGGCCGGCGAAGCCGTCACCCTCCACAACATCGGCAGCGTGTACCACAGCCTGGGGGATCGGCAGCGAGCCCTGGACCACTTCCGCCAGGCCCTACCCATCCGGCGGGAGGTCGGCGACCGGGCCGGCGAAGCCACCACCCTCAACAACATCGGCCACGTGTACCACAGCCTGGGGGATCGGCAGCGGGCCCTGGACTACTTCGACCAGGCCCTATCCATCCAGCGGGAGGTCGGCAACCGGGCCGGCGAAGCCGTCACCCGGTTCAACATCGCGATGCTCCTCAGGGCAGGCGGTGACCTCGACCAGGCGATCCAGGAACTCGAACACGTCGTCGACCTCGACCGACAGGTCGACCACCCCGACCTCGAAGACGACACCCGTGTCCTCGAACAGCTCCGACAGGAACGCACGGAAAGCCAGTAGGGAAGCACTTCGGCCACGGCCGAGCGAGACCCTTTCGATACATCGAAAGGTGTCGTAGTGTGGCGGTCGCAGGCAAGCGCTTTCCTGTCGTGTACGACACGTCGGCGGGTGCTCCTGCGGCGCGGACGCCTGTCCGCCACCACCCCGTCCCATCACCCGTCTCGGAGGACACGTGAGCACACGTGAGAACGGCGCGACGTCGCGCCGCCGACGCTGGCAGGTCGCCCTGCTGCCGTTCGCCACCGTAGGGCTGGTCGCCGCCGGCCTGGTCGTCACCCAGACCGGCGCCCAGGCCGCCACCTGGCCCACCGCCAAGAGCACCACCACCGTCACCACCACCCAGTCGGTCAGCGGCACCAAGGACTACGGCCTGGTGCGCTACAAGGCCGGCGGCGCGATGGGCGACGGCGGCCAGAGCGAGAGCCAGAAGCCGATCTTCGAGCTGGCCGACGGCGCGACGATCAAAAACGTGATCATCGGTTCGCCGGCCGCCGACGGCATCCACTGCAAGGGCACCTGCACGCTGATCAACGTGTGGTGGGAGGACGTCGGCGAGGACGCCGCCACCTTCAAGGGCGGCTCGTCGGCGAACTACACGGTCGACGGCGGCGGTGCCCGGTCCGCCTCCGACAAGGTGTTCCAGCACAACGGCGGCGGCAAGCTGACCATCAAGAACTTCGACGTCAGCAACTTCGGCAAGCTGTACCGGTCGTGCGGCAACTGCTCGACCCAGTACAAGCGGACCGTCGTCATCCAGAACGTCACCGTGACCGCCCCCGGCAAGGTGCTCGCCGGCATCAACACCAACTACGGCGACACCGCGACGTTCTCGGGCATCACCATCTACGGCGACAGCAGCAGGAAGATCTCCATCTGCGACCGCTACACGGGCAACAGCTCCGGTGCCGAGCCGGTCAAGACCGGCAGCGGCCCCGACGGTACGTACTGCAAGTACACGTCGTCGAACATCGTCTACAAGTAGGGCCGACGCTCTTCAGGCATCGAAAGCTCAGCCCCTGCCGAGGCGGGCCGCGCACGCACCGAGGTGGGCGTGCGCGGCCCGTCGCCGTCGCTGGCACCGACGCCCCCAGCGAGCGGGCAGCCAGCTTGTCGCCCACGACAACAGGCCAGGTCACAGCCGCGCGGAGAGTATGACGGAAGACGACTGACAGTTGGCCGTGACATGCGGACGCCTGGACGTCGGAGGTGCGAGAATAGGCGACGATCCAAGACACAGGAGGTGAGCCGGGATGTCGAGCAGCGCCGAGCAGATGCCTGAGTGGCCGACCGCTGAGCACGTACCGGCCGAGGAGATTGCCCGTCGCCAGGGTGTCCGGCCGATCGCCTCCGTCGACGACCTCGCACGGCCGGGCCTGTTCGAGTCCGACGACGAGCTGGACGACTTTCTCGCTGATCTTTATGCCTCCCGCCGGGCCAACGCCGCGTGAGCCTGGTAGTCCTGGACACTGACGTCGCATCGGCCATTCTGCGCGGCCGGCTACACGACAGGCTCCGCACCCGACTGGTGGGTAAGACCCTGTGCATCACCTTCGTCACGCTCGGGGAGCTGACCAAGTGGACTGCGATGAGGAGTTGGGGGCCACGCAAGCTGGCCGACCTCGCGCAGTGGCGGTCCGGCGTGGTGCTGCTCCCCTTCGACGAGGCGGTAGCGACGACCTGGGGCCATCTTCAGGCTCGGGCGCAGCATCGCGGGCGGCCCCGGCCGACGAATGACTCCTGGATCGCGGCGTGCTGTCTCGTCGATCGGCTGCCGCTGGCGACCTTCAACGACAAGGACTACGCCGACTTCGCCGAGTACGACGGCCGCCGGCTCTTCGACGTCTCGTAGGTGGTACGGAAGCGGGAAGTCCGTCAACCCAGGTCAGGCCCAGATGTTCTTGGGCGTCTTCGACCGCCGCACCCACCTTGATTGACTCAGTTGGGGCGAAGTTGGGGTGTCAACCGTGCAGGAATACCGCTACTTCAGCCCACGGGTTTGGCCGCTCAGCTCTCGGACGGCTGTTCGTCCCCACCGCAGCGTGCTCCGGACTCCCGAGACAGGAGCCGGGGCAGGTTACTGTCGCAGTCGATACGACGGGCAACGTCAGTTGCTCTTGAGGGAGTCGACGAAGGTGCGCCAGCCGTGGGTGTCGAAGGCGAGGGTGGGGCCGGACTTGTCCTTGCTGTCCCGGACGGCCACTCCGTTGCGGAGGTCGGCCACCTCGACGCACTGACCGTTGGCGTCGCTTCGGCTGCTCTTACGCCACACGCCGCGTGAACGGTCCATTACCGCGTCTCCCCCTACGTCATGTCCTTCACTACGGCGGCGATCAGGTCTCGGGACTTGCTGACGCTGAGCGCTGCCGCGTGCAGGTGCGTATACGCCAGCGTAACGCGTCGCAAGTCATCCTCGCGTTCGAGATAGGCGTCTCCCGCCTGGCTCACCACGTAGACGACTGGGCTGTGGATGTCCTCGGGAAACTCCAAGATCGAGAAGGAGCCCACGGTGCCGGGGTGCCAGCCCTCGCCGAACGGCAGCACCTGAAGCTCGATGTTCGGCCGCTCGCTCATCTCGATGAGGTGACGGAGTTGGGCGCGCATCACGTCCGGACCGCCGGTCTGACGACGCAGCACGCCTTCGTCCACGATGCCCCAGAACTTCAGCGCTGGCTCTTCGATCAGGTGATCCTGCCTGGTCATCCGCACCTCGACCCGACGACGCACTTCCTCGCTCTGACCCGGCCAGGCGGCGCTGACGATCGCATAGGCGTATGCCTCGGTCTGAAGCAGTCCTGGCACGACGGCCAGCTCGAAGTTCCGGACTGCCGTCGCTGCGGACTCCAGCCCGATGTACATGCTGTACGGGTTCGGGAGTTGGCCGAACTTCGCCCACCAGCCGCGCTCCTTGCCTTGGCGCTGAAGGTCAAGTGCGGTTTGCCGTATCCGGTCGTCACTGACGCCGTAGCGGGTGAGCATGACGATCACGTCAGGCCGGCTGACGCCGACCACCCCTGATTCGATCTTGTAAATCTTCGACTCCGAGCAGCCCAGCTCGGTTGCGATCTCCTTGTGCGAGACACCGGCAGCCTCACGGAGCCGGTGCAACTCTCGGCCGAGCTGCCATCGCGCGATCGTCGGCCCGCTTGCCCTCGCCACGTCTACCTCCAGGGTTGCGAACACCGTCAGTGTTCTCCCCTCCATCTCCGAGATCAAGGAGCGCAAGGCGAGCCCTGTTCCTCCATGGAAAGTTTCCATGGAAGTCTAGACTTCGCCGATCGCCTTTGCCACTCTCTGTATGGAAGCAACTACGACTCGGAGGTCCCCCCATGGCTCGGCATGCGAAGCATCTGACGCGCTCTGGTCTGCTGGCGAAGCTCTGGCCGTTCGGGCGTCGTCGGGTGAACCCGCTCGACCGGCTCCGGCCGGCGACGAACCACGCCGAGCGCGTCGCGGCGTACCGGGTGACAGGGGTGGCGCGGGTGCCCGACCTGCCGGAACGGCCGCTGTTGACGCTGGCGGGGGAATACCGGGCGGGGTGCTGGTCGTGACGGCGCGGCGCGGGCCCGACCACGACGACCGGGGCGAGCAGATCCAGGCGGCGGAACGCGAGGCGGCCCGGCAACGGATCCTCGCCCAGGCCGAGGCGGAGCGGATACCGGCCGAGGAGACCACCCGGGCGGTGCCGGACCGGCGGTGGCGTCGTGGACAGCAGTGAGCTGCTGCCGGTCGGCCGGCGGGTGGCGTACTGGCGGGGGCGCCGGAAACTGTCGCAGCAGGTGTTCGCCGATCGGCTCGGCCGGTCGAAATCCTGGGTCGACAAGGTCGAGCGGGGTGTCCGGTCGCTGGACAAAATGTCGACGTTGCGGGACATCGCCGCCGTGCTACGGATCGACACCGCCGTGCTGCTCGGCCGGGACGCCCGACCCGCCACGACGACCGCCCGGATCGAAGGGGTGGAGCGGATCCGGGAGGCCCTGTCGACGTACGACATAGCGCTCGGTCGCCCGGCGACCCGCCCGGCGGCGCCGGCCGACCGAGTGGTGCGGGACGTCGGGCACGCCTGGGTGCAGTTCCAGCATGCCCGGTACCCGCAGGTGACCACCGTCCTGCCTGGTCTGCTGGCCGGCGTGCAACGGGTCGCCGCCGACGATCACGAGCGGAGCCGCCCGCTGCTGGTGGAGGTGTACCGGCTCGCCGCCGCGCTGCTGGTGAAGCTCGGCGAGGCCGACCTGGGCTGGCTGGCCGCCGATCGGTCCATGGCCACCGGTGCCGGCGATCCCCTGCTGGTGGCCGCCGCCACGGTGCAGCTCGGCCAGGTGTTCCGCGCGTCGGGGCGGGCCCGGGCGGCGCAGTCGGCGGCGCTCGCTGGCGCGTACCGGATCGCCCTGCTCGGACCCGGCGATGGTGGCCCTGGTGAGTTGTCGTTGTGCGGGGCGCTGCTGGTGCAGGCCGCGCTGGGGGCGGCCCGCCTGGGTGACGACCGGGCCGTCGCCGACCTCCTCGACGAGGCCGCCGGGATGGCCGCGCAGGTCGGTGAGGGCCACGACCACCACCGGACCGCGTTCGGGCCGACGGCGGTCGACCTCGCCCGTACCGCCGCCGCCCTGGAGCTGGGCCACGCGGGTGAGGCGGTGGCCTGGCACGAGCAGACGACCCGGCGGGACGCCTGGCGGTGGCTGCCACTGGAGCACCGGGCGGCGCACCTGATCGATGCGGCCCGCGCCTACCTCCAGGCCGACGACCCGACCAACGCGGGCCGGGTGCTGGCCGACGCCGACCGGATGGCACCCGCCGAGGTACGCCACCGGCCCGCCGCCCGGGAAGTGCTCGGCCAGGTGGCCCGCGCCCCGCACGCCCCGGCCACGATCGTCACGCTCGCCGCCGCCCTCGGGGTGACCTGACCATGACCGCGCCTCACCTGTCGTTGGCGCAGATCCGCAATCGGCTGGTCCTCACCGCCCGCGCGGTCCTCCGCGACCACCGGCCCGACCCGGATGGCCGCTGCCGGGTCTGCCGGGTCGCGGACTGCCGGGTGTCGGCCGCCGCCCGCGACGTCCTCGCCGCCGCCGCTGCCTGCCGGGAAAACCCTGGCCGGCAAGCCGGCTCCGCCCGGCCAGGAATGCAGACTGGCTAATCGGTGCCGGGAGCCGCCACCGGCAGGCCCACCGAGGCGGCGATATCCGCCATCCGCTTGTCGTATGTGACCAGCACGTCGAGCGCATCGCCAAGGATCTGGGCGCTTGCCACGTGCAATGCGTCCAATGTTCGAATCCCGGCAGGAAGCGCTGCTGCGGAATCCCGGACCTCCTCGGTCAACAGGATCTCGGTGAAGTTACGAGCCAGCATCTGCATGGCGTCCGGATAGTCTCCGATCCGGTCGAGGGTGCGTACCGTCTCGACGAACCCGACAGAGCTGGTCGCCATCGGCATGCCGGCCCGGTCTGCCAGAAACTCCTTCAGCTGCGTCACGTGGGTGCGGCCGGAGAGCAGCGTGATCAAGGCGGACGAGTCGAGGTAGATCACCGATCATCGTCCTCACGGTCTGCCAGGAGCAGATCGAGAGGCGACACGTCGGACGGCACGTCGTAACGGGGCAACCGATCGAGATCGCTCGTGGTGGTCGCCTTGAGGCGGATCGCGCCTTTGGCCACCAGGGACGCGTATCTGCCGAGTGTCCCTGAACCCGGCAGCAGGACGGCGATCACGCTGCCGTGCCGCGTCACCTCGATCGACTCGCCCCGCTCGACCCGGGCGAACATCGCGCTCGGGTTGTAGGAGAACTCACGCACGGAAACGGTGCTCACAACACGCCTCCCTTGTGCCGACAACGCCATCATTGTACCTACACGGCTGGCCGCTTGCCTGCACGCCGCGCGATCGGAGTCAGTTGGCGCGGGTGAGGGAGGCGTAGATGGCCAGGTGCCGCTTGAGGACCACGTCCGGATGGAAGGTCTGCTCGTACCGCAGCCGGGCCGGGGCGGACAGCAGCGCGGCACCGGCCCGCGCGACCGGAAGCGCGGCGGCCAGCGCGGCCGGGTCCGGCGGGACCACCCAGCCGGCGGTGCCGCCGAGTAGGCCGGCCGGGACCGCCGGCGGACCGGCCGGCGGCGGGGCGTGACCGGCGACCGCCGAGGCGACCGCGGCCGGGCCGGTGCCGGCGGGCTCGTGCGGGGCGTCCGCGCCGACCAGGTACGGGATGCCGCCGAGCGCGGTACCGAGCACCGGCCGTCCACTGGCCAACGCCTCGATGATCACGGTGGGCAGCACGTCGTGCCACATCGAGGCGGCGATCACCACGGCACTCGCCTCGACGGCGGCGCGTACCCCGTCCCGGTCGAGTTGGCCCAGGTAGACGACGTCGGCGCGCTCGGCGGCGGCGGCCTCGACCAGCGGGCGCAGCTCACCGTCACCGGCCACCCGCAGCGTGCCGAGGCTGCCCACCGGGTGCCGCCGCCACGCGTCCAACAGCAGGTCGACACCCTTCTCCGGGGTCAGCCGGGCCAGGAAGAGAAAGCCGTCGCCGAGCGGGGTAGGTGCACCCGGGTCGGGCACCGCGTTGGGCTTGACCACGATCCGCTCGGCCGGGATGCCGTAGTCGGTCAGGTGGTCGGCGATGGCCGAGGTGAGCGCGATGAACCGGTCCACCGAACGCCAGGTGCCCCGGTGCACGGCCAGGGTGGCCGCCATCAGCGCGCTCTGCGCCCGCGAGTCGCGGTAGCAGCGGTGCACGATCGACGGCACGGCCAGCGCCCGGCCCTTGCAGTCCTGGCAGATGACGCCGTCGCGGAAATAGATCCCCGACGAGCAGACCTGCCGGTAGTTGTGCACCGTCTGCACCACCGGCACCCCGTGCTTGTGCGCGGTCCGCACCACCCACGGCGACAGCAGCGGGTACGGGTTGTGCAGGTGCAGCACGTCCGGCCGGTGCTCGGTGAGCAGCCGGGACAGCTCCTGCTGGGCGCGCGGGGCGTAAATCGGTGAGATCGGCAGCAGCGCCTTGGCCGACTTCGGCATCGACGGGATCTCATCCGAGCTGCGGATGAACGGCAACACCTCGACCCCGGCGGCGGTGAGCTGCCCGATCTCCGAGTCCACCATCGTGTTCTCACCCGACGGCTGGGCTTCCCGGTACCGGTTGTGCGCCACCACGATTCTCACAGAGCTTGTCCTTCGTTCGCGACTGTGCCGGTTTCTGCTCGCGACTGCGGGGCTCGCAAGCTCACTCCTCGCACTCACGGCAGGGACTCGCAAGCTCATTCCTCGCGCTCACGGGAAGGAAGGCTACCGTGATGTGATGCCCGAACTACCGGAGGTGGAAGCGCTCGCCGGCTACCTACGTGAGCGTGCCGTGGGGCGACGCGTCGACCGGGTCGAGGTCGCCGCGATCAACGCCCTCAAGACGTACGACCCGGCGCCCACGGCGGTGTCGGGCCAGGCGGTCGTGGACGCCCGGCGACACGGCAAGTACCTCGACGTGATCTTCGACGGTGACCTGCACCTGGTGGTGCACCTGGCCCGCGCCGGCTGGCTGCACTACCGCGAGGCGTTCCCGTCGACCACTCCGCTGCGCCCCGGCAAAGGTCCGATCGCCCTGCGGGTACGCCTCGACGACGGCTCCGGGTTCGACCTCACCGAGGCCGGCACCCAGAAGAAGCTGGCCGCCTACCTGGTGACCGACCCGGCGCAGGTCCCCGGGGTCGCCAAGCTCGGGCCGGACGCGCTCGACGCCGACCTGGCCACCTTTACCGAACGGCTACGCAGCCGACGGGGGCAGGTCAAGGGGGTGCTGACCGACCAGGCGGTGCTGGCCGGGGTCGGCAACGCGTACTCCGACGAGATCCTGCACGCGGCGAAGCTGTCCCCGTTCGCGATCACCGACCGGCTCACCGACGACCAGCTCGCCACCCTGCACGCGGCCACCCGGGCGGTGCTCGGCGAGGCGGTACGCCGCTCCGCCGGGCACCGGGCGGCGGAGCTGAAAGGCGAGAAACGCTCCGGACTGAAGGTGCACGCCCGCACCGGGCTGCCCTGCCCGGTCTGTGGCGACACGGTGCGGGAAGTGTCGTTCGCCGACTCCAGCCTCCAGTACTGCCCGACGTGTCAGACCGGCGGCAAACCGCTCGCTGACCGTCGGTTGTCCCGCCTCGTACGCTGAGTCACAACCCGCCATTGTTACGGAGAGGTATCGCCTGCGGCGCGTGGAACCTCCCCGTCCGCGCTCTACCCCGGTGGCCGTCCATCGGTATAGTGGCTCGGTCCCCGGCTTCGAAAACTGACGTGAAGTCGGCCGGTTCCTCGTTGGCGACCCCAGACGCAAAGCCCCCCGGCTCCGCGTTTGACCCGCCGCCAGCGTGGGAGACTGGAACGGTGGGCGACCCGGGCCCCTCACGGCGAGTGAGCGGCGCGTGTCATGCGGGAGGACATGGGTTGAGGTGACGACAAGCCTCCAGCGCCCGGTAACCAACACAGGCCGGAGCAGACTCGTGCGGCACGTGGACAGCTTCGAGATCCAGCCGCCGACACCGCCGTCACACAACGGGGTGCCCCGGTCGGCCTGGGCTCGCGCCCGACGCCGGGTGTCCCGCTGGCACCGCCCGTACATCGCCGCGCTGTTGCTGCTCGACTTCGCCGCCGTGGTGTTGGCGGACTGGGTCGCCCAGGAGGCATTCGGCCAGGCACGCGCGGGCTTCTACAACGCGCAGGCGGACCCGACCTGGTTCTACACGGTGGTCTTCCTGCTGGTGCCGCTCGGCTGGTTGGTGGCCCTCTGGGGCAACCGGGCCTACGACCGGCGTTACCTCGGACTCGGCCCGGAGGAATACAAGCGGGTCATCCGGGGTGGTGTCGCGGTCGCCGCGACCGTCTCGTTCGTCGCGTTCGCCACCAAGACCGACCTCTCGCGTTACACGGTGGGGTTCGCCCTCGCCGGGGCCTTGGTGCTGGTCCTCCTCTTCCGGATCACCGCGCGGTTCGTGCTGCACCGCATCCGGGGTCGGGCCGGGCACGCCGGGCACCGGATGGTGCTGGTGGGCACCCTGCCGGAGTGCCTGGAGGTCTACATCGCGGTCACCCGCAACCCGAGCGCCGGCCTGGTGCCGGTGGCCATCCACATCACCGACGGGTACGCCGCCGCCCGGGGCATCGAGACCCCCGTCCCGGTGTACGCCGGGCGGGACGTGCTGGCCCTGGTCCGGGAGGTCGGCGGGGACACCATCGCGGTCTGCGGCTCGGCCAGCGCCGAGCCGGGTGAGCTGCGCCGGCTGGCCTGGCAGCTGGAAGGCTCCGGTGTCGACCTGGTGGTCGCCCCGCAGCTCACCGACATCGCCGGCCCCCGGGTGCACATCCGCCCGATCGAGGGCCTGCCGCTGCTGCACGTGGAGGAGCCGACCCTGTCCGGGCCGGCGCTGCTGGCCAAGAACCTGATGGACCGGGTCGCCGCCGGGCTGGGCCTGCTGCTGCTGGTGCCGGTCTTCCTCGCCGTCGGGCTGGCCATCCGGCTCTCCGACCCCGGGCCGGTCTTCTTCCGCCAGCCCCGGGTCGGCCACGAGGGGCGGACATTCCGGGTCTGGAAGTTCCGCACCATGTACGTCAACGCCGAGGAACGACTGGCCGGCCTGGTCGACCAGAACGAGACCGACGGCATGTTGTTCAAGATGAAGCAGGACCCCCGGGTGTTCCCGGTGGGCCGTTTCCTGCGGGCCTCCTCGCTGGACGAGCTGCCCCAGCTGATCAACGTGCTGTGGGGGGAGATGTCGCTGGTGGGGCCGCGTCCGCTGCCCGCCGACGACGGCGACTTCCTCGGCGACGTACGGCGTCGGCTGCTGGTCCGTCCCGGGATGACCGGGCTGTGGCAGGTCTCCGGCCGCTCCGACCTGTCCTGGGACGAGGCGGTCCGGCTCGACCTCTACTACGTCGACAACTGGTCGCTGGCGTACGACCTGAGCATCCTGTGGCGCACGGTCGGTGTGGTGCTGGCCCGCAAGGGCGCGTACTGAACCCCTTGGCGTGGCGGCCCGGACAGGTCAGGATCGCGGGGTGGGTGGCAACCTCTCCGCCGTGGTCGGCGTCGTCTCGCTGGTGACCGCGCTCGCCGCCGCGCTCTGGGCGGCGCTGCGGCTACGTGGTCGACGGGGCATCGCCACCGCCACCCAACGGGCCACCTACGAGGTGCTGCACACCGCCGGGCTGGCCGCCGAACCACTGCGTACCGGGCTGCACCCGGCGGGCGCGGCGAAGGCCGTACGCCATCTGCGGGCGTTGGTGGGGGCGGCCGGGCTGGCGTTGACGGACGCCGACACGCTGCTCGCCCTCGACGGGCGCGGCGGGCACCACGGCGACCAACTGCTCGCGGCGGCCCGGCGGGTGGCCGAAACCGGCCGGTCGACGGTGCTGGGCGAGTCGGAGCTGCACTGCGACCGGGTGGACTGCCTGGTCCGGGGGGCGGTGGTGGCGCCACTGTCAGCCGACGGCCGGGTGGTCGGGGCACTCGTCGCGGTGGCCGACGGGCCACCCGAGCCGGGCCTGGTGCAGGCCACCCTGGAGACCGCGCACTGGGCCGGCAACCAGCTCTCGCTGGCCGAGCTGGACTCGTCGCGGGAGCGGCTGGCCCGCGCCGAGATCCGGGCGTTGCGGGCACAGATCAGCCCGCACTTCATCTACAACGCGTTGACCGCGATCGGGTCGTTCGTGCGCACCGACCCGGAGCGGGCCCGGGAGCTGATCCTGGAGTTCGCCGAGTTCACCAGGTATTCCTTCCGGGCGCACGGGGAGTTCACCACCCTCGCCGAGGAGTTGCGTTCCATCGACCGCTATCTGACCATCGAACGGGCCCGGTTCGGTGACCGGTTGCAGGTGCGGTTGCAGATCGCCCCGGAGGTGCTGCCGGTGACCCTGCCGTTCCTGTGCCTGCAACCGTTGGTGGAGAACGCGGTACGGCACGGGTTGTCGCGCAAGCCCGGTACCGGCATGGTGAGCATCGAGGCCCGGGACGCGGGTGCCGAGTGTCACATCACGGTGGAGGACGACGGAGTGGGGATGGACCCGGCCACGCTGACCGCAGGGATCGCCGAGCTGACCCGGGCCGGCAGCGACCCGACCGACGACCCCGGCCAGCACGTCGGCCTGTCCAACGTCGACGAGCGGCTCCGCTCGGTCTTCGGCGACGGGTTCGGCCTGGTCGTCGAGACGGGCCCCGGCTCGGGTACGAAGGTGAGCCTGCGGATTCCGAAGTTCCACCCGGGCGTACGGGCCGGCGCGTGAACGAGCGGGCCGGCACGGTGAACGCGTCCGGGTTCCTGCGGGTGCTGGCCGTCGACGACGAACCACCGGCGCTCGACGAGTTGGCGTACCACCTGCGGGCCGATCCCCGGGTGGCCCGGCTGCACACGGCCGGGGACGCCACCGAGGCGTTGCGGGTGCTGCGGGACACCGACGTGGACGTGGTCTTCCTCGACATCCGGATGCCCGGACTGGACGGGATGGAGTTGGCCCGGGTGCTGCGCCGGTTCGCCCGGCCGCCCGCGATCGTCTTCGTCACCGCGTACGACGACGGGGCGGTCGACGCGTTCGACCTGGGCGCCACCGACTACGTCCGCAAGCCGGTACGCGCCGAACGGCTCGCCGAGTCGCTGCGCCGGGTGATGGGTTCCCGGGTGGTGCCGTCGCATCCGGCGGCGCTGGCCCGCGCCGAGGAGGACCCGACCATCCCGGTGGAGCTGGCCGGGACGACCCGGATGCTGCCCCGCTCGGCGGTGCGCTGGGTGGAGGCGCAGGGCGACTACGCCCGGCTGCACACCGCCGACGGGTCGCACCTGGTCCGGGTGTCGCTGGCCACCCTCGCCGAACGTTGGGCGGACGCGGGTTTCGTGCGCATCCACCGGTCGTACCTGGTGCAGTTGCGGCTGATCGCGGAGCTGCGCCTGGTCAACTCGGGGTACGTGGTGCTGATCGACGCCGCCGAGTTGCCGGTGAGCCGCCGGCACACCCGGGAGCTGAAGGACAAACTGGTCCGCGCCGCCAAACAGGACTGGAACCGCTGAGCAGGCCCGCGCTGCCGCCACCGCACGGCCGGCCCTGATCGTCGCGCTGTCGGCGAGGTCGCGGAGACGGCCGACCCCTATAACCCGCGCTGTCGGCGAGGTCGCGGTGACTGCCGGCCCGGAACACGCGACGTCGGTGACGGAGTGCCCGGGAGGCCGCGACTTCAGCCCCCTGGCCTGGGGACGGCGAAGGGCGCCCCGGTCTGGCCGGGGCGCCCTTCGCCGTTGGGGCGGGTCAGCGCGGGGAGTGGGTACCCACGCCTGAGTCGATCACCTTGAACCTGCTGCCGGGGGACGTGGCCCGGCCCGTGGGCGGGGTGGCCGTGCCCGGGTAGACCCAGAGCGTGCCGACCACATCGGCGACCACATGTGTGTTACCGGAGTGGTTGTAGACGTTGAATCCCTGCGTGGGGCCGAGGATGCCCAGCACCGCGTTGGAGACCGTCTGCCCGGCGGCCGGGTTGAGGTTGCTCGCCGTGGGCCGGGTCATCGCCGAGTCGGCCGGCCACACCGTGAGCACGGTGTTGCTGGTCGGGGTGACCGCGGTGACGTTCATCGCGAGCACCTGCGTGCTGGGGGTCAGCATGCTCGCCGGCGCGGTGACCTTGCCGACCGCGGTCGGCCCGAGCACGCTCGGCAGGCCCTGGCCGATCCGGCTGTCCGCGATCCGGGTCGGCGACATCGGCGTGAACCGCAGGCCGTCCGGAACCGTGCCGTCGTCGATCACGCCCACCACGTCCACCACCAGGTGGGTGGTCTGCGAGGTGTAGATCGCGAACTGCGGGGCCCGCTTGCCACCGCACTCGGTGCACTCGACCGTCTCCACGATCGCGAGGTTCGGCACCACCTTGCCCGCCGGGTAGTTGACCGTGGACGCGGTGGGCACGTCCCCCTGCCCGGTCCAGGCCGTCAGGTAGCCGGCCTTGCGGGGCGAGACGGCGGTGATGTTGACGACGAGCGCCCGGATGTTGGCGTTGACGTTGCCGAAGCTGAGCCAACTCTCCATGTAGTAGGTGGCGGGCAGGGGAGCGCCGTCGTCCCGGGTGTCGTAGAGGCGGTACGGCTTGATCCACTGGTACTGGCCGCCCGGCCCCCGGCTGGAGAGCGAGTTGTTTCCCGCCCAGACGCCCGCCACGTCGACCACGACGTCCGTCGACCCGGCGTGGTTGTAGACCGACACCTTGCCGCCCGAGCCCACCTTAACGGTGACGCTGTTCGAGCCGAGCCACGACTTCGCGAAGTTGATCGAGGAAGCGGTGGGGCGGCTCTGGCCGGCAGGGTAGAGAGTCAGAAAGCTCCCCGCCGTCGGGCCGACGACTGTCACGTTCAGCACGACCGAGCCGACACCGCTGCTCGGCACGCCGCCCCGACCGGTGACCTGGAGGTCGACCTTCTTACCCGGGCCGATCTTGGCCTTGGGCGCACCCAGCCCGGAACGGGTGTCCATCAACCGCTTCGGCGTCAGCGGGTAGTAGCTGCCGGTGACACCCCGGAAGCCCTCCACGGCCAACTGCACCCGGCGGGTGCCGGAGGCGCTGTCATCGGCGAGCAGCAGGCTCGCCTGCTGCACCCCCTCCTTTGTCGGGTTGGCCGCGACAGAGACGGTGCAGGTCTGGCCCGGGGCCAGCGTCCGACCGGTGCAGTTCGAGCCGAGCAGGGCGAACGCCCCGGGCGTCGGGCCACCGAGGCTGGCCGCCCCGAAGGTGACCGGGGCACTACCGACGGACCGGAAGGTCACCGTCCGGGCCGCGCTGGGTACCGCGATCTCTTGGTAGTTGAAACTGACCGGGTTGGGCTCGCCGTGCGCGACCGCGTAGTCCACGGACGAGTTCCAGCGCAGCTCACCGCTGACCGTGCCGGTGTAGTTGGTGCTGTCCCGGCAGCTGTACTCGTACGCGGCGGCGAAGGCGTCGACCCGGCCGGTGTCGCTGTCCCGGTCGGCCTGCCGGACCTTGATCCAGCCGGAGACGTGGCCGCAGCCGCGCCCGTCGGAGGCCAGGTCCATGGCGGCGGTGCCGCCGTCGCCCTGCCAGGTCGCCTGGTAGGTCTGACCGGCGGTCCACTGCTCGCCGGCCGGCGGCTGGATGCTGAGTCGCACGTAGGAGCCGGCCCGGTTGGTATCGACGGCCAGCCGGTCGTTGCTCTGCGCGACCACGGAGATGGTGGAGTTGTCGCGGTCGAAGACGTCGGACTGGTAGATCGGATAGCCGCCGGTCTGGTCGCCGACGTCGACGGTGAGGACCGTGTACGGCGCGGTGGGCGCGGCCAGCGCCATCCCCGGCAGTACGGCCAGCGCACAGGCCCCGGCAATGCTCATGCCGAGTAGAGCGCGAAAAATGCGCATGAATACCCCGTGAAGAAGGAAGAGTGATTGTGGACCACACACTATGGGCGGTGATCACGAGCGGCAAGGCCATATCGACGGAATGCCAAGAAAGGGCATTGCGCCCTTACCGGATCGACGACCGGCACCGTGTCCGAAGCTCGTTCGCCCTGCATGGCAGGCGTCCGCCATTCATCGTCGGAAAACACGAGAGCGCCCCGACCGGGTGGTCGGGGCGCTCTGCGGGTGACGACTGACGGTCAGCCGTCGGGGTGGCTGTCGGTCAGCTCCGGTTCGCGGCCGGAACCGCGCTCGGCTTGGCCTTGCCGCCCTTCAGCGACGTGGCCGACTTGGCCGTGGACGCCGGCGGGTAGTAGAACGTGCCCACCACGTCGGCGACCAGGTGCGTGCTGCCGGACAGGTTGTTGACGTTGAACGCGTACTCCGGGCCGATGACGCCGAGCACGCCGTTGGAGACGACCTGGCCCGCGTACGGGTTCAGGTTGCTCGTGGCGGGCTTTTCGACGCTGTCGAGGTCGGCCGGCCAGGTGGTGATGACCGTGTTCTTGGTCGGGGTGACGGCGGTGACGTTCATCGCCAGCACCTCGGTGTCGGGCGTGACCAGCGCGCCCGGGGCGGTGACCTTACGGGTGCCGTTGGCCGGGATGGCCCCGGAGATACCCAGGTTGGAGCGGCTGTCCACGATCCGGGTCGGGCTCAGCGGCGCGAACCGCATGCCGTACGGGGACTCACCGTCGTCGACCACACCGACCAGGTCGACCAGGACGTGCGCCGCCTGCGAGGTGTAGATGTGGAACTTCGGCGCACCCGTGGTGCACCAACCGTTCAGCTCACTGCCGGTGCAGGGGGTGGTCTGCACGAAGGTCAGGTTGGGCACGTTCGTGCCGGCGAGGTAGTTCACCGTCGAAGCGGTCGGCCGGGCGCCCTTGCCGGACCACGCGGTGAGGAAGCCGGACTTGGCCGGCGACACCGCGGTGACGTTGAAGACGAACGACTTGACGTGCGGGTTGTAGTCGTCGCCGAAGTCGAGCGAGTATTCCAGCACCTGACCCGCCGGGGGCTTACCCTCCGGGTCCTCGCGGCTGTCCCACATGCGCTCCGGCAGGTACCACTCGTACTGGCCGCCGGCACGGTTGGTGAGGCTGTTGTCGCCCGCGTAGAAGCCGACCACGTCGACGATCACGTCGGTCGAGCCGCTGTTGTTGAAGACCGAGACCTTGCCACCGGAGCCGAGCTTCACGGTGACGTTGTTGGAGCCCAGCCAGCCCTTGGCGAAGTTGACCGAGGAGGCGGTGGGGCGGGACTCACCGGTCGGGTAGGCGGTGAGGAAGCTGGCGGCGCTGGGACCGGTGACGGTCACGTTCAGCACGACCGCGCCGACGCCGCTGGCCGGTACGCCACCACGGCCGGCGACCTGGAGGTCGACCTTCTTGCCGGCACCGATCTTGCCGATCGGGGCACCCGTGCCGTTACGGGTGTCCAGCAGGCGGGCCGGGGCGACCGGGTAGTAGGCACCGGTCACGTCGTCGAGGGCCGCCGCCTTCTGCAGCGGTGCGGAGACGGGAGCCGCGGAGGCCGTACCCGGCACCACGGCCAGTGCACATGCTCCGGCGAGAGTGACGCCGAGGATAGTGCGAATTTTGCGCATAGAGACCCCGTGTTCGAAGAGGAAAGGATTGGCCGCCCCAGCGTAGGGGCCCGGGTCAATGCCGGCAAGGCCGATACAGATGACCGCCCGGTGACGTTCCGGTGAGGACGAATCACACGAAATGCCACCGGCATCCTCGGCCCGTCGCTGTCGTCCACAGGATGGCCGCCTTGTCCACAGGTTGTCCACACCCCCCGGTGGACGACACTTGACATTCGGGCCGGGCCCGCGAGACTGCCCGGGTGACCGCCCACCACGATCCCGAACCGACACCCCGGGACCCCGGGCCACCGGCCGCCCGGCCGACCGGGCGGGTACGGATCGTGCTGGCCGGCGTCTCCCGTCGGGACACCCGGGCCGACCACACCCGCACCGAGTTGGCCCAGCAGACCCGGGTCGGTGAGGCGCTGGTGCGGGGCCTGGTCCGGGCGCAACTCACCCTCGCCCTGCGACTGAGCCTGCTGGTGCTGGTCGGGCTGGGCGGGCTGCCCTGGCTGTTCGCCATCGCACCCCCGGTCGGCCGGGTCACCGTGCTCGGGGTCAACCTGCCCTGGCTGCTGCTCGGGGTGGTCTCCTTCCCGTTCCTCATCGCCGTCGGCTGGGCGTACGTGTGGCTCGCCGAACGCAACGAACAGGACTTCGTCGACCTCGTCCAGCGGCCGGAACGCTGAGATGGGCAACGGGTACGTCGTCCCGGCGATCGTCGCGGTCACCCTGGTCACCGTCGGTATCGGCTTCTACGGTCTGCGCCTGGCCCGGACCACCTCCGACTTCCTGGTGGCGTCCCGGACGGTCAGTCCGACCTGGAACGCCGCCGCGATCGGCGGGGAGTACCTGTCGGCGGCGAGCTTCCTCGGCATCGCCGGGCTGATCCTCAAGTACGGCGTCGACGTGCTCTGGTACCCGGTCGGTTTCGCCGCCGGCTACCTGGCGCTGCTGCTCTTCGTCGCCGCGCCGCTGCGCCGCTCCGGGGCGTTCACCCTGCCCGACTTCTGCGAGCTGCGGCTCGGCTCCCGCCGGCTGCGCACCCTGGCCACCGTGTTCGTCATCTTCATCGGCTGGCTCTACCTGGTGCCGCAGTTGCAGGGTGCCGGGCTGACCCTGGCCACGGTGGCCGGCTCGCCCTACCCGGTGGGGGCGCTGCTGGTCGCGGCGGTGGTCACCACCAACGTGGCGTTCGGCGGGATGCGCGCGATCACCTTCGTCCAGGCCTTCCAGTACTGGCTGAAGCTGACCGCGCTCGCCGTACCCGCGATCTTCCTGGCCCTGCAGTGGCAGGCCGACGCCCGCCCGGCGGTGACCCCGCCCGACGGGCCGGCGTTCCGCACCGCGACCACCGTCGTGGTCGAGCACCGCGCGGCCCTCACCTTCCCCGACGGCACCATCCGTGAGGTACGCCCCGGCGACCAGCTCAGCTTCGCCGCCGGTGACCCGGTGCCCGAGGTGTCCGGGGCCGCCACCGGGGCCGCCGACTGGCTGCTGCCCAGCGCCGCCGGGGACGACGACCGGGGGCTGTTCGCCACCTACTCGCTGATCCTGGCGACCTTCCTCGGCACCATGGGACTGCCCCACGTGCTGGTGCGCTTCTACACCAACCCCGACGGCGCGTCGGCCCGGCGGACCACCCTGGTGGTGCTGGCGCTGGTCGGCGTCTTCTATCTGCTACCCACCCTCTACGGCGTGCTCGGCCGGATCTACACCCCGCAACTGCTGGTCAGCGGGCAGACCGACGCGGTGGTGGTGCTGCTTCCCGAGGCGGCGCTCGGCAGCGGCGTCACCGGGCGGCTGCTTGCCGCCCTGGTCGCAGCCGGGGCGTTCGCCGCCTTCCTGTCCACCTCGTCCGGGCTGCTCACCAGCGTCGCCGGGGTGATCTCCACCGACGTGCTGGGACGCGGCTCGGTACGCGGCTTCCGGCTGGCCACGGTGATCGCCGGCGGGGTGCCGGCGGTGCTCGCGCTGAACGTCTCCGGGCTGGACGTCTCCCAGGTGGTCGGGCTGGCCTTCGCCGTCGCCGCGTCCAGCTTCTGCCCGCTGCTGGTGCTCGGCATCTGGTGGCGCGGCCTGACCGACCTCGGTGCGGCGGCCGGGGTGCTGGTCGGCGGCGGGGCGGCGATCGGCGCGGTGCTGGTCACCGTGCTCGGCCCCCCGTTGTCCGGCTGGCCGGCCACCCTCACCACCCAACCGGCCGCCTGGACGGTGCCGCTCGCCTTCACCGTGATGATCGCCGTGTCGATGGCGACCCGCCGTCGCACCCCCGTCGACGTCGGGGCCACCATGCTCCGCCTGCACACGCCCGAGTCACTGCGCTCCTGACCGTTTCGTCCCGGTCGTCCGGGGTCATGCCAGGATCGACGGGGCGGTCACGTCACGTCTCGGATCCTTCACCGTGCGCGACCGTCCGTCTCGGGGATGAGCCCGGATCGTCCCCCGGCGGGAGCAGCCACTCGCCCGGCCCGGATACGGTCGACACATGACTGGTGAACACCCTGCGCTGGCACTCCGCGGCCTGGCCAAGCAGTTCGACGGCAAGGTGGCGGTCGCCGGGGTGGACCTGGCCGTCCCCGCCGGCTCGTTCTACGGCCTCCTCGGCCCCAACGGCGCCGGCAAGACCACCACCCTGTCGATGGCCGTCGGACTGCTCCGACCCGACCACGGCAACGCGTGGGTGCTCGGGCACGACGTCTGGGGTGACCCGGTCGAGGCGAAACGGCTGCTCGGCGTCATGCCCGACGGCGTCCGGCTGTTCGACCGGCTCACCGGCGCGGAGCTGCTGGCGTACCACGGGCTGCTGCGCGGGATGGACCCGGCGGTGGTCGACCAGCGGGCGGCGGAGCTGCTCGACGTGCTGGCCCTCACCGACGCCGGCCGGACCCTGGTCGTCGACTACTCCGCCGGCATGAAGAAGAAGATCGGCCTGGCCTGCGCGCTGCTGCACGGCCCCCGGCTGCTGGTGCTCGACGAGCCGTTCGAGGCGGTCGACCCGGTGTCGGCGGCGCTGATCCGCGACATCCTGCACCGGTACGTGGTCGGCGGCGGGACCGTCGTCTTCTCCAGCCACGTGATGGAGGTCGTCGAGCGGCTCTGCTCGCACGTGGCGATCCTCGCCGACGGCACCATCAAGCGGGTCGGCACCCTCGCCGAGGTGCGTGGCGAGCGTTCCCTGGAGGACGTCTTCGTCGAGGTCGTCGGCGGCCGGACCGCTACCGGTGAGGAGCTGGCGTGGCTGTCCCGGTGAGCACACCCGCCGAGCGGGTCCGCCCGGTCTCCCCGCGCCACTTCGTCCGGCTCAAGCTGCGGGTGATGGGCAACAACTTCCGGGGCCAGGGCTGGCGGATCGCGCTCTTCGTGGTCGGGGTGGTGGTCGGGCTCTGGTTCGCGGCCGGCGGTTTCCTGATGTTCGCCGCCCCCGGCTTCGCCGACGAACCCCGCTACGCGGTGATGGCGGCGGCGTTCGGTGGCGGGGTGCTCGTCCTCGGCTGGCTGCTGCTGCCACTGGTCTTCTTCGGCGTCGACGAGACCCTCGACCCGGCCCGGTTCGCCCTGCTGCCGCTGTCCCGCCGCACCCTGGTCACCGGCCTGTTCGCGGCGGCGCTGATCAGCGTGCCGGTGTTCGCGGTGCTGGTCGCGGTCGCCGGGCTGGTGGTCAGCGCCGCGCTGCTCGGTGGCGCGGCGGCCGGCGTCGTCGCCGCCGTCGGCGTGGTCGCCGGGGTGCTGCTCTGCGTCGCCGCCAGCCGCGCGGTGACCAGCGCATTCGCCACCATGCTGCGGTCCCGCCGGGTCCGCGACCTGGCCGCCGTGCTGCTCGCCGTGGTCGCCGCGCTGCTCGGCCCGTTGCAGCTCGTGGTGCTGGCCGCGGTACGCACCGCCGACTGGGACCGGCTCGTCGGGGTGGCCCGGATCGTCGGCTGGACCCCGTTCGGCGCACCCTGGACGATCGGCCTGGACGTGGCCGAGGGCCGGGCCTGGGCGGTGCCCGTCAAGCTGCTGATCACCGCGGTCACCATCGGGGCGCTGCTGCTCTGGTGGTCCCGGTCGCTGGAGTCGGCGATGGTCGGCGCGGCGAGCGCCGCCCCGACCAAGACCCGCCAGGCACCGACCGGCGGCGCGATCGCCCAACTCTTCCCCCGCGCGGTCGGCTGGGCCCGCCGGGACCGGTTCGGCGCGCTGGTGGCCCGCGAGTGCCGCTACTGGTGGCGCGACGCCCGACGACGGGCCAACCTGATCACCATCGCCGTGGTCGGGATCTTCGTCCCGGTGATGGTCAACCTCGGTGGCGCGGGCTTCGCCGTCGGCCAGGAGGGCTTCGAATCCACCGGGGACCCGTCGCCGGTGCTGCTCAGCATCTCGATGATCTTCGTCGGCGTGCTCGCCTCGGTGACCCTGGCCAACCAGTTCGGCTTCGACGGCAGCGCCTACGCGGCGAACGTCGTGGCCGGGGTCCCGGGTCGGCTGGAACTGCGCGCCCGGATGACCGCCTTCTCCGTGTACGTGCTGCCGATGCTCGGTCTCGTCTCCCTGATCATCAGCGGGGTGCTCGGCCGGCCGGAGTGGTTCGGGGTGGCGGCGGGCGCACTGCTCGCCTCGTACGGGGTGGGATTGGCGATCAACGGGTTCATCTCGGTGCTCGGGGCGTACTCGCTGCCGGAGACGAGTAACCCGTTCGCGATGAACGGCGGTTCCGGGGTCGCCAAGAGCATGCTCACCCTGCTGTCCATGGTCGGCTCGGCGGCTGCCGCCGTACCGATGGTGGTGGCCGCGGGCCTGCTCGGCGACGTCTGGCTCTGGCTGGCCCTGCCGGTCGGCGCGGCGTACGGGGTGGGGGCGGCGCTGCTCGGGGCGTACCTGGCCGGGGACGTGCTGGACCGCCGGATGCCGGAGCTGCTGTCGACCGTCACCCCCCGCCGCTGATGCCGGTCGTCGAGGCGGTCACCACCGTCGCGGTCCCACCGGAGGTGGCATTCGCGGTGTCGCAGACCGTCGCGCCGGTGCGCTACCGGTGGGACCCGTTCGTCCGCGAGCAACACTTCGTCGACGGTGCCACCCGCCCCGGCAAAGGCGTGCGCACCTTCACCCGCTCCCGGCACGGCCTCGTGATGATCAGCGAGTACGTCTCCTTCGCCCCGCCCACGAACGTGGGGATGAAGATGGTGCGCGGCCCGTGGTTCTTCGAGATGTTCGCCGGTGGCTGGCGGTTCGCCGCGGCACCCGAGCCGGGCCACACGGTCGCCACCTGGCGGTACAGCTTCCGCTGCCGGCCGGCGTTCCTGCGCCCGGTCGCCGACCGGATCGGCGTCCGGCTGCTCACCCGGGACATCCGCCGCCGGATCGCCGGTTACGCGGCCGGCTGCGCCGACCCGCAGGTGCTGGCCGCCGCCCGTGCCGCCCTGTCCGTCGACCCTCCACCCACCGGCACGGGTACGCCCTAGCGCCGCACCGCCGTCACGGGCGGCGGGTACGGCCGACCCTGACGGTGCCGACGAAGGAACGCCAGGTGTCGGGGGTGAAGTGGAGCGTCGGGCCAGCGCGGTCCTTGCTGTCCCGGACCAGCACCACCCCGGGCAGATTGTCCGCCACCTCGACACAGTTGCCGGAGTCGTCGGAACGCGACGAGGTCCGCCAGCGCGGCTCGTCAGGGGTCATGGCGTCACCTTCAGCTTGTTGACCAGATCGAGTGAGGCGCGCTCGGCGAGCGCCTCACCCAGCAGGCTCTCCCACTTGCGTAGCATCAGTCGAATCCACTCCGGATGGTCCGCGATCTGCCCTCGGGCGGTGTTGTCCAGACACAGGACCTGCTCGCTCCCGGGCAGTTCCGCCAGCACGAACCCACCGCCCAGCGAGACGTGCGCACCGGCATCGAGCGGCAGCACATGGAGCCGCACATGAGGCAGCTCAGCAGCCTCCAGTAGCCGTCCGAGCTGCCGGTCCATCACCGCCGGCCCACCGATCGACCGCCGCAGTGCGCTCTCGTCGATGACGAAGACACACTCGGGTGGGTCGTCCCGCCCCAGTACCGCCTGTCGGCTCATCCGGAGCGCGAGGAGTTCCTCCACCCGCTCGTCGCGCTGGAGCCCGCCGGCCGAGAAGACGGCCCGCGCGTAGTCCTCCGTCTGGAGCAGCCCGGGCACCAGACACGGCTCGAAGTTGCGCAGCCGGGTTGCCTGAGCCTCGTAGCTCTGCCAGGGCAGGAACCATGACGGTGCCCGCTCCCCCTCCTGGTCTCTGGGCGCGCGCCCGGTCGGCGGGAAGGTCCGACGATCGTCTACGCGTGAGCGGCACCGAACCGGCGTGTCGTAGTCGTTTACCCGTGGACGATCATGAAAGCGAGGCCGTCTCTCGCCCCGACCTGGCAACGCGGGACGGGGCGGGGGCCACAATGTTTCACGTGAATCCAGAACCGGGTGCCGAGATCCACCACACCGACCCGTTCGCGGTGCCGACCGGGCAACGCTCGCCGGCCCGTCGGCTGCGGGGGCGGCTCGCCGCACCGGTGACGCTCTGGACCGCACCCGGCCCGGCCGGGCTGACCGTGTCGTCCACCCTGGTCGCCGAGGGGGAGCCGGACCGGCTGCTCGGCCTGATCGACCCCGAGGCCGACCTCTGGGCGGCGATCGAGGAGGCCGGCCGGTTCGCGGTGGCCCCACTCGGGCCGTCCCACCGGCAGCTCGCCGACCGGTTCGCCGGGCTCTTCCCCTCGCCGGGCGGCCTGTTCGCCACCGACACGTGGACCGACACGCCCTACGGGCCGGTGCCCGCCGACGCCGGGAGCTGGGCCGGCTGCCGCCTGGACACCGCCCGGGAGTACGGCTGGGCGCTGCTCGTCGAGGCCACCGTCGAAACGGTCGAGATCCTGACCGACACCCCGCCCCTCCTGCACCACCGGGGCCGCTACCACCAACTCCCCTGACCGGGCGGGGTGGCGTCGCAATGTCACCGATATAGCGGCTTCCTGGCCGGCGGATACTGCTATATCGACCCAAGAGAGTGGATCATGGCCGGCCGGGCGGGGCCAGGGCGGCCGGCGGGGCGGGGTCATGGTCCCGGGCGCGGGGCGGGTCGGGGCGGGCGGCGGGAAGCGGGCGGCAGGGGCCGGTGAGCGGGGTGACGTGGGTCACTGGGCGCAGGTGGGGGACCGTTCGGCGCAGGGGACTGCCGGGATCGATCTGCACCTTTTCTCGCAGGCAGGCCGCTCTCTACGGTGCGCGAAACTCCCGATGCCTGTGAAGGTGGTGATCCACAGATGTCCACGGACACACCCACGCCCGCCCCGGCCGAGTCGGCGGCGGAGCGTTATCTGGCCGTACAACGGTCGGACGAGTTCGTCGGGTTGCGCCGCGCGCTGCGCAGCTTCGTCTTCCCGATGACCGTCGCGTTCTTCCTGTGGTACGCGCTCTACGTGATCCTCTCCGCCTACGCGCGGGACTTCATGGGCACGAAGCTCTTCGGCAGCAACATCAACGTGGCGCTGATCTTCGGGCTGCTCCAGTTCGTCTCGACGTTCCTCATCGCCTGGCTCTACTCGCGGTACGCCGACCGCAAGCTCGACCCGACCGCCGACCGCATCCGCGCCGAGATCGGGGAGGTGACCCATGAACACGGTCCTCGCGGTTGAGGCGGGTGGCGGCACCGCCCGCAACCTGACCATCACGCTGTTCCTGGTCTTCGTGGCGGTGACCCTGGCGATCACGATCTGGGCCAGTCGGCAGACCAAGACGGCCACCGACTTCTATGCCGGCGGCCGGTCGTTCTCCGGTTTCCAGAACGGCATGGCGATCGGCGGCGACTACATGTCGGCCGCGTCGTTCCTCGGCATCGCCGGCATCATCGCGCTGTACGGCTACGACGGCTTCCTCTACTCGATCGGCTTCCTGGTCGCCTGGCTGGTGGCGTTGCTGCTGGTGGCGGAGCTGCTGCGCAACTCGGGCCGCTACACGATGGCCGACGTGCTGGCGTTCCGGATGCGTCAGCGCCCGGTGCGTACGGCGGCGGCGGTCTCCACCATCACGGTGTCGATCTTCTATCTGCTGGCCCAGATGGTCGGGGCGGGCGCTTTGGTCGCGCTGCTGCTGGGGATCAAGCCGGGCACCACGTTCCTCGGCATGGACGCCGACACCGCCAAGATCGCCACCATCATCATGGTCGGCGCCCTGATGATCATCTATGTGACCGTGGGTGGCATGAAGGGCACCACCTACGTCCAGATCGTCAAGGCGTTCCTGCTGATGACCGGCGCGCTGGTGATGACCGTGCTGGTGCTGGCCAAGTACAACTTCAACCTGTCGGCGCTGCTCGGTGACGCCGCCGCCACGTCGGGCAAGGGCAGCGCGTTCCTCGAACCCGGGCTCCGCTACGGCGTCGAGGTGGCCGGCAACTCGACGCAGACCTTCTACAACAAGATGGATCTGCTGTCGCTGGGCATCGCCCTGGTGCTCGGCACCGCCGGCCTGCCGCACATCCTGATCCGCTTCTACACGGTGCCGACCGCCAAGGCGGCCCGCAAGAGCGTGCTCTGGGCGATCGGCATCATCGGCACCTTCTATCTGTTGACGCTGGCGCTGGGCTTCGGCGCGGCGGCGCTGGTCGGCGGCAAGGCGATCGTCGCGCAGGACAAGGCCGGCAACACGGCCGCGCCGCAGCTCGCCGAGGAGTTGGGCAAGACCTTCCTCGGCGGCAACCTGGGCGGGGCGACCCTGTTGGCGATCATCGCGGCGGTCGCGTTCGCCACCATCCTGGCGGTGGTCGCCGGCCTGACCCTGGCCTCGTCGTCCAGCCTGGCGCACGACTTCTACGCCAACGTGATCAAGAAGGGGCAGACCTCCGAACGCCAGGAGGTCCGGGTGGCCCGGATCTCGGCCCTGGTCATCGGCGCGGTCTCGATCGCCCTGTCGATCTTCGCGCAGAGCCTCAACGTGGCCTTCCTGGTGGCGTTGGCGTTCGCGGTGGCCGCCTCGGGCAACCTGCCGGCGATCCTCTACAGCCTGTTCTGGAAGCGGTTCAACACCTCGGGCGCGGTCTGGGCGATCTACGGCGGCCTGATCTCGGCCGTGTTCCTGGTGTTCTTCTCGCCGGTCGTCTCCGGCGCACCGACCTCGATGTTCCCGGAGCACGACTGGCAGTGGTTCCCGCTGTCGAACCCGGGGCTGCTGTCCATCCCGTTCGGGTTCCTCTGCGGCTGGATCGGCACGGTCATCTCCAAGGAGCACGACGAGGACAAGTACGCCGAGTTGGAGGTGCGTGCCCTCACCGGCGCGGGTGCGCACTGAGCAACCGGCACCACGAGGCCCCCGCCGCGAGCGATCGCGGCGGGGGCCTCCGCCGTCGCCCGGGGCCCGCCGACCCCGACGGCCGCGTCGTGGCAGGCCCCGAGGCAGAGACGGGCAGGGTACGGGGCACGGGCGTCACCCAGGTCGAAATGACCTGCGGCGGTCGCGCTGAGTAGGCTGACCGCCATGAAGGTTGCCCAGCGGTTCGGTAGCGGTCACCGCGTCCTCGTCACCGGCGGTGCCGGGTTCGTCCCGTCGCACCTGGTGGACGCCCTGATCGAGCGCGGGTGCACGGTCGTCGCGCTGGACAACTTCGTCACCGGCTCCAAGGACAACGTCGCGCACCTGGCGGAGCACCCACGGTTCACCCTGGTCGAGGCGGACATCTCCGAGGGTCTGCCCAGCCACCACCCGGCCCTGGCCCAGCGGTTCGACGCGATCCTGCACATGGCCTCCCCGGCCAGCCCGACGGACTTCGCGAAGCTGCCGGTGGAGATCCTCCGGGTCGGCTCGGTGGGCACCCTGCACCTGCTCGACCGCGCGGTCACCGACGACGCCCGGTTCCTGATGGCCTCCACCTCCGAGGCGTACGGGGACCCGAAGGAGCACCCGCAGCGGGAGACCTACTGGGGCAACGTCAACCCGATCGGGGTGCGCAGCGTCTACGACGAGGCGAAGCGGTTCTCCGAGGCGGCCACGATGGCGTACCACCGCAGTCGGGGGCTGGACGCGGCGATCGTCCGGATCTTCAACACGTACGGCCCCCGGATGCGGCCGGACGACGGCCGGGCCATCCCGACGTTCATCTCCCAGGCGTTGCGTGGCGAGCCGATCACCGTGCACGGCACGGGTGAGCAGACCCGGTCGATCTGTTACGTCGACGATCTGGTGCGCGGCATCCTGCTGCTGCTCGACTCGACGCAGACCGGCCCGATCAACTGCGGCACCGAACACGAGCTGACCATGCGGCAACTCGCCGAGACGATCGCGTCACTCTCCGGCAGTACGTCACAGGTGACCTACGTCACTCGCAGCTCGGACGATCCGGAGATGCGCCGCCCCGACCTGACCCTCGCCCGGGACCTGCTGGGATACCAGCCGCAGGTGTCGCCCGACGAGGGCCTGCGACGCACCATCGACCATTTCCGCAGCCGGCTAGGGTAGCTCTCCCACGCCACGCGGGGCGCTCGGGAGGCTTCACATTCAGCGAACGCTCGACCCGCCTACGTACGCTGAAACGCATGTCAGCGACCTCGTCAGCCGGCGCCTCGCTCCCGTACCTGCACCGCAGCGCGGGCCGTGCCTCGGTGCCCGGCTCCGACCGGGGCGCCACCGGGCGCACCCGCCAGTCCGACGCGCAGTGGTACCCCTCGCACCAGGAGAGTCAGCCCCGGTCGGGCGGGCCGGGTGGCCCCGGCACACCCTCGGGGCCGGGCGGGCCGGGGAACTACGGCCGGCGTGGGCCGCGCCCGCGCTGGGGGCGGATGGCCCTGGTGGCCGGCGTGACGGTGCTGGTGGTGGCGCTGCTCGGCGGGATCGGGGCCTGGTTCTACACCCGTAACCTCAACGAGGACCTGGCCCGCACCGACCCGTTCTCGGAGATCACCGGTGGGCGGCCGGCGAAGGCGGTCGACGGGGCGCTCAACATCCTGCTGGTCGGCACCGACTCGCGGGACCCGGACGCGGCGGTCGACAAGCCGGGCGAGTGGCGGGCGGACACGCTGATCGTCATGCACATCCCGGCCGACCACAAGTCGGCCTACCTGGTCTCCGTCCCGCGTGACCTGTACGTGCCGATCCCCGAGAGCGCGGGCGCGGCCTGCGACTCCGGTCGGCGTGCCAAGATCAACGCTGCCTTCGCCTTCGGTGGCCTGCCGCTGGCGGTACGCACCGTGGAGTGCTTCACCGACGTCCGGATCGACAACGTGATGGCGATCGACTTCGGCGGCTTCAAGGAGGTCACCGACGCGCTCGGCGGGGTCGACCTGAAGGTGGAGCGGAGCATCACCTCGATCCACAAGCCGTACCGGAAGTTCACCAAGGGCACCATGCACATGGACGGCGCGACGGCCCTGGACTGGATCCGCCAGCGCAAGCAGTTCCCCCAGGGCGACTTCGCCCGGATGCGCCACCAGCAGGAGTTCCTGCGGGCGCTGATGGACAAGGCGGCGAGCACGGGCACGCTGACCAACCCCAAGAAGCTGAACGCGTTCCTCCAGTCGGTGACCGCCGCGGTGACCGTCGACAACGACTTCTCCCTCGGCGACATGGCGATCCAGTTCCGCAACCTGCGCGGGGAGAACCTGACCTTCCTCACCAGCCCGAACACCGGCAGCGACACCATCAACGGCGAGTCGGTGGTGGTGTCGGACCGGGAGAAGGCGCTGGCGATGTACAAGGCGATGTCCGCCGACACGATGGCGGACTGGGTGGCCGCCGACAAGAAGGCGGACACGCCGGGCAACGGGAACTGAGCCGGCCCGGCATCCGGGGTCGGCCCGACCCCGGATGTCGGGCAGATTTCGACGAGCGTCATCAGAGGTCTTTACCGAAGGCTTGATCATCAAAAGCCAACAGCCGTCCGGTCTCATCGATTCATCCGTTCGGACAAATCGCGGAGGAAAAGGTCGGGTTGTCTGGGATTTGTGCGTGTGACGACCTCGCCTTGACGGGAAGCGGTACGTAAAGTGGTCCCGCCCCCCGATCACGCGAGCTGGAGCATGCATGCCGGTTCAGACCAGCCCCCGCCCTTCGTCGCTGAACGCCGACCCCTACCGGGCGTCGGCCGCCGTCCCGTCACCGGGCGGTCGCGGCGGTCGGCCCTCCGGCACGGCCCGCAAGCGCACCCGGCGCAAGGACCCGCTCTGGGCGCGGCTGACCGTCATCTTCGGCGCGGTGCTGATGGTGACCAGCGGCATCGCGATCGTCGGCAGCAAGGCGCTGATCAGCCAGGCCACCGGCAACATCGCCCAGCGCAA
Source organism: Micromonospora sp. NPDC048894 (assembly GCF_040649765.1). Taxonomy (NCBI): domain Bacteria; kingdom Bacillati; phylum Actinomycetota; class Actinomycetes; order Micromonosporales; family Micromonosporaceae; genus Micromonospora; species Micromonospora sp. NPDC048894. The sequence continues at coordinate 34,821 of NZ_JBEZFY010000020.1, read as the reverse complement.
CCTGCTCGGCGGGGCGGGGAAGACCGAGGCGGAGGGCGGCGCCAACCTGGACGGCCCGATCGACATGCTGCTGCTCGGCGTGGACGCCCGGGAGCGCTGGGCCGCCGACGACGTCCGGTCGGACAGCATCATCGTGCTGCACATCCCGGCCAGCCACGACCAGGCGTACCTGATCTCGATCCCCCGCGACACCGAGGCACAGATCCCCGCGTTCAAGAAGAGCGGGTTCAAGGGCGGCACCGACAAGATCAACGCGGCGTTCCAGGCCGGCGCGCGCAACGGCGGCGGCTGGGAGGGCGGCGCGCAGCTGATGGCCCAGACCATCAAGAACATGACCGGAGTCAGCTTCGACGGTGCCGCGATCATCAACTTCGGTGGCTTCAAGAACGTCATCGACACCCTCGGCACGGTGCGCATCTGCGTCAGCCACGAGGTGAAGTCGCACCACATGATGATGGTCGACGGCAAGCAGATGTGGAACGCCGACGCCAAGAAGACCGGCCGGCCGATGACCCCGGTGGTCTACAAGAAGGGCTGCCGGGAGATGAACGGCCTCCAGGCGCTCGACTACTCGCGGCAGCGTTACGGCCTGCCCAACAGCGACTACGACCGCCAGCAGAACCAGCAGCAGCTGATCAAGGCGATGGCCCGCAAGGCCACCGACAAGGGCATGATGACCAACCCGGTCAAGGTCAACCAGCTGATCAAGGCGGCCGGCAAGGCCTTCATCCTGGACACCGGCGGGGTGCCGGTCGCCGACCTGGTCTTCACCATGCGCGGGGTCACCGCCAACGAGTTGACCATGCTGCGCACCAACGGTGGCACGTTCAACGGCAACGCCAACAACCGTGAGGCGCTCAGCCAGCAGACGCTGGACATGTTCCAGGCGATCAAGGAAGACAAGCTGGCCGAGTTCGTCTACGCCAACCCGAGCGTGCTGTCCACCCGGAAGTGACCCGCCGGTAGTCCCGGCGAACCGCCCCGGGGACCCGTGGTCCCACCGTAGCCTGACGTGAGAAGCACTCACGTTTCGGCCACGGGAGGGCGTCACGGCCAGGTCAGCGCGATCCGTTCGGGGGCGGGGCACACCGCCTCCCGCCCGGCGCGGGACACGCTGGTCGCGGATCCTGCTCGGCGTCGGCCTGACCCTGGTGCTGCTCGCCGGGCTCGCCGTCGTCGGGGTACGGCTGCTCGCCCACCGCTACGACCGGACGGTCAGCCGGGAACAACTACTCTCCCCCGACGCCCGGCAGGCCCGCACCGAGCTGGACACCGGGCTGAACTACCTGATCGTCGGCTCCGACCGACGCCCCGGCGCAGCCGGGGCGGACCAGCGGTCGGACACCATCCTGATCGTGCACGTTCCGCCCGGCCTACGGCAGGCGTACCTGATTTCCGTCCCCCGCGACCTGCTGGTCGCGATCCCACCCGACGCCGCCGGCTACGGCGGGGGCCAGGACAAGATCAACGCGGCGTACGAGCACGGCGGTGGCGGCGAGGGCGGCACCCGACTGCTCTCGGCCACCCTGACCCGACTCACCGGCATCCGCTTCGACGGCGCGGCGCTCGTCGACTTCGCCGGCTTCCGCCAGGTCATCGACCTGCTCGGGGGCATCCGGATGTGCGTCGACACCGAGGTCCGGTCGATCCACACCGGGACGAACTTCCCGGTCGGCTGCCAGCAGATGGACGGCGCCAGGGCGCTGGACTACGCCCGGCAACGCTACGACCTCCCGAACGGCGACTACGACCGGCAACGACACCAGCAGCAGATGCTGCGGGCGATGCTGGACCGGGCCGCCCAGTCCCACCTGCGCAGCGACCCCGTGCAACTGGACCGGGTGCTGCGGGCGGTCGGCAGCTCGCTCACCGTCGACACCAACGGGGTGCCCCTGGACGACCTGGTGTTCGCGCTGCGTTCCCTGCCCGCCGACGCGCTGCACGGGGTGCAGTTGCCGTCCTACCCGCAGACCATCGACGGCATCTCCTACGTGGTGCTGGACCAGGGCGGCGGCGGGCTCTTCGACGCCGTCCGCACCGACCGGCTGCCCGACTGGTCGCGGGCCAACCCGCGCTGGGTCAACCGGCTGTGACCACCACCCCGACCACCGGATCCCGCGCCACCGGGGTCCCGGAAGCCACCGAGGTGCCGGGAGCCGCCACGCCGGCTGCCGACGTGCCGTCGGCGGCACCGAGGATCTAGGCTTGGTGACCGTGTTCGGATCCCAGGTTCCCAGCGTCCCCGTGACCGCGATCGACGACGACACCTACCTGCTCGACGTCCGGGAGGACGACGAGTGGGCGGCGGGCCACGCGCCCGGCGCCCACCATGTGCCGATGATGGAGCTGCCGGCCCGGCTCGCCGAGGTGCCCACCGACCGCGAGGTGGCGGTGATCTGCCGCTCCGGCGGGCGCTCCGCACAGGTGGTCGGCTACCTGCTCGGCAACGGGTGGGAGCAGGTGCGCAACGCCGACGGCGGGATGCGGCAGTGGGTGGCCGTCGGCAAACCGGTGGTCACCGGGGACGGGCAACCCGGCCAGGTCATCTGAGCGACCGAGCATGGGTGATCCACTGGTCTTCGCGCACCGTGGCGCGTCGGCCGACCTCCCCGAACACACCCTGGCGGCCTACCTACGGGCCCTCGACGAGGGTGCCGACGGGTTGGAGTGCGACGTCCGACTGACCCGCGACGGGCACCTGGTCTGCGTACACGACAGGCGGTTGAACCGGACCAGCAACGGTCACGGCCTGGTCAGCGCCCGCACCCTGGCCGAGCTGGAGACGTTGGACTTCGGCTCCTGGCATCCCGGGTGCACACCGGCCGACGGCGACGAGGCGCTGGACGACGCGCACACCCGGCTGCTCACCCTGGACCGGCTGCTGACCGCCGTACGGGACGCGGGCCGCCCGGTCCGGCTGCTGGTGGAGACCAAACACCCGTCCCGCTACCGGGGGGACGTCGAGCGCCGGTTGGTGACCATGCTGCGGCGGCACGGGCTGGCCGAACCGGGCCCCGACGACCCGGTCCAGGTCACCGTGATGTCGTTCTCCCCCCTGGCCGTCCGCCGGGTCCGTGAGCTGGCCCCGGCGCTGCCGACGGTGCTGCTGCTGGAGGTGCTGCCCCGCTGGCTGCCGCTCGGCCGGCTACCGTTCGGGGCCCGGATCGCCGGGCCGGGCATCGGCCTGGTCCGGGCCCGCCCGACGCTGGTGCCCGCGCTGCGGGCCGCCGGCCACCCGGTGTACGTCTGGACGGTCAACGAACCGGCCGACCTGGACCTGGTCCTCGACGCGGGGGTGGACGGCGTGATCACCGACCGGCCCGCCCACACCCTGGCCCGGCTCGGCCGGTGAGGCCCGTCGCCGCCCGACCGGTGAGGCCCGTCGCCGCCCGACCGGCTCGGCCGGTGCGGCCCGTCGCCGCCTCACTGACCCGGCCGGTGCGGCCCGTCGCCCGACCGGCCCGCTCGCGCCCGGGGCGTCCCAGCGGCGGGTCGGCCCCCGCCCGGGGATGTCCGACGGGCGGTGCACCGGGCACACTCGGGGCATGCCGGAGCGCACCGATCTCGCCGACCTCATCACCGACCACGGCGCGGTGATCGAGATGATCAACTCGGGAGAGGCCGGGTTGCCGGTGCTCACCGCGCTGCTGCGGGCAGCCCGACCCGCGCTCGGCGCGGCCTGCGTGGCCTTCGTCGAGTTCGCCCCGACCGGGGGACGGGTGATCGCCGCCAGCGGCTGCGCCGAGTGGACCATCGGCCGCCCGTTGCCCGCCTCCGACCCGGCCACCGTCTGTCTGCTCACCGGTCCCCGGGTCCGGCAGACCCGGCTGGACCACCTCGACGGTCCGCTCGCCGGAGAGCTGGCCGAGCGGGGCCTGCGCCGCATGATCGTCGCCCGCGCCGAACTCAACGGCCTGACCGTCGGCAGCCTGCACGCCCTCTACGCCGACGGCGAGGACTCCGAGGACCGGGTCCAGCACGCCACCCTCGGCTACCTCGCCTCCTGCATCGCCCACATGTACGGCGACCAGAGCGGCCTGCCGGTGCACGGCGACGGCCCGGTCGTGGCGGCGCTCGCCGACGGTCTGGCCGTGGTCGACCGGGACGGCCGGGTCCGGCTCTGGAACCCCGCCGCCGCCCAGGTCACCGGCCGCAGCGCCGGTGAGGCGCTGAACCGCCCACTGCCGTTCCCGCTCCCCCCGACCGGCCAGGTGCTCGACCACCAACTTCCCGACGGGCGGTGGCTGCGGATCACCTCCGGCGAGCTGGTCGACCCGGGCACGTTGCGGGTGGTCACCTTCCGCGACATCACCGACCAGCAGCGCCGGGACTCCGACCGGGACCTCTTCGTCGCGGTCACCAGCCACGAGCTGCGTACCCCGGTCACCGTCATCAAGGGGTACGCGGACACCCTCACCGACCACTGGGAGTCGCTGACCGACCACGACCGGCGGCAGGCGGCCCGGGTGATCGGTCAACGGGCCAACGAACTGGCCCGGCTGGTCGACCGGCTGCTCGCCTCAGCCACCGACGTACGCCCCGGCGACGAGCCGGCCGTGCCGTTCGACCTCGGCGGGGCGTTGCGCGCGGCGGTGCTGGACCTCCCCGGTGACCTGCGCCGCCGCCTGCTCCTGCACGTCCCCGTCGACCTGCCCAAGGCGCTCGGGGACCGGCACAGCCTCACCACCGTGCTGACCGAGCTGTGCACCAACGCGGGCAAGTGGTCACCTCCGGACGCCGTGATCGAGGTGTTCGCGGCCGCCGACGGGCAGACCGTGTCGTTCCGGGTGACCGACCGGGGGGTGGGCATCCGGCCGGAGCACGTGGAACGCGCCTTCGACCGGTTCTGGCAGGGCGAGTCCGGCGACCGGCGGGGTTATCCCGGGGCCGGGTTGGGTCTCTATCTCGTCCGCCGGATCGTTGAACAGCAGAATGGATGGGTATCCCTACGTCCACGAGATGGTGGCGGTACCGTCGCAGAGGTGCGGCTGCCGCGCGGGTGAGCCGTCGGTGGACCCGGGGTGGTCCACCCCGCCAGCAGGCACGGGTCGAGAAGGAGCCGGGGTGTCGACGGGACGGGTCGAGCGTTCGTGGTGTGTGGTGGTTCCCCACCACGCCACCGGCGCGCGGCTGGCCCGGCACCGGCTCGCCGACGAGTTGGCCGGCCTGGTGCCCCCGCCGCTCCTCGCCGACCTGGTGGCGGTCCTGGCCGAACTGGTCGGCAACGCGGTCCGGCACGCCGACCCGCTGCCCGGCGGGGTGGTCCGGGTCGCCTGGCGGCTGCGGCCCACGTCGACCGGTCCGGGTCTGTCCGTCCGGGTGACCGACGGCGGCGCCGGCGTGGGGCCCCGGATGCGGGCCGCCGGCACGGACGCGGTCGACGGCCGGGGCCTGCACATCGTCGCCGGCCTGGCCAGTCGGTGGGGGGTCGACCGGGACGGTCTGGGGCAGAGCGTCTGGGCCGAGTTCGACCCGGCCGACTGCCGCCCGGATCTGATCGCCGCCGGCTGACCCGTCACCGCCGTCGGCCGCCGGCCGAGCCGCGGTCCGCCTGTCCCTCCACCAGCCGGGTCGGGATCGGCGACGTCGGCGACGTCGGCGGCACCGGCGACCCGGCAGGCGCGGGGCGGGTCCTGCCCCCACCGCCGCCGATCGGGCTCTAGGCTGTCTCGCCGTGAGCAAGCGTCGAAAGAACCAGCGCGCCGAGGCCGCCCCCCGCCGGGAGAAGATCCGGGACGTGTTCGTCCCCCGTCCGTTCGAAGGGCTGGTGGACGAACCGGAGTGGATCGCCCTGCGCGAACTCGTACCGGCCGCCTCGGCACCGCTGCGACTCACCCCGGACCTCGTCGAGGAGCACGGCGACCGCCCGGTCACCCTGGCGACCGTGCTGCCGATGGCCGCCCCGGCGATGACCAAGCCGGACGGTCGGGTGTTCATCGGTCTCCAGCGCCACCAGCAGTCCGGTGACGTCTCCCGGGACCTGGCCGACGCGCTGCTCTGCGCGTTGCGTACCGAGCCGGGTGGGGCGGTGACGGTGCCGCCGTTGCCGGGCCCCGGCCCCCGGCTCCAGGACATCCTGGTCGACGGCACGCTGGACATCACGATGCACGAGGGTTTCGAGTTCTGGCTCGATCCCGGCGCCGCCGACGACCCGACCGTGCAGGCGTCCCTGGAGCGGGCGAACGCCGCGATCTATCCGACCGTGAAGCTGGCCGCCGCCCGGGCCGCCTACTGGTGTCAGGTGCCGGAGAAGGCCCACGTGCGCTGGGTGCTCGGCGACGACGAGGACGCCGCGTTGGACGCGCTCTCCCGGCTCTCCGCCGCCGGTGCCCTCCCCCTGGGCGAGGGCACGAAGTTCGCCGGCATGTTCCGGGCGCACGGCCGGCTCGCGCCGGTCTGGGACCTGCCGGAGGACGTTCCGGCCGCCGAGTGGGAGGAGCCGGTCGCCGCGTTCGCCAAGCGGTACGCCGACGCGCTGGCCGAGAAGGAGCCGTTGGACGCCGCCGGTCGCCGGGCCCGCCAGGGCCTGCTCGGCCGCCAGCTCACCCTCCGCTGAGCCACCCCCACCGGTCCGGGGCGACGACGCCGGGGGAGGCGGACAGCGGGTCAGCCGGCGGGCGGTCGCAGTGGCTCGCGGACCAGCGGACAGGACATGCAGCGCGGGCCGCCCCGGCCGGAGCCCAGCTCCGAACCGGCGATCGGGATGACCTCGATGCCGGCGCGCTCCAACTGGGCGTTGGTCTCCACGTTGCGTTCGTAGCCGACACAGAGCCGGGGGGCCAGCGCGAGGGTGTTGTTGCCGTCGTCCCACTGCTCGCGTTCGGCGGTCACCGGGTCCAGGCCGGTGTCGATCACCCGGAGCTGGTCGAGGTCCATCGCGTCGGCCGCCGCGCGTAGGAACGGCGCGGGGCCGTCGACCCGGGGCTCGCCGTCCGGGCCGGCGATCACCGTGTACGCCGACAGCGTGCTGGCCACGTTGGGGTACATCAGCACCGTGTCGACGTCGACCATGGTGCAGACGGTGTCGAGGTGCATGGTGGCCCGTTCCTGGGCGATCGGCACCACCAGCATGGTGTGCGCCAGGCCGGCGGCGAAGACCTGCCGGGCCAGCCGCTCGGCACCGGCGGGGGTGGTTCGCTCGCCCACCCCCACGGCGAGCACCCCGGGGGCGAGCAGCAGCACGTCGCCGCCTTCGAGGTGTTCCAGGCCCGGGTGGTAGACGGCCCGGGTGCCGACGAAGCGGGGGTGGTAACGGTAGATCGCGTCGGTCAGGGTGGTCTCCCGGCGGCGGGCCGGCATGGCGAGGCTGGTGACCCCGACCCGGTCGCCGATCCACAGTGACGAGTCGCGGGTGAAGAGCAGGTTGGGCAGCGGGTCGATGACGAACTCGTGCCGGTCCATCATCGTCCAGACCAGACCGCCGGGGCGCTCGGCGCTGATCCGTACCTCCTCGTGGGCGAGCCCGGCGGTGAGCACGTCGGCGAGCGCGGCGGGGTCGAGGTAGGCGAGGTGGTCGGCGACCCGGCGGCGCAGGGTGTCGCCCAGCCGGGGCGAACCGAGCACCTGCTCGGTCAGCTCGGCGCGGGCCTCGGGGACGGCGAGCGTCTCGGCGAGCAGGGTGGCGAGGTAGAGCACCTCCACACCGCGCCCGCGCAGCTCGGCGGCGAAGGCGTCGTGCTCCTCCTGGGCCCGGCCGACCCATGGGATAGCGTCGAAGAGCAACGAGTCGTTGTTGCGGGGGGTGAGGCGGGCAAGTTCCGGACCCGGCCGGTGCAACAGCACCGTGCCGAGTCGACCGACCTCGCTGTCCACGTAGTGGGTCACCTCCGCAGCGTAGGGCAGTGATGAACGATCTTCAGCGGAAGAACAGCGGATGAATATGGCATTCATCCGCACTCATTCCGGCGTTCCAACTTGCCGTACCCCCACAGTGGCGACGTAGGGTAGTGAGACCATAACTTTCGAGGGACCTTTTGCCGGAGGTCGCGATGACTGTCTTTCCCGCTCGTCGAGCCGTACCCACCCGGGCACTGCCGCCCGTGGCGGTGCCGCACCCCCGTCCCGACGGGTCCGCGGCACTCGATCCGGCCCGTCCCACCCCACTGGAGTGGGCGCGTCGACGCCGCGCCGAGCGGGGCGCCCGCCGGCTGGAGGCCGCCGGGGCGCGGGCGCTCGGTCAGCTCGACCACCTGGGCCCCGCCTGGCACGTCATCGAGTGGCCGCGCACCGACGTCTCCGACGTCCTGCGCGACCACGGCCAGGACGAACGCGCCGGGTTCCTCGCCATCGGCCCCAGCGGGCTGTTCGCGGTGAGCATCGCCGACCACGGCCGGGCCCGGGTGCTGGTCGCCGGGGACGTGGTACAGATCAACGGCAAGCGCCCGCCGTACGTGGCCGAGGCCCGCAAGGACGCCAAGCGGGCGAGCAAGGCCCTCACCGCAGCGGTCGGCCTGCCGATCCCGGTGACGCCGGTGCTGACCTTCGTCGGCTCCGGCGTCATCAGCGTCTACGGCCTGCCCAAGGACTGTATGATGGCGACCCACCGGGAGCTCGACCGGCTCCTCGTCGCCGGAGGCAACCGGATCAGCCCGGCCACCGCCGAGAAGCTGTCCCGGGTCGCCCAGGCACCGCAGACCTGGCACAACGGCACCTACCGTCCCACCGGCGACTACCGGTGGTACGACGAGGGCCGAACGGCCGCTGACAAGCCGGCAGGTCGCCGGTAACGTCACCGGCGACGCCCCGCGGCACCGGTCCCCCCGACATCTCCGGTCCGCGCCGTCGCCGGCCGCCCACCAAGGCACCCGATCCACCCACCGGCGGCCGGTGGCTCCCGCGCGGTCGGCGACCGTCATCAAGACCGGCTAGCGTGGACAGTCCGTCGGTGTACCTAGGAGGCGCGGTGGCCCACGTCGAACTCTCGCTCTCGGACGTGTTCGTGCCGGCCGCACGGACGACGCCGACAGGGCCGGGAGGCGACAACGTCGGGCAGTGGTCAGCCACCGTCTCCCACGCCGAGGAGCCCTGCCTCCTGATCGCCGCCGACACCCGGGTGGTCGCCATCTCCGCCGCCGGCTGCGAGCTGCTCTGTCTCGGCGCTCCCGAGGAGGTGGTCGGCCTGCCGCTGCTCGAAGGGGGCCTGCGGCTGCTCGACTTCACCGCCGCCCGCCACGAGCTGCCCGAGCAGGAGACCGACAAGATCCCGCCGTTGCTGGCCCTGCACTCCGGTCGACTCGCCCGGGGGCTGCTGAGGGTGCAACCGGCCGGCGACGACACCACCTACGCCACCGTCGACGCGATCTCCACGCCGATGCTCACCGACGGGTCGGTCGCCGGCTCACTCACCTTCTTCTCCGCGATCTGACCGGCTCCCCCGTCCCGACGCCCCCGCGCGCGACTCCCCCGAGGATCGGCCCGTGCCGCCCTACCCCGCACACCGTCCCCCGTACCACCGGCCGGTCACCGGTCGGATCGTCGTGGCCCTGCTCGCCGTGCTGCCGGCCACCGGCTGCGCCGCACCGCCGCCAGACCCGCCACCGGTCCCCCTCGCCCCACCGACACCCGCCGTCAGCGCGCCGCCGGCAACGTCGCCCGGCATGCCGCCGGTGACCCCCACGCTGCCGGTGATCCCGACACGGCCGTCGACCCCGCCGCAGCCGACCCCCACCGCCGCGACGGTCGCCACGGCCTGCGCCGGCCGGCCCTCCGCCAACTCGGTGATCGGGCTGCTGCGCAGCGACGTGCTGCCGGGCGACGTGTCGGTGCGGGCAGTCGAGGGGCCGCTCTGCGCCGACGGCTGGCACTACACCGTGCTGGCGGTCAGCGGGCACGAGGAGCTCCAGGCGGTCAGCCGGGGGGAGCCGGGGGCGCTGCGGCTGGTCACCGCCGGCACGGACGTCTGCTCGATCGAGGTCAAGGCCGTCGCGCCGTCCGCCATCCGGACGTTGGCCTGCGACGCCGGGACCGGGCTGCCACCGGGTGCGTAGGCTGGGCGACATGCCCGGAACACCGCCGACCCGATACGTCTACCTGGGCCCGGAGGGCACCTTCGCCGAACAGGCGTTGCGTACCGTCCCGGCCGCCGAGCACGGCAGTCGTACGCCCGCCCGCAGTGTCGGCGAGGCACTGGAGAGCGTCCGGGCCGGCGAGGCGGACGCGGCGCTGGTGCCGATGGAGAACTCGATCGGCGGCGCGGTCGGGGTGACGCTGGACGAGCTGGCCGAGGGAGGCCCGCTGGTGATCACCCGGGAGGTGATCCTGTCGGTGGAGTTCGTGCTCGGCGCGCGCCCCGGCACCGAACTCGCCGGGGTGCGCAGCGTGGCCGCCCACCCGCAGGCGTCCACCCAGTGCCGCAACTGGCTACGCGCCCACCTACCCGACGCCACGGTGATCGACGTGCTCTCCAACGGCGCGGCGGCGGCCGGCGCGGCCAACGGCGAGTTCGACGCGGCGATCTGCGCCCCGATCGGGGCGGCCCGGCACCGCTTGACGCTGCTCGCCGACAAGATCGCCGACCACCCGGACGCGGTGACCCGCTTCGCCCTGCTGTCCCGCCCCGGCCCGCCCCCGCCGCCCACCGGCGACGACCTCACCTCGCTGGCCGTCTACATCGCCCACGACCGGGTGGGCGCCCTGCTGTCGGTGCTGATGGAGCTGGCCGTCCGGGGGGTCAACCTGACCCGGATCGAGTCCCGCCCCACCGGTGAGGCGCTCGGTCGGTACGTCTTCTTCCTCGACTGCACCGGTCACGTGGCGGACGCCCGGCTCGGTGAGGCGTTGCAGGGGCTGCGTCGGGTCTGCGCCGAGGTGCGCTTCCTCGGGTCGTACCCCCGGCACCGCTGGACCGACGCGGTGGGTGACCGGCCGGTCCCGGCACCGGCCGGCCTGTCGGACGCCGACTACACCGACGCGGCGGCCTGGCTGGCGCGGCTGCGCTCCGGCGAACTGAGCTGACCCCGCCTGCCGCAGCGCCCGACGGCACGCAGACGGATGGGGGTGGTCCCGGCCGGGACCGCCCCCATCTCGGCGAAGGTCAGCTGAGCAGGCCGCCGAGCAGGCCCTGTTGCTGCTGCTGGCCGCCGCTGCCCTGGACCGGCGGCTCCTCCGACGGCTGGACCACGACGAAGCCCTGGCCGGCGAAGCTCATGGTGAACGCCTCACCGGTGCTGCGGCCGAGCAGGGTGCCCAGGCCGAGCTGCTCGGCGCGGTGGTAGCCGGTCTGGAGGTTGGCCGACCAGCAGACGGCGGCCTGCGGGTCGACGTAGGTGGGGGCGTCGACGTTGAGCACGACCGGGGTGCCCTTGGTGGTGATGGCGATCCGGCCGTGGCCGCTGAACACGCAGTTGAACAGGCCCGACGAGGCCATCCCCGCGCCGCCGACCATCTTGATGTCGTACGACAGGCTGGAGTCGAAGGCCAGCACGCTGGACCCGTTGATCGACAGGGCGTCGCCCGGCTCCAGGTCGATGATGTGCACGTCCTTGGCCAGCTCGGCGAGGAAGACGTCGCCGTGGCCGCTGAGCTTCATCAGCGGCACTCCCTCGCCGGTGAGCCGCTGCTTGATGAACTTGCCGATGCCGCCCGAGCCGAGCGCCTGGAACTGCACCTGCCCCTGGTAGGCGACCATGGACCCGACCCGGGCCATCGCCTCACCGTTGAGTTCGATCTTGAGCATCTTGGAGTTCTGCAGCCGCATGCCGGGCTGGGCGGACTCCTTCTCCAGGTTCTCCGCGGAGAACAGCGCGCTGCGCATTGGGTTTCCTCCTGATTGGGGGTGTGCTCGCCCCACGGTAGGCAGCCCCCGCAACAGCCGCATCGGCCGGGTGGAGCACAAGCCCGGCTCCACGCACCGAACCGGTCACCTGTGCGGAGGTGACCGGCCGGAGCAGGCGGGTGGCGGGCTCAGCCCCAACCCAACGCGTGCAACCGCTCGTCGTCGATGCCGAAGTGGTGGGCGATCTCGTGCACCACCGTCACCGCCACCTCGTCGACCACGTCGTCCTCGGTGGCGCAGATGTGCAGGATCGGCCGACGGTAGATGAAGATCCGGTCGGGCAGCACACCCGAGTAGCTCCAGCCGCGCTCGGTCAGCGCGTGCCCCTCGTAGAGGCCGAGCAGGTTCTCACCGGCGGGCGGGTCGTCCTCGACCAGGATGACCACGTTGCTCATCAACCGGAGCAGCTCCTCGGGCACCTCGTCGAGGGCCTCGCCGACCAGCTCCTCGAAGCGTTCACGGCTCATCTCCACGGGCACCTCACCCATTGTGCCCGACCCGCCGCCCACCCACCGGCCCGATCACCCACGCTCGGACCGCCCACCGGGAGCACCTCGAACCACCGCACCGTGATCTCGCTCGATCCTGGTCACCGGGGCGACGAATCGCCCGGATACCACGACGACCGGGATCGAGGGTGAGCCCCGACCCCACCCCGGGGCGGGGTGGGGCCGGGGCTCGGGGTCAGGAGGCGAGGCGGGCGGTGAGGCTGATCTGCGCGCCGGGGGAGAGCAGCCGGGAGATCGGGCAGCCCTCCTTGGCGGCCTGGGCCAGCTTGGTGAACTGGGCCTCGTCCAGGCCCGGGGCCTGACCGACGGTCTCCAGGTCGATCCGGGTGACGGTCATCCCCGCGTCGGTCTTGTCGAAGTGCACCTTGGCGGTGGTCTCCACCGAGGTGTCGGACAGGCCGGCGTCGGCGAGCTGCTTGGAGAGCGCCATCGAGAAGCAGCCCGCGTGGGCGGCCCCGATCAGCTCCTCGGGATTGGTCCCCTCGCCCTCCTCGAAGCGCGACTTGAAGGAGTAGTTCCCCTCCAGGCCACCCTTGCCGGTGCGGACGGTCCCGGCGCCCTCGGTGAGGTTGCCCTGCCAACGTGCGGATGCGGTACGGATAGGCATACCCGAACGCTAGTCGAACCCGCACCGCACTGCCGACCTTCCGGGGGCGGGCGCTCCCGGCCGGTGGCCCTCCGACGTGGGATGATGCGGGTCAGGCCCGCGACGCGGAAGGTAGCCGATGTCCCAGGATCTCCCCATCCCGAGACAGGACGACCGCTCGGACGACAGCCCCGTGCCGCAGTGGGACGCCCCCGAAGGACCCACCGGCCGGCGATTCGGGCCCTGGCCCACCGCGCTGCGCCGCGACCACCGGCTGCCCCCGGTGCTGACCCTGCTCGGCGCGGTCGCCGCCACGGCGTCGGCGGCCGGGGAATGGCTGGTGATGACCCTCCCGAACGGTGGTCCGGAGGGCAGCGGCACCATCCGGGTGCCCGGTGGGGTCGCCGAGGTGGGCGGCTTCGGCATCGCGTACCTGGTGGGACTGCTACTACTCAGCGCGGCGGTGGCGCTGACCCTGCGGGGGAGCGCGGCGGTCCGGCACGACGCCCGGGTGGCCGGACTGGCCGTGGCGGGTGCCCTGCTGGTCCTGCTCACCGTCACCGCCTTCTCGTTGGACGACTCCGGGCAGCGGGCGGTGTTCTACTCCGCCGAGGACGGGTTCCGGGTGGACTACGGCCGGGGCCTGGTGATGGCCTTCGTGGCCGTCACGCTCGTCGGGGCGGCACTGCTCACGGTCGTCCCGCAGCAGCCGGCCGAACGGCCGGACGGCGACGGCGACGTGGCGGAGCGGACGGGCTTCGGCCCCGGCGGGGACGACCGGCCGGCCGTACCCGCCGACCTGACCGTCACCCCGACGGTCCCGTTCGCCCGTCGCGAACCCGACGCCTGAGCGCCCCACCCACCGCGGCCCACCCCGCCGGTCGCCGGGAGCGGAGCTCGACCAGGGCCCCCGTCGGCCCTGCCACCGGCCACGACCCGCTCCCGCCACCGGCCACGACCCGCTCCCGCCCGGCGCCGGAACCGGCACGCCGGGTGGCGGTCCGGCGGCCATCGGACGTTGCCGCCCGGTTCGCCGGGAAGCCGTGGTGACGACCTTTCCGGCGAGGTACGGTTGCTGCCCGCCGTCACACCGGGTCGGACGACCGGTACGGACGGCGGCGGGCAAGGAGGAACGATGACCCGCCCGGGACTACCGAAACTCATCGCCACCGACCTCGACGGCACGCTGGTGCGCAGCGACGACACCGTCTCGGCGTACACCCACGGGGTGCTCGACCGGGTGCGGGCCGCCGGCATCCCGGTGGTCGGCGCCACCGGCCGGGGCCCCCGGTTGAAGGAACTCACCCGTAACGACATCCGGGCCGCCGACTACCTGGTGATGGCCGGCGGCGGCTGCGTGGTCGACCAGAGCGACCCGGCCGGCCCGGTGGTGCTGCGCGACGAACGGCTCTCTGCCGAGGTGCTGGCCGGTTTGCTGACCGACCTGGAGGCCGCCGTCGGCCCGCTGACCGTCATGGTCGAGGGCTCCGACGAGCACGACGCGCCGCTCTGGGGCGACTACCACCCGGCCTGGCCCTACCCCGAGCGGTTCGAGGCGCGCACCCGGGCGGAATGTCTCGCCCTCGACGTGATCAAGGCGTTCGTCCGGACCGCCGACCACGACGTGGACGAGCTGCTGGCCACCGCCCGCCGGATCGTCCCGCCGCAGGTCGCCACCCTCACCCAGGCCGGTCTCGGCTTCGTCGAGATCACCCCGGCCGGGGTGGACAAGGCCAGCGGGCTGACCGTGGTCGCCGAACGGCTCGGCGTCGACCCGGCCGACGTGCTGGTCTTCGGGGACATGCCCAACGACCTGCCGATGTTCGCCTGGGCCGGCTGGTCCCGGGTGGCCGTGTCGAACGCCCACCCGCTGGTGCGGGCCGCCGCCGACGAGGTGACCCTGCGCAACGACGACGACGGGGTGGCGGTCTACCTGGACCGACTACTCTCCCGGTGATGGGAGAGACACCACGGCTGGTCGCCAGCGACATCGACGGCACCCTGCTCGGCGACGACCGCCGGCTCAGCGCCCGCACCACGGCGGTGCTGGAGCGGATCGCCGCGGCGGGCACGCCGGTCGTGCTGGTCACCGGCCGCCCGATCCGCTGGCTCCAGACGGTGTACGACCAGCTCTCCGCCCCACTGCCGGCGATCTGCGCCAACGGCGCGGTGGTCTACGACCCGGACACCGACCAGGTGCTGCGGGCCGACCCGCTGGCCCCGGAACTGCTCGCCGAGGTGGCCCGGCGGTTGCGGGCGGCGGTGCCGGAGGTCAGCTTCGCGGTGGAGATCGTCGACAGCCGGGAGATGCGGCACGAGGCGCACTACCCGCTGCGCTGGGACGCCGACCACGATGCCATCCGGGCCGTCGAGTCGCCCGAGGAGCTGGCCTCGGTGCCGGCGGTGAAGCTGCTGGCCCGCGCCGGCACCCAGGACCCGGACGCCTTCGTGCAGGTGGTGGCGGGGGCGCTGGAGGGGCTGGCCGAGGCGACCCACTCGTCGTACAGCGGGCTGGTGGAGATCTCCGCCGCCGGGGTGACCAAGGCCGCCGGGCTGGCCTGGTACGCGGCCCGGCTCGGGGTGGCGCAGGCCGACGTGCTCGCCTTCGGTGACATGCCCAACGACGTGCCGATGCTGACCTGGGCGGGGCGGGCGGTGGCGGTGGCCAACGCGCACCCCGCCGTGCTAGAGATCGCCGACGAGGTGACCGGGGCGAACACCGCCGACGGCGTGGCGGCGTACCTGGAGAAGGTCTTCGGGGTGGGCTGAGCGGACCGGGGCGTCACCGCGCGGCGACGCCCCGACGCCCGACCCCGGGCCGGCGGCCCCGACCCGGGGGCGGGCCACCGACCCGGAGGCAGGGCCGAGGGTCAGAGGCCGGCCGGGGCCGGCCGGGGGTCAGAGGTACTGGCCGGTGTTGTGGCCCTCGCCACCGGGCTGCTGCCCCATGCCGGGCATGCCGGGGATCATCGCGCCGGGGCCGCTGGGCAGGGCGGGACGGCCACCGGAACGCATCTGCTCCAACTGCACCCGGGCGGCCATCTGCTGGGCCACCAGGGCGGCCTGGATGCCGTGGAAGAGCCCCTCCAGCCAGCCGACCAGCTGGGCGTGGGCGATCCGCAGCTCACCCTCGCTGGGGGCCTGGTCCTCGGCGAACGGCAGCGAGAGCCGTTCCAGCTCCTCACGCAGCTCGGGGGCGAGGCCGTCCTTCAGCTCGACGATCGACCGAGCGTGGATCTCCCGCATCCGGTGCCGGCTGGCGTCGTCGAGCGGGGCGGCCTTGACCTCCTCCAGCAGCTGTTTGATCATGCTGCCGATCCGCATCACCTTGGCCGGCTGCTCCACCAGGCGGGTCGGGTCCTCGCCGGTCTCGTCGGTCTGCACGGTGCCGACCGGGCGGCCGTCCGGGCCGACCACCACCACGGTGCCCGACTGCCCGTCCGCGCGGCCCGGCTCGTCATCTTGTCCAGTGGAATGCGCTTCGGTCATGGCACCCATCTTTACCCACCCGGTCCCGCCGCACGCGCCCGGACCGCCACCGGCCCCGACATCGCCCATGGGCAGCGGGAACACCCTCGGTGAGGTCGCTCACGGGGCGCGGCCGGCGGGGACGCCGTCGCGGCGGTGGCCGCGCTACCGTCGCCGGCATGCCCACCGACCCGCGTGCCGTGCTCACCCGGCCCGCCCCACCGCCGGACCTGACCGTCCGCTACGGCGACCGGCCGGAGCAGCTCGTCGACCTGCGCCGGCCGGCCGGGGGTGGTCCGGTCCGCCCGCTGGTGGCGGTGCTGCACGGCGGTTTCTGGCGGGCCGGGTACGACCGCACCCACACCGGCCCGCTCGCCGCCGCGCTGGCCGACCTGGGGTGGCCGGTGGCCCAGCTGGAGTACCGGCGCACCGGTCAGCCCGACGGGGGGTGGCCGAACACCCTCGCCGACGTGCGGGCGGGGGTGGCGGCGCTGCCCGGGTTGGCGGCGCGCGCCCTGCCGGGGCAGGTCGCCGAGGGGCCGCCGCTGCTGCTGGGGCACTCGGCGGGCGGGCAGCTCGCGCTGCACGTGGCGGCACACGTCCCGCAGGCCGTGGGCGGGGTGCTGGCGCTGGCACCGGTCGCCGACCTCGTCGAGGCGTACCGGCTGGATCTGGATTCGGGGGCGGTGGCCGCGCTGCTCGGCGGCGGCCCGGCCGAACACCCGCAGCGGTACGCGGTGGCCGACCCCCGCAGCTCGGTGCCGGCACGGACGCGGACGGTGATCGTGCACGGGATGCGGGACCGGCAGGTGCCGATCGCTCTGAGCAGGTCATATGCTGCCACCGCACAAGCCGCCGGAGCCCCGGTCACCCTCGTTGAGCTGCCGGAATGCGAGCACTTCGGGTTGATCGACCCGCTCTCGGCGGCCTGGCCCGAGGTAAGGGCTGCGTTGCAGTCGCTGCTTGAAGATCAAGATCCATTGACGCAAGGCCGCTCACCAGGTAGAACGCCGGAGGGGCGGTGACGCCCGGCAATGCTCCCGGAAGGATTTCGGTGTCGCAGATGAACCGCAGGCGGGCCCTCCAACTGTTGGCCGCGCTCGGTACGACCGGACTGGCCGCCGCCTGCGGCACGGACGACACCGAGACGCCGGTCGTGGGCAAACCGATCAAGATCGGGCTGATCCGGCCGGAGAGCGGCGTCGGCAAAGCCATCGGCGAGGACATCGAGAACGGCTTCCAGCTCTTCCTGGCCATGAACGGGCAGCAGCTCGGCGGGCACCCGGTGACCGTGGTGACCGTCGACGAGGGGGACAACGCCAAGAGCGGCCAGGCCGCCGTCGACTCCCTGCTCGCCCAGAACGTGCTCGCCATGAGCGGCGTGGTCAACTCCACCGTGATGTCCGGCATCCGCGACGCGGTGGAGAAGGCCCGGGTGCCGCTGATCGGGTCCAACGCCTCCCCGCCCAGCCTCCAGAGCGTCGTCTACATCTGGCGGACGTCGTACGTGCTCGACGAGCCGGGCCGCGCGCTCGGGTCGTACCTGCGGCGAACACTTCCCGCCGGCAGCCGGCTCGCCATCGTCACCCCGGAGGGCACCGCCAGCCAGGACGTGATCAACGGGTTCCGGGACGGCTTCGGCACCGACGACCCCCGGATCATCGGCGACCCCATCCTCACCACCGCCAACCCCACCCCGGGCGAGAACGAATTCAGCGCGCAGATCAACGAGGCGCTCAGCCGCCAGCCCGACGGGATCTTCTGCTTCTATTCCGGCACCGCGGGTGAGCAGTTCATCAGGCAACTGCGCCGCAGCCGCTGGTTCGGCGACATCTACGCGCCCGGCTTCCTGACCGAGGGCAACATCCTCACCGACCTGCGCTCGACCCTGGTCAACGCGGACGACAGCCTCAAGGCCGGCACCATCCAGACCTCGCTGAACTACTCGGCCGACCTCAACAACAACGCCAACCGGATCTTCGCCTCGGCATACCGCAAGACCTACAACGTCTCGCCCACCACCTACGCGATGGCCTCGTACGACGCCGCGCAGGTGCTCGACAAGGCGATCCGGCTGGCCGGCGCGGAACCCACCGCGCAGCAGGTCAACCTGGCGCTGGGCAAGATCGGCCAGATCGACAGCCCGCGCGGGCCGTGGCAGTTCAACCAGCCGCGTACCCCGCAGCAGAAGTGGTACCTGCGCAAGGTGCAGTTCGACGGCCGGCTGCTCTCCAACGTCCTGATCAACGAGATCGCCACCCTCGGCTGAGCCGCCCCACAGCCGGCCGCGGCATGGCAGGCGGTGGCGGGCAGGCCAGGCCGTGGCGGGGCAGGCCGTGGCGGGGTCGGCCGTGGCGGGGTCGGCCGTGGCGGGGTCGGCCCTTCGCGGCATGGCACCGGTCAGGGCAGGCCGTGGCGTGGTGGTGGGCGCGGCGGTCAGGGGCGCAGCTCGGCGATGCAGCACTTGACGCTGCCGCCGCCCTTCTTCAGCTCGGCCAACTCCACCGGCACCGGGGTGTACCCGGCCGCCTTGAGCTTCCCGGCCAGCCGGGTCGCCTCGCTGTTGAGCACCACGTTCGCCCCGTCGCTGACCAGGTTCAGGCCGAAGGCCAACGCGTCCTCGTCGTCGGCGAGCACCGCGTCCGGGAAGAGCTGGGTGAGCACCCGCTGGCTGGCCGCCGAGAAGGCCCCCGGGAAGTACGCGACGTTGCCGTCGTCGATCGAGGCGAGCGCCACGTCCAGGTGGTAGAAACGCGGGTCGACCAGGCGCAGCGACACCACCGGCCGGCCCAGCGCCTCCTGCGCCTCGGCGTGCGCCGGCAACTCGGTGCGGAACCCGTGCCCGGCGAGGATCAGCCCGCCGTGCGCCTCCGGCAGATAGGCGAAGTCGCCCTCCCCCTCGTTGGTCTCGCTCGGCGCGATGAAGTGCCAGCCGTGCTCCTGGTAGAACGCCCGGTGCGCGGCGGCCTCGGCGGCCCGCTGCTCGTGCTTGAACTGCGCGCCGTAGACCGTCCCGTCCACCACGAAGGCACCGTTGGCCGCGAAGACCATGTCCGGCAGCCCCGCCTGCGGGGTCAGCACGTGCACCTCGTGCCCGAGCCCGACCAGCGTGTCCCGCAGCCGGTCCCACTGTTTGACCGCCAGTGCCACGTCGACGCCGACGGTGACGTCCATCCACGGGTTGATGGCGTACTCGACCGCGAAGTGCTCCGGGGCACACATCAGATATGTCCGCTTTCGCGGGGCGCGCTGCTGGTTCACGGTCACCAAGGGTAGGTAGCGTAGAACGTTGGTAACAGCCACAACCATTGCTTCCACGAGGCGGAACGTTGCAGATAGACGCGGTCGACCAGCGAATCATTGCGTTGCTCGTGGCGGACGCCCGAACCTCGTACGCGGACATCGGCAACCGGGTGTCACTCTCCGCTCCTGCGGTCAAGCGACGGGTGGACCGGCTGCGGGCCACCGGGGTGATCCGGGGCTTCACCGCCGTGGTGGACCCGGCCGCCGTCGGCTGGACCACGGAGGCGTTCGTCGAGTTGTTCTGCGCCGGCCGGACCACACCCACCCAGCTGGGGGTGGCCGCCCGCCGGCACCCCGAGGTGGTCGGCGCCTACACCGTCTCCGGTGAGGCCGACGCGCTCGTGCACCTGCGGGCCGCCGACATCTCCCACCTGGAGGAGGCACTGGAACGGCTCCGGGCGGAGCCGTTCGTCACCTCCACCCGGAGCACCATCGTGCTGTCCCGACTGGTCGAGTCGCCCGGCGTCGGCCCGTCCACCCCCTGACCGCCCGCGCCGCCCATGCCGGTCGGGCCGGTCGGGCCGGTCGGGCCGTACCCGGCGGCGTAGCCAGCAGCCGGGCAGCAGCGCGGCGGCAGGCCGCCGGCGGCGGCGGCGCGGTTGTCTGGTGGGCGGAGGATCAGAGGTACATGCCGGTGCGGTGTTCGCTGTCGCCCCGGCCCGGCTTGTCACCCTCGCCGAAGAACCGCTTCCCGCCGAACTCACCGTGCAGCCGGTCGTCCAACTCGTCGGCGAGCCCCGTCATCACCTGCACCGCCAGCATCAGGTGGGTAGCCTGGAAGTTGCGCCCGAAGACCGGGATGGACGCCCACACCGTGTCGTCGGCGCAGTACAACCGGCCGATCGGCATCCGGTTGGTCAGCTCGGAGAGTTTCACGTACAGCCGCTCGGTCGGCTCGACCTCGGTCAGCACCGGCGAGAAGACGTCGACCAGCGGCGGGTTGTCCCGCACCCGGACGAAGACCATCGCCGACCCGGCCCGGATGTTGATGTCGCCGTCGGAGTCGATCTGAAGGTGGTCGGAGGTCGACTTCAGCATGGTCGACACCACCGTGCGGACCCGTTCGGGCAGGTCCAGGACCTCCTGCTCACCGTTCTGCGCGCTCGCCGCAGCGGCCAGTGCCTCGTCGAGGTCGGCCTCGACGTCCTGGTCGGGGCCGAACTCGCTGCGTGCGGTGCCGAGCGCCTCGATCGGCAACGACTCACCCTCGGCGTCCTGGCTGAGATAGACCAGGAAGGCCGGGTGCGGTGCGCCGTACACGTCCCGCAGGGTGCGGGAGAGCAGCCCGGCCAGCTTGCTGGCGTCGTCGGCCACCCCGTCCAGGCCGAAGTGTTCGCCGGAGCCCGCCACCACGCCGGGCGGCGACCAGCCGAGCGCGATCATGTCGGCCACCGCCGCACGGTCCAGCCGGAAGCCCTGCGGCAGGGTGGCGTTGCCCACCGCCCGGGCGGAGATCCGGCCCCCCTCGTCGATGCTCACGCTGATCGAATAGACCGCGTCACCCGTGCCGGAGGCGGTCGGGTCCAGGGTGAGTTCGAGCTGCGCCCCGGCGGGCAGCTCACGCAGCCGCGCGGCCAGCGCCCGGGCGAACTCCCGCCACGCCTCGGTGACCTTGGCCCGCAGATCGGCCGTGCTCGGCTCGTCCAGCAGGACCGACTCGTGGTGGTCGTGGTGCGCCGGCGAGGTGCCGGGCTGATCACCGGTCGGCTTCGAGGGGTGGTCCGCCGTCATGATCGCCTCCGTCCGTCAAGGTCACCCTACCCAGGCGGGCCGGAGAACGAATCCACCGCGACCGGCATCGGACACCGTCGCCGACGATCGTGGCGGCGAGAGATCACGACGTGACGGGATCACCGGTGGGGCGGCCGGTCAGCCGGCCGCGACGGTCATTGCCGGGCCGCTCAGGGTGCCGGCGGTGCCTGCCGGCCGACCTCGGACGCCAGCCGGTCGGGGCGCTCGCCGCCCAGCTCCACCGGCCACTGGGCGGCCAGTCCGCTGAGCCGGGCCGCCGCCGCTGCCGGGTCCGCACCGCGCCCGACCGCCACCCCCAGCAGGTACGCGGTGACCGGCGCACCCGGCCGCAGCACCTGGTGGGCGACGTCCCGGGCCAGGTCCAGCACGGTCGGCACCGACACCTCGGCCGGGTCGAGACCCAGCTCGGCGCAGGCCGCCGTCACCCAGTCGTCCAGCACCGTCATCGCGTCCACTCCTCCGCCCGGCGAATGTCGGAGTCAGTGTCGCAGTCGAACCACGGTGGCGGGCCGGCAGCGGACCAGACCAACTCGCGTACGGTCAGCTCACCCAGGAGTTCCCGCATCGACGCCCCGGCGAGGGCTTCGGCTCCCCCGCCGCCGGCCCGCCCGACAACCCGGACGCCCCCGGTCCCGCCGGCCCTTCCGGGCAGCTCGGCGTTGCCGGGCAGCTCGGCGTTGCCGGGCAGCTCGGCGTTCCTGGCAGCCCCGGCGGTCCCGGGCAGCTCCGCGACCCCGGCAGCCCCGACACTCCCGGCGGCCTTGGCGGCCTCGGATCGGCGGGCGGCCACGCGGGCCAGCGCGGCACGTAGCGACGGCACCCGCCACACCCCGCACAACGGTTGCCGCCGGCCCCGGTCGTCGAGGAGACAGACGCCGTCCGGTGCCTGCGGGCCGGACTCGGCGGCGAGCGCGTCGAGTAGCACGCCGACGGCCGGGCGGGTGAGCAGCGGCAGGTCGGCGGCGAACAGGGCGACCACCGTCGTACCCGGGTGGAGCAGGGCCAGTCCGGCCGCCGTCGCGGCCACCGGGCCACCGCCCGCCGGCTCCTCCCGGGTCACCAGCACGTCGACCGGCAGCGACCCGCCCGGCCCGACCAGCACCCGGGGCGTGGCGTCAGCAACGGCGGCGAGCACCCGGTCGCGCATCGACAGCCCGTGCACCGGCACCGCCGGCTTGTCCCGCCCACCCATCCGGCGGGCCGCACCACCGGCCAGCACCACCGCCGCGTACGCCGTCATCCGGTCACGGTAGCGGTTTGGCTCCCACCCGGCCCGGCATCATGATCCGGTCACTGCCCTCATCGGTCGATCCTGTCGCGTTCCACGGTCGCCGGCGCCGGCACCGGGTGCCCCGCCGGACGGGCACCCGGCAGGCCGACGGGGTCACCGGCCGAGCATGCGACCGCGCAGCCAGGGTGGTCACCGTGCGGGAGGCCGGGTGGGCGGGGCAGGATGGCGGGATGGGACGGGCCACTGACCGGCGGAGCGTGCTCCGGATCGACCTCGACGCGGCGGACGACGCCCGGGTGGCGCTGCGCCGGCCCGACACGCTCGCCGTGGAGGAACCGCTGGAGATCCGGGTCGGTCCGGGTGGCCCGGGTCGACGCCGCCCGCTGGCGGTGACCATGCGTACCCCCGGTGACGACCTCGACCTGGCCATCGGTTTCCTGCTGACCGAGGGGCTGATCCGCAGCGACGCCGACGTGCACACCGCCCAGCTCTGCTCCGGGGCGGAGACACCGAACACGTACAACGTGGTCGACGTGGTGCTCTCCCCCGGTGTGCCGGCACCGGAGACGGACCCGACACGCAACTTCTACACCACCAGTTCCTGCGGGGTGTGCGGCAAGGCCAGCATCGACGCGGTGCGTACCCGGTCCCGTTTTCCCGTCGCGGACGACCCGCTCACCGTGCCGGCGAAGCTGCTGGCGGAGCTGCCGGACCGACTGCGCGCCGCGCAGCGTGCCTTCGACCGCACCGGCGGCCTGCACGCGGCGGGCCTGTTCACCCCCGACGGTGAGCTGGTGGTGCTGCGCGAGGACGTCGGCCGGCACAACGCCGTGGACAAGGTGATCGGCTGGGCGGTGCGGCAACGGCGGCTGCCGCTCGCCGGGCACCTGCTGATGGTGTCCGGCCGGGCGAGTTTCGAGCTGACCCAGAAGGCGTGGATGGCCGGGGTACCGCTGCTGGCGGCGGTCTCCGCCCCGAGCACCCTGGCCGCCGACCTGGCCGACGAGGCGGGCCTGACCCTGGTGGGCTTCCTGCGCGGCCGGACGATGAACGTCTACACCGGCGCGCACCGCGTCACATCCTGATCTCTCATGGGGATCCGATCGCTGCCCGTGTCGCGACCGGCGGCCCCACCGGGGTCGGCGTTGCGGTCGGCCCGGCACGGCGTCGGCGGTGCGGTTGGCGCGGCGTCGGCGGTGCGGTCGGCCCGGCACGGGGTTGGTGGGAGTGGGGCGAGGATTGTGGAGATTTCTTGTCGCCAGGGCAGCAACAACTCTCCACAATCGATGGACAGCCGAGCCCCGCTACCGCGATCGAGGCGGCGAGGAACCCGCGCAGCGCCGGCCTGCTGCGCCGACCCGGACCGGCGGGGAGAATCAACGACCCGGCGGGCGGGCCCAGCTCAGGAAGCGGTCGGTCACGTCGATCTGGCGACCGTTGTCGAGCTGCGTCAGATGATCGGTCGCCTCCGTCGACAACCGGGCCAGCAGGGCGAGCAGGCCCGGCCGGTCGCCGTCGTACCTGGCGAGGAGGGCGATTTTCGCCGCCCCGCACGGCCACGGGTTCGCATCGACCCGGCACAACCAGATCGGCCGCAGCGGCGTGTGCCGGCCGGGCAGCGGCCCGGTCACGGTGTCCCCGCCGACCGGGACGCCCGCCCCCGGCCGGGCCGCGCGTCCCGGGGGACCGCCATCCCCCGCCGCGAGACCGTCGCCCCACCTCGCCGGGCCGGGGGAGCCGGGACGGTCCGGGTGGGGGCGCGGTCCGACTGCGGGGCGGGCCGGCGCGCACCCGCCGGCATCAGGAACAGGGTCCGCCGCCGCACCGCGTCGCCGACAGCATTCAGCTGGTACGCATCGATCCACACCCACCCGTCGTACGTGTGCCAGTCGGTCAGCACCCGGATGACGCGGACCGTGATCGGCCGGATGAACTGCACGCTGGCGGTACGCGACAGGTGCAGCACGTCTCCCGACCTGATCTCCGGCGGAGTCACCGTGGCCCCTGGTTCCGGCTGAACGCCCAGCGGTGCGTCGGCACGACGCCGGTCATCCGCCCCGGCCCCCGGTACGGCGGAACGAACGGCCCGATCGGTCCGGGCACGATCGGGCGCGCGGGCGGTCCGGGGTCGGGTACGGGCGTCGGGTCGGGTACGGGCTTCGGGCTCTGCTCGGGTTTCGGCTTCTCCCTGGGCACGGGGTCTCCTCTGCGTCGACGTGGAGGAGGGGCCGTCCCGCCCTCCCACGGGACGGCCCCTCCGGCAGACGCCGTCGCCAGCTCTCGACCACTACCGACAGCGCCGCCCCGAATAGACCTTGCCCAGGGTTGCGGATCGATGACACCGCGTAGCAGTCTGTACCGCAGACATTCGGGACGTTCACTCGGAGGAGCGTGGATGAATCGGGCAGTTCAGAGAGCGATGGCTGCGGTTGGCGAGACCGCCGAAAGCCTCGCCTCTCAGATCGGAGTTGATCCGAAGACGGCAGCCCGGTGGGTGAACCAGGGACGGATTCCCCAAACGCGCCACCGCGCCAAGGTTGCCGAGATCCTGCGTAAGGACATTGAGGAACTTTGGCCGGACATTCTGAAGAAGCTCGAGCCGGCATGGTTCAGACCGTGGGCCGAGATCGAGCGGGAGGCGTCCGGCCTGCGGTGGTTCGAGAATGCCGTCCTGCCAGGCGTACTCCAGACCCCTGATTACGCCCGCGCCATCATCGCCAGCGGCCCGCTCGCCGACGATGCCGAAGATCACGTGGAATCTCGCCTACAACGGCAGGCGGTCGTGCTCAACCGAGCACGGCCGCCCTTGCTCGTGTTCGTGATCGACGAGGCGGCTCTACGCCGGGGAACCCCAGACGTCATGAATGCCCAGTTGGACCACCTGGTAGAGCTTGCCCAGCGACCGAATCTGATGGTCCACGTCCTGCCGCTACGCGCCGGACTTCATCCAGGTCAGGCAGGACCGTTCATCATCGCGAACACACCGGAGGGTGAAGAGGTCGGCTATCTGGACGATCAGGCCGCAGGACGCATCACCAAGGACGTTGCTTCCCTTTGGGAGGTCTGGGATACAGTCAGGTCGGTAGCGTTGCCGCGCGACCAGACCATCGAATTTCTGAGGGCACGATCATGGATGAGCTGACCGGGGCGCGCTGGCGTAAGAGCAGCCGCAGCAGCTCCAATGGTGGAGCTTGTGTCGAGGTCGCCGACAACCTTCCCGGAACGGTCGCGGTCCGCGACTCCAAGGACCCACATGGGTCAGCCCTGACGTTCACACCGACGGCATGGCACATGTTCGTCGCCGGGCTGATTGATCGAGCTTGACCCCTTGGTCCACCGTGGACCGGGCCCACGTCGGCCTACCGCAGGAGCATTCTTTCCCTTCCGAGTCAGGCGATATGACGCGGAACCAGAGCCATCAGCCGGGATAACAGCAGCCTGGCCGATTACCTGCGAGAGGTGGCGGACCAATGGACCTGACTGATGCGCAGTGGCGGAAGTCCACCCGAAGTGGGACCAGCGGCGGGAACTGTGTCGAGGTTGCCGGCAACCTTCCCGGCGCGGTCGCGGTGCGGGACTCCAAGGACCCGGACGGGCCGGCCCTGACGTTCGCCCCGACCTCGTGGCGCACGTTCGTCGCCGGGTTGGCCGATCGCGCCTGACCGAGCTGCCCGACGAAGTGCCTGCCCCGAGGCTTGGGGCAGGCACTTCGCGTCAGGGGACGACCCGGTCTCCCGCCCCCGACCTACCCGACCCGGTCGATGGAGAGCCTGGGCGTCCGTCGCCACGATCGGGCCAGATTCACCGTCTCGCCGCCGTCGTCACCGGTCGACCGTGGCTGCCCGACAACATGCCACCGACAGCCTTATGACTCAGAGGCATGAATATGACTGCTGGGCATACTCATCTCGGCGAACACATACCCCCGACCGGCAGGACGCCGTAGTCCCGGGTGGCGAGAGGGGAAGGCCGAAGCGCCGTGCCGCTCGCAGCACGGCCGAGACAGCACAGCCGAGTTTCAGCACGGCTGAGACAACGCAGCCGAGTCAGCGGGGCCGGCGGGGTCGGCGACGACGGCGGCGCAGCACTCCCGGCTCGGTCACGGCCGGCCATCCGTCCAGGTCGGACGGTGGTACACCGCGCCGGAGCAGGTCGTCGAGGATCTGGGCGAGGGTGTAGTCGGGGCGGAGGCTCAGCGCCCGTTCCAGCGCCACGGCGGCGAGCGCGCCCTGGCCGGCCCGCCAGGCGGCGAAGGCGAGCAGGCAGGCCGGGGCGGGGACCAACTCCTCCTCGGTGCGGCGCAGCACCTCGCTCCAGAAGGCGATGTCCTCCTCGCGCCCGTCGGTGCGTTCCCACGCGTGGTCGCGTACCGGCAGGTGGGTCAGGAGCAGGGTCAGCCAGGCCAGCTCGTCGTCGGTGAGCCGGTCGCCGCGCCGGTGCCGACGTTGGGCCTGCCGTACCGCTGCCACGCCGGCCCTGCGGATGGCCCGTTCGCCGAACTCGTCGGTGGCGGGGGCCGCCTCCAGCAGGCCCAGCAGGCGTCGTTCGGCGCGGTCTCCGGCTCGGCGCAGGGCGACCCGGTCGACGCCCTCGGCGGGGGCCACCTGCGCGGTGAGCGCCGCCCGGTCGGGGAGGGCCACCTGACCGGCGTAGACCGCGGCGGCGGCGACCTGGCTGGCCTCCGGGTCGTACGGGGTGCCGTCGGGTGGGCAGCAGTCCGGCGCCTCGCAGAGGTACGACCAGTAGCGGCGGTCGGTCACCCGCAGCGCGTCGAGCACGGGCAGCCCGATGTCGTCCAGCGCCGACCGAACGGCGTCCACCGCCGGGGTGACCCGTTCGGGCGGGCCGAAACCGATGACCGTGGTGGATTCGGCGTCCTGCCGGCCGATCACGTCGCCGAGATGTCGCGCCGGCAGGGCCGGGTCGGTGCCCGACTCGGGCAGGTCGGCGCGGGCGGCGAAGACGATCCGTCGGCCCCGCATCGCCACCACCACGATGCTGTCGACGGGGTGGAAGCCGATCAGGTAGGGCACGGCGGTGATCAGGTCGGCGGGCGAGCGGACGGTGAGCCGGGGGCGGTCGGTCGCGTTCATGTCCGGCAGCCTGCGGCGGGCGGGAACATCCTCGACAGGCCCTGTGGACGACACGCGGGTTATCCACAGATACGGACGGTAGTCGTGCAGGTCACCGCGATCCGGGAGGCGACGCGGCCCACCGGGGTCGGTCCGAGCGGCTACCTTGCGCTCATGGACCTGGCGTACCTGCGGGCGCACCCGGAGCACCTGCCCACCTTCCTGACCCACCAGCGCATCCGGGAGACCCCGGTGGCCGGCGGGGACAGCTGCGCGGCCTCGCGGTTGACCCTGGACGACGGCCACTCGGTCTTCGCCAAGACCTGGCCGGAGCGGGCCGGTCGACCGGTGCCGGAAGGCTTCTTCGACACCGAGGCCGCCGGGTTGCGCTGGCTGCGCGAGGCCGGCGCGGTGGCCGTACCGGAGGTGGTGGTGGCGCTGCCGGAGCTGCTGGCGCTCGACTGGGTCGACCCCGGCGAGCCGACGCCCGACGCGGCCGAGCGGTTCGGTCGGGAGCTGGCCGGCACGCACCGGGCCGGCGCCGACCGGTTCGGGGCGGCGTGGCCCGGGTTCATCGGCACCCTCGGGCAGGACAACACCCCCGACGACGGGCCGTGGCCGGACTGGTTCGCCCGGCGGCGGCTCCTGCCGTACCTGCGGATGTCGGTCGACGGCGGTGCGCTCGACGGCCCGGACGCCGCGCTGGTGGAGCAGGTGGTGGCGCGGGTCGGCGAGTTCGGCGGCGACGAGCCGCCGGCCCGGCTGCACGGCGACCTGTGGCCGGGCAACCTGCTCTGGGGCGCGGACGACCGGGTGTGGCTGGTCGACCCGGCGGCGCACGGCGGTAACCGGGAGACGGACCTGGCCCAGCTGGCGCTCTTCGGTGGTCCGCCGCACCTCGACCGGATCATGGCCGGCTACCGGGAGGCGTGGCCGCTGGCCGACGGGTGGCGGGAACGGGTGCCGCTGCACCAACTGCACCTGCTGCTCGTGCACACCGCGTTGTTCGGCGGGGCGTACCGCGATGCGGTCGTCGGTGCCGCCCGAGCGGCGCTGCGGGGCGTCGGCCGCGCTACGGTCGACGGGTGACCGCCGCCCCGACGACCGCCGGCGTCCTCGTCGACCGGTACGGCCGGATCGCCCGGGACCTGCGCGTGTCGCTGACCGACAAGTGCAACCTGCGCTGCACCTACTGCATGCCGGCCGAAGGGCTGCCCTGGCTGGCCGGGCCGCAGCTGCTCACCGACGCGGAGATCGTGCGGCTGGTCGGGGTCGCGGTGCAGCGGCTCGGGGTGACCGAGGTGCGGTTCACCGGGGGCGAGCCGCTGATCCGGCCGGGGCTGGTCGGCATCGTCGCCGCCGTGGCCGCGCTCACCCCCCGCCCCCGGATCTCGTTGACCACCAACGGTCTCGGCCTGGACCGGCTCGCCCCGGCGCTGCGCGACGCCGGGCTGGACCGGGTGAACGTGTCGTTGGACACCCTGGACGCGGCCCGGTTCGCCGCGTTGACCCGGCGGGACCGGCTGGCCGACGTGCTCGCCGGGCTGGCCGGGGCCGCCGCCGCCGGGCTCACCCCGGTGAAGATCAACGCGGTGCTGATGCGCGGGGTCAACGACGACGAGGCACCGGCGCTGCTGCGGTTCGCCCTCGACCACGGCTACGAGCTGCGGTTCATCGAGCAGATGCCGCTGGACGCCCAGCACGGCTGGGACCGGGCCACGATGGTCACCGCCGACGAGATCCTGGCGTCGCTGGCCGCCGACTTCGCCCTCACCCCCGACCCGGCGCACCGGGGCGCCGCCCCGGCCGAGACCTGGCTGGTCGGCGGCGGACCGGCCCGGGTCGGGGTGATCGGCACGGTGACCCGGCCGTTCTGCGGCGACTGCGACCGCACCCGGCTCACCGCCGACGGCCAGCTCCGCAACTGCCTGTTCGCCACCGAGGAGTCCGACCTGCGGGGCGCGCTGCGGGCCGGCGCGGACGACGCCGACCTCGCCCGCCGCTGGCAGGCCGCCACGGTGGTCAAGCGGGCCGGGCACGGCATCGACGACCCGACCTTCCTGCAACCCGTCCGGCCCATGTCGGCGATCGGAGGCTGAGGTGGACCTCACCGTCCGGTACTTCGCCGGGGCGCGGGCCGCCGCCGGCCGCAGCGAGGAGACCGCCTCCGCCGGCCGGCCGCTGGACGAACTCCTCGGTGAACTCGCCCACCGGCACGGCCCCCGGCTGGCCGCGGTGCTCCAGGTGGCGAGTTTCCTGGTCGACGGCGTCGCCTGCCATGATCGGCAGACGCCGTTGCCGGCCGGGGCCACGATCGACGTGCTGCCTCCCTTCGCGGGCGGCTGAGGAAGGGCTGCCGTGTTGGCGATTCTGGGGTTCGTGGGCACGCTCGCCCTGGTCACCGGCCTGATCCACTTCTACCTGTGGAAACGGCTGGTCAAGGACACCACCGGACCGGGCCGGTGGCGCCGGGTCGGCACGGTCGTCGCCCTACTCCTGGCGGTGCTCGTCCCGGCAACCATGGCCGGCACCCAGATCGCCGGGGCGTTCTGGCTGGCCTGGCCCGGTTACCTCTGGCTCGCGGTGATGTTCTACCTGCTGATCGTGCTGGTGGTGCTGGAAGTGCCGATGGCGGTGACCCGGCTGGTGCTGCGACGGCGCAGCACCGCCGCCGAGGCCACCACCGCCGCCCCGGAACCGGCGCTGGTCGGTGCGGCCGGCAGCGCCGACCCGCCGGCCGCCGAGGCCGTGGACCGGCCGGACCACGACGAGTCCCGCCGGTTGCTGCTCGCCCGGGGGGCCGCCATCTTCGCCGGGCTCACCGCCGCCGGCATCACCGGGTACGGGGTCCGCACCGCGCTGGGACCGCCACAGCTCGACCGGGTACGCATCCCGCTGGCGAAGCTCCCCCGCAGCATGGACGGGCTGCGCATCGCCACCGTGTCGGACATCCACCTCGGTCCGCTACGCGGTCGGGTGCACACCGAGCGGATCGTCGAGATGATCAACCGGTTGGACGCCGACCTGGTCGCGGTCGTCGGTGACCTGGTCGACGGCTCGGTCGCCGAGCTGGGCGAGGCCGCCGAGCCACTGCGTGACCTGCGTTCCCGCTACGGCAGTTTCTTCGTCACCGGCAACCACGAGTACTACTCCGGGGTCGAGGAATGGGTGGCCGAGGTCGACCGGCTCGGCCTGCGGGTGCTCCAGAACGAGCGACAGGAGATCCAGGCCCGGGGCGGGGTGCTCGACCTGGCCGGGATCAACGACGTCACCGCCGACGGCACCGGCGTCGCCGGCCCTGCCGACTTCACCGCCGCGCTCGGCGGCCGGGACGTCAACCGCCCCGTGGTGCTGCTCGCCCACCAGCCGATCGCCGTGCACGAGGCGGCGAAGTTCGGCGTCGACCTGCAACTGTCCGGGCACACCCACGGCGGTCAACTCGCCCCGTTCAACCTGGCCGTCAAGCTCCAACAGCCGGTGGTCTCCGGGCTCGGTGAAATCGACGGCACCAAGGTCTACGTCACCAACGGGGCCGGTTTCTGGGGTCCCCCGGTCCGGGTCGGCGCACCGCCGCAGGTGACCCTGGTCGAACTGCGCGCCCCGTGACCTGCCCGGATGGACGGAGAGCCCGGCTCATACCGCGTCCGGCCGCGGTAGTCCAGCACCGGATTGCCCTCCTCACGCGTACGCGTGGCGGCAGGCGGGTAGTGGACCGGCCGTGACAGGATGCGGCGTGCCTCCGTTCAGCGCCGCTCCCCCTGGTGGCGTCCCGCCGTTCGTCGCGGACCTGCACATCCACTCGAAGTACTCCCGCGCGTGCAGCCGCGATCTCACCCTGCCCAACCTCGGTTGGTGGGCCCGACGCAAGGGCATCGGGGTGCTCGGCACCGGCGACTTCACCCACCCCGCCTGGTACGACCACCTGCGGGAAACCCTGCAACCGGCCGAGCCTGGCCTGTACCGGCTCGGCCCGGAGGCCGAGGCGGACATCGCCCGGCGGCTGCCACCCCGGCTGGCCGACTCGGCGGAGGCCGACCCGGTCCGGTTCATGCTGAGCGTGGAGATCTCCACCATCTACAAGCGGGACGACCGGACCCGCAAGGTGCACCACCTGATCTACCTGCCCGACCTGGACGCAGTGGCCCGGTTCAACACGGCGCTGGGCCGGATCGGCAACCTCGGCTCGGACGGCCGGCCGATCCTCGGCCTGGACTCCCGGGACCTGCTGGAGATCACCCTCGACGCCAGTGAAGACGGCTACCTGGTGCCGGCGCACATCTGGACACCGTGGTTCTCCGCGCTCGGCTCGAAGTCCGGCTTCGACGCGATCGCCGACTGCTACGCCGACCTGGCCGAGCACGTCTTCGCGGTGGAGACCGGGCTCTCCTCCGACCCGGCGATGAACTGGCGGGTCGGCAGCCTGGACCGTTACCGGCTGGTCTCCAACTCCGACGCGCACTCCCCGCCGGCCCTGGCCCGGGAGGCCACCGTCTTCTCGTCGGCCCGCGACTACTTCGCCATCCGGGACGCGCTGCGGACCGGTGACGGGCTGGCCGGGACGATCGAGTTCTTCCCCGAGGAGGGCAAGTACCACGCCGACGGGCACCGGCTCTGCGGCGTCAACTGGTCGCCGGAGCGGACCAGGGCGGCCGGCGGGCGCTGCCCGGAGTGCGGCAAGCCGTTGACCGTGGGGGTGCTCAGCCGGATCGAGGAGCTGGCCGACCGGCCGGACGGGCACCGCCCCGAGCACGCCCGCGAGGTGACCCACCTGGTGCCGCTGGCCGAGATCCTCGGTGAGATCAACAAGGTGGGGCCCCGGTCCAAGAAGGTCGAAGGCAAGCTCAACGAGCTGGTCGCCGCGCTCGGCCCGGAGTTGGAGATCCTCACCCGTACCCCGGTCGACGAGATCGGCCGGGTCGGCGGGGAGTTGCTCGCCGAGGGCATCGGCCGGTTGCGCCGGGGCGACGTGCGCCGGGTCCCCGGCTACGACGGCGAGTACGGCGTGATCACCCTCTTCGACCCGGCCGAGCTGGGCGGGGCCGGTGGGTCGGGGCAGGAGACGCTCTTCGACGTACCGGTGCCGGCGCAGCGCAGGCCGACGGAGCCGGCGGCGAAACCGAAGGCCAAGCGGCCGGCGGCGGCGAAGGCCGAGCCGAAGCCGAAGCCCGCGCCGACCCCGCCACCGCCACCGATCGCCTCGACCCCCTCGCCGCACGAGCCGTTCGAGCCGATGCTCGCCGGGATGGAGGAGGTCGGTACCGGCCTGCTCGACCGGTTGGACGCAATGCAGCGGGTGGCCGCCTCCGCGCCCGGCGGCCCGCTGCTGATCGTGGCCGGGCCGGGCACCGGCAAGACCCGCACGCTGACCCACCGGATCGCCTACCTCTGCGCCGAGCTGAACGTCTTCCCCGAGCAGTGCCTGGCGATCACCTTCACCCGGCGGGCCGCCGAGGAGCTGCGGCACCGGCTCGACGGGCTGCTCGGCCCGGTCGCCGAGGACGTCACCGTCGGCACCTTCCACTCGCTCGGGCTGGCCATCCTGCGGGAGAACGCCGCCGCGGCCGGCCTGCCGGAGGGGTTCCGGATCGCCGACGACGCCGAGCGGTCGGCCGCCCGGACGGAGGCCGG
Source organism: Micromonospora sp. NPDC048894 (assembly GCF_040649765.1). Lineage (NCBI taxonomy): Bacteria > Bacillati > Actinomycetota > Actinomycetes > Micromonosporales > Micromonosporaceae > Micromonospora > Micromonospora sp. NPDC048894. The sequence continues at coordinate 1,499 of NZ_JBEZFY010000020.1, read as the reverse complement.
CGACGACCCGGCCCGCTACACGGCGTTGCTGCGTAAGCAGGACCTGGTCGACCTGGACGAGTTGCTGACCCTGCCGGTCGCACTGCTCAAGGGCGACAAGAAGCTGGTCCGGGAATACCGGGAACGCTGGCGGTGGATCTTCGTCGACGAGTACCAGGACGTCGACCCCGTCCAGTACGACCTGCTGCGCCTGCTCAGCCCCGCCGACGGCAACATCTGCGCGATCGGCGACCCGGACCAGGCTATCTACTCGTTCCGGGGTGCCGACGTCGGCTACTTCCTGCGGTTCTCCGAGGACTTCACCGACGCCCGGCTGGTCCGGCTCAACCGCAACTACCGCTCGTCCGCGCCGATCCTGGCCGCCGCCGTCCAGGCCATCGCGCCGTCGTCGCTGGTCCGGGGCCGCCGGCTCGACCCGGCCCGGCTCGACCCGGAGGCCCCGCTGGTCGGCCGCTACCCGGCGGCGTCCGTCGCCGACGAGGCCGATTTCGTGGTACGCACCGTCGACGACCTGGTCGGCGGCCTCTCCCACCGGTCGTTGGACTCGGGGCGCATCGACGGCCGGTCCACCAGCCTGTCCTTCTCCGACATCGCGGTGCTCTACCGCACCGACGCGCAGGCCGCCCCGATCGTGGACGCGCTGGCCAGGGCCAACATCCCGGTGCAGAAGCGGTCCCACGACCGGCTCCGGGACCGGCCCGGTGTCCTCGCGATCGCCCGGGAACTGCGGCACGCCGACGGTCCCGCCGGTGGGCTGCCCGCCCGGGTCCGGCTCGCCGGCCAGGTGCTCGCCGAACGGTTCGCCGCCCCCACCCTGGACGCCGCCGGCACCGTCCGCCCCGAGGACGTCCGGACCGCCGTCGACCTGCTCACCCCGCTGGCCCGACGCTGCGGCGACGACCTGGAACTCTTCCTCTCCCAGCTCGCCACCGGGGCCGAGGTGGACGCACTGGACCCGCGCGCCGAAGCGGTCACCCTGCTCACCCTGCACGCCGCGAAGGGGCTGGAGTTCCCGGTGGTCTTCCTGGTCGGCGTGGAGGACGGTCTGCTGCCGCTGCGCTGGCCCGGCTCGACACCGGACGACGACGCGATCGCCGAGGAACGTCGGCTGTTCTTCGTCGGGTTGACCCGCGCCCAGGACCGGCTCTACGTCAGCCACGCCGCCCGCCGGGTCCGGCACGGTACCGAACGCGACTGCCGACCGTCGCCGTTCCTGGACGTCGTCGACCCGGGGCTGTTCGAACGGTTCGGCGAGGCCGAGCCACGCCGACCCAAGGACCGGCAGCTCCGCCTGATCTGACTGTCCGTCGACCGACCTACGGGGTCGCCGCAGCGGTATCCGCCCGCGCTGATACCGCTTGATGCGTGACGTTGCTGCCCGCCCGCCCCAGCCGGCCCGACAGGCCGGACGCTCCTATGGCGTGTCAAGTGGGTGGGGTGGGTTTTCGAGGCGTCGGTAGAGGTCTCGGGCGATGTAGCGCTTGAGGCAGCGTTTGATC
>NZ_JBEZFY010000019.1:103291-119436 GCF_040649765.1 Micromonospora sp. NPDC048894 | reverse complement strand
GCCCCGCCCTGCCCGGCCCGGCCCGCCGCCGAGCGGCCCGGCGCGGCCCGGCGCGGCGCGGCCCGGCGCGGCGCGGCCCGGCGCGGCGCGGCCCAGCCCGGCGCGGCCCGGCCCGGCCTGGGGTTTGGGGTGGGGGTCAGGCGGGGCGGCGCATCTGGAGTTCGGTGAGGGCGGGGATCTTGGGGTGCGGGACGCGGACGCCGGTGTCGGTGAAGCCCAGACGGTGGTAGGCCCGGTAGGCACGGTCGTTGCCGACCACCACCTCGAGCATGAGCTGTGGTCGGCCGCAGGCGCGCGACCAGGCGGCGACCTCGTCGATCAGCGCGCCGAGCAGGCCGGTGCCCCGCCACGAGGGGTTCACGTAGACCGCGTAGACGACCGTCAGGTCCGGCTCGTCGGGGGCGACGGTGCCGCCCGCGTGGCCGACCAGCCGGCCGCCGGGATCGGCCACGAACTGGGCGGTGTGGCACCCCTGGGACACGTACGCGATCCGGGCCGCGTAGTCGGCGTGCGGGCGGGCGGCGGCCTCGGCGACGGTCTCCAGGAAGGCCAGCGGCGCATCCGCGAGCATCTCCAACCGCAGCGCCCGCATCCGGGCGGCGTCCTGCGGGCGCACCCGGTGCACGGGTGCCGTCCGGGTCACCGGTGGGGCCGGGGCAGATGTCATGTGCGCATGCATACCGCAGCGATGAACGCCGATGGGTAACCGGGTCGATACCCGTCCGATTTAGGCCGATTTGAGGTCGTGCGCGGTCGTCACTCCTCGTGTAGCGTGCGATTTCGGTCACCGATTCAGCGGCCTTCACCGATCGCCGAAACGGTGGTTCTCCGCTGTCGGCCCGCCGGCATCCCGGGGTTGTGGAACGCCGCGCAGAGTGAGGAAGTGCACCGTGGCACAGGGCACCGTCAAGTGGTTCAACTCCGAAAAAGGCTACGGCTTCATCGCCGTCGACGGCGGGCAGGACGTCTTCGTCCACTTCTCCGCCATCGAGATGGACGGCTACAAGGCGCTCGACGACGGTCAGCGGGTGGAGTTCGAGATCGCCCAGGGTCAGAAGGGGCCGCAGGCCGAACGGGTCCGCGTCATCGCCTGACCTGTCCTGCGGGTCCCACCCGCCGGGCCACCCGTGGGACGGTTGGCGGCGGGGGTCGGTGCGGGGAAAGATCGTGAACCGTCCAGGCGTCCTCGCTGAGGAGGGTTCATGTCCGACCAGTCACCTCCGGGTCCACCCGGCCCCGCTGCCGGGTCGCCGGGCGGACCATGGGGCCCGCCGCCGGGGGGCCCGCCGTCGGGCCAACCCTCGTGGGGTCCGCCGCCCGGGGGGCCGCCGTCGGGCCAACCCTCGTGGGGTCCGCCGTCGTGGGATCCGTCCGCAGCGGGGCCGCCGGGCTGGAGCTATCCGGCTCCCGGTGGCCCGTACCCGGGCTATCCCCCGGGTGCCGACGGCGGTTTCCCGCCGCTCGGGAGCTATCCGCCGCTCGGGGGTCATCCGCCGGTCGCCGGGGGCGGCTCCTGGGGGCCGGCGGACCCGCTGGTCAATCCGCCGTACGCCGGGCTGGAAGGCTGGTTCGCCCGGTGCACCGGAGCGTTGCGTCGAAGTTGGCGGACCCTGCTGCCGTTGATGCTGCTCACCCAGGTCGTGCCGGCGGTGGCGGTGTCCCTGCTCTCCCTCGGCACGGGGCCCGACGCCGCCCCGCTGCCCGCCGACGGCTCGATTCCCGACGGCTACCTCAGTGACCTGGTGATCTACGGGGTCTCGGTGTTCCTGGTCGCGCTGGCCTTCGGGGTGGTGCAGGGCATCGGCTGGGCGGGTGGCACCTGGGTGGTGGCCCGGCAGGCCGCCGGCCAGCCGGCCGACCTGCCCGGCGCGCTGCGCTACGGCGCGCGCCGCTGCCTCGGCCTGTGGGGCTGGATGCTGGTGCTGGGCCTGCTCATCGGCGTCGGCTTCTGCCTGTGCCTGCTGCCGGGCATCTACCTGGCGTTCGCCCTCGCCCTCGCCGGCCCGGTCTACCTGTTCGAGGGGCAGAACCCGATCGGGCGCTCGTTCCGCATGTTCCACGACCGGTTGGGCATGGTGCTCGGCCGGGTGGCGCTGGTCGCACTCGCGGTGCTGCTCGGCAGCGTGCTCGGTGGGGTGGTGGAGTCGGTCGGCACCGTGCCGTTCGGCACCGACCCGTTCACCGCGCCCGGCACCGCCGCGGGTGCGGTGGCGGTGATCCTGGTGAGCGCCGTGCTGGTCGTGCCGGTCTACCTGGTGCAGCTGGTCGGCCTGGTCGTGACGTACGCCGAGCAGCGCGCGCAGGAGGGGCCGGTGAACGTCGCGCGACTGGTGGCGGAACTCGGCTGACCGGCCCCATCGTGCTTGCACTCGGCAGGGGAGAGTGCTAAACAGGTCATTGGCACTCGCATACGGTGAGTGCCAATGGTCGGGGCGGTAGGGCCACGGTCACATCGGCGTCTCGATGGCGTCGGGTGGCACATGGCCGGTCGTCGCGGGCTGTCCGGCCCGACCGAGGAGGACGTCGTCGTCGCCAGGTGGCGACGTCCCCAAGGTGCGTACACCAGGCGGCCCGTCCGGGGACACAAACCCCCGGGTGGCCCGTGAGTGTCCAGGAGGACAACGCCGTATGGCCAAGATGATCGCGTTCGACGAAGAGGCTCGCCGCGGCCTCGAGCGGGGCATGAACCAGCTCGCCGACGCCGTAAAGGTGACCCTCGGCCCCAAGGGCCGCAACGTGGTGCTCGAGAAGAAGTGGGGTGCCCCCACCATCACCAACGATGGTGTGAGCATCGCCAAGGAGATCGAGCTCGAGGACCCGTACGAGAAGATCGGCGCCGAGCTGGTCAAGGAGGTCGCCAAGAAGACCGACGACGTCGCCGGTGACGGCACGACGACGGCGACCGTCCTGGCCCAGGCCCTGGTGCGCGAGGGTCTGCGCAACGTGGCCGCCGGTGCCAACCCGATGGCCCTGAAGCGGGGCATCGAGGCTGCCGTGGCCAGCGTCTCGGAGGAGCTGTCCAAGCTCGCCAAGGACGTCGAGACCAAGGAGCAGATCGCCTCCACCGCCTCCATCTCCGCCGGTGACAGCACCGTCGGCGAGATCATCGCCGAGGCGATGGACAAGGTCGGCAAGGAAGGCGTCATCACCGTCGAGGAGAGCAACACCTTCGGGCTGGAGCTGGAGCTCACCGAGGGCATGCGCTTCGACAAGGGCTACATCTCCGCGTACTTCATGACCGACCCGGAGCGTATGGAGGCCGTCTTCGACGACCCCTACCTGCTCATCGTCAACAGCAAGATCTCCTCGGTGAAGGACCTGCTCCCGATCCTGGAGAAGGTCATGCAGTCGGGCAAGCCGCTGCTGATCATCTCCGAGGACATCGAGGGTGAGGCCCTGGCGACCCTGGTCGTCAACAAGGTCCGGGGCACCTTCAAGTCGGTCGCCGTCAAGGCGCCGGGCTTCGGTGACCGCCGCAAGGCCATGCTCGCCGACATCGCCATCCTCACCGGTGGCCAGGTCATCAGCGAGGAGGTCGGCCTCAAGCTGGACGCCGTCGGCCTCGACATGCTGGGCCGGGCCCGCAAGGTCGTGGTGACCAAGGACGAGACCACCATCGTCGACGGTGCCGGCGACGCCGACCAGATCCAGGGCCGGGTCAACCAGATCCGGGCCGAGATCGACAAGAGCGACTCCGACTACGACCGCGAGAAGCTGCAGGAGCGGCTGGCCAAGCTGGCTGGCGGCGTCGCGGTGATCAAGGTCGGCGCGGCCACCGAGGTCGAGCTGAAGGAGCGCAAGCACCGCATCGAGGACGCCGTCCGCAACGCGAAGGCCGCCGTCGAGGAGGGCATCGTCCCGGGTGGTGGCGTCGCGCTGGTGCAGGCCGGCAAGACCGCCTTCGACAAGCTGGACCTGGCCGGCGACGAGGCGACCGGCGCGCAGATCGTCAAGATCGCGCTGGACGCCCCGCTGCGGCAGATCGCCGTCAACGCCGGCCTGGAGGGTGGCGTGGTCGTCGAGCGCGTCCGCAACCTGGACGCCGGTCACGGCCTCAACGCCGCCAGCGGTGAGTACGTCGACCTGCTGGCCGCGGGCATCATCGACCCGGCCAAGGTGACCCGGTCCGCGCTGCAGAACGCCGCGTCGATCGCGGCGCTCTTCCTCACCACCGAAGCCGTCGTGGCGGACAAGCCGGAGAAGACCCCGGCCGCCCCGGCTGGCCCGGGTGGCGGGGACATGGACTTCTGAGTCCAGCTCCAACGCCGAACGGGGCGGGCCGCGCGAGCGGTCCGCCCCGTTCCGTGTCCGAGGACCGTACCCAGCCGGGCCGGCTCACCCCGGCGACCGGGGCGGTCAGCGGCGGGCCGCCCGCACCGCCGCGTACGCGTCGACCAGACCGGCCCCGGTCGACGCCGCCACCGGGCCGCAGCTGAGGTCGGCGGGCCCGGCGGGTTGCGCGGTGTCCCGCAGGATGTTCCGGGTCCGGTCCAGGTCACCGACCAGCGCCGGGTTCGCCGACCACATCAGTGCCACCACTCCCGCCACCTGCGGGGTGGCCATCGAAGTGCCGTCCAGGGCGGCGTAACCGCCGCCGGGCATCGCGGAGAGGACCTCCGCGCCGGGGGCGACCAGGTCCGGCTTGGCCGCCCCACCCGCGACGGGCCCCCGGCTGGAGAACTCCGTGACGCGCCGGTCGCGGCCCACGGCACCCACCGTCAGCACATCGGGGTACGGCGCCGGCGGGTCGACGATCGACCCGCAGTCGGGTCCGGTGTTCCCTGCGGCGGCCACCACCAGAATGCCTGCGGCCGTCAACGCGGCGGTGGCCGGGCGCAGCGCACCCGCATCACAGCCCTCGACCGGTGGGCACCCCCACGAGTTGGTGAGCACGTCGGGGGCCCGCTCCGGCCGACCGTCGGTGAACGGGTCACCGCCGGCCGGGAACGGGGCCAACATGAACTGGAGGCAGTCCAGGTAGTGCGCGGGGCTGCCCAGGTTGCGGTCGAGGTTGACGCAGCCCACCCACTGGGCTCCGGGGGCGACCCCGATGCCGTCGCGTCCCACCGCGCTGGCCGTGGTGTGGGTGCCGTGACCGCCGGAGTCGGTGGGGGCGCGGGTGTGGTCCCACGGGTCGTACCAGGAGTCGTCGCCGCCCCGGAAGTTGGCGGCCAGGGTCGGATGGGTGCCGTCGACCCCGGAGTCCGAACTGCCGACCACCACCCCGGCCCCGGTGACGTCCAACTCCGACCAGACCCGGTCGGCGCCCAGCATCCGGATGTTCCACTCCGGCCCGGTCGGCGCGGGCCGGTCACCCCGGCTGGCCGGTGCCGGCGCGGGCAATGGTCGGAGCCGCTGGCTGACCAGCACCCGGGCCACCTCCGGCCGCCCGGACAGCCACGCCCGCACCGCTGGCCCGCCGTCGGTCTCGATCGCGTTGACCAGGTAGTACGGCGTCGGGTCGAGGTGTAGCCGGGTCAGGTCCCGGCGCAACGCCCCCTGGGTGCGTTCGGCGGTGGACACCAGTCGGCGGTAGACCTCGGCGGTCCGCGCCTCCCGGCCGGCGCGACCTGGCGTACCGGCGGGGATGCCGGTGAGGTCGGCCTGCTCGCGGAGCACCACCAGCAGCCGTTCGCCGTGCAGGCCGGGCTGGCCGGCGACCACGTCGACCACGCCGACGGTGAGCAGCAGGACGGCTGCGCTCGACGCGGCGACCAGCCGGCGTGGTGCGCGCCCGCGTGGCCGGGCGAGCAGCACCCCGTACCCGATGGCCAGCACGACCGCGACGGCGAACCCGACGCCGGATGCGACCGCGACCCAGTAGGGGACGTCGCGGGTGGTGGCCAGCAGGACCGAGATCTCCTCCGGGTCGGCGAGCGCCAACGGGCCGAACGCCGCCAGACCGACCAGCCACCGGACCGGCGCGGCACCGGCCGGTGCGCCGGCCCGGCGGGCCGCCACCTGGCACGCGCCCAGCACGAAACCGAGCGGCGGGACGAACAGCAACCCGGGCAGTTGGGCGCCGGAGTGGCCGGTGCCCGCGACGACCAGCAGCAGGACCACCCCGGCGACCAGGCCGCCGACCAGCACGGTACGGGCGGCCCGGGGTGGCCCGTCGCCGGTGAAGGGGGACCAGAACCGGTCGCCCAGCAGCGCTGCGGCCAGCAGGCCGACCGCCGTCGCGGCGAGCGCGGCGAGCGCGGTCTCCAGCAGACCGCCCAGCGCGCCGAACCGCACCCACGGCAGCAGCAGGGCCAGTCCGGCCGCGATGGCCAACAGGGTGACCGCCCTGGGTCGGCCGGCACGATCCGTGGCCGTGGCCGTGGCCGTGGCTGTGGCGGTGCCCGTGGGCTGGGGTGGGGTGGTGGCGGCCGGGCCGGACAGTCGGGCGGTCAGCAGCGCGAGCAGGGTCGCGGTGGCGGCCAGCGCGGCCAGGTACAGCTCGTGGTGTACCTGGGGAAGCGCCCGCAGGGAGCCGAGGGCGAGCAGGGCGAGCGCCGCGCCGAGCCAACCCCACCCGGTGGCCCGTACCCGGGGTGAACGGGGGAGCAGGGCCAGCAGCAGGGCGGGTAGGCCGACCAGCAGGGCGGTGGCCAGGCTGAGGGCCGGCCAGAGCCACGCCTGCCGGTCCCATCCCGCGGCCACCTGCAACTGCTCGACCGACCAGCCGACCGCCTGGAGCAGGACGGCGAGCACGACCGTCCAGCCGCCGGCCAGTGCGGCCGCCACCACCGGCCACGGGCTCGACGGACGGCCGGCGGCCGATGGTGGGCCGTAGCCCGGCGGAGGTGGTGTGTCGGCCAACATCCGGAAACAGTACGACGCACGTCGCCGTCCGACGGCTTTGCCGGTCCGACGACCGTCCCCGCCCGTCGCCGGTGGACCCGGGGAAACGCGGACCTGCGCGGTCCCCGCCCTCGCGTGGGCTCGGCTCCGCCCGGTCCGCCGCTGCGTCCACCTCCCGCGTTCCGTCGCTTCTCCCAGGTCGCCGGCACCGTTCCGTGGTCACGGAAAGTGACGGAAGGTGGGGGTGTGGACCTCCACCTTCGGATCCTTTGCTCTGCTGCCCTGGACGCACCGGTCACGGAACGTGCGCGTCGCGTGGAGAGCAGCAGAGCAAAGGATCCGAGGGAGGGATGTGGGGGATGGGCGGGGGATGCGGCGATCGGGCTGGTCACGGCGATGGGGAGGCGGTGTGAGGGGCGGAGGGGTCGGCGAGAAGCTGATTACGGAGAGTCATCGAGGCGATCCGGAGGAGTCTTGCTCAGTGTCACCGGATCGGCGGTGCGGATCTCGGCGGGCTCCAGGCCTGCTGCGGGTGGGACCCGGCGGGTTACGGTGGACGGGTGCGTGACCCCAATGTGACCCGATCCGCCGCTGGTCAACTCTCGCCCGAGCGCCGTGCCGCCGACCTGCGCCGGCTGCGGTCCGAGCGGTTCGACGTGCTGGTCATCGGCGGTGGGGCGACCGGTGCCGGTGCCGCGTTGGACGCCGCCTCCCGGGGGCTCAAGGTCGCCCTGGTCGAGGCCCGCGACTTCGCCGCCGGCACCTCCAGCCGGTCCAGCAAGCTGATCCACGGCGGCCTGCGCTACCTGGAACAGTTGGAGTTCCACCTGGTCCACGAGGCGCTGACCGAGCGAGGGCTGCTCGCCACCCGACTCGCCCCGCACCTGGTCCGACCGGTCCCGTTCCTCATCCCGCTCCCCGCCGGCCGGGGGCTGCGCGACCTGCCGGCCCGGCTGTTCCGCCGCTCCTACTACGGGGCCGGGGTGGCCGCCTACGACGCCTTCGCCGGCCTCTTCGGCACCGGCCGGGGAATGCCGCTGCACCGGCACCTGACCCGCGAGGGTGCCCGCCGGGTCTTCCCCAGCCTGCGGGCCGACGCGCTGGCCGGGGCGATCCGCTACTACGACGGCCAGGTCGACGACGCCCGGCTGGTGGTGACCCTGGCCCGCACCGCCGCCAGCCTCGGCGCGACCGTGGTGACCAGCGCCCGCGCCGTCGGGCTGGTGCGGCAGGCCCGGGAGGTCACCGGGGTCCGGGTCCGCGACCTGGAGGCACCCCCCGGCTCCCCGGACGCGGAGTTCGAGGTACGCGCCCGCACCGTCATCGCCGCCACCGGCGTGTGGAGCGACGACATGTCCCGGATGCTCAACGACGTCGGGCTGCGCCCCGGCATCCGGGTCCGGGCGTCCAAGGGGGTGCACCTGGTGGTGCCCCGCTCGGCGATCACCGGCGAGACCGGGCTGATCGTGCGGACCGCGACCAGTGTGCTCTTCGTCATCCCCTGGGGCGGGCACTGGATCATCGGCACCACCGACACCGACTGGCGGCTGGACCGCTCCCACCCGGCCGCCTCCGCCCGCGACATCCAGTACCTGCTCGACCAGGTCAACCTGGTGCTGGACCGGCCGCTGTCGAGTGCGGACATCGAGGGCGTCTACGCCGGGCTGCGCCCACTGCTGGCCGGTGAGGCCGACTCCACCTCCAAGCTCTCCCGGGAACACGCGGTCTTCGAGCCGATGCTCGGGCTGCTGCTGGTCGCCGGCGGCAAGTACACGACGTACCGGGTGATGGCCACCGACGTGGTCGACCGGGCCGCCCACCGGCTCGGCGGCGTACGCCCCTCGCGCACCGCCGACCTGCCACTGCTCGGCGCCGACGGGTACGCCTCGATGTGGCGGGACCGGGCCGACCTGGCCCGCCGGCACGGGGTCCCCGTCGGTGTGGTCGAGCACCTGCTGGAGCGGTACGGCACGCTCACCCTGGAACTGCTGGCGCTGATCGCCGCCGACCCGCTGCTCGCCTCACCACTGGCCGGTGCCCCCGAGTACCTGGCCGCCGAGGTGACCTACGCCACCCGCTCCGAGGGGGCGTTGCACCTGGAGGACGTGCTGACCCGGCGTACCCGGATCTCCTTCGAGACGACCCACCGCGGGCTCGACTCGGCCGGGCACACGGCGGAGTTGATGGGGGCGGTGCTCGGCTGGGACGCGGCCACCCGGGACCGGGAGATCGCGCACTACCGGGCCCGGGTCGAGGCGGAGCGGGAGTCCCAGCTCATGCCGGACGACGCGACCGCCGACGCGGCCCGGTTGGGTGCGCCCGACGTCCGGGGTTTCGCCGCCGACCGGGGCGTCGACGGCGTCGAGGGTGGCCACGTCGGACTCCCGACGTCCACCCGCTGACCGGTCCCGGGCGGCGGCACCCGTCGATGCCGGGCCGGCGGTGGGCGGTCCCACCCGCTGGCGGCGGTCCGGTCGGCCGGTTCCGGACGGCACCCGGGGTGGGATAGGTTCCGCGCGTGGTTCCCCCTCAGTGGTCGCGTGCGCTCACCGTCCCCGCCGTCGCCGCCCTGACGGTCACCCTGGCCGGCTGCGCGATGGCCGACCGGGACGGCGGTTCCACAGCGGAGGGCCGGGGCGGGACGACATCCCCGGGGGTGACCGCCAACCGGGTCAGCCTGGTGCAGAAACTCGGCGACGACGGTCCACTGCGGTCCTTGACCGTCGAGCCGGACGGCCGGTGGGAGTGTGACGACTGTGCGGGCGACGGGGTCACCTCGACCGGCTCCCTCGACGCCGAGCAGGTGCAGCGGTTGCACAAGCTGCTCGCCGACCCGCGGCTGGCCCAGGAGACCGACCAGGCCCGCAGATACCGGGCGAGCTGCATCGACGCGCTGACCTCCAGCCTGCTCACCACGACCGGTCTGGTCACCTCGCAGGACTGCCCGGGCGAGGAACGACCGGCGGTGGCCGGGGAGATCCTGCTCCTGCTCACCCAGGCCACCCCCGCCGAACCCACCCGCTGAGCGATCCGGGCCCGCCACGCCCGGTCCGGCGGGTCGGCTCAGAGCACCTTGCCCGGGTTGAACAGCCCGGCCGGGTCGAGCGCCGCCTTGATCGCCTGGTGCACCCGGACGCCGACCGGGCCGATCTCCCGGGCCAGCCAGTCCCGCTTGAGCAGCCCGACGCCGTGCTCACCGGTGCAGGTGCCGCCCAACTCCAGGCCGAGCCGGATGATCTCGTCGAAGGCCAGTCGGCCCCGCTCCAGGCTCGCCGGGTCGGCCCGGTCCACCACGATGTTCGGATGCAGGTTGCCGTCCCCGGCGTGGCCGACCACCCCGATCGGCACCCCGCACTCGACGGCGATCCGGGCCACCCCGTCCAGCAGGGTGGCGAGCGCCCCCCGGGGCACCGCCACGTCGTCGATGATCAGGCCGCCGTTGCCGTCCGGGTAGGTGTCGGCGGCGAACTTCTCCATCGCCGGGTGGGCCAGCCGCCGGGCCTGGAGCAGCGCCGCCGCCTCCACCGCGTCGGTGGCCGCATACACCTCCGCGGCGCCGGCCGCCGTGCAGACCTCGGCGATCCGGGCCAGGTCCGCCGCCGCCCGGGGGCCGGTGTCGGCGGCCGCGAGCAGCAGCGCCTCGGCGTCGGTCCGCAACCCCATCGGCCGGTACGCCTCGATCGCCCGCAGGTGCGTCCGGTCGAGCAGCTCCAACAGGCTCGGGGTGAGCCCCCGCGCGGCGATCCCGGCCACCGCCGTACCCGCCCCGGCGGTCGAGGCGAAGACCGCCACCATGGTCAGTGACTCCTCGGGCACCGGCCGCAGCGACACGGTGACCTCGGTGATCACCCCGAGGGTGCCCTCCGCGCCGACGAAGAGCCGGGTCAGGTCGTACCCGGCAACCCCCTTGGCGGTACGCCGGCCGGTGCGCAGCACCTCGCCGGAGGCGAGCACCACCTCCAGCCCGAGGACGTACTCGGTGGTCACCCCGTACTTGACGCAGCACATCCCGCCGGCGTTGGTGGAGACGTTGCCACCGATCGTGGAGGACTCCCAGGAACCCGGGTCGGGCGGGTAGTACAGGCCCTGTTGCCGGACGGCGCGGGCCAGTGTGGCGTTCACCACGCCCGGCTGCACCACGGCGATGCGGGCCACCGGGTCGATCTCCCGGATCGCGGTCATCGCGACGGTGCTCACCACCACCGCGCCGTCCACCGCGTTCGCCGCGCCGGCCAGGCCGGTCCGCGCCCCCTGCGGCACCACGGGTACGCCGTGCCGGGCCGCCGCCCGGACCACGGCCACCACCTGTGCGGTGTCCCGGGGGCGGACGACCACCAGCGGCGTACCGGCGGCGCAGAGGTCCGCCTCGTCGCGCCGGTGCAGCCGTAGCAGGTCCGGGTCGGTGAGGACGGCCTCGTCGCCGAGGGCCGCCCGCAGGTCGTCGAGGAGGGGGGAGCCAGCCATGCGGCCGAGGCTAACCGGCGGCTAGATTGGCCGCCATGCTCTACCTGGACCGGCCCGCCTGGCCGTGGCGCGGCCGGCTCTGGTCGCACCTGATCAGCGACGTCTCCCCGGCCGAGCTGCACGTGTTCGCCGAGACGCTGGGGGTGCCCCGGCGCGGGTTCGACCGGGACCACTACGACATCCCCGCCGACCGGTTCGCCGTGGCGGTGTGGCTCGGCGCCCGGGTGGTGCCCAGCCGGGAGATCGTCCGCCTGCTGTACGCCGCCGGCCTGCGCCGCCCCAAACACCTCAACCCCCCCCCGGGGCGCCGGTGACGCCGGACGGTTAATCAGCGCAGAGACGCCAGCTCGCGGTGGAGGTTGGCGCGGGCCGGTTCCTCCCAGTGGGCGGCCAGCGGGGGCAGCCGGAACAGGGCGGGCAGGGCGAGCAGCCCGTCGAGGACCCGCGCCCGGCCGGTACGGAAGTCCGCCTCGGGCACATGCGCGTACTCGGCGCGGATCGCGGCGGCGTACCCGTCGTACACCTCGGGGGGTGTGGCCAGGATCGCCAGGTCGGCGTCGCAGAGCAGCGCGCCGTCGCGGTCGCCCGGGGTGACCCGGTGCCCGGCGGTGAGCAGCACCAGCCGGCGGACCTCGGCCACCGTGGCGGCCGGCACCCCCAGCCCGGTGAGCAGGGTGCCGGCCAGCGCGGCACTGGCCTGCTCGTTGGTGTCCCCGGCCGCGCGTGGGTCGTAGACGGCGTCGTGCGTCCAGGCGGCGAGCGCGACCCGCTCCGGCCGGTCGGCGAGGTCGGCGTGCCGGTCGGCCACGTCCAGCACCGCCCGCAGGTGGCGCTCCGTGTGGTAGCGCCGGTGCGGTTCCCGCCAGCGGGCCAGCAGGTCGACCCCGGCGGCGGTCAGCGCCGGCCCGTCGACGGCCCCGCAGGCGAGCGCCGCCGCCACCCACCTGTCGATCAGTCCGGTCACCCGGACGATTGTGCCGCAGGGATGAACCGGTGCGACGTGGGTAGTCCCCGCCATGGCGCTGGCCCGGGACCGACAACCGTCGCTGCTGCGTCGGGCCGGGCTGCGTGACGCCGGGAACGACGTCGACACCGCGCGGATCGCCGGTGCCATGGCCTACCTGCGCACCCGGGGCCGGGCCACCCTGCACGACCGGCTGCACCAGGTGCACCTGGCCCTGGGCCTGGCCGTGCAGGCGGGCCTGGCCGCCGCGCTGGCCTGGATCGTGTCGCACCACCTGCTGGGCAACCCGCAACCGGTGTTCGCGCCGATCTCGGCGGTCGGCACCCTGGCCGCCTCGGTGGGCCAGCGGCTGCGCCGGACCGTGGAGCTGATCGTCGGGGTGGCGGTCGGGGTGTTCCTCGGCGACGTGCTGATCTACTTCCTCGGCACCGGGGGCTGGCAGCTCGGGTTGGTGGTGACCGCGGCCATCGTGCTCACCACCTTCTTCGGGGCCAGTGTCGCGGTGGTGATCCAGGCCGCCGCGACGGCCGTGCTGATCGTCACGCTGAGCCCGTCCACCGAGGATCTGGAACTGCCCCGGTTCGTCGACGCGTTCGTCGGCGGCGGCATCGCCCTCCTGGTCACCGCTATCCTGCTGCCGCTCAACCCGCTCCGGGTGATCAACCGGGCGGCCCGGCCGGCGCTGGACCTGCTCGCCGGCCAGCTCGACGTCTGCGCCCAGGCGCTCCGCGACCGGGACCGGGGCGCCGCCCAGCGGGCGCTGGACCGGCTCCGGGAGAACAAGGAGGAACTGGCCACCTTCACCGAAGCGATCGAGGGAGCCAAGGAGACCAGCACGCTCTCCCCGGCCCGGTGGCACCGGCGCAGCGAACTGACCCACTACGCCGAGGCGGCCGACCCGATCGACCGGGCGATGCGCAACAGCGGCACCCTGATCCGCCGGTCGGTCACCATGATCGAGGACGACGAGCCGGTGCCGGAGCCGATGCCGGACGCGGTCGCCCACCTGGCCGAGGCGGTCCGCCTGCTGCGGCACGAGTTCGCCGTCGGGGACGAGCCGGAGCGGGCCCGGGAGCGGTCGCTGCGCGCGGTCAGCGAGGCCGGCCGGGCGTACGACCAGGGGGTCGGGTTCTCCGGCAGCGTGGTGATCGCCCAGGTACGGACCACCGCCAGTGACCTGCTGGTCGCCTCGGGGATCGAGCAGGAGGACGCCAACCGGCTGATCCGGCAGGCGTTCGGCGACAAGGAGAAACCGGGCGGTAGTCCGGCCGAGCAGCACGCCGCCCCGAAACCCCCGACCGCGCCGCCGCTGGGCTGACCCGGCCCCGGACCGGGCCGACCCGCCCGCAGCGCCGGCCGGACCGCCCACCGCGCACCGGGAGAGCCCGGCCGAACGGGCCGGGGATGACTACGCTGATCCGCATGGCCGACACCCCGCCCGGCGGGCCCCCGCTGCCCGCGCCCGCCGTACCGTCGCCGGACGCCGCCGCGCCCCGGATGCCGCTGCGCCGCCTCGGCTGGCGGCGGGTCCTGGCGCTGGCCGGGGTGGTGCTGTTGATCGCGGCCTGCGCGGTCTACATGCTCTACACGCTCGGCT
Source organism: Micromonospora sp. NPDC048894 (assembly GCF_040649765.1). Taxonomy (NCBI): domain Bacteria; kingdom Bacillati; phylum Actinomycetota; class Actinomycetes; order Micromonosporales; family Micromonosporaceae; genus Micromonospora; species Micromonospora sp. NPDC048894. The sequence continues at coordinate 105,625 of NZ_JBEZFY010000019.1, read as the reverse complement.
CCAACCTGGGCCTGGACGCGCTGCTGGTCGGGGTGACGGCGGCGATCCTGCCGGTGCCGGTCCTGGTGGCCTGCTTCCTCTGGCTCGACCGGTACGAACCTGAGCCGCTGAAGTACCTGATCTTCTGCTTCGCCTGGGGCGCGTTCGTCTCCACCGCCGCCTCGCTGACCGTCAACAACAGCTTCGCCGCCCTGTTCAAGGAGTGGGGGGTGTCGTCGTCGTTGACCGGGGTGCTGGTGGCCCCGTTCATCGAGGAGCTGACCAAGGCGCTCGGCCCGATCCTGCTATTGATCTTCCGCCGCCGGGAGTGGTCCGGGATCACCGACGGTCTGGTCTACTGCGGGCTCTCCGCCGTCGGGTTCGCCATGGTGGAGAACATCCTCTACCTGGGCGGCCTCGGCTACGCCTCGGGCGTCGACCAGTGGGGGCCGGCCACCGGCGTCCGCAACGTCATCGTCATCTTCATCTCCCGGATCCTCTTCTTCGGCTTCGCCCACCCGCTGTTCACCTCGATGACCGGGGTGGGGCTGGGCATCGCCGCCCGTACCGCCGACCGGCGGATCCGGGTGCTCGCCCCGATCGCCGGCCTGCTGCTGGCGATGATGCTGCACGGCACCTGGAACCTCATCCCGACGCTCGTGCAGGCCACCGGCCAGGCGGTGATCTTCTTCTACGGCATGGTCGCAGTGATGGTGCCGATCTTCTTCGGCATGGTCGGTTTCGCGGTCTGGTTGCGGGCCTGGGAGGGGCGGCTCACCGAGCGGACCCTGCCGGACTATGTGCGGGCGGGTTGGTTGAGCCCGCCCGAGGTGGCCGCCCTGGGCAGCCTGGCCCGCCGGCACGCCGCCCGGACCTGGGCCCGGCGGGTGGGTGGGGACGCCGGGTTGCGGGCGATGCGCGGTTACCAGTTCGCCGCGACCCGGCTGGCGTTGTTGCGCGACGGGATGCGGCGCGGGCTGGACCGTAAGCCGGCGGAGCGGGAGCGCACCCTGCGGGAGGAACGGCAGTTGCTGGAGACGATCGCTGCGTACCGGTCGTTCTTCGTCGGCCGGGACCCGCAGACGCCGGTGGGGGTCTGGGACGGTCAGCGCTACCACCTGCGGTTCCCGGACGGTAGCCAGCGGACGGTCGACGCCCCGGACTCGCCGGTGGTGCCGATCCCGGTGGTGCTGACCCCACCGCCGCCCCCGGCCTACCCGGCGGGCTACGGCCCGCCCGGCTGGTACGGCCCCCGCCCGGCCGCCCCGTGGCCGCCCGGCCGGTACTGAGCGGCCAACTCCGGTCGAGACCGACCCGCCCTCGATCGCCGGAGGCGGACGGTTCCGTCGGCGTGTGCGCATCGCCGCCGGTTGCCACCGCCGGCCGCACCACGATCGGGGCACGTTCGGGTGCGGGGATCGTGCCGTAGCTTCACGAAGAATGTCCGCCTTTCCTGAATGCCTCCCGCTTTAGCAGAAACCCCTCTTATTGGACGAATCGGTCGAATAAGCTGCAACTCGCCCGTAAGCGTCCTTAGGTCGCAGAAGGGCAACTCTGGGTATCTGGGTGGCTCTCTGGAGGGGTTCATGAGTAACAGCCGACGGCTGCGGCGAGGACTGAAGCGTGGTCGCGCCGCTTCAGGGCTGAGTTCCGCCCTGATCGTGGTCGGGATGACGGGTGGGCCTGCGGTCGCGGCGCCACCCCTGGAGACCACGCCGTCCGCGCAGGGCGTGCGTACCGGCACGCCCGGTCCGCTGGGCCAGTACGGCGGGTGGCCGGCGTCCCGGTCGACGGTCCGCCAGGACGGTGTCGGACCTGATGATTCCTGGGAGAGCTACCCCGACGATCCGGCGGACTGCGGCCCGCAGGGCTGGCAGGGACCGTGGGGTGGGCACGACGGGGGCAAGGGCCACTACCCGCCTGGCCCGAAGAAGGGCCCCCAGGGCCCCCAGGGTGCCCAAGGTCCTCAGGGCGATACGGGTCCCCGGGGTGCGACCGGTGCCCAGGGCCCCCAGGGTGACGCGGGGGCGCAGGGTGACACCGGCGCGCAGGGTGCTCAGGGTGACACTGGTGCTCAGGGGCCTCAGGGTGCGGCTGGTGCGCAGGGTGCTCAGGGTTTTCAGGGTGCGACCGGTGCTCAGGGTGCGACCGGTGCTCAGGGTCCGCAGGGTGATGCGGGGGCGCAGGGTGCTCAGGGTGACACCGGTGCTCAGGGGCCTCAGGGCGCGGCTGGTGCGCAGGGCGCACAGGGTTTCCAGGGTGCTCAGGGTGACGCAGGTGCTCAGGGTGCGACCGGTGCTCAGGGCCCGCAGGGTGATGCAGGGGCGCAGGGTGCTCAGGGTGACACCGGTGCTC